>CAUUVO010000001.1:0-229946 GCA_963548835.1 uncultured Candidatus Saccharibacteria bacterium
AGTCCCCGCTGGCATACCTAAGAGCTACGGTTGTGACGGATTAGTTGAGGGGATCGAATATGAGTCTGCTGACGTTCTGTGATAATTTCAGGATGGGAGTAATCCCTAGCTACTCATCGTCTTTGATATTCGCTCCCTTATTGATAAACTCCAACATTGATGATTCAGAATTGCTGAATGGTTTTTAGAATCAAAATAATTCGTTGCATATTTTTCAAAGACTGTCTGCTCGCGTGCCATGTAACAAGCGCATGCACGTTACGGCAATTACGGCGGCGACAAATAGTATTGCGGCTGTTTTGGAAAGTGTTGAAATGACGGCTCGTGATTTGCGGTTCGTACTATTGTGTGAAGCTTTTTGTCGTGTCCGCCAGGTAACAAGCAGTAGCAGCGTAACGATAATAAGTTCGACGCTGAGGCTAAAAATATCAAGTCCCCAATCTCTATGAATTGGAACAATGTACGGCGTTTTATGAATAGCTACGCAATCAAGACGCCTGTGTACTGGGCTAAGAATCCAGCCAGCAGCTTCGTCGTTACGGTAAGGAGTTTTAGAAAAATCACACATAATAAATTCATTTTTGGTACCCCGCACAGGAATCGAACCTGCAACCTTTGGTACCGGAAACCAACGCTCTATCCAGTTGAGCTAACGGGGCATTTGGTGCGCTGCTTACAACACAGCCAAAGGACGTACATCGTAACGCCGAGGGTGGTTCAGCTGGATTGCCAGAGCGCAAAAATTGGTACACCCGGCAAGATTCGAACTTGCGACCACTTGGTTCGAAGCCAAGTACTCTAATCCGCTGAGCTACGGGTGCATAACGGGTATATTATATCACACTAGCGCCAGCCGGGAAAAATGATATAATGTGCTTATGGAAATGAGAACTGATATATCTTTGAAAAAATACACAACCATGCAGCTGGGCGGCAAAGCGCGTTTTATGGCGGCAGCCAGCACTGCTGACGATGTTAAAAATATTTATAAGGAAGCTAGTACTAAAGGCTTGAAAGTCTTTGTCTTGGGCGGCGGCAGCAACGTTATTACGCACGATGAAACATTCAACGGCGTCGTTTTACTGAACCGTATCAAAGGTTTTGACATTATATCTGATGATAGCGAGAATGTTGTTATAAAAATCGGTGCCGGCGAAAACTGGGATGAAATGGTGGAAAAGATAGTTGGCATGGATTTGCAGGGTGTTGAGGCGATGTCGGGTATTCCTGGAACGGCTGGTGCTGCGCCGGTGCAAAACATCGGTGCTTACGGACAAGAGATCGCTGATACGCTGGTTAGCCTGGAGGCGTTTGACTCAAAAGAAGGGAAAGTCGTTACTATTAGCGCCAAAGATTGCCATTTCTCGTACAGAAATAGTATTTTTCGCAGCAGCCAAAAGGGGCGGTATTGTATTTTAAGTATTACATTGCGGCTGTTTCGCGCTCAGCCTAAGCCGCCGTATTACGCTGCAATCCAGAAGTATCTTACCGAAAATGACATTAGAATTGTTAATTTGCCAGTTATCCGAGTGGCTGTTCTTAATATTCGCGCTGAGAAATTGCCAGATCCCGCCCAAGAGCCAAATTCCGGTTCTTTCTTTAAGAATGCTATCATAGAGCAGTGGCAGCTGGACGAGTTAAAGAAAAAATATCCGGACATTCCGAATTACATTATGCCGGACAATACATATAAAATTCCTACAGGCTGGCTTATTGAAAAGGCTGGCTTGAAAGGAAAAACATTCCATAATATTCGAATTTACGAAAAAAATGCGCTGGTTTTAGTTAACAATGGAGCGGCTGGTTATCCTGATTTGGCTATGGCCAGAGAGAAAATTGTTCAGAAAGTGTACGATAAATTCCACATTCAAATCCAGCAAGAGCCGCTTGAATTAGAATAAGGCTTGTAGTTTTTTGTCTTTGCGGTTATGCTTAATACATGAGGATGAGGCGTGGATTTACAATCATTGAACTAACTATCGTTATTGCTATCATAGCAATCTTATTTACCATCGGCGTTGTTAGCTTTCGCAGCTATCAGGCGAGCGCCCGCGATAAGGAGCGCGAGGCTGACATAGCGGCGATTCAAATGTACTTGGAGAGTATTTATTCGCAGGAAATCAAAGACGGCGGCGGTAATGTAATCAAGCCAGTCGGCAGCTATCCGGCTTATTTTTCTGGCGTAGCTGGGTCGTCTAATTTGACCAGCGCCCAGTTTGATAAAATATTAGCCAATTTACAGGACGATGCGAAAAAAGGCCCGTCCGGCAACGAAGCGCTAATTCCAGCCAAGCAGGGTATATTTTCCGGTGGTCGCAGTATTAACAGTATTGCTGATATAAATTCGTATAAAAATAACTATGCTGCCAATAACTTGCCGGCATATCCAAGCGGCGCATACGTATACTTTGCTCACTCTGGCAGCGGTACGAAATGCCAGGAGAGCGGCGTTGAATGCCGCCAATACTCAATTATGTATCATTTAGAAACCAAAGATTCAGATAAATGGCAAGTTATAGAAAGCAGGCATAAATAATGAAACAGGGTGGGTTTACGACAGTAGAAATATTAATAACCCTTTTCGTGGCGGCGCTGTTTTTAATGAGCGGCTACCAGCTATACAGCGTAGTTATCAATCAGTCGGCTGACACTAGGGAGATGAGCGAGGCTAGCAATCTTGGCTATGAGATTTTACGCAAACAAAATTACGCCGCCGTTGCTAATACTTGCTCATCGCCGGCTGTATCGCCAGCAACTCTTCGGCCGAACTCTTTGCCGAAGCCAGCGTCCGCTACTGTCTCTATGTGTAAACCGTATACGGATTCATCATTAATAAGAGTTGTCGTTACTGTTAAATACGGTTCCGATGGCGAGGAGGTGTCGCATGCAACGTATCTTGGAGGTTAAGCGCCGAGACCAGAGCTGTAAAAGAAGTGCCGGATTTACGCTGATAGAGCTGTTGACTGTCATGCCGCTTATAATATTAATTGTTAGCGCCATGGTGGTGGCGATAGTAAACTTAACCGGAACCTCAATGCGCGCTAGCGCCCGTACGCAGCTGCAGAATGAGGTGCTGGCGGCGCTTGACCAGATTGAACAAGATGTAAAAATAAGCACCGACTTTGACGGTATGGCGTCTAATAAAATATCAATGCACAATCTGGCGACGTCTGCCAATCCGTTAAGCGCCAGCCGGAAGCTGATTAAAAAAAGCGACTGCTCGATAGCGGGAACTGGTATTTCTGTGGCGGAAGCGCTTATGTATAAGATGGAATATTCTGTCGTTGGCGGCAATACTTTAAAGCGTAAGGCTATTATGGACAGCGGCTGTAGTTCGTCTTCGAATGTTTGGCAAAGAGGTGTTGATGATACGCTGATTTCTAATAGCAAAGAAGTCAAGATGGATATAACTAGCAACGCCGATACCGTGGAAGTAAAATTAACCGCCTCTAAGACGGTTGCCGGCGATGATATCAGCTATACTGGCTGGCTATACGTAAAATCTCTCAATTTTTAATAAAATGCTTGCGCTTGCTCTTCGCTTCTGATACACTAATGCTTGTTAACAACTTAACTTAAAAATAGGGGGCAAATCAGAAATGGTTTCTTCAAAAAACAAAGTAAAAGGTTTTACGCTCGTTGAGCTTCTAATAGTCATCGTGGTTATCGCCATTTTGGCAGCCATATCAATTGTGGCTTACAATGGTATTCAGCAGCGTTCACGCGACTCGGCAGCTAAAAGTGCTGCATCGCAGTTGTCGACTAAGGTTGAGGCATGGAATGGCATAAAGGGTTCATATCCGACTGATGATCAAGTGGGTAATGATCATCTAGTGAATAACGACGATCCTAAGGCTCCTGAAGCAGAGATAGGTGCTGAATTGCAAGGTAAGATTACTACGGGTACTACAGCTCCAGATGCTAAAAAACCTGTTCACTATAAGCAATGCAACAGTGGCGCTGGTGCTAAAATTACCTACGTTCAAGGAAGTAGTACCGAGCATATTGATCGTGGTAAGGTAGCTGGTTGTTAGTTAAGTGATCTTACATTAACATGTCGATATTATTAAAACCCCGGAAAACCGGGGTTTTAACCTGTACATTATCTATTAGCTAGCAGCCAGTACCTCGCTTGAGTGTTTCAATGCCGCTACCCTTTTTGTAAGCGATCTTCGCGCCAGTAAAGTTAGGAGAAGTACCGCATGTCTCATAACTGACTAAAATTTTATTTTTTATATTGGATGTTCCGTGAGTGGTAATTTTATTCTTTAAATCCTGGCTCAATTTTGCTTCGGTAACTTTCGCATTATCAAGTCCGTTCTCAACCTCTGATGTTGATGGATAACCGCCGATTCGGCTATTCCATACCTCAATT
This sequence comes from uncultured Candidatus Saccharibacteria bacterium, assembly GCA_963548835.1. Taxonomy (GTDB): domain Bacteria; phylum Patescibacteriota; class Saccharimonadia; order Saccharimonadales; family Saccharimonadaceae; genus Nanosynbacter. The sequence continues at coordinate 4,376 of CAUUVO010000001.1, forward strand.
TTTGCTGATAGCTGCGAAGCAGTTGCTGCCGCTGCCGAGTCGCGTGAACGCTGCTGAATACCATTGTAAGCCACAATTGATATGGCTGCCAAAATGGCGATAACCACGATGACTATTAGAAGCTCAACGAGCGTAAAACCTTTTACTTTGTTTTTTGAAGAAACCATTTCTGATTTGCCCCCCAATTTATTTAGTATTACTTATATGGTAGCGGAAAACGCGCCGCAAGACTAGTAGTTTGCTGCTTAATTTTTGCGTATTCTGCTGGATTTTCTGTATTTATCGCTGTAATAATCCACTCGGCAATTTGCTTAATTTCCGCTTCCATCATGCCGCGCGTAGTGAGTGCTGGCGTGCCTAGACGCAGTCCGCTGGGGCGGAATGGTGGTAGGGTATCGTTCGGTATAGCATTGGCATTGGCGGTGATGCCGCTGGCCTCCAGCCGCTCCTGGGCTGTTTTGCCGTCGATGTTAAAGCTGCCGTAGACGTCCGCCAGCACCAAGTGATTGCTGGTGCCGCCCGTTACTAATTTCAAGCCGCCGCGTTTTAGTTCATCTGCCAGAACAGTCGCATTCTTTACGATTTGCTGGGCGTATTCCGTGAACTCTGGGCGTAGCGCCTCGCCAAAGGCCACTGCCTTGGCAGCGATGGTGTGCATGTGCGGGCCGCCTTGCGTGCCAGGGAAGACCGCCCGGTCAATCAGTGTTGGCAAGTTTTCCAAGGTTTTTTCTGGTCGCTTCAAAGGATTGCTGGCTATGCCCCTCGACAAGATCAAGCCGCCGCGTGGGCCGCGCAAGGTTTTGTGTGTAGTAGTGGTGATAACGTGAAAGCCGTAGTCAAACGGATTTTTGGCTACGCCGCCGACAATTAGTCCAGCAATGTGGCTCATGTCTGCCATCAGCATGGCGCCGACTTCGTTGCCAATCTCGGCAAATTTGGCGTAATCCAGCTCTCGTGGATAGGCCGAGAAGCCCGCCAAGATGATTTTTGGCCGATGTTTCAGCGCCAAACGGCGAATTTCTTCATAATCAATTTCGCCAGTCTCGACATCCTTGATGCCGTAGCGGACGAATTTATATTCGCGGGCTGAGCGGGTGACTGGCGCGCCATGCGTTAAGTGGCCGCCGTGCGCCAAATCCATCGCCAGAATGGTATCGCCAGGCTCGCACCACGCATAATACACCGCCTCGTTGGCCTGGGCGCCGGAGTGCGGCTGAACATTGGCGTGATCAGCGCCGAATAGTTTTTTAGCGCGGTCAATCGCCAGCTGCTCAATTTGGTCGGTGTTTTCTTGTCCGCCGTAATAGCGTCGTCCGGGGTAACCCTCAGAATATTTGTTGGTAAAGACGCTGCCCAGTGCTTTAAGTACGTCTGGCGAGACGTAATTTTCGCTAGGTATCATTTCGATCCCCAGCTGCTGCCGTTTTATTTCTGCCGCAATCAATTCGGCGACCTGTGTATCCTGCATGGCATTTCCTCCTTTCTTCTATTATATCATTGCGTTAATATACCATCTGTGATATAATCGCTGTATGAATAAAGATAAGTATTTGAAGAAGATTGGTAATTTAATCGCTGAAAACCGCCAAAAGCAGGACATGACGCAAGCACAATTAGCCGAGGCAATCGGCACTTCGCAGAGTGCTATTAACCGGATTGAAAACGGTGGTCAGAATATTAGTATAGAGATGGTAGCGCGTATTAGCGAAGTATTAAATAATAACATTATGATGGTAAATCATTCTGGAAAAATGAATTTTCGGGTGCATGGCGGTAAAAAATTGTCTGGTGAGATACGCGTTAATACGAGTAAAAACGCGGCAGTCGGTTTGCTGTGCGCCAGTTTGTTAAATAAGGGAAAAACCACGCTCAGGAAAGTGGCGCGGATTGAGGAAGTTAATCGGATTATTGAAGTATTAAACTCAATTGGCGTGAAAACTCGCTGGCTGGATGGCAATGATTTGGAAATTATGCCGCCAGCGCGCCTGAAGCTGGAAAATATGGATATTGCCGCTGCTAAGCGGACGCGTACGGTGATTATGTTTCTTGGCCCGCTGCTTCACCAGTATCGTGATTTTCGTTTGCCGTTTGCTGGCGGCTGTAATCTCGGCAAGCGCACGGTTGAGCCGCATCTGAGCGGTTTGCGTTGTTTTGGTATGGATGTGGCGGCAGAATCGGAATATTATCATGCGCAAACTAAGGTGATTTCTGGCAATCGAACGATTCTTTTGACGGAGCGCGGCGATACAGTGACGGAAAATGTCATTATGGCGGCGGCGTTGTCGCCAGATACGACAATCATCCGCAATGCTAGTCCAAATTACATGGTGCAGGATGTCTGTTTCTTTCTGCAAAAATTGGGCGTAAAAGTCGAAGGAATCGGTACGACGATTTTGAAAATTACTGGTCGTAAGCATATTAATAAAAACCTTGATTACTATCCAAGCGAAGATCCGATCGAGGCGATGAGTTTTATCGCCGCAGCGGCGGTAACCGGTTCGGAAATTACCGTGCGCCGGGCGCCGATTGAATTTTTGGAAATTGAGCTGGCGACACTGGCGGAAATGGGTTTACAATTTGAGTTAAGTCAGGAATATTTTGCGAATAACGAAAGGACGCGCCTGGTTGATATCCATCTCAAGCATTCTCAGATGAAAGCAGCCAAAGATAAGCTGCACGCGCTGCCGTTTCCGGGGATTAATATGGACAACCTGCCGTTCTTGGGGCTAATCGCGACAGTTGCTAAAGGGCGGACGCTAGTACACGATTGGAGTTATGAAAATCGAGCAATTTATTTCACGGAGCTAAGCAAGTTAAATGCGCGAATTGAGCTGGTTGATCCGCACCGGGTGTATATTACCGGTCCGACGAAATGGAAGCCGGCTGATATTGTGGCGCCGCCAGCGCTTAGACCGTCAGTCGTAGTGCTACTGGCGATGCTGGCAGCACCAGGCGTATCAATCCTTCGCGATGTATATTCAATAAATCGCGGTTACGAGGAGCTGGCTCAGCGGCTCAATTCGCTGGGCGCAGAAATTGAAGTAATTATTGAATAGCGGCTTTCTTTGGTTCGGATACTGGCGTGTTTCGCGGTGCTGATGATTTTTGCGAATGGTGCTGCGGAAACAGGAACTTCAGATAATCTTTCATCATACGCGTGCCAGAAATGATCGGCAGGTATGCCTTTAACTGGCGGCGAACAGTCTTTTCTAACAATTGGTCATTCTTAACGGCAGCGGCAGCTTTTAGCATATTGACATACAGTGACGATATTTCGGCATCGTAATTATTGCCCGACACTTCCAGGCAGGCAATCGGTTTGACATCCGCGACGCCGCCATCGCTGGTAGAGATAAGCAATTTAAGGTTGGCGATATCTTTTTCCCACGACGTGCCGCAAGCCTCCAGCCCGATCATCGGCACGTTAATCGCAATATCTGAGCCGATTGCCAAAGCTCGGCCCAGCTCTTCATCATAATCCTGGATGTAATGGACGCGCTCGCGTAAAACTGGATCGCCGTCAACGAGCTTCAGGATGTCAAGCAGCCGCTGGTACATAGCCGTGTCGCCCTGGTGAACTTTACCGGCTAAAATATAGTGCGCGTTATGGTTGATTAAAATCTGGCGCAGAGTTTCCGGCTGTTCAAACGCCATATACGGGCGTTTATAGTTGGCGAATCGCCGCTTGAAATCAAACAGCACTGCATCTTCAGGAATTTGTACAGGTTCATTGTACTGATCTTTGCGCGCCGCTAGAATCCTGTTCAGTTCCTGGCGTCCAAGCCTTTTTAGTTGGCGAATGGCCGGCGCGTCAATTTTATCAATTTGTTCTTTGAACTCTTCTGTCGGCAAGCCAAACTTATCAATGACGTTTTGGCTGTAATAAGTATTCATAATTTCTGGCAGCACCCATGTCTCCATGTCGATGCCATTAGTGATTGCTTGGAATTTAACTTTATCATTATTGCGATCGCGAAAATCAGCTACGCGAGCGTGTAGTTTGCTGACGCCATTTTTTGCCTCGGTCAGCTCAATAGCTAGTAAATTTGGCCGCAGGCGGTCATTGCGGAATTGTTCCATTAGCCAGCAGCGTACAGCGTTGCTTTTTAGGTTTGGTAAAACCAGTTTTTCAAATTGCGAACGATTGAATTCTGGCTCGGCAGCTTGCAGTAATGTATGGTTAGTGTACAGCGTATGTTTGCGAACATAGACAATGGCTTCATATAAATTCATGCCGTTTGCGCACAGTTCGTCCAGCCGTGCTAGCGCTGCGAAAATAGTTGCCGTCTCGTTCAGCTGGATGACAGCTGGCTTAATACCGACCAGTTTCAGTGCTTTGTAGCCGCCGAAACCTAGCGCCACTTCTTGATACAGGCGGTGATCGCCAGAGCCGTCACCTTCGTACAATTGTCCGAAATTTGGCTCTGACATTGTGATAAATTGCGTCGAACCGAGCGTTTTTCTGAAAATACTCAAACTTGAATCGGGGAAGCCTGCCGAACTGACAGTAACTTCGTCAATGTATTCAAAACCGTAATCTTGCGGCGAAACTTTTTCCGAATATTCATTCTGCGACAAATCATCAATTTTTTGGTGCGACTCGCTGCGGTAAAACGGCGTCACTACCACGAACGGTACTTCCAGTTTTTCAGCCACCCGCCGGGTATCCGCCGCCAAAACGCCGAGACCGCCGCCGCCCTTAATGCCATTGGCCTTGTCGTAAATCTCCATTGTCCAGTAAACGTACGGTCGCGTTTCTGACAGCTGATGTGTTAGACTGCTGCGTTCAATCAAATTATAAAATTCTGACGCGTCCTCGATGTCTTGAGGCTGATATTTCGGTGTATCGGTGTAAGAATATAGATCCATGATGCCCTTTATAGATTAAATAACAACCTACTTATTATAGCATAAACATGTTAACTAATTAGCGGTAACTGCGGGTATATTGGTAAAAACCTGCTGCCAATTAACGTTATCATGCGTTTGGCGTAGATGCTGCGGAATGATAAGAAAGAATTCGGTGTCATGTTTAATCGCGCGAATTGTTAAATCTGAAGATTTGCTGTTTTGGGTGAGTTGAATCTGCGTGCCATCTCTAGTAGTGAGATTTTGGCAGTTTTCGTCTTTCTTCTTCTGGGAACAGCTTAAGGTGCGAAGTGGCGATCGTTTCTTTTCAGTGACTGTAATGCCGCTTGAAAGCCAAATCCGATATTCAATATGCCCAGATTTATAACTGTCGTAGATACGGACAAATTTTTCATTTTTTACGCTTATATGGTTTGGTAAATTTAATCGATAGGCTGTAAGTTCTTCGCTGCCGGGCGTAGGGCGTAAGAAAACAATCGCCAAACCTGCCGCGAGATACATAAAAACAATAGCAACTATAACAATAATTAAAAATATATGGCGCTTAAAAAAGCTAAGCAAGATAATCTCCTGGTGCGGGTGGGGAGAATCGAACTCCCATCTCAAGTTTGGAAAACTTGCATACTAGCCGCTGTACTACACCCGCAGTGTGTTCTATTGTAGCAGAAAGATGATATAATGAAAATACGCCCTGATAGCTCAGCTGGATAGAGCAGGAGACTTCTAAGCTCAAGGTCGTAGGTTCGAATCCTACTCGGGGCGCCATTTTAGTATACATTGCAAACAGGGGGATGTATGGATGCAAGCGGCAGGCCGCGAATGTCGCGCCAATTATTGAACAGGCTGATGTCTAATCATGCAGCTAATGCGCAGACCTACGGTACAACCAGAATGTCGTCTGCGAATCGTGCTCATAACGTAGATCGCCAATACATAAAGGGATATGGCGATTCAATGTCGGCAAATTCCAGCATTGGCAGTAGTCAGCGGGTTGGTGGCAATGATGCTAGCAGCGGCAGTGGTACGGCGATGCCTGGGCAAAATCGCCAGCTCAATCGCGTGCAGCCTGGTAGTTCTCAACAGCCTTCTACTGGTTCTCGACATTCATCTACCGGCTCTCGGCAGCCTGGTAGTTCTACTAACGCGAAAGACCGAATTGTCTTTAAGGAGCCGCCAGCTCGGTATAATCCGTTTGGATAAAAGTGAACTCTTAGTGTGTTTGATCATACACTAAGAGTGACCAGAGTTCACGCTTCAGTACATCTGATTCAATAGCGATTTCTCCAGTACTTTTGAGCGTGACTTGTCCAATCTCGTCAAGCTCTAGTTCGCATAAGTTATGGGCGGTGCTGCGCCTATGGTGCGGGCGAGGGACCCAGATTGATGCGCATGGGCTCTCTGGATTATCTTGCTTTAGTAATACATGCTGTGCACTTACTTCAAGCCTATTGTCGTGAGATTCTAAGTTGTATCCAATAAGTGTCTGCTGTATTGATGAGTTTAGCAATAAAGACGGCTGGATAAGTTCTGTGTCTATCGGGGCAATGTCTACCGGGACTATTCCAGCGCTAAGATCGTTAGCTGCAACTATCGTTATTACACATTTACCTATCAGGCTTACGTGTTCGTATTTATTGCGTTCATAGGCCCACGTCATGCCGTAGTCAGTGCATGAAAGTATTCCCTGTGATGCGTTCGGATCATGGTTGCCAGGACTTAATAGAACAGCGCCGACCTGGCGACGTAAATTATCATATCTTCTTGTATTACGAGTATTGTTAACGGCACGCTCGATATATTTGACTTCATCAGCGTTGTACTGATCGACCTGTTCAGTCGTAAAGCTTATGCATGTCTGCCAGGAGGCTTGGTGTCTTAGTCTTTCTCGTAATGCGTTTGAAGCCAAAAACGGTAACATGTTGTCTTTGTATAGCATTGCCTTTGTAGCAACTCTTGGGTCGACATCAAACATAGACCGAGAGACAAGATCATACCAAGATGAACTATTCATGCGTCCCATTTCATGACGCACTAATGAGACCTCAGGACTGTCTGACATGATGCGTTTGATTATATCATAAAAATATAAAGAATAACACAAATAAAAGTCAAGCGGCACTTAACTAGCGCAAGGGTAAATCGCCTATAGAACCGTAGCTGGTACTTTGTATAAAAAAGATCGTCCCGAAGAACGATAGAATAATAACTTATTCTGGAGGGCCAGGAGGGGCTTGAACCCTCGACACCCTGCTTAAGAGGCAGGTGCTCTAACCAGCTGAGCTACTGGCCCATAGTTCAATTATACGACAATCAATAAGAATGTCCATACTTTTATTATATCACGATTCACTAGAAAAGTAAACCGCGATAGGACTTGGGGCGAATGATGGGGTTCGAACCCACGGCCTCCGGAGCCACAATCCAGCGCTCTAACCAAACTGAGCTACATCCGCCAGAAACCCAAGCTTTTCAGATTATACCACAGGTTATCTCTGTACTCAAGGAGCGGTAATTGTTATACTGGGTAACGTGAGAGAACTGAACGGATCGGAATTGGCGGGTTTTATTAAGGGGCGCCAAGCCAAGCAAGTACGAGCGCTGCGCCAGGCGCGCCATATTCAGCCGCGCTTAGCAATTGTGACGGACGCTCAGAATCCAGTAATTGAGACATATATGCGCTTAAAACAGCGGTACGGTGCGGATATTCTAATTGATGTGGAAATTCATCGAGCAGCTTCAGGGCAAGCATTAAATATAATAAAAGAATTGAATATCAGGCAAGACGTGCAAGGAATAATTGTCCAATTGCCTGTAGAGAACCCGGAGCAAACAGATGAATTATTAGAAACCGTTGATAAAAAGAAGGATGTTGACGGTTTGTGTCGAAACGCGATTTTTGATGCCGCAACGCCGATAGCCATCAATTGGCTGCTGGCTGGATATGGTATTGAGCTGAAAGGAAAAAAAATAGCGATCGTGGGGCGCGGACGGCTGGTCGGCGCGCCGCTGGAGCGAATGTGGCAGAATTCTGGGGTCGATACTGCGGTGTTTGAGAAAGGCGACGACTTGGGTGAATTGATAAATTATGACGTTATCGTGTCGGCTACGGGAGCTCCAGGGTTAATAACGAGCCAGATGATAAAACCGAAAGCCGTGGTTATTGACGCGGGAACAGCGTCGGAAAACGGTAGAATAGTTGGCGATACGGCGGAGGAGGTCCGCCAGCGGAATGATATTGCCATCACGCCTAAAAAAGGCGGTGTCGGCCCGCTTACGGTCGCCGCGCTGTTTGACAATGTCATTAACGCCTGCCTAAAATTGCCGGTAAAAACTAATTAGATATTTATATCAGTTCGCCGTTTTTATGGCTGATTTGACTTGCTCGACAACTTGGCGCGGCGTGTAGTTTGCTTTGACAATGTAGCTATCGACACCCAGGCTTCGCAGCTCGCGCGGCGCTTCTTCTTCGCCAAGGTTAGTTAGTATGATAACTGGCACGGTTTTACCCCAATCCCGAGAACGGATTATTTTAAGCGCTTCGGTGCCGTCCATCTCTGGCATTTGCAAATCTAATAAGATTATATCCGGCCGGACTTTTTCTGCTACATTAATACCAATTTGCCCGTTTGCTGCCAAATGCACTTCAAAACCATCAGACTCAAATTTTATACGGTACATTTGGCTGATGGTTGGATCGTCTTCAATAATAACAATCTTTATCATAATAAAAGTATAGCATGAATTACCGGGTTGGATGTTATAATAAACATTAGCATGACAGCGCACAATCCTATTCTTATGGTTGCTCTGGCGGTTATATTAGCGGCGGTTGCTATCCATGTTTCGGTTTCCCGTTATAAAAAAATAGGTGCTAAGGCAGCGCTAACGCGCGGCGTCGTCTATGTGCTGCTGATCGGCTCTTTGGCTGGTATTTATTTTGTTTTATCCTATGCGATATCCAAGCTGCTTTTGTACGAAAATATTGCGCTGGGGTCTAGCCTGGAGCCGATAGATGTTATTCTGGCGGTGGTTTTGGCATTTCTTTTCCAGCCGATAAAAAAGTTTTTTGACACGTATACTGATAAAATATTTTATCGCAACGAGTGTAATTTTGAAGATTTCTCCCAAGGTTTATCGGCCATATTAGCGCAAACTACTGATTTGCAGCTATTACTCAGGCGAATCAGCAGCTATATTATGCGGGAATTTAAGCTGGAAAAAGTCGCGTTTTGCATTCCTAGTAAAGGTATTTACGGCCGGGCTGGACGCCGGCGCTATGCGGTAATTGAAGATGATACGCGAAAAATTATGCAGTACTATTGGAAGCATTATAGTTTTCCCGAGGCGATTATTGCCAAGGATATTAAAAATAAAAGTTTGCAGAAGTTATTTAAGCTGCATAAAACTGCGGTGGCAATTCCTTTGATGCAGCAAGACCGCGAGGCGGGCATACTATTTTTAGGCGAGCGTAAAGGGCGTAAATATAGCCGGCGGAATATCTGCATTCTGGAATCTGTAGCTAGCGAATTGGCAATCTCGATTCAGAACGCTCTGTCGGTGGAGGAAATTAAGCGGCTGAACGATACTTTGCAGCGTAAAATTGACGAATCGACCAAAGAGTTGAGACTAACTAATCGCCAGCTTCAGCGGCTTGACGAGTCGAAGAATGAGTTTATTTCAATGGCGTCGCACCAGTTAAGAACGCCGCTAACGAGTATCAAAGGATATTTGGATATGCTGCTTGAGGGTGATTTGGGCAGAGTCTCGTCAACTCAGAAGGCTGTTCTAAGGGAGGCTTTTTCTTCTAGCGAGCGAATGGTGCGGCTAATTAACGATTTTTTGAACGTCTCGCGACTGCAAACTGGTAAATTTGTGATTGACAAGCAGAAAACCGACATTGCGCAAATTATAAAAGAGGAGGTTGCTTTGCTGAAAGTGGTGGCTAGTCAGCGGTCAGTAAAGCTGAAGGTAAAAATTAATAAAAATATACCGGAAGTTAAAATCGACGCCGAAAAAATTCGCCAAGTTATATTAAACATGATTGATAACGCTATCTACTATTCCAAGCCTAATAAAGACGTAGTGATAAGTCTGTCTCAAAAGGGCGGCTTTATCGAATTTACGGTGAAAGATTCGGGCATTGGCGTGCCGAAAGCCGAGCAGCCGAATTTGTTTGGTAAATTTTTCCGCGGCTCAAATGCCAGGAGGAAACGGCCGGATGGAACCGGGGTAGGCTTATTTTTAGCGAGGAAAGTTATTCTCTTTCATGGCGGAGAAATAATATTTTCATCAGAAGAGGGGAAGGGCAGCGTGTTTGGATTTAGAATTCCAGCGGGCAAAACTTAGGTAAAAACATTAAAATAGGCGGAAAATTCCCGACAGAATTAAGACAATTATTAATATAATAACTAGGACTATGCCAGCTGGTTTAAGCAGTGATTTCCGATCAAACAACCACTGCGATGTTTTCGAGCGGCTGGCGGCGGTTATTTTAGTAACGCTTGGACGCTTAGAGGCGGCGTCTATGCCGGAATATTTCTTACTGCGTTTTTTCTTCTGCTTGGCCATACATTTCTATTATACAACAAAGACACTCCCTGCTAAACAGGGAGTGTACTGTCTGAAACTGAACGCTTCAGAAAAAGATTTTGGAGCGGTCAGTCTCTATATACGACGCCGGCTAATGGCGTAGGCTAGACCAGCTGTCATCAATGCGCCGAGTCCAAGTCCGCCAACTAGCGGGTCATTCATGCCGGTTTTTGGCAAAGCAGCCGGTTCTGCTGAAGGGTTTTTTACTGTTGATTCGGTGTTTGTTGTCGATGGAGATGGGGTTGTGGGAGATGACGGCTGTGTTGGAGATGGGGATGGGGATGTTGGGGTCGAAGGCTTGCTTGGTGTCGTCGGCGTCGGGTTTGATGGCGTCGTTGGTGTCGAAGGGTTTGTAGGGTTTGACGGAGCTTTTGGATTCGGGTTAGTTGGTGCTGATGGTTTCTCTGGCTCTGTCGGTTTTGACGGCTTTGATGGATTCTTATTGTCGTTCGGTTCTGTCGGTTTTGGATTATTAGCCGCCTCAACTGTCACGGTTGCGCTATCACAGCTGTCCGGCGCATTTGCCGCGGTTTCCGGTATGTCTGCGCAGGCGGTGTTTTTAACTGCGCCATTTACGGTAGCTGGAGCTTTCGCGGTAATTGTAAAGCTTACAGATTGTCCAGGCTGTAATTCAGCGATAGTATAGTTCCACTTGTTGTCTTTTAGTGTGCCAGCGCTGGCCTTAGTGAAGGATATGCCTGCTGGCGCATTGTCGGTGACAGCGACGTTCTTAAGATTGGTTTCGCCGTTGTTAGTGACTTTAATTTGGTAAGTGAATTCTTTATTAATGCCGACTGTTTTTTGTTCAGCGTTTTCTACTAGCTTGTCGATTTTAACGCTCGATTTTTTAGGAGTAGTCTGTCCATCGATAACGAATTGCTTTTCGCAAGTTTCGCTAGTGACGGTCTTTTCTGAGCCGTCTACCGCCACGGTAATGAAAGCTTTGGCGGTATATTTACCTGGCTTAAAGCCATTGAAGTTGCCTTTGTCTGAGCTGTAAACCTCATTGTTATTGGCATCATAAACCTTGTACACCACCTTCTTAAATACCGCGCCGTTTGATGCGGTGTATTGTACGGAAAACTTGAAGTCATCTTTAGAAATCTTCTCAATAGTTAGCGAGTTACACTTGTAAATTGGAGCCTGCGCGCATTCGTTTTCTACGGTAACTGTCGCTTCGTCGCTCTTAGGAGTGTTGCCGACGTTAATGGTGGCGGTGTTTTTTAGCACCGTCGTGCCACATGACAAGTTCTCTTTGTTAGGAATGACAGCTTTATAGTAAACGACAGCATTACCGCCCGAATCATGATGTCCGAGATTTACGCCGCTTTCCATAAGCTTGTCAGATAATTTAGTGCCGTTTAAGACAGACGAATTGGCTACGTACCGCAAACCTTTGCCCATTTTATCGCGTAAAGCGACATTGAGTTGGCGAATTTTACTTTTGTTGGTGTAGGTTACTTGGTATTCGACAGTATCGCCCGGTTTGGCGGTAGTACTATCCTTCCATTCAGCTGTACCAGCGACTCGAACTTTCTTATCGATAGTAAAAGCTGCGTCCGTGTTGTTTGCCGGACCCAAAGCGTTCAATGCAACTGGTAAAACTGCGGACACCGCCGCGATCATAACCAGCGCATAAAACTGCTTTGGCGCATTTTGCAGCCAATTGATATATTTACGCATGCATCGCTCCTCCTTACTGCCAACCAGCTCCACCGCCAGCTAACATTAATTATTAAATCTGCATTTGATATCATTATTATACAGAATATTTTTAGAAAAGTCAATAAACGATCAATGAGCGTAAGAGATATTTGTCGTACGCGTATAGACACAGGGCTAGGTTTCTGCTACAATAACTGGCGTTGAGGCCTTATCGTCTAGCGGTTAGGACACCAGGTTCTCATCCTGGCAACCCGGGTTCGATTCCCGGTAAGGTCACCATAGAAGAATTCATCAATATATGGTGAATTTTTTAAATTTCCACATAAATTAGCCGACTTTCATTGTGAGCTATCCGACATCGGCAGTGCTTGCTACCAGACGATATCGTCAGCATAAGATTGCCACATTTGCTGTTCGTCAGCCGTCATTGAACGGGCCGAACTAATCGCTTGCGAGAGGGCTGCGCTATCAATCCTTACGGATTGCCCAGCGTCAACTTCTGGCCAGCCAGCTTGTTCTATTAATTTAGCTTCAGCAGCAATCTTCTGCGCAGAGCTCAAGATTGAGCCGCCATGTTCGCTGATAGCGCGGCGAGCAATTATTGAATATGAATCGCCCTCTTGTACGATGTAAGTGTAGCTATCTGGTTTGGTCTTCGGTGTATTTGCGGGTTGCTGCGTGACCTGGTTTTTATCTTTAGTATCTGCTGTATTTTTCTTTCCTGTATCATTAACTTTATTATTTTGCGTGTTAGTGTCGGTGGTATTTTTTTCGGTATCAGTGTTAGTATTATTGTTATTCTTTTGCGGTACAAATTGTTGAGGTAAGTCATTATTTGGCTTGGTCTTTAATTTCTGCTCAGTCGGTTTAGAAGTTTTTTGCGACTCTTTATTATCTAGCAAATTCGCCATAGTATCTGCTGCATTAGCTTGTTTAATAGCCGCAAGCAGCGAAACTACTAATAGCATAGCCGCACAAGCAGCCGCCACTCTTTTTTCTGTAATATCATACCCTCTGATCTTCATAAGCACCCCTCCTTAATGCCTTATAAAAAGATAATAGCAAACTTTACATAAGCGTAACAAGCATAAGCGTTATAAGCCACTATCTAAACCCTAACAACCCAGATATTAAAGCATAAGTATATTAGGGTATATTATTTACAAAAATAGAAGTTTATGCTACAGTCAAATCAATAACATATTGCAACATTAAAGGGAGTCTCATGGACGAAATTAATCTTTACGACTTATTGCGCTTTTATGCTAAAAGGTGGCTAACTATCGCCATCGCCGTCATGATTGGCGCAATTATCAGCATCACTTACACGTACTTTATCCAACAACCGCAGTACAAAAGCTCGGCCACTATTTTATTGATCGGCGCCGACCACTCTGGCAGCAATCAAGGTTCGGTGACATTGAATAACTATGTAAAATTATTCACCTCGCGCCGCGTGCTTGATCCGGTTATCGCGAACAACGATTATTCAGAGGGTTATAAAACCCTATCTGGTAATACTACGGCGGAAAACGTTAAAAACACCGATATCATTAACGTATCAATGAGCACTTCTAACCCAAAAACCAGCAAAGCGCTTTTAGAATCAGCCATCCAAGAATTTGAAAAGCAATCCAAGTCGCTTTACGGTAATAGCTCTGTTAAAATCAGCGTCGTCGACTCGGCTGACACGCCAAACGGCCCATCAAACATCAAGCCGCTGCAGCAAATCGGCTTAGTTGCCGCCGCCTCGGTAGCACTGACCGTAATCGTACTGTTCTTCATCTATGACTACAGAAAATCGCAACTAACCACCAAAACAAAGCCAAAGAAATAACTCTAAGGAGTCCGAACGATGTACCAAAAATACGGAAAGCGCCTAGTAGATATATCAGGCGCACTAATCCTGTTTCCATTTACTGCAATAATTTTCATTATCGTCGCTGGTTGTATCAAACTTGATTCGCGCGGTCCAATCCTATTCAGACAAAAGCGTACCGGTAAAGACGGCGAGCCATTTACCCTATATAAATTCCGCAGCATGCCTGCCGACAACGACGTGCATGACACGTCAAAATCAGACTCTCTAACCAGAGTGGGCAAGGTTGTTCGCGCTACATCTTTGGATGAAATACCGCAGCTTATTAACATAATAAAAGGCGACATGTCCTTCATCGGTCCGCGCCCTTGGATTACTGATTATTACGATAATATGAATAGCGACCAGCGCCGCCGAAACAACGTCCGTCCGGGAATTACAGGCAGAGCGCAAGCTTACGGTCGTAATAGCATATCAATTCAACAAAAAATTGCCCATGATTTGGACTACGTCGATAACGTTACTTTGCTAAACGATGTTAAAATTATATTTGTAACTATCAAAACGCTTTTTGACAAAGAATCGAATACTTTGGGTAAGAGCGGCATACACGAAGAGTTGCAGGAGCTGAAAAAACAGAATAAACCAAGGAAAAAACGATAGATAAATTAATATGAGTAGCCATAAGAAAACTAAGAAGATTCTTTTTACATCGCACGTTGCTAGTTTCCAAAAGTTTAACCGCCCGTTTATGCGCATGATGAGCGAGAAGGGCTGGGAAGTTCATTACGCGTCGATGGGCGAGGAAGAAATTCTGGATTGTGATAAGTCATTTGTTGTACCATTCACGCGAAGCCCGTTCAGGCTGAGTAATATTACCGCTTACAGACAGTTGAAAAAGATTATCAATCAAGAGAATTACGATATTATCCATACTCACACGCCGATGGGCAGCGTGGTAACGCGGCTGGCTGCCAAAAAAGCCCGCAAGAACGGCACCAAAATTATCTATACCGCTCACGGCTTTCACTTTTTCAAGGGAGCGCCGCTGTTAAATTGGCTCATTTACTATCCAGTCGAGCGGCTGATGGCGCACCACACCGATATGCTGATTACCATAAATAAAGAAGATTACAACCGCGCCAAAAGGCAGTTCAAGACAAACGTCACGTACATGCCAGGCGTAGGTGTTGACCCAAAGCGTTTCACGCCGAAGCTTACCGCCAAGCAAAAGCTGGAACTCCGCAAATCGCTCGGTCTTAAAAAAGATGACTTCGTGATGATTTATCCGGCGGAATTAAATAAAAATAAAAATCAAACTCTGCTACTACATGTGTTATACGAAATCAATAAAGAAGATAAATCAGTACATTTACTGCTGGCTGGCAAAGATAATCTAAATGGCTACCATAAAAAACTTGCCGATAAACTAGGCGTAGCTAAGAATGTGCACTTTTTAGGCTACCGTTCTGACATCCCGCAATTACTACAAATGTCCGACCTGTCTGTATCGGCTAGTCACCGCGAAGGTCTGCCTGTCCATCTTATCGAAGCAATGTTCGCTGGCCTACCAATAATCACTACCAAATGCCGCGGAGCAACTGAGTTAGTGGAGGACGGCGTGAATGGGTTTGTGGTTGGATTTAATGAAGATGAATTCATAGAAGGCGTACAGAAAACTAGGAATAATAAAATTTTAAAAAAATCAGTAAGAATTTACTCAATAGATAATATATCAGTGAAAATTAATAAAATATATAAAGAAACGCTATGCAAGAAAGTCTGATTTTTTACATATCTATCTTTTTGGCTTCTGCTGTACTTATGCGAATTGGCCAAAAAAGAAAAAATAGGCTATTTTTACTGATATCTTTGCTGATTCCAATTCTGGCGTCGGGTCTTCGTTATAATGTTGGTACTGACTTTAAGAACTATGAAAATATTTACAACGGAATAGTCCCTAACTTAGACCTAAAAGGTTATATGACATACGGTCCAACAGAATTGGGTATATACTTTATATCCAACATAGGAATTGCCCTAAATCTTGATTCCTGGTTCATGTTTACTGCTTTCTCCGCGCTAACTATATTACCGATATATTACGGTATTAAGAACTTTAATCTGAAACATCCCAGTACCGCCTATCTGCTATATTTATTAGTGATTTTCCCAGTAAGCTTTAATGCGGTTAGACAGCTAGCAGCTATGTCTATGGTGTTTTTATCGGTCAGTTTATTATATAAGCGCAAAAATATAGCAGCAATTGTACCGTTTATTGTAGCAGTTCTCATGCATAAAAGTTCTTTGATTTTAGCAATATTTTTGCCAATCATACTCCTATTTATACATAAAACTAATTTTAAGTTTCGTGAAATATTCTCAATGTTTATCGTAGGGACTGCTATATTATTAGGCGGTTCAGCTATATTTTCAACATTTATGCAGAGCTCTATATTTTCAGATTATTCTCAGTACTCATCTACCTCCAACGCCGCAGCAGGCAGTATGTTAATGCTAAAATTTATCATATTCTCTGTCTTTTTAACTCTCATAATTATGGGCAAATTCCACAAATTAGCTTACTCAAGACTATTCATAGTAATGTCATTTCTAGAGATTACTATGCTAGTAATAGGTTTGTCTTCGGTTGATATTAGCCGGTTTGCAATGTATTTTTCTGTGTTTTCTTTGCTATTCATCCCCTCTATAACGGAAGTATTTACAAGACAGGCGCAGAGACCTATTCTACTACTAGTATCACTGTATGGTTTGATTATGTTCTTTATGCAATGTTTTGTATTAAAAGGCTCTGATATATTCCCTTATCAGAGTATATTTGGAGGATTTTAATGAGCAAGCCAAAAATTAGTGTTATCATGTCGGAATATAATACTCCGCCAGATTACCTTAGAGCCTCAATTAAGAGCATTTTAAGTCAAACATTCAAAGATATCGAGATTATTATAGTTGATGATTGTGGCAAAAATGATTTAGATAGTATAACTGAAGAGTACAAAGACAAAAGAATAAGGGTTATAAAAAATAACAAAAATATAGGATTGGTAGAGTCTCTAAATAAAGCTATAGCTGTCTCTAAAGCTGATATTTTGGCAAGAATGGATACTGACGATATTGCCGACGAAAATCGCTTAGAGGAGCAATACAATTTTATGATAAATCATGAAGAGTATAGTGTTGTAGGAACGCTTGCGAATGAATTTTCAAAAAATAGTACTACGGGGGTTTTAGGAAAACCTGGCGAAAAAACAGCCAAGTCGCTAGCATATGGTGATAGTATCATTCACCCAAGTGTAATGATGAGGAAGAAAGATATTCAATCTGTCGGAGGATACAAAAATTACAAACGGGCAGAAGACTTATCTCTTTGGTTTGAGTTAGTTATGAAAGGGTTTCGTCTTTTTGTGATTGACAGAGTGTTGTTGAATTATAGAGTTAATGAAGAGGACTATTCGAAGAGAAAATTCAAAACACGCGGAGGTGAGATTAAGGCGCGTTTGCACTACTACCATTTGACTAAAGCTCCTGTGCTAGCCTACCTGGTAATCATTAAATCTATTGTGTCTAGTATATTGCCGACCAGAATAGTGGCATTTTTTCGCAGAAAAATTATACTAAAATCTGGTAGAGAAAACGAAAGGTTCGATAAGAATCCCTTAGTAAGTGTAGTCATACCAGTCTATAATTGTGCAGAGTATATAGGCGAGTGTATAGACTCTGTTGCCGAGCAAACTTATGACAATATTGAAATTATCGTTGTTAACGACGGCTCTAAAGATGGATCTGAAAATATTATAAAAGACAAGAGAAAGAGATATCGCAATATTTTATACTACAAGCAGCGAAACAAGGGTGTATCTGCAGCGCGAAACTTAGGAATAAAAAAGGCAAGGGGAGAATATATAACCTTCGTGGATGGTGACGACCTAGTTGGAAAATATTTAGTGGAGTGTTTAGTAAATCAAATTACATGTACTCATCCTGGGTGTATAATAGTTAGCAAACCTACGCAAAAAATTAATGAATTTAAAGAACGCGTATTAGGATATAAAAAACCTGTCGTAAAGTCCATAAGCAGCGGCCAAGCTTTAATAAAATTATTATACCCTTATGGAATTGACAACGGCCCTTGTGCTAAATTATATCCTACAGTCCTGTTGAAAAAAAACTTATTTAATATAGATTTATCGATAGCAGAGGACCTTGAATTAAATTATAGATTAATAAAATCTTCTAAGATAATTAAAGTATTGAATGAAAAACTGTATTTTTATAGACCAAACCCGAAGAGTGCAATGAACCAAGAATTCAATGAGAAAAGACTAAGTGGATTAACTGCTACTGATATTATCGTTAAGGATGCTTTATCTACGACAAATAACAAAAAAATCCAAAAAGCAGCCGTAGGGCGTCATTTTATTGAAGCAGTTCTAATAGCCTCTGATCCGAGTGTAAATAGATCAGTAGAGGGATCTGCTATTATAAAGAGGGTCATACTAAAGAATGCAGGATTAGTTATGCGTGATTTTAATATGTTCTATAAGTACAGAATTGTCGCTGCTATAGCGCTAATCAATTACGATATTGCTATAAAATTATTACAATCCCGTGGACGCTAATGCTGTAGACAAAGATAATACCATTCTGCAAAAAAGAAAAGTAACTAATATGCGCACAAGTAACTCCATAAAAAATATCATTGTATCAGTAATTCTAGGGCTAGTTGTGATTGTTGCTAATTTTGTCATGCAACGTTATTTTGTACAAACGCTAGGGGTACAACTGCTGGGTCTCAACAGTCTGTTTACTAATATCATCTCGATGTTGTCAGTAGCCGAATTGGGATTTGGATCTGCGGTTATATTTCATTTATACAAGCCGCTGCATGAAAATGATATGTCAAGCGTGTCGTCGCTCATGTGTTTTTATAAGCTAAGCTATCGCTCGATTGCCGCGATTATAGCAGTCGCAGCAATTATCCTGGCACCTTTTATACCAGGAATAGCTGGCAATCCAAGCGTGTCTGTCAATATATACGTTATCTACGGACTATTCGTAATAAACTGTATATTGTCTTACTTGATGTCGTACAAACGATCGCTACTATACGCCGATCAAAAAAATTATATTATAAATATTATTCATCTCTCGGCAATCGTTATTTTTAATATAGTAAAAGTCATCTCACTGATTAGTACAAAAAGTTTTTATCTGTTTGCAACGATTTCTATAGCTATGACGCTAGCTGAAAATATTTTAATTAATAGAATCGTTAACAAAAAATATACTTTAACAGCGTCGCCAAAGCCAATTGATAAAACAATCAAAAAAGATATATTCAAGCAAATAGGGGGATTATTCTTTCATAAGATTGGCGCTTTTGTGGTCATGGGGACCGATAATGTCATTATTTCTGTCGCACTCGGGTTGCAAACACTCGGTCTGTATAGTAATTACCAGCTTATACAGGTTGCAATACAATCTCTGTTTGTCCAGATATCTAATGCGGTACGTGCTAGTATTGGCAATATGCTAGTAGATATTGGCGGCAAAAAGAGTTTCACAACATTCTTGCGATTGCAATTTGCTAACCAAGTTTTATCAATTATATCGGTAAGCGTATTCTTTGTTGCGTCGCGCAGTCTGGTGCGTATGTGGCTCGGTGAAAAATTCGTTCTTGATACATGGGTGGTAGTGGCATTATCTCTCAGCTTGTACATAACGCTGGCTAGGTCGGTATTCGGTAATTTTAAGGAAGCGGCAGGTATTTTTTACGAAGATCGCTTGGTGCCTGTCGTAGAGTCGTTAGTTAACATCGTTGCTTCATTGGCACTGGTTTATATAATTGGACTACCAGGAGTGTTTTTAGGTACGGCTATAAGTTCAATGATACTACACTGCTATAGCTATCCAAAATTCGTATTCAAAGGATTGTTTCATAAGAGCTACAAAGAATACGCTATACATATACTAATTAATACCGCTTTAGCTTTTTGTGTCATTAGTACATCATTTGTAATCAGTCGCGCAATAGTTTTGAGTAATCCATTATTGCAATTAATTTATGATGGCGCTGTTGCTATAATAGTGCCGCTTTTTATAATATGGTTAGTGTATCATAAGTCTGATGAATATATCTATTTCAAAAAATTATTTGTTAAAATTCTTAGAAAGTTGGCAAAGCACCATGCGTAAATTCCACCTGATTCTTCCGCTACTTTGGATGGCGGTTATTTTCATGCTTTCGCAGCAGCCAGCTTCGATTTCTAGCGGGCAGAGCGGTGTGTTTGTCGAGCAGCTGCGCCACATTACACCGAGTGTCGACCAGCAGTTATTAACTTTTCTGGTTCGCAAAGGTGCGCATATCTTCGCTTATTTCGTGCTGGGTATTTTGGCGTTTAACGCCTTATGGCGGGTGGATTTAAGTAAGTTCAAATTTAACCGCCCGGCTACGCTGTCAATCATTGTTTGCGCACTTTACGCTGCCAGCGATGAGTTCCACCAGTTGTTTGTTAGTGGTAGAAGCGGCGAGGTTCGCGATATAATCATAGACAGCTGCGCCGCAACCGTCGGGGTGTTTATAATAAGTATTTTTGTAAGAATATTGCAAAAAAGTAAAAAATAGAGTATAATATATAAGATATGGTGTCTGAAGTTACTAAAACTACTAAACTAAGCGTCGGCTTGCGAAGAATGGTCGCTGGTATTTTGTTGTTATCGTTCATAGCGCTGGTGGTTAGTGTTTTGCAGGCGGGGATTGTGCCTGAGCGTTATTTGTGGATTGGTTTACCGATTTACGGGGTGGTGACTGCTGCTATAATCTGGGGATTGGTGAGTCAGAAGCGCTTTGGTAATATTCATACTGGCGTGCTGATCGCGCTTGGAATAGTGGCTTTGGCGATTACTGCTGTGAATATTTACGTTATCAGTACGGCGCGAGCTTTTGATAATTTGACGTCTTCAGTGCAAAGCAGGAAATCGTCGTATGTTGAATATGTGATTGCTGCCTATAAGGATCGTAATACATCGCTTAATAATGCTCAATCGGTTGGAATACTTTCGGCTGATCCGCTTTATAATAAAGTGACTAAGGCAGTCAAGGATGAAACTTCTGCCAATCAACAAGCGCTGGATAGTTTGGCTGAACTTAAGAATAAACTCGAGTCAGGCGATCTGCAGCTGGCAACTATTCGCAAGGCTAATATGCCAATCATCGAAGAAGCTGATAAAACTTTCCACGATAATTTGGTAGTGTTGCAGACTATTCGCGTGGAAGGGGAGGCTGCTAAACAGTCTTCGGCGATTAATGTCGATAAGCCATATGTTCTTTACATCAGCGGCATTGATACGGCTGGCAAAATATCTACCGTATCGCGCAGCGACGTCAATATATTGATGGTGGTTAATCCAGCTAAACATTCGATTCTACTGGTAAATACGCCGCGCGATTATTATGTGCAACTGCACGGTACGACTGGCTTGCGCGACAAGTTGACACATGCCGGGGTGTACGGCGTTGATATGTCGGTGAAGACATTGGAGGATTTGTATAGTATTAATATTCAGCACTATATCCGTATCAATTTCACTTCTCTGGTAACTCTGATCGACGCTATTGGTCCAATTGAAGCTTATTCGGACTACGATTTCAAGTCTTATCATAAGGGGTATAATACACTGAATAGCAAGCAGGCTCTGGAGTTTTCGCGCGAACGTTACAGTTTCCAGGAAGGCGATCGCCAGCGCGGGCGCAACCAGCAGCACGTTATCGAGGCGATTATCGCCAAGTTGTCGCGTACTGAAAATGCCGTAAAATTACCGCAAATCGCAGGTATTATTCGCGACTCTGTCGAGACAGACCTATCCGAGCAGTCTATTAAGGCGATCATCCGCAAACAACTTGATGATATCCATCCGTGGAAAGTCGAATCAATCACTGTTGACGGTGCGGGCGCAATGGAACAAACGTATAGCTATAACAGTACGCCGCTTTACGTAATGATTCCGTCCGATGAATCGGTGAATGCTGCCAAAGCGAAGATTTCGGCATATTTGCAGTAAATGTCAGTGATTTTTTCCTGATGCTTAAGCTTTGAGTTGGTAACTACCTCTGATATAGTCAATAATCAGAGGAAAGAGTGGTTAGTAAGCGAGAAAAACCAGATAAGGATAGTCAGGCGGCGTCAGTTAAAAAGCGCGCTGGTGTTAAATCTGCATCAAAGAATCGTGAAAAATTAAATGATGATTTGGCAAATAAAAAGTCTGGCGGCAAGCTAGATCCTGGTTTGTATTGTTTCACGGCCATCGCTCAGTTTCACGGTATTCCTGCCGACCCAGAGCAGATTGCTCACGCGCTGGCGATTGACCCGCGTGTGGGTATGAGTGAAACGGATATGCTACGGGCGGCGCGCTCGCTTAAATTGAAGGCGCGGGCGGCTACGGTTAATTCTAAACAATTAACAAAGTTGCCACTACCGCTCATCGTTGGTATGAAGGATGAAAAGTTTGCGGTGTTGGCGCAAGTTGCCGAGGGTGGCGTGGCGGCGCAACTTGCTGATAATAAGGATGATAGTCGCCGCAAAGTCAAAGGTTCTGGAAAAATCATCAACAGTAAATTCCTCATTTTACCGCCAAACGGCGGGCCGCCGCAGGTGATATCGGCCGAGGATTTTCAAGATAAATGGACTGGCCGGGTGGTATTGTTTACACAACGCTTTTGGAAAGAGGCGGATAGAAAATTCAACCTCAGGTGGTTTATTCCGACGATTATCAAATACAAAAAACCACTACTTCAGGTAATGCTGGCGGCGCTGGTAGTGCAGATTATTGGCATTTTCACGCCAATTTTGACGCAAGTTGTCATTGATAAAGCTCTCGCGCATCATAGTATCTCAACGCTTGATGTCATCGTTGGTGGGTTGGTGATTATCGCGCTGTTTGAGGGGATGCTCGGCATCGCTCGTAATTATATTTTCACCCATACCACTAGCCGAATTGATGTAATTTTGAGTTCGCGGCTGTTTCGGCACTTATTTGCCTTACCACTAAGGTATTTTGAAACCCGTCGAGTTGGCGATACCACGGCGCGGGTATTGGAGCTGGAACGAATTCGGGCTTTTTTGACTGGTACGCCGATGACCGCGTTGATCGACATTAGTTTTATGTTTGTTTATATCATTGTCATGCTGTTTTATAGTGCGACATTGACGTGGGTGGTACTGGGCAGTCTGCCGGTGTTTGCGATTTTGTCTTGGATAATCACGCCGCTGCTTCGCCAGCGTTTGGATGAAAAATTTAATACGGGTGCCGAATCCCAATCGTATTTGGTTGAGTCGATCACTGGCGCGCAGACTGTCAAATCGTTCGCGCTGGAGCCGCAACTGCAGAAAAATTGGGAAGGCCGGCTGAGCAATTATGTTCGTGCTAGTTATAAAACTAATTTACTGTCAGGCAATGCTGGCGCGCTCGGTCAACTCATTCAAAAGATTTTCGACATCGCTATTTTGTGGGTCGGTGCGCACATGGTGATGGCGGGTAGTTTGACTATCGGCGGGCTGATTGCTTTTCGAATGCTGAGTGGTCGAGTTAGCGGCCCAGTACTACGCCTCGTGCAGTCATGGCAGGATTTTCAGCAAACGGGTATTTCGATGAAGCGGTTGGGTGATATCTTTAACACCAAGCCGGAGCCGACACTTGATCCGAGCAAGTCGCGCCTGCCGAGTATCACTGGCGATGTGCGGTTCGAACACGTGCGTTTTCGCTATGCGCCAGATAGCCCGGAAGTCATCCGCGATGTGTCGTTTGGCATTCGTCCTGGCACGGTGGTCGGCGTGGTTGGGCGCAGCGGTTCGGGCAAAAGTACGATTTCTAAATTATTGCAACGATTGTACGTGCCAGAATCAGGCAAGATTTTGATTGATGGTGTCGATATTGCTACTACCGATCCGAGTTGGTTACGCCGGCAAATCGGTGTGGTTTTGCAAGAAAACTTTTTGTTTAATGCCAGCGTGCGCGATAACATCGCCGTGCATGTGCCGAGTAGTAGCATGGACGATATCGTAAGGGTGGCGAAAATTGCTGGCGCGCATGAGTTTATTACCGAATTGCCAAATGGTTACGACACGATGGTTGGCGAAAAAGGCGAGGGCTTGAGTGGTGGGCAAAAGCAGCGCATCGCTATCGCTCGGGCGTTGCTGCATAACCCTAAAATCCTCATTTTTGACGAAGCGACATCAGCGCTTGACTATGAATCGGAAAATATTATTCAGCGAAATCTAAAGCAAATTACGGCTGGCCGAACGGTTATTATCATCGCGCATCGTTTGTCAACGCTCAAGTCGGTCGATAAAATTATGACCATTGATCGCGGCCAATTGGTTGAATATGGTACGCCGGCGGTGCTGCTGAAAAAGAACGGTTTGTATGCATATCTGCATCGGCAACAATCAGGAGACGAAACATGAGTTGGCTAAAACGCGACCAGCTGCAGTATGAATTTTTGCCGGCAGCTGAGGAAATTGTTGAAACACCAGCCGCTCCGCTGGGCGCGTTGGTGGTTTGGCTAGTTACATTGTTGCTGGTTGTGGCGTTGGCGTGGTCATACTTTGGCAGGATTGATATTGTAGCGGTAGCTAACGGTAAAATCTCTACCGAAGGCAGTACTAAGATTATCCAGCCAGCGATTTCTGGTGTGGTGACAAATATTAATGTGCATGAAGGTCAGCGCGTCAAAAAAGGTGAAACTTTGCTGGCGCTGGATAAAACAACTGCCGAAAAAGATGTTGCTACCGCCAATCAAAGCCTTAACGCGGCGCGAGTCGAGCGCGATATTTTGCGGCGGTTAGCTGTTGGCGGCAACACTGATGAGATCATCAACAACGCAGATTTGCCAGATGAGACTAAAGCCATGTTGCGACAATTTGCCGTCTCGCAAACCACGCTTTCTACGGCCAGACAGCAAGCTGTAAATGGTACGATTTCTAACTACCAGCAACAGTTACAACTTAATCAGCAAGCGAAAAACCAGCTGGAAACCAATGCGCAAAACCTGAAAAATCGCAAAGCTGAGATTGAAAAGCGATTACCAAACGCCAATCCTGTCGATAAGCTGCGCCTACAGAATGAACTGAGTAATATTGATCAGCGAATCACTAGCGCTGATAGTGCCGTGCTTGGTCAGAATCAGCAACTATTACAATCGCAATCGGCGCTTACTCAGGCGCAAAATCAATCGCAAACCCAAAATGCCGAAACCAACAGTGCCTTTAGTAACCAAATCATAACGGCGGAAAAACGAATTATAGAGCTGGAAAATAATCTGGTCAAAGCCAAGCAAATTTTAGCGCAAACTACCATCACTGCGCCCGTCGATGGTACAGTACTGTCGCTGACGGTGAAAACAATTGGCGGCGTGGTGAATGCCGGACAACAGCTGGCACAAATTGTGCCAGAAAAAGTGCCGCTCTATGTTGATGCGGCGCTGGACAATCAAGATGTCGGTTTTGTTAAACCTGGCCAGCGCGTAGTCGTCAAAGTCGCTACCTATCCATTCCAGCGTTACGGTTACTTGGAGGGAACGGTTGAAAATATTAGCCCCGATGCTATTCAGGACGACAAGAAAGGGCTCATTTATAAAGCTAAAATTAAATTGAATGACGAGAAAAGCTCCAAGCAAAATCAACTCAAATTGCTGCCAGGCATGAGCGTTTCGGCAGAAATCACCACCGGCCAGCGTCGTATCATTGAGTTCTTCCTCGACCCGCTGATGACCAAGGCGGATGAGAGTTTGAAGGTGAGATGAAATAATATTTGGCGGGCGCATGGAGGGTAAAACGTTTTATATTTTTGACGCGTTATTAAAATAACGCATCGTCATGAGACGCAGTAGCTGATACAGTTTATCAACGTCGCTGTCTTTATGGATGATGCCGCCTGGACGCGAAAGCTTATTGTCTGACTCCATTTGGACGATGGTGTAAGTCAGTAGATTGAGTAAAAATTCAACGCTGTATCCTTCGCTGTGAACAATTTGGCGGCGGGCGCTATCAATTGATTTTAACATCGGTTGGTAGTCGGCGATATCAATATTAAATTTGGCGAGAGCGATTTGCAGTGATTGCATAAATGTCGGGCGAGCAATTAACTTATAAATATCTTTTTCTGGACGCAAATAAAAATCGCGGACATCGTCCGCTAATTCAGGCTCAATTGATTTAATTGCCGCTAAAACTTTTTGGATGTCATGAAGAGTCTGCTGTTTGGTGCTACGATTTTGCCGGCGAATTTCACGTTCGGCAACCGCTTCGGCGAAACTTTGTAGTGCGAAAATTAGGCTGGTAATATTCATATGTACAGCATTGGAACTGGTGCGAAAGCGGTAATCAATCAGCCGCGAGAACGCCAGTCCGATTTTGCTCGACGAACCAAGTTTTTTATGATGACCAGGATTCAGAAAAAAGTAAACCATCTTGGCTAAATTATCAGCGTGCATCTGTGACTGAATGCGCGGGATTGAGCGATAGGACGGCGAACTTGTTGACAGGGCATACAAATGAGGATTGGCTAAATATAAATAAACATCATCGCCAAGCTGTATCGAATCAATCGTGCAGTCTGTCGAGTCGAAAAAGCTAATCCAATATAGCTGAAACGCTAGCAAAATATTACCTAAATTACTGAACGAAAAGGCGTGTTTTTGGTAAGCAAAGCTGTATCGCAACTGCGATTCGAGCTGGATGGGCGGTTCATCACGGACTTGGCTGGAATTAATTTTGGTGGCGTATCCGGCAAAAATTGCCGCGTGTACACCGCAGTGAATGGAAGAGTCCAACTTCGTCGAGACGGCGCGTTTGATTAGCTGGCCGGACATGCCGGCAGCGTGCGATTGAAAACCTAAGTTGTCTGGCGCGTGTTGAGCGAGCGTGGTGATATGAGCGCTCGAATATTTGCGCAGAGGTATAGTTAAGCTATCCGCTTCAGTAGATTGCCAGTGCAAATAGGCGCGGATATTGTACGCGATATTTTCTGGAGCGCCTTTGATGAGGGTTTTATTATAAAAGACGAACGGCGCGATACAGTCGTTTCTGGATTTGATAATAATCAGTACTTTGTCAAATTTTCCAGACGCCAGAAATGTCATTGATGCGGTTAGTTCGGAGGTTGTGGTATCAAACTGACCGTATCCAGAAGCGATTATTTCTTTACTCTCGGCATCCAGGTAAAACGCCTCGCCGATATATAAGTTGTTGCGGCGATTTTTATATTTCATGGCTTTATTATAGGTTAATTTTATGTTTGTGCCACCGCTACTGCCATCGTATCTATTCTATTTATTGCTTAAAGATTATGTTTAATATAAAATGAAAATAGTAGTTAACAAATTAATAGCGGGGCGGGTATTTAATGACAAAGAGTAGTATAGCAAAAACAAGACGTACAAGTAGCGGAAAGACTCGAACTGGTAAGAAATCGTCTAAAAACACTCCTACGAAAAAAGTAAACTCCAGGCTAAAACCTAACCGAAAGCATATCTCGAAACTATGGGTTGCAGCTGGAGTTGTTGTATTAATAGCTGCTACATACTTGCTTATCAACGGCAGCATTATGATAGAACAATATAAAATGGCACAGTACCTTAAGGAAAAATACGGTAAAGAATTTGCAGTAGACACTCCGAAAAGAGAAGCGAGCGGTCTAGGGGTAGAGGGGTATTTGGTGGCAACGGCGCGACCTAGGAACGATAATACTCTCCGTTTTAAGGTGATGTCTTCTTCCTCTGGCAGACACGACGGATATGCTGGAGCTGTATGGACAAAAAGAGAGTATGCGCGTTTAGACTCTATAATAAAAGACATTTTTGGGAGCAGTGTAAAGTATAAGATTAATATTCAATCGTCTATGTCGATTCAAACCAAGGACATAAATATTAGAGGCAATATCCCATCCCTTGAAGACGCCTCTCGTAAATATGGTAAGCAAATACCGTACAGTTTATTTATAGAAAAAATACAGAATAGTGATTTGTCTGAAAAAGATAAGCTTAAAGTAGCAAACGATATAGCTAACATATCAAAGTATCTGCCGAAAAATACAGACACAATCATAACTTATATTGCAAGAAAAGACGGGCTAAATAGAAAAGGACTAATCGTATCAATTGACGACATAAAATCCTCTGATTACATAGATAAAATAAGTAATATGTTTAAAGAATGGAGAGTTACATCAAATGAAGTTAACGACTGAACAATATCTGGCGCTAAGTGCGCTTGCTTATAAAAAACTTTATTCATTTCCTTTAGGCGACGATAAAAATTCTGCTATTAAGAAGATTCCTGGAATAGATTATTCTAAGCCAGAATTTTCTGCTCTAGCTAGTCTTAAAGATTGGATTGTTCTCGATGTCTATTCAAATAATTTATCAGGCTTTTATGGTATTGCTATTCAAGACCCTACAACAAAAGATATAGTATTTGCTTATAGGGGCACCCAGGCGAATATCTTGGGTGGTGACGTTAGTCCTAGTGATATATTTACAGACATACAGATAGGACTAGGCACGTTACCGCAGCAGTTTGTCGATGCGGCAAATTTTTATCGTCAAGTACGCCAAACATACGGGTCGCAATACTTGATAGACTATAGTTTTACTGGACATTCCTTAGGAGGTGCTATTGCTCAGTTTATGACGTATTCAAGCGCAACAGACGATAAGATATATAATTCAGTTACTTTTAACGCTGTCAGTCCTGTTCCTGTCATTAAGTCTATTGATGATGACTTTGACAAAAAATGGAATCGTTTTTATGATCATAGTACCGATCATGTCAATTCTCTTGACTGGGTTGGTATGTATCATGGGGCTGATTTGGGTAAAACTATTCGTCATATTAATAATACCGAAGTTGACTACAGGAGAGTCAATTTTGAAGCTGTGTCAAAAATGTTATTGATAAAGCTTCAGATCAGCAAGGGTATAATTAGCCGTACTGAAGGCTATAAACAAATACAGAAGTTTATAAAAAATATAAACAATACCATCTCAAATGGGTCTGACGGTTATTCTATAGAAGACACCTTGACGTTTTATAGAGGACAAGCTGGAGGTGCTAACGGTAAGCTTGGCGGTGGTTTTTTAAACTTTTCGCATCATTATTTACACCAGTTCTTACGAGATGATCCTACAAAGCCTGGTTTTCAATATTCAATGACGAGTACGGTTGGTTCTCAATACGGGTTTGTCAATAATGATGATCTTCTCCAGTTTATCAATGCCTTAAGCGTTGTTGAAAGAGCAAGATCTGATGATAGTATTCACTTTAGTAAAATTAAGCCCTCAAGTACACTTCCTCCAAGCGTGTATTCAAGTGGAGGTGTACTTTATGTTTTACCCGATGGGGCCTATAGTTGGGGGTCTTATTCTGATGCATCTGTTGCTTATGCTAAATATATTGTTCAAAAATATGAGCGTCGTCTTATTTCAGGCGAATTTATGAAATCGTACATTGATATGCAGAAAGCCCAAGCCGAGCAAAACCGCCGCATTGATCCGCTGGTGTTTGATTTGGGCGGCGACGGAATAACGACAGTTTCACTTGAAGAATCAAACGCTTTCTTTGATTTGGATAACAACGGTTTCGCTGAAAAAACCTCGTGGGTTAATGCTAAAGAAGGTTTGTTGGCATATGATAAAAATGGCGATGGGATAATTAACGGCGGCAATGAACTGTTTGGCGACCGTACTTTAATGAAGGATGGTAAGACATTGGCGTCAAGCGGTTTTGCTGCCTTGGCAGAGTATGACGATAATAAGGATGGTAAGATTGACAGTAATGACGTAATATATGCACTGCTACGAATTTGGCAAGATTCTGATGGCGATGGTATTGCTTCTGCTGGCGAGTTAAGGCGATTGGTTGATCTGGGGATTGTGTCTATCGGGTTGTCGTATAGCAACACTGGCGTGACCGACAGTGCTAATAACATCCAAGTGCGAACAGGAACGTTTACCTTGGCAGATGGCAGTTCTCGGACAGTTGGGGAATATCTGCTAAACCGTAATCCGGCGCACTCGGTAGATTCGTCGCCGATAGAGATTTCTGATAGCGTTGCATTATTGCCAAATGTGCAGGGAGCAGGAAATGTTGGCTCACTGCATAAAGCGATAATGCAGGATAAATCCGGTTCTTTACGCGGCTTGGTTGAGCAGTTCATTGCAGAAAAGAATGTTGCAAAACGTGAGGCGTTGACTGAGGATATTTTGGCGCACTGGGCGGGAGTGGATTCTGTTGATCCGAAAAGCCGCGGCGATGCGTTTGATGCCCGGAAATTGGCTGTATTGGAGAAATTTTTTGGTGCAGAATTTCAAGGGTCGCCAAACGCCAACTCGGCACCCTTGCTAAAATCTTCGTACACTAAGTTGTTTGAAGTTGTGTATGTATCGTTGATTTCTCAGGCGCAGTTGAAAGATATAGTGAATAGCGTGGCTGATGACAATGATGAGATTTCATTTGAGAAAGCTAAACAAGCTATAGATGCTGCTATTGCTCAAGATCCTGTTGTTGGCTCTGGCTTATTGGGCGAATTTGCGCGGGCGATGAAATATTATGGATTAAAGAACAGTAAGGAATTTATTGTTTTGCGGGGTTATTATGCTGGTAAATCCGCGGAGTATGGTCGTATTATTGATTTTGCTGGCGAACAAGTTTTACGCGGTACAGCCAATGGAGAATCGCTCAGTGTGGGTGAGCTGTATACTTTGATAGATGGCGACGCTGGCGATGACACCCTGTGGGGCAAAGCCGGCAACGATACCCTCATCGGCGGTCAAGGCAAAGACTATCTCAAAGGCGGCGAAGGCGACGACGTCTACATCTTTAACAAGGGAGATGGGGAAGATACGGTTTGTGACGTGAACGGTAAAGCCGACGAGATTCGTCTGGGGCACGAATCGATCGGTGTGGTTTTTGAGCGTGTAAACAATGACCTGCATGTCCGCATGCCTGGCTCTCTGGATGCTATTACAATTAGCTCATAGTACAGCGGTGATAACTATAAAATAGAAACCTTCAAATCCGCCACAGGCAACACCATCACTCACACTCAAATTGAAAACCTAATCCAAGCCATGTCCTCTTTCCAAAAAGACACTGGCATGACCTGGGAGCAAGCCCTAACAACCCAACCATCGCAAGTCCAAGCCATTGTCCAGGAGTATTGGACAGTGCCGGGGGCGTGAATTAGTTATTGTAAATGATTTACATAATTGAATAAGGGCTAATATTGCTGAGAATTATCGGATTAATATGCCGTAGTGCCACTACTATATCTGTTTAAATAGTGTTATAATTTGAAAAATGAGTAGCAATGTATTTAAGAGGACAAAAATATTAGCAACAATTGGCCCGGCAACATTCAGTCAGGAGAAAGTTTTTCAGCTGCTGGACGCTGGCGTTAACGGCATTCGCATGAATTTTAGCCATGGCGATAATGAAAGCCGATTGGAGCAGATTAATTGGGTGCGTACGGCTAGTCAAAGGTTAGGCAAACCAGTAGCGATTTTACAGGATTTGCAAGGACCAAAGATTCGCCTGGGCATCCTGAAAGACAATATGCTGGATGTTAAGGCTGGCGATATGCTGGTGTTGGATTCAGAAATTGCCGAACATGACGGCAGCTTTAATTTGCCGGTGCAGTATAATTTGGCAGAAAAGATGAAAGTCGGCGAACCTCTTTATATGTTTGATGGAAAGATTAAGACGATTGTGCGGGAAATTGTTAGTTCGACGGCGATTCGCGTGGAAGTTCAAAATGACGGATTTTTGATGAGCCGCAAGGGGCTGAATTTGCCGGATACGGATTTTGGCGGCGATATTATGACGTCGAAAGATATCGCCGATCTGGAGTGGGGCGCTAAGCAAGATTTTGATTATGTGGCGCTGAGCTTTGTACAGAAGGCTGACGATATTATTGATCTTCGGCAGAGGCTGGTAGAGCTGGGTTCAACGGTCGATATCATCGCTAAGATTGAGACTAAGTCAGCAGTTGATCCGGAAAATTTGGAGGAGATCGTCAAAGCTAGCGACGGCGTTATGGTGGCGCGCGGCGACTTGGCAGTGGAGGCTGGCGCAGAGATTGTGCCGGTGATGCAGCGGCGGATTATCGCTTTGTGCCGTAAATATTGCAAGCTGGTGATTGTGGCGACACAGATGATGGGTAGTATGGTCGACAATCCTGAGCCAAGCCGCGCTGAAGTGAGCGACGTGGCAAATGCCGTCATTCAGGGCGCCGATGTGGTAATGCTGTCGGATGAGACAGCCAACGGTAAATATCCTACAGAAACTGTTCGGGCGATGCGTAAGACGATTATCTATACCCAAGAGCATAGCGAAGTGATGATGGTCGATAAGACTGAGATGCGCGAAAAAACTGATGCGATTTTAAGCTACACAGCAGCGCAGCTGGCTAGAAGAATTAAGGCGCGGGCAATTATTGCTGAAACTAATACCGGTGCTACCGCGGTTAATGTCGGTGCGTATCGTCCGAACTTGCCGATTGTTTGCGTGACCGAGAATGTCAAGACGGCGCAAAAATTAGCGTTAAGCTATGCTTCTCGCCCATACATTCGTCCGAATGAGCTGAACGCTGCGACGAAACTGGCTGAGGAATTGAAGCGGGAAGGTTATTTTGGCGAGGATCCAGTTACGGTCGTATTGGTAAGCGGCCATCATCCTGAGCCGGGTAAAACGGATAATATTCAAATTAAGACGCTGTCGTAAGGAACAATCGGGTGGGCAGACAATTTTCAAAACAAACGATTAGAGGCGTTAATCTGCGCGGGCGGACTGTTTTAGTGCGCGCAGATTACAATGTGCCGCTGACGAAGAAGGGTACAATTTCCGATGATTTGCGGATTCGCGCTTCCTTGCCGACATTAAAGTACCTACTGGAACAGAATTGCAAGATCGTTATCATGTCGCATTTGGGGCGTCCAAAGGGCTGGGATATGAAGCTGAGCCTGGAGGTGGTGGCTAAGCATTTGGCAGAACTATTGGGTCGGAAAGTGCAGTTCGTTGGCGATTGTGTTGGCGATGAAGTACGTCAAGCAGTACGCCGTGCGCCTCTGGGCAGTGTTATTTTGCTAGAAAATCTGCGCTTTTATCCGGAAGAAGAAGCTGATGATTTGACGTTTGCTAAATCAATTCAGCGGGCAGTTCGCGCCGATTATTTCGTGCAGGACGGGTTTGCGGTAGCGCATCGAGCGCATGCTAGTACGCATGCCATTGCATTATGCGTGCCTGGTGTGGCGGGTTTTTTGCTGGAAAAAGAGTATATAACTATTACCAAGGCGATGAAAAATCCCCGGCCGCCGCTGGTGGCGATTATCGGCGGTGCTAAAGTTAGCGATAAAATTGCTTTGATCAAGCGGTTGATTAATAAGGCTGATCGGATTTTAATTGGCGGTGCTATGGCAAATGCTTTTTTACAATACCGCGGCTGCAATATTGGCAAGAGTGTCTCTGAGTCTGGTCAGGAGCAGGTAATTAAGGATATTTATGATAAAGCAGAAAAAAAGGTCGGCGTAGATCATGTTGATGATTTTTTGGTTTTGCCAAGTGATGTGGCGGTAGCTCCCGATCTCTATAGCGAGCTGCCTCGCCGCGAGGTTAGCGTTGATAAAATTGCCAGAGATGATATGGCGCTAGACATTGGCGGCCAGACAATTGAGGCGTTCACGAAAGTCCTGGCAACTGCGAAAACGGTGATTTGGAACGGGCCTCTCGGTTATACTGAGACAAAGATTTTTTCGATTGGTTCGGCGCGCGTAGCTTTGGCAATCGCTCAGAATAAGGATGCAGTGTCGATTGTTGGCGGCGGCGATACAGCAGATTTTATTTTAAAGTGGGATGGTCATGACGGGCAGAGTTTTACGCATGTTTCTACTGGCGGCGGTGCTAGTATGGAGCTGATGGCGGGTAAAAAACTGCCGGGAATTGAAAGTTTACTAGACGTGTATGGACTGAGGTGATAAACTAAGCATAAGGATTATCATCATGAGAAAAAAATTAATCATTGGCAACTGGAAGATGAATCTCAATATGCAAGAGGCGAGCTTGTATCTGCATAAGCTAATGGAGGTTCTAAAGCCGCACCGGGATGTTGAGGTTGTTGTAGCTCCTACAACATTAACATTGCAGAGTCTAAGTTTGCAAATTAATCGGCGAATTGCTAAGTTGGCAGCGCAGAATTGCTATTGGCGCGACCATGGCGCGTACACTGGCGAAGTACCGGCAGCGCATCTTCGGGGGATTGCTGACTATGTACTTATCGGGCATTCGGAGCGGCGATATATTTTTATTGAAAGCGATAAAGATATTAGATTGAAAGTTCAGGCGGCGATTCGGAATCGTCTTCAGCCGATTTTGTGTATTGGCGAGACGGCGCAAGAACGGGCTTTAGGCGAAACGAGAGATGTTTTGGCTGATCAGCTAACTAGCGGTCTGGCGAACGTGACTGCCGAAGAGCTGGATAGGGTAGTGATTGCCTACGAGCCAATTTGGGCGATTGGTACTGGCGACAATGCTAAACCGGTTGATGTAAAAAAAGCAACGCAAATGATTCGTCAGCATGTTGCTCATTTGTACGGTAAAAAGGCGGCCGAGGAAGTGCGGATTCTATATGGCGGTAGTATAACGGTTGATAGCGCAGCTGATTATTTGGCAATTTCAGGACTTGATGGATTATTGGTTGGCGCGGCAAGTTTGGATATACATCAATTTACGGAGATAATAGAAAAAGCACATAAGGGATAAAAAATAGGGGGCATATGACAGATATTGATTTTGACGAGCTGGACAAAGCAGTAAATTCCTTGATGAGCAAGCAGCGGGCAGCGGAAAATAAGACAGATGCTGGCGAGAGTACGACTTCTGACGCTAGCTTGGCTAGCGGTAATGAAAGCAGCCCTGAGTTCGCTATTCCTACAGTCTCTTCTGCTGAGAACGCTAGTCCTGATCCTGTCTCTACTCCTGTCAATAATAATGTTGGTGGTAACATTCCGGTGAGTGTGTCGCATAGCTCGCCTGTAATGCAAACGTCTAGTAGTAGTCAGAGTGCGGAGGTTCCGGCGGTTAAAATTGGAACGGAAGCTTCCAAACCATCTCCAAATACTGAAGCAGAAGCTAATGCTGTTAAAGTTGCAACAGTACCTTCGGTGCCGGTCTCTTCGCCAACTTCGTCTGCTCCAGTGGCTGCGTCAGTTGCAGGCCAGCAGTCAGTTCCTGCAAGATCTTTGACTCCTTCGGCCCCTCCTATTCCTTCAGCGGCAACTAACGTGAAGTCGCCAACTGTTTCGTCTGCTCCGGCGGCCTCCTCGGCGCCAGTAGTAGCTCCCTCCACTTCAACTACGCCACCAGCAACGACAGTATCAGCGGCACCAGTAGCAGTTACTGCGCCGGTAGTAACGACAAATTCGCCAGCTTCGGCTCCTTCATCGGTTCCGTTGTCTTCATCATCTTCGCCAGATTCAGGAGTAACGCCAGCTGCACAGAAGTTAAAACCAGCGGTATCGACAGTATCGGTCTCGTCCGCATCAACGACGCCGGCAGTACCGTCCGCTCCATCGTCAAGCTCATCTGGCTCTACGGTATCGTCTTCTGGTTCGCCTAGTGGTCATGCGCCAGAAGTTACGCCGGCCGTATCTCCGCCGCCAGCTGCCCCTCCTGAGAGTGATACTGTTCATGTATCGCCAATGATAGCTAAGCGTCCGCATGGTCGTTTTATGGATGTTGTTCATCCGTCGTCCAAATCTAAATTAGTACAGCAGCGAAAAATGACTCCAAATACATCCAAAGCGGGATTGGGAGACCAGTCTGGAGCTGATTCGGCGGATAAGGACGATAGCGCCAATTTGGCGAATAAGGGTATCCGTCGCTCGTCAATGATAGGAGGGGGTAATAACCTTAATAATATTCATTTAAACGAGAACAACAGCAGTGTTGATGCGCCGACGTCCGCTAATCCTGAAAAGTCTTTACTAAGTTCAGTGAAAAAACGCGTCGTGTTGCCGCAAAACCCAGAGGGTAAAACAAACGATTCGTCTGATGTAGCAACGCCAGTTCAGAGTAAGAGCGAAAGTACTGCTCCAGTATCGCCTTTTATCTCTAATGTTGAGGTTGAGAAAAGACCGCTAGGCACGCCAGCCGCCGCTACTGATGATGCAAATGACGGAAGCGCTGCAATAGCAAAAAATGATGACCATAAAAAATCTTTAGCAAATTATACGCCGCGTAAGTTGGATGTTTCAGAGGATGATCCGGACGATGAGGTTGAGCCGGGCGGTGATGTCGGGTTGCCGCCAGAATTTAGCGCAGATGTTATGGCGGCCGAGGAGGCTGATGTTTCTAGTCTTGATGCTGCCGTTGATGATATTAAGGCAGCCGAACAGAGAGCTTCTAAAAAACCAAGTGATAACGACGATGTTTCGCTGCGTCATTCGCCGAAAAAAGATTCAACTGAACCTGAACCTAGGCCTATGTTCGATGCAGCAAGCCGTACGTCAAAAAATTTTGACCCTAAAGAAGAAAGCAAATCTGGCTGGCTGACAGTTCTACTGATTCTGTTATTTTTGGCAATTGGTGTGGCCGGCGGTGCGGCAGCATACTTTTTGCTGATAAAATAGATACATGACTGATTTTACGGATGGTTTGAATGATGAGCAAGCTCGGGCGGTGACGCATGGCGACGGGCCGCTATTGATTTTGGCGGGCGCTGGTTCTGGAAAAACAAAGACGCTAACGCATAGGATTGCTTATTTGATTGGCGAATTGAAAGTTTTTCCTAGCCGAATTTTAGCAGTGACCTTTACTAACAAAGCCGCCAAGGAAATGCGGCAGCGATTGGCGCAATTACTGGATGAAGACGCTGACAATCGTCAGTTTATGCCGTGGATGGGGACATTCCATAGTATTTGCGTACGGATACTAAGGATGGATGGTGCAAATATTGGACTGGATAAGCGGTTCTTGATCTACGATACTGATGATCAAATAAGCCTGATGAAGCAAATTATGAAAGTGCGCGGTCTGACCGATAAAGATATTAAGCCGCGGGCGGTGCTTTCGGTTATTTCAAACGCTAAAAATGAAATGCACAGCGCGGAAGATTTTTCAATGTCGGCGCGCGGTCCTCGGGAGCAGAAAATTGCTGAGTTGTTCTTTGCCTATGAAAAAGCCTTGAAAGAGGCGGCGGCGCTCGACTTCGATGATTTATTGACTAAAACCGTAGAATTATTACAGAACAGTCCAGAGATTCGCCGGAAATGGCAGCGTCAGTTTGAGCATATTCTAATCGACGAGTATCAGGATACAAATGCTGTGCAGTACGCGCTGATCAAATTGTTGGTTAACGAACGGCGTAATTTATGCGTGGTTGGCGATGATGCGCAGTCGATTTATAGTTTTCGCGGCGCTGATTATACTAATATTCTTAATTTTGAGCGCGATTTTCCGGGGACAACCGTGGTCAAATTGGAGCAAAATTATCGTTCAACAGGCGCGATTTTAGATTTAGCAAATTCACTAATTCAGCATAATATTCATCGGACGGATAAGAATTTATGGACGGCAAATGGTGATGGTATTGATCCGAAATTATGGCAATTATATAGCGAATCGGAAGAAGCGTTGGCGATTGCCAATGAGATTCAAGCGCAAATTGCCAACGGCCGCCAGTACGGCGATGTGGCGGTGCTATATCGGACGAATGCGCAGAGTTATGCAATTGAGCGGGCGCTCAGGCAGAGCTATATTCCGTATAAAATTGTCGGCGGCCTAAGATTTTTAGATCGGGCGGTTGTTAAGGATGTGCTGGCGTATCTTCGATTGTTGTATCAGCCAAGCGACCGGGTTAGTTTTTTAAGGATTGTCAATGTGCCAAAGCGCGGTATCGGTACAGTGAGCGTGGCTAAATTTTTGGACTGGAATGATGCGGTGCGGCGGGATATTGTCAGCGGCTTGCTGGCGGTCGAAGAGGCCGATAATTTGACGGCGCGAGCGAAACGGCCTTTATTGGAGCTAGGCAAAATTCTGGAGGAATTACAGCAGGAGATTGACGGTTCGCCAGCAGAATTAATTGAAAAAATTATAAAAAGAACTGGCTATGGGGATTTTATCAATGATGGCACACCTCAAGCTGAGGAGCGGATGGAAAATATTGGCGTGTTGCTGGCGGAAGCCAAAGCTTATGTTGACGTGCCGGCGTTTTTGGAAGAAATGGCGCTGATGTCTTCGGCAGACACGGCGGCGGAGCAACAGGTGACGCTTATGACGCTACACGCGGCTAAGGGTTTGGAATTTCCGGTAGTATTTTTGGCGGGACTGGAAGAGGGGATTTTACCGCACGCGCGAGTGTTTGACAGCGGTAAGCCCGACGACATTGAGGAAGAACGCCGGCTGTGCTATGTCGGCGTGACGCGCGCCAGGGAGGAATTATTTGTTAGTTGCGCCAGTTCCCGGACGCAATTTGGGCAAATTGGCTATAATATGCCGTCGCGGTTTTTAGACGAGATGGGGCTGATGGTCGGTGGAATTGATAGGCCAGCTCAGTCGCCAGCAGAAGCCGATTTCTACTCAGAAGAAATCGGACTGGAAGTGGGAGATAGAGTGCGTAGTCCGAGCTTTGGCGCGGGTGAAATTATTGACAGCGAGGGCTTGGGTGTGACTGTCAAATTTGATGACGGAAAGATTAAAAAATTAAACGTTGAATTTGCACGTTTGGAGAAAATTTGATATAATAAGAGGGATTGTACGTTCGTGCAGTGTTATGAGTATCGCATCGCTAATAAAACGTCATTATAGAAGCGCCGCTGTTCTGCTGGGTGTATTTGCGGTTATGTTTGGCAGCTTGCTTTTCGTTAATCAAGCGCTTGCTAATAGCAATAATCCGGTGGTTAAAGCTGGCGAAAAGCTTGTCAATATTTATGATCGCGGCACTGGGCGGACGGTTATTACGAAGGCTAGGACTATCCGCGAGACGCTGAAGGCGGCTAATATTAAGGTAGATGAAAAACAGGACGTAATAGAGCCGAGCCTTGATACAGACATGGCTGCTGAAAAGTATAATATTAATATCTATCGCGCCCGGCCGATTACGATTGTTGATAATGGTAAGCGCTTGAAAGTAACGACTGCGCAGCAAACACCGGCTTTGATTGCTAAGGCGGCAGGTTTGAAAGTATATCCTGAAGATAAAACTGCGCTTAGTAAAACGGATAATTTGCTGGTTGACGGTGCGGGTTTGGTGATGAAGGTTGAACGGGCAACAGCGGTGAATTTTGTCTTGTACGGCAAGGAATCTATTATCAGAACGCATGCAAAGACGGTCGGCGATTTACTGAAAGAAAAGAATATTAAACCTGGGAAGAACGACACATTGTCTGTGGGCGCGCTGACGGCTATCTCTGAGGGGATGAAAATTGAGCTGTGGCGAAACGGCAAGCAAACTGTGACTGTAGAGGAAGAGGTCAATTTTCAGACTGAAAAAATCCAAGATGCTAATAAAGATATTGGACATAAGGAAATCAAGCAGGTCGGCGAGAAAGGCAAGCGTAACGCCACATACGAGATTGAAATGAAGAATGGCATTGAAATAAGCCGCAAGGAAATCGCCAGCGTTACAACGAAAGAGCCTAAAAAACAGATTGAAATTGTAGGCGCGAAGAGTTCAAATACTTTTTCTGGTAGTTTTGCTGAGGCTTTAGCTCGATTGAGGAGCTGCGAGGGCAGCTATACGTCTAATACGGGCAATGGTTACTATGGCGCTTATCAGTTTAATAGAGGCACGTGGGCGTCGGTTGCCGACCCGAGTAAGTACGGTAATGCCACGCCGGCTGAACAAGATGAAGCCGCTTGGAAATTATACCAAAGGCGCGGTTGGAGCCCGTGGCCAGCATGCAGCAGAAGCAAGGGTTTGCAGGATATCTATAGATAGATAATCAGCGCTGGTCGGTGATACAATAATAGAGTGAACAAATTTACCTTAAAGTCGAAATATCAGCCGACTGGCGACCAGCCAACGGCGATTGCTCAGCTGGTGGCGGGGCTGGAGCAGGGCGAGCGCGAACAGACGTTGCTGGGTGTGACTGGTTCGGGTAAGACCTTTACTATGGCAAATATTATTGCTCGAGCCAATGTGCCGACGTTGGTGCTGGCGCACAACAAGACGTTGGCAGCGCAGCTATTTTCTGAGTTTAAGGAGTTTTTTCCGGATAATGAGGTACATTACTTCGTCAGCTATTTTGATTATTATCAGCCAGAAGCCTACATTGCCAGTAGCGACACCTACATTGAGAAAGATTCAAAGATCAATGATGAAATTGATCGGCTCAGGCATGCGGCCACGTCGGCGTTGCTAACGCGACGCGACGTTATCATTGTGGCCAGTGTGTCCTGTATTTATGGCATCGGTTCGCCGGAAACCTACGCTGACATGGCGATTAAAC
Source organism: uncultured Candidatus Saccharibacteria bacterium (assembly GCA_963548835.1). Taxonomy (GTDB): domain Bacteria; phylum Patescibacteriota; class Saccharimonadia; order Saccharimonadales; family Saccharimonadaceae; genus Nanosynbacter. The sequence continues at coordinate 44,836 of CAUUVO010000001.1, forward strand.
TGACGGTCGGCGAGCGGCGTATTCAGGATAAGTTTATTCGCCTGCTGACCGACATTCAGTATAAGCGTAATGATGTTGATTTCGCACGCGGTACTTTTCGGGTGCGCGGCGATGTGGTGGATATTTTCCCGGCTGGGCAGGACACGGCGGTGCGGGTGGAGTTTTTTGGCGATGAAATCGAGAGACTCACGCGAATCGATCCGCTGACGGGCGAGATTTTGGATCAGCCAAAGCAACTGACGATTTTCCCGTCCAGCCACTATTCGACGCCGCGCGAACGAATTGAAAAAGCCATCATCGGCATCGAAAAAGAGTTTGATGAGCGGCTGAAATGGTTTGAATCGCACGATAAGTTACTTGAGGCACAGCGTCTCAGCCAGCGCACCAAATACGACCTGGAGATGCTGAAAGAAACTGGCTTTGTCAAAGGTATTGAGAATTATTCGCGCTATCTGACTGACCGCGAGCCAGGCGAGCAGCCAGCGACGTTGATTGATTATTTTCCGGACGATTGGTTGCTGCTGGTCGACGAGTCGCACATGACCTTGCCGCAAGTTCGCGGTATGTATAACGGCGACCGGGCGCGCAAGGAAGTGCTGGTGGAACACGGGTTTCGTCTGCCGAGTGCGCTGGATAACCGTCCGCTGAGGTTTGATGAGTTTGATCAGCATATTCATCAGGCGATTTATGTGTCGGCTACGCCGGGCGACTATGAACTGGCTCATTCGCCAAAGCCGGCTGAGCAGTTGATTCGGCCGACGGGGCTGCTTGATCCACCAATTGAAGTGCGGCCGACTGAGGGGCAGGTTGATGATTTGATGGAGGAGATTCACCGGACCATCGCCAAGGGCCACCGCGTACTGGTAACCACCTTGACCAAGCGCATGGCCGAAGACTTAAGCGCTTATTTGACTGACAATGGAGTGAAAACGGCGTATCTACACAGCGAAATTGACACGCTGGAGCGCGGCGATATTCTCAAAGATCTGCGGCTGGGGACGTATGATGTCTTGGTTGGTATCAATTTGCTGCGCGAGGGGCTGGATTTGCCAGAGGTCAGTCTGGTAGCGATTATGGACGCTGATAAAGAAGGATTCCTCCGTAGTGAACAGGCGCTGATTCAGACGATTGGCCGGGCGGCGCGGCACGTGGACGGGCGGGTGCTGATGTATGGCGACAATGTGACTGACAGTATGCGGCGAGCGATTGACGAGACGAATCGTCGTCGACAAATTCAGCAGCAATATAACGAAGAGCATGGCATCACGCCGCAAACCATCCAGAAGAAGATTGATGATGGTCTGCGTTCCATCATCCCGCAAAAAGAATCGGACAAAAAGCCAAAACTTGATTTGAAGAAGATTCCAAAGGACGAATACCCGACTCTAATTAAGGAGTTGACTGGTCAAATGGAACTGCATAGCGCTAATTTGGAGTTTGAAAAAGCCGCAGAACTGCGCGATTTGATTGCAGAAATTCGTCAGACCATGTAGAATAGAGTTAACCATTAGATTAGGAGGTAAAAATGGCAACCAAAGAACAACCGCAGCCAGAAAATAATGTCGCACAGCCGGAAGCAGCTGTACCTGTACCGCCAGCGGCAAGCTATCAGGCATATCCGCAATATGCAGCGTATGTTGATCCAAATAAGGGCAAGTCAAAGTTGCTGACATTTGAATATGCTTTTGCGATGGGTTCGGCTGTAGCGGCTGCTTTTTTGCTCATTGACACAATGGTAAGTGTGTTCGGCCTTTGGGCTGGCACTTCGTCAGTAACCACTTCATTTGTGCGTGGGTATCTATCTCCAAGCATGGTAACGCCGGGTACGGGGATTGTGGCGGCGGCTGTATTAGCACTGCTATTTTCAGTTTTATCGTTTGTGCTGTTTTCGCGAGTTTCCAGGACCGTGCCAGAGCGTGAGGGTTATACTAATCGTACAGCTTATAAATTAATAACTTATGGTGGTCTTGGCGCGTTGTTACTACCAGCTGTTGGGCTGGTTGCGAAGTTGGCCAGTATCCTTGTTAACTCGCTTTTGTTCATTGGCGTTAGCGGTGCTGGTGAAATTTATAAGAGTTTGTATCTTGGCGAATTCTTACCGTACTTACTAGCGCTGGCGGTTGTGTCAACTTCGGCGTTTTTCGTCCATAAAATTATCCAAGGTAAGAATACCTCTAAGACATTGACGTTAGTATTGGTTGCAGCTTCGGCTGTTGTTCTGTTGGCTGGCGCTATCACTATGGCTGTAAAGCTGCATGGCGGGACAAGTTCAAGAAGCAGTGTAGACTCTGGCAGCTCTAATAGGCTGCGGCTACAGAAGAACTTTGAAAGTTACGTAAGCGACTAAAATTTGAAAAGGGGTGGACGGTATGATTAATAAAAAGCGCTTTGAGGGGTTTACTTTACCAACAGTGCTAATTGCCAGTCTAGTGCTTTTAGGTTTGTTGTCTTCGGCGCTCTTATTATCTACCAGCGCTTCTAATGCTCTAAAAGAGCAGTATTACAGCCAGTTGGCCAGAGAGGCGGCTGAGGCTGGCGCTGCTAGGTTGGCTCACTGTATTCGCAGGGATTACTTTGATACGACAAAAACTGTCCGTCCGAACACCAATTGCCTGGGGGGGGTAGTAGCAGCACCTGATCATATATTAAAAGGCTCTAATTACACGACAACTTTTGAAGCGAAATATGTGTCATCCGGCTTAGCCAGAGTCACTGAGTCTGTTGGTATGATTAACTTGCGACGTAAAGATGGTTCCATATATAAAACTTATTCATATGTATCGCGTCAGCAGGTAAGTCAGGAGGTTGATCCTTCTGGCAGCCGCGCTAGTAAACGATGGTGGTATTTTGGCAATAATGCCAAGGTTGATTTTGGTACTGGTGGGACTACTGTATCCCCTTCTTTGGCGACGCCAAGCCGTCCAATATCGGCAGAGGGTATAACAACTGTCTCTGGCAGGGACGGTAATCTGAAGTTTGTGTCCGATGGATTAAATATATGGGATAAAAACGGCAATGTTATGCCGACGCGGTCTGGCGCTGCCAATTTTAATTCAAATTGCGATTATCCTACTGGTACGCCGTTTCCGTTCAGTCCGCTTGGGCAGGGGCTGTGTGGTTCAGTAACAGGAACTCAAGCAGTGGCATCGTTTCCTATTAATAGAGAGGAAACTAGGTTTATTGTAGTTAGTAATACGGTCAATGCCCAGGATAATAAAAAGTACGGGACTTTGTATTGGAGCCTGATAGATTTTGCGGTACCAGGGTATCCTGATGGAGTAATTACTCTTAAAAATGCAGCTGTTGCGCCTGGTGGTATGAAAGAATATGCTTCAGAGGCGTTAAATGCCCGGCCGAATTCTGTTGGTAATGGTGGGATTATTTACACGTACAGACCGAACGCGCCAAATGCGTTATATGCTTTTGGTATATGGACGCTTAATAACGGATCTAATATTATTAGCGGGCAACATCCGAATATGAGCGGCAACACAAAGCCGATACAGTTTGCTTATAAGGAGTTTACCTCAGCAAATGGTCGGTCCGTTATGTGCGGTAGCGACGCCATAGCTTTCAAGACGACTAGCTTTGGTAGTATAAACTTTAACGATAGCTATACTAAATTGGTTGTCATGATGGGAGGGAGCGACAAATGTCCCCAGGAGCGGCGCGCCGGCTCTATTCAGGTTTTTGATATTAGTGCTGGCGACAACGATATGCGGCAGATGAATTACTGGAGTGTAAATAATGGTACTGAGAACAGAGGGGTGGGGTATGCTGCAGATTTTTCACCGTCAAGCCGATATATATACACATCGTCAATATATCCTGGAAGATTATTCCGGTATGATCTGAGTAGCGGTAATAATACTACTATAAAAAATAGCGAAAGGTTTATTGGTAAAACTAACTGTGCAGAACATCCGGGAACTGGTATAGCCGGAGGATCGTGCCAGGTGATGTCATACCATCCTTTGGAAGAGGGTGGCGGTCAGGTTTTGCGCGGTCCTGATGGTAGGATGTATGTGGCAGATCGTAGTGCGCCGTGGATTAGCGTAGTTGATCATCCTGATGTGTCTAGCGGTGCAACGTCAGCTCAAACGGCTGTCAATGTTGGCTGGCGGTATGGTGGACTACCATTGCCTGGAGGTGCTTTAAGCTATTACGGCTTGCCGCAGATGGTCTCGTTGTATACTCCTCGCTTTATTCAGTACTAAGTTAGCCATCAAAGTGATATAATAATCTATATGACAACTATTTCTACCAGTGATATTCAGCATTTGGCGAGTTTAAGTAGTCTGGCATTAGCCGATGATGAAGTTGATGAACTGCGCCAGGATTTGGAAAATATAATTGGCTACATTAAGCAGCTGGGTGAGCTTGATACGGCGGGCGTAGAGCCGACTTATCAAGTGACGGGACTAGAGAATATATGGCGCGAAGATGAGGTTCAGCCAGGGATTTCTCGAGACGAACTCCTTAACCTAGCGCCCGAAAAGCAGAATCATCAAGTGAAAGTGCCGCAGGTGTTGTAATGAGTCGGATTAGTGATTTTACCGGGAAAAGTGCAGTTGAGAATGTCAATGAAGCATTGCAGCGAGCGCGCGACGTTGAAGATTATCATGCACTGCTGAGTTTGACAGAAGAGCGGGCGCTGGAGCGTGCCGAACTGGTGGATAAGGGTGAGATTTCTGGCCGGTTGGCCGGTGTGCCGTTTGTTGTGAAAGACAATTTCTTGGCCTTTGGAGCGCCGACGACTGCTGCCTCGAAAATGCTCGAGAATTTTAACGCGCCATTGCAGGCCACGGCGGTTGAAAAATTGGAGGCCGAAGGTGCAATTTGCATCGGCAAGGCCAACTTGGATGCCTTTGCTCACGGTGGTTCGACGGAAAATTCAGCCTTTGGTCCGACTAAAAACGCTACGGATAAAACTCGAGTAGCCGGCGGCTCGTCGGGCGGTTCGGCGGTGGTGACGGCGCTTGACGTGGTGTCGTTTGCATTGGGGACAGACACTGGCGGTTCGATTCGTCAGCCCGCCAGTTTTAACGGCGTGGTTGGTGTCAAGCCAACCTACGGCGCAGTCAGCCGCTACGGCGTGGTGGCCATGGCGTCGAGTACGGACACCATTGGTTGTTTCGCCACGAACGCTGATGACGCCAATTTGGTGATGGAGATTATGGCGGGCCGCGACGACAAGGACATGACGACGCTGCCTGACTTTTGGCAGAACCAGCCAGGCTTTACTAAGAAGAAAATTGGTTTGGTCAAGCAATGTATGACTGACGATGTGGACGCGGCAGTTCGTCAGAAAACTCTTGATTATGCTGAGAAATTGAAACAACTTGGTTATGACGTTGAAGAAGTAGATCTGGGTATGATGCAATATTCGCTGGCAATGTACTATATCATTGTGCCGGCAGAATTATCGTCAAATCTGGCGCGCTATGATGGCGTGCGCTATGGTCACCGGGCGGCCGAAGTGAAAACGCTGGCGGAATTGTACGGCCGCAGCCGTAACGAAGGTTTTATGACGGAGAATAAGCGGCGGATTATGATCGGTAGTTTCGTGTTGTCGAGCGGCTTTTTTGACGCTTATTATATGCAGGCACAAAAAGCACGTACATTGCTAATCAACGAGTTCAAAAAGTTGTTCACTGAGTACGACGCGTTGTTGATGCCGACGGCGCCGACACCAGCGTTCAAGCTTGGTGAAAATACTAATGATCCGATCAAGATGTACTTGGCGGATATCATGACCGTACCAGCCAGCCTGGCTGGACTACCGGCAATTTCCGTGCCAGCTGGAACTAGTGACGAAGGTTTGCCGATTGGTGTGCAGTTGATTGGTGATTATCAGTCGGACGGTAACTTGCTGAAGTTAGCGGCAGAAGTGGAGGCTGCCTGATGGACGGCTTGTTGATTGCGCTGGTAGTGGCGGCGTTGTTGATCGGCGGCTTGTTGATCGTTTTTATCCAATTGACATCGCGCGGACACAAGCAGCTTGACAGAGAAATGTATCAAAAAGTTTGGCGGGCAATTCAGCGTGGCGCTAAGGCGGGTAACTCGGACAGCTTGCAGATGGCAATTGTCAAAGCTGATAAACTGCTCGACAAGGCCATGCGCGACTGCGGCGTGGCGGGCGCAACGATGGGTGACAGGCTTAAATCTCGCAAGGGTGATTGGACGGATGAAAATGGTTTGTGGGCGGCGCACAAATTGCGCAATCAAATTGCTCACGAGACTAAAGTGAAACTAACCGCGCAAAGTTTTCGGCGAGCTATGACGAGCTTTGAGCAAGCACTAAAAGATTTGGGAGCGTTATGATGAGTATATATGATGAATATGAAATGACCATTGGTGTTGAGTGCCACGTCCAGCTGGCGACCAAAACCAAGCTGTTTAGCCCAGCTGATAATGACGCACGTAATGCCGAGCCAAATGAAAAAACACATGAGATTGATTTTGGTTTGCCGGGAATGCTGCCGGTGCTGAATAAGCACGCCGTCGAGCTGGCGGTGCGCGCCGGTAAAGCGTTGAACGCGCCGATTGCTCGCGTTAGCCGGTTTGATCGCAAGCATTATTTCTACCCTGACTTACCAAAGGGCTATCAGACCTCGCAGATGTATCAGCCGATTATCTTGGCTGGCTATGTCGACGCGCCGCTAGAAGACGGTTCGCTCAAACGGGTGCGGATTCATCACGCCCACATGGAAGAGGATGCTGGCAAGTTGACGCACCACGACGGCTATTCGCTGGTTGATCTCAACCGCGCTGGTACGCCGTTGATTGAAATCGTCTCTGAGCCAGACATGCATTCTGCCGAGGAAGCCAAGGCATACGCTTCGGAGCTGCACAAATTGATGGTCTACGCTGGCGTTACGCACGGTGATTTGTACCACGGCAATATGCGCTTTGACGTCAATATTTCGGTGGCTAAGAAAGGCGCGACTGAGCTCGGTAAGCGTGCTGAAGTCAAGAATCTCAATTCGTTCCGCAGCGTCGAGCGTGCCGCTGAATACGAGTTTAAGCGTCAAGTTGACCTGCTGGAGAGCGGCGAAAAGGTCGTGCAGGAAACTCGCGGCTGGAGCGACGACAAGCAAATTACCACTTCGCAGCGCTCGAAAGAGGACGCTCAGGATTATCGCTACATGCCTGATGCCGACATCCCGCCAGTGGTGCTGAGCGATGAGGAAATTGCTCGGATTCAGGCTGAGGTGCCGATGTTGCCGAACGAGTACCGAGAACGTTGGGCGGATCTGAAACTGGATCAATCGGTAATTGATACGGTGCTAGCTCATCAGGAAGCTGCCAAAACTCTGGACGCCATTTACTCCCTGACTGATAGCAACGAGCAGTCAGTGCTGGAGGATTTGAATGTTGATCGCCAGACTTACGACCGGCTAGCTAAACGAAGTTTTAACTTATTTGCTTCCACGCCAGACGAACAATTAGACTATCAAAAAGTTGAGTCTGGATTAGTCGGTCCGCGCCGCTTGACGCACTTGGCTCTGCTGGCTGAAAAAGGGACGATTAGCTCGAACAGTGCCAAGGAAATCTTTCTCGATTTATTCAATGAAAAGTACGCTGGCGTCATGCCAGAGGATATCGCCAAGGAAAAGAACTTGTTGCAGGTATCCGACGAATCAGCCATCGCCGCCATCGTTGACGAAGTATTGAGCGACCCAGCCTCGGCAGCTTCCATTGCTGACATTAAGGCTGGTAAGGATAAAGCTATCGGCTACCTAGTCGGTCAAGTGATGAAGCGTTCCAAAGGCCAAGCCAACCCGAGCCTGGCTCAGAAATTAATCCGCGAAAAATTATAAGGTTCGACACTTCAGAAATAGGAGAGAATAGGAGTTAAACTATGAAAAAACCAACCAAAGCTATCATTGCTGCCGCTGGTTTCGGCACGCGTTTCCTGCCGCAGACTAAGGCTATGCCCAAAGAAATGTTGCCGCTAATCGACAAGCCGATTATTCAATATGTCGTCGAGGAATTGGTTGAGGCTGGCATCAAGGATATCATTATCATCGGTAGTGCTAACAAGCGGGCGATCGAAGACCATTTTGACGCGCCAAACGAAGAGCTGCTAGCTAACTTGCGTGCTGGCGGCGCCAAAAAGCAACCGCTAATCGACATCGTTCGGCGCCTGTCCGAGATGGCCAACTTCGTCTATATTCGTCAGAAAGGCCCTTATGGTAATGCGACGCCGCTGGCTTGTGCCTCGCATTTAATTCGCCACGATGAGCCAGTGATTTATACCTTTGCGGACGATTTTATTGCCGCTAGCCCAAGCCGTTTCCGGCAAATGATTGGGGCATCGCAGCAGCTCGACGGGGCAATTCTGTCCTGTAAGAAAATTACCGACGATTCGGAATTTGATCGTTACGGTGTCATCAATGGCCAGCAGGTCAAAGACGGCGTCATTAAAATGACCAATATTGTCGAAAAGCCTGGCAAAACCAATGCGCCATCCGATCTGGCGAGTGTCAGTAGTTATCTGCTACCGGGCGAGATTTTTGGCTACTTGGAGAAGGCTAAGGAAAAATTCGATAGCCATGGCGAATTCACCATCCAGCCGATTATGCAGGAGATGATTGACGACGGATTTGGTTTTTACGGCGTGGAAATCACCAACGGTACATATTATGATACCGGCGATAAATTGGAATATTTGAAGACGGTGATTGACTTTGGCCTGCGCGACCCGAATTTTGGCGAGGATTTGCGCGCTCATCTGACAAACCGCTTGAAATAGTGTATAGTAAAAAGCATGAATGGTTTGTTGATAGCACTAGTAGCGTTGATGGCGATATTTGTCGTCATGCTGATCGTCATGACAATTTCCATTATTAAGCTGACGCGGCAGATTCATCAAACCCAGCAAAAAGTAGAGATGATAACTCAGCGAATTTCTGGATTTAGCGGAATTGTCGGTGCTGTTTCAATTGGCGCAGAACTAGCGAAAAAATTGACTTCAAATCATGGATTTTTAGCAAGGTATTTTACTAAAAAGAAGGCGGGAAATGGCAGAAAAACCAACCAAAAAACAACCAAATAAATTGGCGCGGAAAATTATAAGCGACAATGAAAACGGCGCGCGGCAGGCGATTTTAGAAGATTTGTTTTTTGATTTTCATCGTTCGCGCCGTCAAGTCTATTGGATGAATTTTATTCGCGGTATCTTCTTTGGTATTGGTAGTGCGCTGGGAGCGACGCTGTTGATTACTTTGCTGGCTTGGCTATTAGGCCAGTTCGCCGACATTTTTCCGCCGCTGGCTGATTTTATCAACCACCTAATAGAGACGATGCAGCACCGTCAATAACATGCTATAATTATTAGCAATGACTGGGGGCAATAGCGGACAATCATCGCCGGCGGCTTTGAAGCCGTCAGATTTCGTGCACCTGCATAACCACACCTTTCATTCGGTGCTAGACGGCTTGACTAAAATCAATGATTTGGTTGACAAGGTCAAGGAGTTCGGTATGGAGGCAGCAGCAGTAACCGACCACGGTACGATGAGCGGTATCCTTGACTATTATAAAACTGCCAAAAAGGCTGGCATCAAGCCGATTCTCGGTATCGAGACTTACGTAGCGGCGCGTTCGCGTTTTGACCGCGATCCGGCCAAGGATAAGCAGCGCTTTCACTTGACGGTGCTGGCGATGAACAATACCGGCTTTCATAATCTAATGAAGCTATCGACACAGGCTAATCTGGAGGGTATGTATTACAAACCGCGGATTGATCACGACTTGCTGGAGGAGTTGAATGAAGGTTTGATTGTGATGAGCGGTTGTGCTAGTGGCGAGTTGGGCGTGGCGCTCAAAGAAGATGACTACGATCGCGCCCGCGATATTGCCAAATGGTATAAATCGATTCTGGGCGACCGCTACTATCTGGAGTTGCAAGACCACGGTCACCCGAAGTCAAATACGCACTGGGACGTCCAGGCAAAAATCAACGAAGGCTTGATTAAGCTATCGAAGGAGCTGGACATCGAGATGGTAGTGACTTGCGACGGTCACTACTTGACGCATGATCATCAAGATGCACATGAAATTTTGCTATGTGTCGGTACTGGTTCGTACTTGAGCGATGAAAAGCGGATGAGCTTGAAGGATTTTGAGCTGCACTTGACCGACCCGCGCGATATCATTGCTCACTGGGGCGAGGAATATCCCGAGGTAATTCGTAACACTAAAAAGGTGGCTGACCGCTGTAATGTTGAAATTGAGCTGGGCCGCATTCTTATTCCTAAATACCCGCTGCCTGAAGGCGAGAACGAGCACTCGTACCTGCTGAGATTGACTTATCAGGGTTTGCTGCAGCGTTATAATGGCGCTTCGAAAGAGGAAGCCGAGAAATTAGATCCTGACGATATCATCCCGCAATTGTCTGACGAAGTTCGCCAGCGCGCCGAGATGGAGCTGGGCGTGATGGGTAACATGGGTTATGAGGGCTATTTCTTGATTGTTCAGGATTTTATCAACTGGGGCAAATCTCAAGGAATTATCTTTGGCCCGGGCCGTGGTAGCGCCGCAGGATCAATTATTGCCTACGCACTGAATATTACCGACCTTGATCCGCTGAAGTATGGTCTTCTATTCGAGCGTTTCCTTAATCCAGATCGTATTTCCATGCCAGATATCGACGTTGATATCCAAGATACTCGCCGCGACGAAGTGATTGAATATTGCGCTAAAAAATACGGCGAAGACCACGTCAGCAATATCGCTACCTTTGGTAAGATGTTCGGCCGCATGGCGGTGCGCGATGTCGCCAGGGTGCTGGAGGTGCCGTATGCCGAGAGCGACCGTTTGGCTAAGTTGGTGCCGCCGCCGAACCAGGGCCGTCACATTCCGTTGTCGGTTAGCGTTAAAGAGGACGCTGATTTGCGTAAGGAGTACGAGAATAACCCTACCGCCAAAGAAGTGCTAGATTATGCTATACAGCTCGAAGGTACGATTCGCAGCCACGGCGTTCATGCCTGCGGCGTGGTGATTGCACCGGACACGCTGGTTAACTATATTCCGCTAGAAATGGCACAAAAGGGCGTGGTGGCGACGCAGTTCCCGATGGGCGAAGTCGAGGAATTGGGACTGCTGAAGATGGACTTTTTGGGTCTAAGCAACCTGACGATTATCAATAATGCCATGCGTATTATCAAAAAAGTTTACGGCGAGGAAATCGATCTGGCGCATTTGCCGCTTGATGACAAGCCAACATACGAGCTATTTCAGCGCGGCGACACCACTGGCGTGTTCCAGTTAGAATCGGCGGGTATGAAACGCTATCTGCGGGCGCTCAAACCGACGCATTTCGAGGATATCATCGCTATGGTGGCTTTGTACCGCCCGGGGCCGATGCAATTTATCGATAGCTTTATCCGCCGCAAGCACGGCGAAGAGCCGATTACCTACTTGCATGAGGGTATGCGCAACTCGCTGGAAAACACTTACGGAATTTTGGTTTACCAAGAGCAATTTATGCAAATTTCCAAGGAATGGTGCGGCTTTACTGGCGGTCAAGCTGATACGCTGCGTAAAGCCGTCGGTAAGAAAAAAATCGACCTAATGAAAAAGGTTAAGCCGGAATTTGTCGAGGGCGCGGTCAAAGTCGGCGGCGCCACGCGCGAAATGGCGGAAACCTTTTGGACGCAGCTGGAGGAGTTCGCTAATTACTGTTTCAACAAGTCTCACGCCGCTTGCTACGGCTTGATTGCTTATTGGACGGCCTATCTAAAAGCGCATTATCCGGACGCTTTCATGGCGGCGCTAATGACTAGCGATCATGACGACACGGATCGTTTGGCGATTGAAATGACTGAGTGTAAACATATGGGCATTGACGTATTAAGCCCGGATGTTAATGAGTCATTCGTCGAATTTGCAGTGGTGCCGAACGAGCATAAAATTCGCTTCGGTATGTCGGCGGTGAAGGGTGTCGGTGTTGGCGCAGTGGAGGAAGTGTTGCGTGCGCGCGAAGAAGGCGCGTTTTCTTCGGTGGAAGATTTTGCCAAGCGTGTCTCTACTAGTAAATTCAACCGCAAGGCTTGGGAATCGCTGATTAAATCCGGCGCCTTTGATGATATGGGCGATCGGTCGGACTTGCTATTCAATCTTGACGCAATTACCGCCTTTGCTTCCAAACTTCAAAAAGAAGCTGCCAGCGGTCAGACGGATTTGTTTGGTATGCTTGGCGGCGAAGGATCGGGTGTGCAGTCAATGCTAAACTTGCAAAAAGCGCCAGTCCAACATACGGACAAAGAGCGCCTGGCGTGGGAGCGGGAACTGTTGGGCTTGTATATTAGCGCCCATCCGCTTGATAAGTATGAGACGTATCTAAGCGAGCAAGCCCAGCCGTTAACGCAGTTAATTCCGGAATACGATAGCCGGACGATGACCGTCGGCGGAATTATCAATTCGGTGCGGACAATTGTCACCAAAAGCGGTTCAAAGATGGCTTTCGTGGGAATTGAGGATAAGTTTGGCGAAGGCGAAGTAATAGTTTTTCCAAATCTATATGAAAAAGTTGGCGCCAAGCTGCAGCAAGACGCGGTAATTCGGATATCCGGCAAGAATTCGGCGCGGGATCGCGACGGTAATTTAGGCGGCGAGAGCAAGCTTATTGCCGACGATATTATTATGATTACCGATGACGACGTTGATAATTACGAGTCGACCGGCCGTAAAATGGATGCGCCAAAAATCAGCGCCGCAGTAAAGAAAGAGCGGCGGGCAGCTTATAAAAATCAACGTCGCAGTTCTGCTGGCGGATCGGACGGATCGAAGCAGGCGAGCGCGGCAGTTCAGACAACTACTAAACAGCCTGCGGTGTCAGTTGCTGCTGCGGAAATGCCAGTAGTAAAATTATTTGTACATGTTAAAGATCCAAATAATCACGATACGCTGATAAAAATGAAGTCAGTTTGCGGCGATTATGCCGGCATGACGGATGTAGTGCTGGTGCTGGGCGAAGAAAAAAAGTCAGCCATGCGCCTGCCTTTCAAGGTTGAAGTGGATGATGCGCTTATTAAGAAACTAGAGCAGCTGCTAGGTAAAGAATGCGTCAAAGTGCAGTAAATAGAGAATATGGATTTCCAAAGAAAATAGCCCACCGAACTGGCTCAAACCGGAATTGGGTGTATTTCAACCCAGGAAACGCGGCACGCGTCTCAACCAGGTTGAGCCAATTCGGCAAGCGATTTTCGGTGGGCACCCTTAGCTGCGAGGCATGCCGTCGCTCTTACGAACGACAAAGGCTCTCTCACGCCTGGTGCATTCTCTATCGAACATCACCCACTCAAAGATACCCAAGTAGTACCGCTTGGACTCAATGAGCACCAGACCGTGCGTCTTGGACGCACGACCGTCGAATGTAAGGGGGTGGTGGTATTCGAGATAATACACGGTTCTCTCCTTTCTGAAGAGAGAGGCTCGCTCAAAGCAAAGGACAACTTCTGCCCTAAGACGAACTTTGAGCAAAAGCTGATATATATATCATACTGAAGCAGAAATGTCAACACATTTTTCATAAAATGTGTCATAATATACATCGTCACCTCTGTTATTATTTTTTATAAAAAATAATGCTATTTTCTGATCATCAGCCCATATAAAGCAATTCCGGCCGCTACCGACACGTTAAACGACTCTTTTTGTCCGAACATGGGGATTTCCACGATGTGCTGACATCGTTCTAACAACTCAGGCGTAATGCCGTGAACTTCCTCGCCCAGCAGCAGTGCGAACTTTTCTGGCGGGCGAAAATCTGGCAGCATGGTACTGCGAGTTGACTGTTCTAAGGCGATAACTGGCAGGTTCTCATGTTGATCGTTATCTTCCAGCCAATCAGCAATATCGTCATAAAAAGTAAACGGCACCAAACTTTCCGTTCCCAGTGCGGTTTTATGAATTTGCTGGGTAATTTTCTGTCGGATATGCGGCAGGCGCGGATCATTTTGGCAGACTTCGCTTTCTATGTACGCGCAACTCGGCGCCTCGCGGTTTAAGCTCAAGTCTGGATATGGTGTATAGCCGCTGAGAATAATTTTTTTCACGCCAAACCCCTCGGCAGTACGGAAGATTGCTCCGACATTATATGTAGAGCGAATATTGTGCAGTAATAGCGTTATCTCCGGTTTCATGCTCTCATTATAGCATTCGCCAAAACGTAAGCTTTTTGCTATAATTTTTCTCATGGACGAGGAAAAGATCCAAGCGCGCCGCCGCGACCAAGACGAGGACGCAACACGCCATCGGGCGTCGATTTTAGGTTTGCCTTATTTGGATGGCCGCGAGTTTGAGAGTACTATGCCGTTATTGCGGGATATCCTGACAATTGACGAAATGTACGAAGGCCGCATCGTACCATTGTCATTCAATGAAGAAGATCAGTCGTACCGATTTGCAGTAACATCGCAAACGCCGCAATCTTTAATGGCGCAGATGACCAGGGAATATACCGACGAAGGCCGGCGGATTTTTTTCTCTTTAATCTCTGGCTCGGCCTTCCGGTCGATTATGCTGCGGTTTGATCCGCCGAAAAAGATAATTTACGATGATATCGAAATTGCTAAAGAAGGCGACAGCGACACGTTAGCTCAGGTGACGCAGATTTTAGCGACAGTCGGTACAAACGATGTCTTCAATTATTTGATTGACCAGGCTGATAAACTAGGCGCGTCCGATATTCATATTGAGAATCAACGCGAATCAATTCGGGTGCGAATGCGCGTTGATGGCGCTTTGCACACTGTGGCAGAATTAAGCCGCGACCGCTACCGGGTGATTATGGCAACGCTGGCGTCTCACGCTAATATTTCCACGGCAGCCACTGAGCCGCAGTCTGGCCACATGCAGCAAGTAATTCACCGCGACGGCGCATCTCATCTATTAAATTTGCGCGTTGAGGCAGTGCCGACGATTTATGGAATGGATTTGGTGTTGCGTTTGTTTAACTTTGATACATCAATGCTAAATTTGGATCTTTTAAGTATTTCCAAGGAAGAACGCGAGCAGATTGATGAAATTATTTCGCATCCGCGCGGCATGCTATTGATGGTTGGTCCGACTGGCTCGGGAAAATCAACGACGCTGTATAGTATTTTGAATGCGCTGAATACTTCAGACCGGAAGATTATTACGCTGGAAGATCCGGTGGAAAATACAATTCCGGGGATTACGCAGATTCCGATTGATACGACTGCCGGGCAGCGGTTTGCTGACGGTTTACGCAGTGTTTTGCGCCTTGACCCGGATGTGGTGATGGTTGGTGAGATTCGCGATCAGGAGACTGCGCGGACAGCTATCCAGGCGTCGATTACCGGGCATTTGGTGCTTTCCAGCTTCCACGCTAATTCCACTGCGGCGGCGTTCAGCCGTATCATTGACATGATTGGACAAAACCCTATTTTTAGTTCAGCGGTACGATTATTAATTGCCCAGCGGTTGGTGCGTAAACTTTGGGACGAGAGCAAGGAAGAGTACGAACCGGATGAAGCTACGCGCAAGTGGGTAAAGAAGGTTTTGGCAGATTTGCCGGAGAATGTTGATTGTCCGGATCTGGATACATTCAAGTTATGGAGACCAGTACCGACTCCCGATGTACCATTTGGCTATAAGGGGCGTATTCCGGTAATGGAGCAGCTGGTGGTAACAGAAAACATCCAAAGCTTTTTACGCGGCGACGTGGTTGATATTCATACTGAAGCTATCGAGGCGGAAGCGAAGAAGAATGGTATGGTGACACTACTGCAGGCAGGGGTATTGACAGCGCTGCGCGGTGAAACGACTCTGGAAGAAGTAAATCGGGTGATTTAGACGGGCACTTTTTGGTCTATTTAACACAATTTAGTTGACTTATTATCTATATTTAGTTATAATAACAGCCTATGGATTTTTACCCAAGAGGCGATCTGGAAGACAGCAGCCAAAGAGATGACAGCGGCAGCAGCTTTTTTGCTGACAGTTCTCGTGTTAGATATAGACCGGATACCCGTCGGGCTGGTCGTTCTGGTAGATTAGAAGATATGCCGCTGGGCAATAACCGTCCTGTAGATCCAGACTCGGCGGGTTTAAAAGACGGCGTAGAAGCAATACTTGGTAGAGTAGAATATCTTTTAGATACTTGCCGAAAAAAGTATGAAGAATTTTGTGGTCCTGAGAATACAAATCTAATTAATATCGCTTTGAATGAAGCTTTTGATAGTACTGTTCGCGATGAATATGCTGAGTTTCTACGTCAGTTGGATAGAATCTTTCCGAAAGGATTGGCTGAAGTTAATGTTCCAGAGGATTGTCAGGTAAAAATTCCAAAAGTTAATCGGTGGCAAAGGAATTCTGGGATTCGCGATAGAGAAGAAGCTGACAGAGCTTACGCTAGCGAAGCACAGAAAGCAAAAGAACGAACCGCTGAGGCGTTTACGGGTGACGGTATTGACAGGCGTTTTGAGATGGTTCCGTTGAGGGAGGTTGGAGTTGATGGCGGTTTCATGAAGCAAATATTGGAGAGGCTGGACGGCATTGAAAGAGATTTTCCACCTGAAAAAGTTGATCAAATAATAAGAGGTGTTAGTCGTAAGATGATGGCAGATTTTTTAGAAAGTTATCTTCCTTTAATTCGCGATATTGAAAAATTCTTAGACTTAGGGGAAGCTGCCTGGCGTAAAACTGAGATTGATGCAATTATAAAAGCTAATGCCGGCAATATTCGTCAGCATATAAAAAGACAGCTAGAAGACCGGTTTACCGAGGCTCTGCAAAATTCATTATCTTTGTTGGCGGAGGAGCTGCGAACGTATCAATGCGCAGAACCTATAGCACAGTCTGGGCTAACAGGAGCTGCTAAGAAAAAGCGAAGTAAAAGGAAGAAGCGAGGACGCCGAAATTGTGCCTCTAGTCGCGTCGGTTCTTCGACAGAGAAGCCAGCGCAGCAAGCGCTGCTTACTAAGGGTGATACGGTTGCGGTTACGAAAGAATTATTCCCTTGGCTGGTAGATGATGAAACTGATGTTCCAGTTCTTGGAACCAAAAATGGATGCGGCGGCGGTACAGTTGTTTTGGATATGCGCACAGATGCAGCGAAAGAAGTTGAGCATAAAATGGCGGGTTATGAAACAGAAGCAAGTAGAGATGGACTTTTATCATTTATTCAGGAAAAATTGATGATGGTGGCTAATAGTATCGCTACATCTTCAAGCCGGAACGACGTTCGACTAGAGGGATTATTTGAAAGGGATTCTGATAAATATCCGTTTCGAATCATGAGCTGGAAGGAACATGGTGCGCATAATCCGCGGCGGGTATATATGTGTTGGGTTGATGTTGAGAAAATGCCCGAGTGTGCAATTAAAAATAGGTTGAGGGAGGCTGGTGTTGCTAATTTATTATCTTTTGTGGGGGCTTGCGATAAAAACCACCAAGTCGACTTGCTTAGAGAATTTACTTCAAAAAATTCTCGCAGGCTAGTCAATCAAAATGTCGGACCAAAGTAAGCTCAAGCTATATTTCAGGCGGTTTGGTCTTTGGTCTTTTATGAATCGTTGGATTTTTAGGCGTGGTTAATCTATAATATAGGTCGTGGAGTTGTCGATAATATGGCAATAAAAAGACGTTGTAATTATTTTTTCGGCGCGATTGTAGCAATCGGAGTTGTTGTGTCTGGCGGGTTTTTATTTAATCGTATAGTAAAAGCTGAAAGTACAGAGAAAGCCGGGTCTTCTACGCGTCTAGTGAGTATTCATGATAGAGATTCGGAAAAAACGATTGTTACGAATGCACTGACAGTTCGCCAGGCTTTACAGGTGGCGGGTATTACAGTTGACGAAAAGCGAGATGTGATTGAGCCGAATATCGACATGGAACTAACTGGCACGAAATTTCAGGTAAATATTCATCGTGCTCGGATGGTGACGGTTATCGACGGCACGAAAAGCCGTCAAGTAATTACCGCCGAACAGTCACCGATCAGAATTGCTAAAAAAGCGGGGATTATACTGTATCGTGAGGATAAGATCGATTTTTCTAATCCGGAAAATTTGCTGGTTAGCGGCGCCAGCCTGGCGATGAAAATTGAACGAGCCAAGCGGCGGACGATAACCGAGGACGTGGAGATTGCTTTTCCGGTTGAGCAAACGAAAGACGATACACAGCCGATCGGCTTTAAGCAAATTAAACAGCTGGGCGAAAAAGGAATTAAAAAAGTGACGTATAAAGTTGAGGCTAATAATGGGATTGAGGTCAGTCGCAGAGAGGTTTCTCATGAAATCATTAAGCAGCCTAAAAAGCAGATCGAAGTAGTCGGCACTAAGCCGAAAAATCCACTAACCAAAGGCAAGGGTGCGCAAATATTTACCGACTCCAAAGGCGTGGCACACCGCGAAACCTATTATGATTTACCGATGAATATTGTTGCTAACGCCTGCGGCGGCGGTGGCTACACGGTGCGGGCGGACGGCGCTAAGGTGGACAAGGACGGCTATATTTTAGTGGCGGCAAATTATGGTAATTATCCGCGCTGTTCGGTGGTGGAAACCAGCATGGGTCCTGGCAAGGTGTATGATACTGGCGGGTTTGCTGCTCGGCATCCGCATGGGTTTGACCTGGCGACTGATTGGACGAACGGGGATGGGCGTTAGATGGCGTCAGGGCTTGGGCCGAAAAAAGAATTAGGCCAGCACTGGCTGCGCGACCCAGAAATCTTGGCGGAGATTGCCGAGGCGGCGGAACTTGGCAAGAGTGATGTGGTCTTGGAGATTGGGCCGGGACTTGGCACATTGACCAGCCGGTTGTTGGCGCGAGCTCAGCGCGTAGTGGCGGTGGAGTTTGATGGGGATTTGGCGCGTAAGTTACCGGGGCAATTTCCTGGCAAAAATCTGGAAGTGATCAATGAAGATATTTTACAATTTGATTTGAATCAGCTGCCGAAGGGCTATAAAGTAGTCGCCAATGTGCCATACTATATCACCAGCAAAATTGTCGAAAAACTAATGACGGCAGAAAATAAGCCGAGTTTGGCGGTGTTACTGGTGCAAAAAGAAGTCGCCGAGCGCATCGCGGCGGAACCTGGTGAAATGAGTATTTTAGCGGTTAGCGCGCAGCTATTTGCTGAGGCGGAGCTAGACATTGAAGTACCGCGGCAATTCTTCACGCCGCCGCCAAAAGTTGATTCGCAAGTAGTGGTATTGAGGACTCATACTAAACCGCTAGTCGCTCCAGAAGACCAAAAAGATTTTTTCCGTGTTGTCAAAGCTGGTTTTTCGGCCAAACGTAAAAAACTGCGTTCTAGTCTGAGCGGTGGACTGGGCGTTAGTAAAGACACTGCCGAACAGTTGCTGAGAACGGCTGACATTTCTCCTGATGCTCGTGCCGAAGATTTAGCGATTGATGATTGGCAGCGACTGCTGGCGGTTCAGAAAAATATTAAACACAACGAGGGGAAATACAATGAGTAATCAAACTAATACTAATGCGACGCAATTTGGTACAATTGCGCAGAATATTGCGCCATACGGCGTGATGATGGCGATCTTTGCACTGGTTTATGCCGCATGCTTTGGGCTTGCCTGGGGCTGGGCTGGCTGGACGCTGCTCGGGCTAGTATGTGTAGCGGCGTTGATTATAGTGGTGCTTAGCGTGAGGAATATCTGCCACGCTAAACAGTTTCCCGTAGCACAGACAGCTGAGGGGCAGCGAATCGTCCGGACTATGGGTATTTTGAGCGGTATTACATATAGCACGATTTGGCTGCTGGGCATCATATTGGCTGTCATTGGGCAGGCAAAATTTATCATGCCGATGGTGACACTGTTAATTGGTTTTCATTTTGTGCCGCAAGCGAAAATCATGAGTCGCAAAATTGATTATTTCGTAGCGCCAGTGCCAATTTTTGCTGCTGTAGTGGCTATCTACTTAGGATGTTTTACAAACGAACCGTGGACGGTGTTGTACGCAGTGGCTGGCGCGGGTGGTGCAACGGCGACGCTTACATATGGCTGTTATATTATATATGCGTATAGACGATTGATGCGACAATATGGAATTGAGCGGTAGAGGATGATTAGGACAGACCAGCCAACCTATTTCCCGTCTGATCTGCTCATTGCGGTTTCGTCGAAAGACGACGGTACCATGCTCAATCGTATTCGCGGCCGCCACGTAGCTGAGATAGTGAATAATCGGCGGCGGTTTTGCGATCAGATTGGTGTTAAGTATGACGACGTTGTTTATCACGTAATTTCCTATGACCAAACACAAACTTTTGATAATATCGCTGAAGTCACTGAAACTGACACGGTTAAATATAACAACGAGGGGATTTTTGCTGACGCGCTATATACCGAAACGGCTGGCGTAGGATTGTTCCTGCCAGTGGCGGACTGTATCGCCACCGTCATTTATGATCCAAAGCGTCGGGCGCTTATGCTGGCGCATTTGGGTAGGCATTCGACGGTTGCGCAGTTAATGTCTCGGGCAGTTCGGTATTTTGTCGAGCGCGGTAGCCAGGCAAAAGATTTACAAATTTGGATGTCGCCAAGCATCACCCAGAAAAATTATCGTATGGATTATTTTGATCATACAAATGATACGAATTGGCGCAATTTCTGCCGTCAAACGGCTGACGGAATTTATCTGGACATGCAAGGATTTAATCGTTCGTTGGCTATACAGGCAGGCGTTCCGGCTAATAATATTGTCATTTCGCCAATTGATACGGCGGATGATCCAAATTATTTCTCACATTCAGCTGGTGATACAGGGGGAAGATTCGCAGTGCTAGCAGAGATAAAATCTACTAAATAAGCTCCAAGACGTCATGGCAATGTTGCGTGCCATCTTTGATTAGCATTAGTATATTGCTAAAAAAATAAAGTATAAGTATAATGGTACCAGATGAATAGATGCTGGAAAACAAAAAGGCTAAAATGTGGATTGGCCATCAAGACATTAGCTGTGACAATAGGTGCGTTGGCAGCGTTTTCTGGTCCGATGTTTTACCCGCCAAAAGCTGCCGCCGACGCTATCAATGACACAGATTTTGTGTTTACTGTGGACACGCGCAAATCTGGGTCGCCAGATACTCAGTTCGTTATTCCGATAAGAGGAGGCGGATATAATTATACTATCGATTGTAATAATGATGGTACGGTCGAAGCAACCGCTCAGACCGGATCTTATACTTGTAGTTACGCTACGCCTGGCGTATATACGATTCGTATCGGAGGTACGTTTCCAGAGTTTTATCTCAATAACGGCGGCGATAAATTGAAGATGATTTCTATTGATCAGTGGGGGAAGAATAAATGGAGATCGCTATCGGTTGCGTTTTATGGTGCAGCTAACATGGATGTAATAGCGACCGATGTCCCAGATCTGTCGCGAGCTGAATCAATATTTTCTGTTTTTAAGGGCAATACATCTCTCAGAGGTGAGAGCGCTAACTGGGGCTGGGATGTCTCAACTATCGTTAATATGGGCGGCGCGTTTGCTGATACTAGGCATTTTAATCAAGATATTGGTTCATGGAACGTGTCTAATGTTGTTTTTGCTGGCGGTCTATTTAATAATGCGGCAGCATTTAATAATGGCGGTAGTGATTCAATTAAAAATTGGAATACTGGCAAGATGACTGCGATGAATGCAATATTTCAAAATGCAGTTAAATTTAATCAGCCGATAGGATCGTGGAATGTTTCGAAAGCCGAGTTGATGAGTGAAATGTTTAACGGCGCTCGCGCTTTTAATCAATCCTTGGCAAATTGGCGATTAGATTCGCTCGTTTCGACAACTGGTTTGCCAAATAGTCCTTGGTCTGGCGCCCCTAGGATGTTGGATAATAGTGGTTTATCTATGAAAAACTACGATGCTACTTTAATTTCGTGGAATGCTCGGTCGACTAATTCTCCGCTTATATTAGGAGCTGCTGGCTTAAAGTATTGTGCTGCTGATGCGGCTAGGGCAAACCTAATCAAATCAACCGTTAATGGCGGACATGGTTGGACTATAAATGGTGACGCAAAAGAATGTCCGAAGCATACACTGGTTTTTGATATGCAGGGCGGAACGGCAATTGCCAACCAAGAAGTTGCTTTTACTGATAAAATTACCGCGCCAGCTGTGCCAAACCGGCAGGGTTATACTTTTGCTGGGTGGTATACGGATACTGCTTTTACGACGGCTTGGAACTTCGCAAATGACACGATGCCGGATAATAACTTAACTTTGTATGCAAAATGGACTAAAAATCCTAATCACACCTCTCTAAATACGGTGAATAATAATCCAAATAGTAGTCCAAAGCCAGCGGCTAAATTAGCCGATACAGGCGTAGATATGATGTCTTCTTTTTCTGTGGCTGCTATGTTCGTGCTGTTTGGCGCTGTTATATTGAAGCGCGGCAGGTAATTTAATAGCGGCGCGCAATCGAGAAGGCTTCTGCTTGTGGCAAGTATGCTAGAAATTCCTTTTCGCTCATTTTTGCCAAGGTGGTGATATAATATATATCATGACTAAACAACACGCCTACATTACCACTGCTATTCCTTATGTCAACGGTTTGCCGCACATCGGGCACGCCATGGACTATATGCTAGCGGATGTCTGGACGCGGTATCAGCGGCAAAACGGCCGCGAAGTGCGTTTTCAGACGGGCGTGGATGAACATGGTAATAAAATTGCCGCCAAGGCTGCCAGCCAAAATCAGACGCCGCAAGCCTATGTCGACCAAATGCATGGCAATTTCCAAAACATGATTGCCGAGTTGAATATTTCAGCGACGGATTTTATCCGCACAACTGACCCGCATCACGTTAGTGCGGTGCAGTATATTTGGCAGAAGCTGGCTGCGGCTGGCTATATCTACAAAGGTGCGTACGAGGGTTGGTATTGCCAAGGTTGCGAGGCGTTCGTCACTGACAAAGAAGCAGCTGAAAATAATGGCATTTGTCCTGATCATCAAGCGCCGTACCAGCGGCTGAGCGAAGAAAATTATTATTTTAAGACCAGTGCTTTTTCGGACAAAATTCGCCAGGCAATTGAATCAAACAAGATGAAAATTGTGCCTGAATTTCGTAAAAAAGAGTTTTTGGAATTGATGAAAGACGGCTTGAAAGACGTGTCGGTTTCGCGTCCGCGCAAGAACCTCAGCTGGGGTGTGCCAGTACCAGGCGATGACACGCAGGTGATGTACGTTTGGCTGGATGCGCTGAGTAATTACATCACGGTCATCGGCTATCCTGATCGAGCTGATGAATGGCAGGCATTTTGGCCGGCGGATGTACAGGTGATCGGTAAGGATATTCTTCGTTTTCATGCCGGGATTTGGCCGGCGATGCTGATGGCACTGGATTTGCCGCTGCCAAAGGTGCTATTAGTTCATGGCTTTATCAACGTTGGAGGCACTAAAATGAGTAAGAGTCTCGGTAATGGTGTTGGTCCGGTTGATATCATCCCGCACTATGGTGTTGAGGCTTTCCGCTATTATTTTCTGCGCCACGTGCCAACTCAGGATGACGGTGACTTTACTTGGGAGAAGTTTGAAGCGGCTTATAACGGCGAGTTGGGTAATGATCTCGGTAATTTGGTACAGCGGGTGGCAAAGATGGTACAGAGTTATCAAGCCGGCGTTATTGGCGATGCACCGCAGTCTGAACACGATATGGGGCCGTACCGTGCCGATATGGAGTCTTTGAATTTTAACCTAGCAATTGATGAAATTTGGCAGATTATCCGTTCATTGAATCAATACATCGAGCGCGTGCAACCATGGCAAGTTGCTAAAAAACGCGACAAAGATCCAGAGGCGGAAGCACATTTGGGCGAGATTTTGGCGCATGCCTGCGGCACATTGCTGCAAGTCTCTGATATGCTTCGTCCATTTATGCCGCAAACTGCCGAGAAAATTCACGACATGTTTGCCAGTGGCGTCGTGCCGTCAGAGCTGACACCATTATTCCCGCGCAAATATCTACATACGCCCGATCCGCGCGCGCCAAAAGCAGAAGCCCATGGTAAATAATAATGAGTCGGACGGCGAAGAATGGTACAGCGGCAGACTTACGCTTGATTGATTCGCACTGTCATTTGCATGATACCGAGTTTTTCGCGGACAATCGCGAGGAGCTGTATCAGCAAACAATCGCGGCGGGTATCGGCATGATTTGTGTTGGCACTGACGAGCGCAGCAGTCGACAAGCAGTAGAGTTTGCTGCAAATCGCGACTATACTTGGGCGGCAGTTGGCGTTCATCCACATGACAGTAAAGATGGCTGGAATGAGGTGGAGCGACTACTGAAAGCCAGGGCAGAGGATTCACCAATTGTAGCGATTGGCGAGATCGGTCTTGATTATTATTACAATCATAGCCCGCGCGATATGCAGATTCAGGCACTGGAGGCGCAGCTGCAGCTGGCAATAGATTATGATTTGCCAGTTAGCTTTCACATTCGTGATGGTGCAGCTGGCCAAGTATCAGTGTGGGATGATTTTTGGCCGATTTTTGATAATTTTCATGGTTTGCGCGGCGTGCTGCACAGCTTTACTGATACGCGCCTAAATTTGGAGAAGGGGTTTGCTCGCGGATTGTACGTTGGTTTGAATGGAATTAGCACTTTTACTAAAGACCAAGCACAGCGGGAATTGTTCGCTTCTATTCCGTTGGAGCGATTATTATTAGAGACCGACGCACCATTCTTGACACCAAAGCCATTTCGTGGTAAGATGAATATGCCAAGATATGTAGAGCTGGTAGCGAAATATTGGGCGGATAATCGAAACATACCTTTTGACGATTTGTCTGAAGCTACGGTTTGCAACACTAAGAACCTTTTTGGCATATAAGTGGAGAGAAATATGAATAAGGGAAGAGCAACTGGGCTAGATAGTTTAAATTTGAAAACACCGGAAAGAGATGGCAAGATGTCTCAGGGTGTGAGAGTACCGGAGCGTTCTTATAATAAAGCGAAAGATAAACTTCCTGTTAATGAGGTTGATAATTCTTATAGAACTGGCGGTATTGAAGGCGGCGCGGCGATCAAGTCAACACTAATTTATCCTGATGACGCTGAAAAGCAAAACCATATTGATTACAGAAGAACTTTGGAGGTTGCAGAAGATTCTGGAAAAAGGGCTATACGGGAAGTTCTGTCTATAGGCAATAACATTGGCGCATTACGCGCACAGAAAGCAAGAGGCTAATAAGTGCCGAGCATTCTTAAAAAAGCTCTGAAGTTAGTTTTTGCCGATGACGGCAGTACTGGTTTGGTCGCTGCTCTGAAAAAGAAAAACCGGCCGCTAAAAAAATTTACTGAGCGCGAGTTGATTCAGTTAGAAAGCGAGATTGGCGCAACTATTTTTGGTGAGAAGCCAGCGCATGTGACGCGGCGGGAATTTTTTAATTTAGATAAAGACACGTGGATTTGGTACGAAGAAATTGTTGATAAAGATGGCAAAAAACAGGAGTTGACGACACGCTACGAAGTGCAGCCAAAGGGTATTTTGAAAGTTCAGCCGAATTATCGGTACAGCTATCTGGAGGGAGATGAGTTGCAAAATTTTGTACTGGCGGTTAAAGAATATTACGAACGAGTTTCCCGAGACCTATATAAGCGCGACCCGCAGACTGGTTACCGTCTTTGATATAATAAAGAGGTGAAAGACAAATTTATATATCTTGATCACGCTGCTGCCACACCAATGGATCCGTTGGTGATTGAAGCGATGCAGCCGTATTTTTCTGAGAAGTTCTTTAATCCGTCCAGTCCGTATGCACCGGCGGTTACTGTCAAGCGTGATTACCGCGAGGCCAAGTCGCGTATCGCGTGGGTGCTGGGCGTGGGTGCGGATGAATTAGTGATGACGGCTGGCGCCACGGAGTCGATCAATCTGGCGTTTACCGCGGCGGGTGGCGTGAGTTTGATATCGGCGATTGAGCATAGCTCGGTTATCAATTCTGCAAAAGCGCGTTCGGACGTTCGGCTTATCCCACCGATGAAAAACGGACGCATCGATCCGCAGGCCGTTAAAAAACTACTGACGCCAGACGTTAGTTTTATGAGCATCGCGCTGGCGAATCATGAACTCGGATATATTCAGCCCATTGAAGAAATTGCCGAAGTTGTTAGGGCCGAGCGACTCAGACGCCAAGAAAATGGTGAATCAACGCCGCTTATATTTCATACCGACGCCTCGCAGACCGCGGCGCTGATCGATGTGAAAATTAAGCGGCTGGGCGTTGATTTGTTGACGCTATCAGCGGCAAAAGTTTACGGGCCGAAGCAGGTTGGTTTGCTATGGATACGGCCGGGCGTCAAGCTACAGCCAAATATCGTTGGCGGCGGGCAGGAAGCGGGCTTGCGCAGCGGCACGGAAAATGTGGCTGGTGTGGTTGGCTTTGCGGCGGCGTTGGAGTTAGCTGCCAAGCGTCGCAGCGGTGAAGTAAAACGGCTGCGAGGTCTGCGTGATGTGTTGGCAAAAAAACTATCGGCGGCCTTCCCTGACATGATTATTTCTTCTGATCAGAAAAAATCGCTAGTTAATTTTCTCAATATTTCATTTCCTGGTGTTGACGCCGAACGATTAGTGTTTTTACTAGAAGCGCGCGGCGTGCTGGTGGCGACGGGTAGTGCCTGTGCGGCTAATTCGGGTACACGATCACATGTTTTGGCGGCGATCGGGTTGGGCGATACGGCGATTGATGGTAGCCTGCGGCTGACGTTGGGGCGGCTGAACGATGAGACGCAAGTTATGCGGGTGGCGGACGAGATTATTACTGCAGTGCGTACGGAGCAGGAGCGAACGCGATGATTCATCGGTTAATTGGCTTGGTGCTAATTGCAGTTGTAGTCATTGTCGGCCTGAGTTATTATTTATCGCCGGATGACTTGAAAGATTGTCCACGCCCGGACTCGGGGCAATGTCAAAAAGCGGGCGCCATCATCGTTATCAGCGGCGGCGACACCGAAGCGCGCACGGCTGAGGCAGTCAAATTATATCAAGCTGGCTGGGCGCCGACCATTATCTTATCTGGTGCTGCGGCCGATAAATCCGGCCCGTCTAATGCCGCCGCCATGAGAAAACAAGCCGAGGCGGCGGGTGTGCCAGCTTCGGCCTTGGTGATGGACGAACGTTCAGAGACCACCAAACAAAACGCCCAGGAAGTGGCAAATATCATAGCGCAGCGCGGCATCAAGCGCGTCATTCTGGTTACCAGCGGCTATCACATGCGGCGGGCGCTGGCTGAGTTTTCAGCGCAACTGCCGAATGTTGAGCTGCGGGCACGCCCGACAACGCACGACAAGCATTGGAGTGCATGGTGGTGGCTGACACCGTGGGGTTGGTGGCTGGCGGTTGGCGAATTGCTGCGGATCGGTTTGTTTGCACTGGGAGTGTCGCGCTGATGGCTCGGGTGTTTGTCGGTATGTCGGGCGGCGTTGATTCGTCGGTAGCGGCAGCGCTATTGGTCGAGCAAGGCCACGAGGTGACCGGCGTATATATGAAAAACTGGTCGGAGGATTTGCCGGGGATGCATTGTCCGTGGGCAGAAGATGTGGCTGATGCCAAGCGCGTGGCAGTGGGGCTGGGAATTGATTTTCAGGTGTTCGATTTTCAGAAAGAGTACAAGCAAAATGTCGTTGACTATATGATTCGCGAATACCAGGCGGGTCGGACGCCAAATCCTGATGTGATGTGTAATCAAGAGGTGAAGTTTAAGTTGTTTTTAGAGGCGGCGTTGGTGGCGGGTGCGGAGTGTATTGCGACGGGGCATTATGCGCGCACTTTTTCTCCCGCGGGTTCTGTTGTTCGGTCCGCCCCTGAAAATTTTTCAGATGAGCTGAAAACATTTTCTGGCGCTACCCCGCCTCGCGCCACCCGCAGAGCGGATTCTTACTTGAGTGAGGGGCAGCTATTTCGGGCGCACGATGACAACAAAGACCAAACTTATTTCCTGTACCGCGTGACGTCCGAGGCGCTGTCAAAAACTATGTTTCCGCTCGGCGATTTTACTAAGGCTGAGGTGCGCCAGATGGCTAAAGAACGGGGTTTGTGGACCGCCAATAAAAAGGAATCGATGGGGATTTGCTTTGTTGGGCAAGTGGGGATTCGCGAGTTTTTGTCAGAATATATTGAGACTAGCCCGGGCGACATTATTGACCAACAAACAGGCGCGGTTGTTGGGCGGCATGACGGGGCGATATTTTATACCCTGGGGCAGCGGCATGGCCTGAATGTTGGCGGCGGCTTGCCGTACTATGTCGTCGGCAAAGACATGGAAAAGAATGAAGTTTACGTGTCCCGCTCAATTGATAATGCAAAATTGTGGCGGAAAGAATTGACACTGGCTGACGTTCACTGGATTAATCAGCCACCAAAAGGTGATGCCTGTCAAATTCGGGTGCGGCATCGGGCGCCGCTCACTAATGCGGAGATTACGCGTGTAAACGATAATGCTGGTGAGAAAGTGACGGTTATCTTGTCCGAGCCGCAGCGCGCCGTCGCCCCGGGTCAGTCGGCTGTGATCTACGACGGCGAGGAATGTTTGGGCGGCGGAATTATTTGCTAAGCTAGCTGCTACTAAGAAGCGTACTTAAGAGCTATCTCTTCCAAAGCTTTAAGGTATTTCAATCCCGGTTTTCTTGGCATCCCCTTGAACCCTACATCGGTCTGACGACCATGAGCTGGATTTGGTCCATGGTAATCAGAGCCAGCGCTCACGGCAAGTCCAAACTCTTGAGCAAGTTCTGTCATTTGATCAATTGCTGTTACCATTGCTCCGCCCCTGGATTGGTCATGATAGTAATAAAACGCTTCGAGTGCGTCGAAATTAGTATTGCTAATCACATCGCGGAGGGCTGTCATATCCATATCTTCGTACAAACTGGCAATAGGATGGGCGAAGATCGCAACGCCGTGCGCGTCGTGAATTGCTTGGATAGCTTCTGTTGGTGATAATGTTTCACGTTCTAGGAAATACTTGCAACTCTCATTCATCATAGCCTCAATAAACATACCGCGGTTAGGAATTTGGCCAAACAATTGTTTTAGGCGTTCAAAATTTTCTTCGTGCTCGACGATACTTTGAGAAATGTGAGCTTTAGTAATTGATCCTAACAAAAGTAAGCTTTCTTTTGAAGCAATCGCCCAGCCATCTTTTTCAAACATATCAACGACGCGGTTCATATACTCAATTCTAAAATCATGCTGCCTCTTTAAGACGTTATGTAGAGCGTCATTCTCATGATCAATAAAAAGTCCCAAAACATGAATACCGACAGATCGATACTTGGCTGAAATTTCAACTCCAGGGATGAGGCGAATGCCACGTTTCTCAGCCTGTTCAAATGTTGATTCGTCCTCATATGCACCTAACGTATCGTGGTCAGCGATCGATAGCACAGATACGCCATTATCATGTGCTCGATCAATTAGTTCAATTGGCGTTAATACTCCGTCAGAGTGGACAGTATGGGTATGCAGGTCAATGATGTGTCGTTTCATTTCCAAGAATTAATCCTTTCCTTTAGGCATCGTGCAACACCGGGCGCTTCAAATTGGCGTTTCTTTTGTACCGCTAGCTACATGACAGTTTATAGTCTCTGTAACATTCCAGATAGAAATTGCTAGATATTTTATGCTCTATTGATTAGTGTAGTCTAATGTTGTTACATAGGTCAATATTTTTGTTGAAAGGATGCGGGTAGTTTTGGAGTTAAGCCTATATCCAAAATATAACTTTTTGAATACCATAGACGCGTTGTATAAATTTAGCAAAATACCTAAGGCTGTACAGAATGATATTGACGTCGTTAACAACAAAACGTTATTCGGACCTCAATAATTGATATGTCGGATTATGGTATAAGTGTGTCAAATGTTATCATAAAATGTAAAGAAGGGGTTGTATTATGAAAGTTAACGATATTTTTCCGTTTGTTTTCTGGGGTAAAGACAAATCAACAAAGTCTCAATTTTATCCGTGTGAAACCATTCCTGACTTTTCGCTTGTGACATCGTGTATGGTTTGTGCAGTTCATGAAAATAAAATACTTCTGGCCAAGCCACCGCGTGGCTGGGGTTTGCCAGGTGGTCGTATGGAATTAGGAGAAACGCCAGAAGATTGTGCGCGACGCGAGGTGTATGAGGAAACATCCGTTGAACTAAATTCTCTAAAATTGATTGGTGCTTGGCATATTGAAAAGTTATTTCATTCTAAATATAACGATAGATACCCTGATAGGGCATATCAGCTGCTTTTTCTGGCTGATGTAAAACGAATAGATGATTTTGTAGCTTCGTACGAATCATCAGCTAGGGAGTTTGTGGAATTTGATAAAGTGCAAGACTATCACCATGATTTTGATAATTTTGCTGAGATTATGAAATATGCCATGAGTTGTGGGTTTATTGACGACCGCGCATAAATAGTGTACACTCTCTAGGAGTAATACATTAATCAAAGAGTTGTAAGAAAAGGAAGAAATTACACATGTTAGCAATTCGTTTGCAACGGTTGGGTCGCAAAGGTTATCCAGTGTATCGCCTGGCGGTACAAGAGGCGCATCGTCACCCGTCGAGTGGTCGAGTGGTCGCGTATGTCGGTAGCTACAACCCGCATACTAAAGAAGCAAATATTCAGGTTGAATCGGCGCAGAAATATTTAGATAACGGCGCTCAGCCAACCCCGCGCGTCGTTAAACTATTGAAAGAAGCTGGTGTTAAATTACCGAAATGGATTAAAGAACCGGCTGCTGATAAGCATAAATCTATCCGCAATCCAGAAAAACTTCGCAAGAATCAGCCGAAGGAAGAGCCGGCTGAAGAGTCTGCCGAGTAGATATTATAGAGTAATCGCAAACCGCTCGTTAATCGGGCGGTTTTGTTTTATGCTATAATTACCTCTATGAACACACAAGAAATCCGCCAGAAATATCTCGAATTTTGCCAAAGGAACGGCCACGCTATTATTGAGCGGGCGCCGTTGATACTACACAATGACCCGACGACGTTATTTACTGGCTCGGGCATGCAGCCGCTCTTACCTTACTTGCTGGGCCAGGATCATCCGCAGGGTACGAAATTAGCTGATAGCCAGACGTGTTTGCGGGCGCAGGATATCGAGGACGTTGGCGATAATCGCCACACGACGTTCTTTGAGATGCTGGGCAATTGGAGTATGGGCGAATATTTCAAACGCCAGCAGATTGAGTGGTTTTTCGAATTTTTGACAGAAATAGTCGGGCTAGATCCGCATAAAATCTACGTCAGCTGTTTTATTGGCGATGAGAAAAATAACATTCCGCGCGACGATGAAGCAGCGCAAATTTGGCAAGAAGTTTTTGCCAAAAAAGGCATTGAAGCTAAAATTGTCGAGCTGGATAGCGCTGAAAATGGCGACAAGCTGGGTATGCAGGGCGGCCGGATTTTCTTTTACAACGATAAAGAGAACTGGTGGAGCCGCGGCGGCGGCATTGATAGTACGCCGATCGGCGATCCATGCGGGCCGGATAGCGAGGTGTTTTATGATTTTGGCGAGCAGCATCACGATGCTAGTTTTGGGCAGGCGCATCCGGCTAGCGATAGCGGCCGATTTATGGAAATTGGCAACCAAGTGTTCATGCAGTATCGCCGGCTGGATGATGGTAGCTTTGAACCGCTGAAACGCAAGAATGTTGATTTCGGCGGCGGCCTGGAGCGGATTGCCGCGGCAGCAATTGACAGTCCTGATGTATTTAAGATCAGCCTACTACAGCCAATTATTAAAAAGCTAGAAAGTTTAAGCGGCAAGGAATACGCTACACATACCGCGTCAATGCGAGTGATCGCCGATCATCTAAGGGCAGCGGTATTTTTGGCGGTCGATGGCTGCGTGCCGAGTAATAAGGAGCAGGGCTACGTGATGCGCCGCTTACTGCGCCGGGCGATTCGCTATAGTTTTGACCTGGGTATTGAGCAGAATTTCCTGGAGGAAGTTGTGCCGGTAATCGCTGACTTATACGAAGCAGATTTTCCAGAAGTTAAGGAGAGTCGCGAGAGTATCATCGCTGTGCTGGTCAAGGAAGAAAAAGCCTTCCGCCAGACGCTGCGTAAAGGGTCAAATTTTTTACGTAATGAATTAGCTCGTTTTTCAAAGAAGACTGTCATTGATGACCCAGCAACACACAAAGGGTTGTCGATCAATGTTTTGCAGCCGGAATTCTTAGGACAATTACTTTTCACTATGTATGACACACATGGTTATCCGTATGAACTTGGATATGAAATGCTTGTTCAAGAAAAAAAGTATCTTGAGAGTTTAGGCTATACTGTCATGGATCCATGGAGTAACGAGCATATAAAACAATCTTTTGATAAAAAGATGGCTGAGCAGCGTCAACGTTCCAAGACAGCGCGCAAAGGGCAGTTTAGTGGCGGCCTGGAGGGCCACGATCCGATTCATCTGAAATATCATACGGCGACGCACTTGTTGGGAGCGGCGCTACGCAAAGTCCTAAATGCTCCGGATTTGCAACAGCACGGCAGCAATATCACGTCTGAGCGCCTGCGTTTTGATTTCAACCACGATAAATTGACACTAGAGGAAAAACAGGCGGTGGAAGATCAGGTCAATGCTTGGATTGACGCTGATTTGCCAGTCAGCTTTGCCGTCTATCCGACTGACGAGGCGCTAAAAATGGGCGCAATCGGTGCCTTTGGCGAGCGCTACGGTGATGAAGTAAAAGTTTATTCCATCGGCGAAGGCGACAATATCATCAGCTTCGAAATCTGTGGCGGTCCGCACGTCGAGCACACGGGTGTTTTGGCCGAGGGTGGCAAGCGATTCAAAATCACCAAAGAAGAGTCTAGTTCGGCGGGAATTCGCCGGATTAAAGCGATTTTGAGATAGACTAAACATGAGGCAACTTATTAGTAAAAAAGTCAACAATTGCCTCAAAATCACAAGCGTTATATAATAAACCTGTATGGCATTGAGAGACATGTTAAAAAAAACCGACAAAGATACTCCGGAATTGTTAGTCGGTTTGGATATTGGTACAGAGGTAGTTAAGGCGCTGATTGCCGAAATAAAAGATGATAATTTGGAAATTATCGGCGTTGGGCGCAAACAGCAAGAGATGGGCGACATGCATTTAGGTGCGATTGCTGATATTGCTGGTGTGGTCGCAAATTGCGAAGCGGCGCTTACCGAGGCGGAAGATCAAGCTGGCATACAGGGTAAACGCGTGATTATTGGTATCGCTGGCGAACTGGTAAAGGGCGTTACTAATACGATTCGTTACCGTCGTCCGCAGCCGAATAAGACTTTAGACGTGGCAGAGATGGAGTTTATCATTGAGAAGGTGCAAGAGCGGGCGCAAAGTAAGGCGCAGGCGCAGATAGCACTGGAGACTGGCAACGAGGATGTTGAAGTGAAGCTAGTTAATTCGGCGCTGGTAAGTATTCATATTGATGGCTATAAAGTGTCTAATCCGATTGGTTTTCAGGGGCGGGACGTAGCAGTACAAATTTATACGGCATTTGCGCCGATGGTGCATATTGGAGCGTTGGAGAAAGTGGCTGACGAATTAGCATTAGAACTGGTGGCGGTAGCTGCCGAGCCTTTTGCAGTAAGTCGCAGTGTTTTAGGAACAGATACCGACAGTAATTTTACGGCAATTTTAGCGGACATCGGCGGCGGCACGACCGATATTGCAGTAGTAAACGACGGCGGGGTTGAGGGCACGAAGATGTTTGGCATCGGCGGTCGTAGTTTTACGCGGACGATTTCTGCCGATTTGGATTTGAGCTTTAAGGATGCTGAGAAGTTAAAACTAAACCTTAATGATGGTAATATTAAGCCGACAGTGAAAAGGCGAGTTGATGAAGCAATTGATAAGACATTAGAGGTATGGCTGTCCGGTGTGGAATTAGCATTAAGCGAGTTTGATAACGTTGATTATTTACCGAACCGCATTTTGCTGTGCGGCGGCGGATCCAATTTGAAGAAAATTACTGAGGCGCTGGAAAAACACCAGTGGCATGAGGATTTGCCGTTTACGAAAAAACCAGTTGTGCAATATATTAAGCCTAGCGACGTGACTGGCATAATTGATACCACAGGTGATATAGCCGATCATACGTTTATCACGGTTATGGGTTTACTCCGGGTGGGGTATGATACAATAATTGGAAACCAGGAAAGTAATGGTTTGGTCGAAAAAGTAAACAGGTTATTAAAGATTTGAAATGAATAAAGACGTTATCCATATTGATACAGAAGACGATATTACGTCAATAATTGGCAAGATTAAATCGTCAAAAGAACGGATTATTGCCTTGGTGCCGCCGCGGCGAATCGGCGTTTTGCAGAGTGCGGTTAACATTCGACTGTTGGCGCGAGCAGCTAAATCAGCGGACAAAAGAGTGGTAATAATTACCAGCGACAATGTATTGGCAGGATTGGCGGCGACAGCCGATATTCCAGTAGCAAAAACATTGCAAAGTAAGCCGGAAATTGCGGAGATTCCAGCGCTGAAAGTAGACGATAATGATGTGATTGATGGCGGACAGCTGCCAGTTGGCGATATGGCGGATTCAACGCATAAAAAACCAAAAGATAACAAGGGGGCTAGCGAGGCAAATACCCCAGATGCCGCCAATAAGAATAAATCTCCTGGTGATTCAGCAAAAAGTAATAAGAAAAAGCCGAAGATTCCAGATTTTAATGTTTTTCGCAAGAAGTTCGCTTTGATTGGCGGCGGCGTACTGTTATTAATTGTATTTTTAGTGTGGGCTACTTGGTTTGCGCCGCACGCGACAGTAATTATTACCGCTAAAACAAAGGGCGTAAAAGTCAGCGAGACGGTAAAATTAACGACGGACGACACAGTCAGCGCTAAAAATGACAGCATTAAGGTTCAGAAACGAGAGTTACAAAAAGAAATCAGTGTTGAGTTTGCGGCAACTGGTAAAAAGAATGTTGGAGAAAAGGCGACTGGGTCAGTTAGGTTTAGTAATTCGTCAAAGAATAGCGTGACTATAGCTGCGGGGACGATTCTTAAGAATAATGATTTGTCTTATGTGTTATCTTCTTCGGTGACAGTTCCGGCGGCGACGTTGTCATGGGATTGTTCTGGTAAAACTTGCTCTGGAACGGCTACCGCTTCGGTACGGGCGGCTGAAGGCGGTTCGCAGTATAATGCAGCGTCGGGCAGTATGTCGATTTCGGTTGACGGTATAAAAGCTTCGTTAATGTCGCCAACCAGCGGTGGAACTGACAAAACGGCTACCGTAGTGACGGCTTCTGACGTCGCCAGTGCGAAGTCTAAATTAAATGAGCAGAAGGATAATGGTCTAAAAAATCAGCTTGCTGGATCTTTCGGCAGCTCTGCGAAAGTCATCACCGATAGTTATTCCGAAAATCGCTCAGATCCAGTTCCTAACGTGGCGGTTGATAGCGAAGCCTCGGGTAGCGTGCTGCTAAAATCGACAATTACTGCCAGTATGCTGGCAGCAGATAAATCTGATATCAAATCCTTCATTGACGCTAAAATTAGAGAAGACGATATTGGCGATAAAAAATCGCAAAAGATTTACGACAGCGGCGTAGATAAAGCGGAATTTTCTCAATTTACTGATAGGGGCGGTGTTCAGAGTCTTGTTGTGACCGCTAACGGCAAGATTGGTCCGG
This sequence comes from uncultured Candidatus Saccharibacteria bacterium, assembly GCA_963548835.1. Taxonomy (GTDB): domain Bacteria; phylum Patescibacteriota; class Saccharimonadia; order Saccharimonadales; family Saccharimonadaceae; genus Nanosynbacter. The sequence goes on from CAUUVO010000001.1 coordinate 80,504, forward strand.
AAATTAACGAGGCTAAAGTTAAGGAGCAGGCAAAGGGCCGGACGTACGGCGATGTGCAGTCGTCGATTGAGTCTATTGAGGGTGTTGAGGATGTTGATGTAAAATTCTCGCCGTTTTGGGTAAGATCTGTACCAAATGATATAAAAAAGATTAACGTTGAGTTTAAGCTGAAGGATGCCAAATAGGAATTTTTTGGCTCTGGATGTCGGCACGCGTCGGATCGGCGTAGCGATGGCTGATTCTCGGGTTAAGATTGCGGTGCCTTTTGGATGGCTGGAGAATGACGACTCAACGATTCAAAAAATTGTCGAATTGGTTTTACGAAACGATATCAATGTCATCGTCGTAGGCTATCCGCGCAATCAATCTGGCGAGCCAACGCAGCAGACGAAGTATGTAGAGAATTTTGTCGACCAATTAGCGGAGATTGATTTGGATACGAAGGTAGTCTTCCAGGACGAGTCGCTGACAAGCGTCCAGGCGGAACAAAGACTAGGCAATAAAATTAAAGATAAAGGCGAAATTGACGCCGAGGCGGCTAGTATAATTTTGCAAGATTATTTGGAGGAGAATGTATGAAAATTCGAAGAAGCCGCAGAAAATGGCTAATAGCTTTGTCGGTGCTGGTTGCTGTGGTCGGCGTGGCGTCGCTGAGTGCGGCGATGTGGTATCGACAGATGCTTATGCCAGCTGATGTTAGTAATAAAACAGCTGTGAGGGTTGATATTAAGGAGGGTATGAACTCTGGCGATATAGCTGACAGCTTGGAGCAGAAAAAACTTATTCGCAGTTCGCTGGCTTTTTCGGCTTATGTGCGCTTGCATAATACTAGCAGCAAGTTTCAATCTGGTGTATATTCAGTAAATCCGTCGCAAACAGTGCCGGAAATTGTAGCTCGCTTAACTAGCGGTAAATCAGATGAGGTTTCGATAACATTTTATCCAGGTGCAACGCTGCATACGAAAATCAAAAATTCAGATGGTAGAGAAGTAGAATCGGTACTAAAAAAGGCGGAATTTTCGGATAAAAAAATAAAAGAAGCGTTTAATGCCAAATACACGAATCCAATTTTAGCTAGCCGCCCGAACGGCGCTGACCTGGAAGGCTACGTCTATGGTGAAACGTTTTATATTTCGCCTAATGAGTCAATTGAACAAGTAATTAAGCGTTCGCTTAGTCATTTTGAGGATGTCGTGAAAAAATATAATCTAGTAGAGAAGTTTAAGGCTCGCGGTTTGACGCTGCATCAGGGAATTACATTGGCATCAATTATTCAAAAGGAGTCAATTGGCTGTGGTGCTGGTGCGGAAATATGCGCTGATCAGCGAAAGATTGCGAGTGTATTCTATAATCGTTTGAAAGCGGACATGCCGTTAGGGTCTGATGTAACATATCAATATGCTGCTGATAAAACTGGTGCAGTACGGACGCCGGATTTAAATTCCCCGTACAATACTCGCAAGCACAAGGGCTTGCCGCCAGGACCAATTGCTGTGCCGTCTCTGAGCGCGCTAAACGCAGCAGCTGATCCGGAAAATACTCCATACAAGTACTTTTTGAGCGGTGATGATGATGTTACGTATTTTGCGGTAACGAATGATGAGCATGAGAAGAACATCAAGCAACATTGCCAAAAAAAATGCCAGATCTCTTGACAAATTAGCATTTCATAAAATCTATTGACAATAATGTCAATGTCGTGTAAAATAAACAGTAGCTCGTTCGCGAGTTGAGTTGTTGGGGACTGGCACGACGAACGGCCTGCCAAGATTGTCGCTACGGATACGATAAACCAAATCATTTTAGAATATAAACTAATTATTAGGTCGACAAGGTATCCTGTTCTATTGCGAGAAGAAAGACAGTTTGGTAGTAGCACTGGCGGCAACGCTGATGCAAGGAGTACGGAGATTCGTAATCAAGTATCTACTCTTCGGAGTAAAAGAAATAAGCTGCGTTCATTTGCGGTTTATGGCGGAATATTTATTTTAGTTATTTCGTTCCTAATATATGGATATAATAACGGCGAGTCGGCGGCAGCAGAAAGTAAAACAGTTGCCTCATCTAATACGATATCATCAAAATCGCATAATGAAAATACCGCAGCAAGTGCAGTATCTGTTGATCAGCTAGCAGCAGCTACTGTAGTGACGAATCTTGCTGAAACGACTGAATTGCCATCAGCCGGTGATTTGCGTGAAACTACTACGTCTCTGGGGATCAAAAAGGATTTATCGCAAAATGACGCCGAGGTAATCACGAAACCGGAAATTGTCAAACCTGATACTTCAGCTGGTCGCGGAATTACTACTTATGTAACGAAGAATGGCGACACTATGAATACTGTTGCTAAGAAGTTTAAGATCTCGGCGCAAACACTGCGCTGGGCTAATAATACGGATTCTGATGCAATTGAGCCAGGCAAGACTTTGACTGTGCCGTTGGTTGACGGTGTGGTTTATACGGTTAAGAGCGGCGATACTGCTCAATCGCTAGCAGAAAAGTATAAGACTAGTGCTGAGCGAATTGTGTTATATAACGATATTGAGGAAAAAACAGGGCTTAATGTTGGCGCTCGCGTAGTTTTGCCTGGCGGGGAATTACCGGAGACTGAGCGTCCAGGCTATGTAGCTCCGCGGCCGCGTTACGGTAACCGATACGCCTCCTCTTATGGTAGTGCCTCTGGAGGTACGGCAACCAGAAGTTCAGCTATTGCCTCTGTCGGTAACCGATATGCTGCTGGTAACTGTACTTGGTATGCATATGAGCGCCGTTTGCAATTAGGACGTCCAATCGGTAGCTTCTGGGGTAATGCCAATACGTGGGCAGCAAGCGCCAGGGCAGCTGGTCTTCTGGTTAATAGCACTCCAGCACCAGGCGCGATTTTCCAGACGAGAACTGGTTATTACGGTCACGTTGGTATTGTCGAACGGGTTGAGAATGGTGTAGTTTACGTCAGTGACATGAATTTTGCTGGCTATGGTATAGTTACTCATCGTGTCCTTGACAACCCAGGTGGCTACACTTATATCCACTAGGTAGACTAAGTATATTAGCGCCTCCGCTATCTCTCGGGGGCGCTTTTTGGTATACTGAAATTATGTTTGTAGATATAGCGAAAGTATTAGTGCGAGCTGGTAAGGGCGGCAATGGCGCAGTCAGTTTTCGGCATGAGAAGTATGTTGACAAAGGCGGCCCTGATGGCGGTGACGGCGGACGTGGCGGTGATGTGGTGTTCTTGGCGACCAAAGACCTGAATACACTGCTGAATTTTCGCTACAAGCCAGAACTAAAAGCAGAAAATGGCGGCGATGGCAGTAAGCGCAACAAGCGCGGCAAAAGCGGTTCGCCACTGGTCGTCAAAGTGCCAATGGGTACATTGGTCAAGCGCGACGGCGCAGTGGTGGCAGACTTAACGGCAGACCAGCAGCAAGCAGTCGTTGCCTGTGGCGGTGACGGTGGCTTTGGTAATGCACACTTTACCTCCAGTACGCGCCAAGCGCCGAAGATTGCTGAACTTGGCGAGGCGGGTGAAGAATTTGAGGCGGAGCTGGAATTGAAATTGCTGGCCGACGTTGGTTTGGTTGGTTTCCCTAATGCTGGTAAATCGACATTCTTGAGCGTGGTTTCCAATGCTCGACCGGAAATTGCTAATTATGAATTTACGACATTGACGCCAAATCTGGGCGTGGCGGATGTGGATGATGGCTCAGTGTTGATTGCTGATATTCCAGGCCTGATTGAAGGCGCCTCGGAAGGCAAAGGCTTGGGTGACCAGTTCCTTCGCCATATTGAGCGGACGGCCGTGTTGCTGCACATGATTGACGCGTATAGTGATGACCCGGCGGAAAAATATCAAACCATTCGCCGCGAGCTGGAAAAATATTCCGAAGAATTGGCGGCGCGTCCAGAAATCATTGCTTTGACGAAGTGTGAAGGGCTGGATGATGAGATTATTGCCATGCAGTCGACAGCGCTACAAAACGTAGCAAACGGCTCGCCGGTGGTGGCGATTTCGTCACAAACGCATGCTGGCGTGACTGAGCTGCTTCGCTTGCTGCGCCGTGAAGTTGCTGAATATCGGGTACGTGAGGCGGAGATGGTTGAAGAAGAGAGTGATGATCTGCCGGTAATCTCCCTGGACGCGCAAGCAGCGTCTGATGCCTGGACGGTAGAGCGGGTTGTTGGTGCGGAGCCTGAAAACGTAGACGATGAAGATGCGGTTTGTTTCATTATCCACGGCGCTAAAATTGAAAAGTTTGCTCGCCGTACTAACTTTGATCAATTTGAATCGGTCAATCGTTTGCGTGACATCATGCGAAAAATGGGCATTACTCACGAACTAATTCGCCAGGACGCAGTGGGCGAAAGCTTAGTGCAGATCGGCGAATCGACGCCGTTTACGCTGGTTGAGCAGTAGATTTGGGTGTCATCTCGTGGCTTTGCTATACTATAGTTATGGCACAAACATTTTTCTTCTATGACCTGGAAACCAGCGGACTAAATCCGCGGCAAGACCGCATTATGCAGTTTGCTGGGCAGCGAACAGACATGAATCTCGAACCGATTGGTGAGCCATATAACCTGCTGGTGACGCTGAATGATGATACATTGCCAAGTCCTGACGCGCTGATGGTGACTGGCATCACGCCGCAAAAAACAGTCGAGGAAGGCTACACTGAGGCACAATTTGCCCGGATGTTGAGTGAGGAGGTTTTCACGCCGGATACCATCGCAGTTGGATTTAATAATATTCGGTTTGATGACGAGTTTATTCGCCATTTGTTGTGGCGTAATTTTCATGATCCGTACGAGTGGAGCTGGAAGGACGGCCGCTCGCGTTGGGATTTGCTAGACGTGGTGCGATTGACGCGGGCGCTCAGGCCGGAAGGAATTAATTGGCCGCTTGATGCTAAAGGTGAGCCGAGCAACCGCCTGGAGCTGATCACCGGTGCCAATGGCATAGCCCACGAAAATGCTCACGATGCTTTGGCGGACGTAACAGCGTTGATTGCCGTGACAAAATTGATCAAGCAAAAGCAGCCGCAGCTATACGACTATTTACTGAAAATGCGTGACAAAAAAGTAGTCCAGCAGCTGGTCAATGTCGACGACAAAAAACCGTTTGTCTATGCCAGTGGGCGTTACGATAAAGAATTTGCCAAAACCACGGTGGCCTTTCCGCTGACGACCAGTCGAAACGGCGGTGTGGTCGTCTATGACCTGCGATATGATCCGACGCCGTTTGTTGGGCTGAGCGAGGAGAAATTAGCGGCGAAAATTTTTGCTTCGTGGGAAGAGCGGCAAGCTGAGAACTTCGTCAAATTGCCAGTCAAAGAATTGCAGTACAATCGCTGTCCGGCGGCGGCGCCACTAGGTGTACTGGAGCAGGGCGACGGCTGGCAGAAGATTTCGCTTGATCTGAAGACGGTGCAAAAGCACCAAAATATACTGCTGGACAACCCAGACTTTGCTGAAAAATTACGGACTATTTTTGAAAATAAGCCAGCTTTCAAAAAAATGCCTGACCCAGAAGCACAACTGTATGATGGCTTTTTGAACGACCGTGATCGCCTGCGAGTTGAGGCGGTGCGTAATGCCGATGAGCGTGAACTAGCTGATTTTCATCCAGACTTTCAGGACGAACGTTTGGTACCGCTACTATTACATTACAAAGCACGCAATTTTCCGCGCTCGCTCAGCGAAGATGATTTGGCGCAATGGGAAGTCTGGCGAACTCAGCACCTGCAGGCACAACTGCCAGGGTTTATGGCGTCTCTGCAGCGGTTAGCGCCGACAGCAACTGACGAACAGCAGTTTATCTTGCAAGAATTGCAGCTGTGGGCGGAGGCGGTATTGCCGAGTAGCGACTAACTCTTGAACTTTTTATTTAAGTCAATCATCTTTTGGCGGTAGCGGACGTTGTGCTGAGTTTTCAATAGCAATAAGTATATTCAGCGCTATAGCGCCATAAAATAGCAACATCAGCCAGTATGGAATTGACATATGTGTCCCAGGTATAGCGCCAGCTATTATAAAATTTATAATCCCATCATAAAGCCCAAAGTGTAGCAGCGTAATAATCAGTGTGCTAACAATGCATATCAGTAAAATACGCAACTTGAAACTAAGGCTTTTGAAAAATTCTACTATAACATTCATTTGACTACACTATAGCAAATGTAATATAGTATGTGCAACGATAAGCATAATGTGCTGCAGCCTAGTCTGATGTGATTAGACTTAATATTTGACAAACCATGTCTGCTTATTTTACGATATACGGCATGCGAGAAATCGTACATTGTCTTAATCAAGGTGAAGAAGAGAGCGGTCGTGAAATTTTAAAACAACTTCAGGAATGTCGTGAATATTACGAATCTGTAGATGTTTTAGAATTAACGCCCGAGCAGGTGAGAGAACTTGAGTTATTTGCCAGAGTGGAAATTCTTTGGGGCTATCTAGGTTATGAAAGAATTCAAGAAGAAGATCGGCGGAATATAAAACTTGGCAATAATATCTGTAGACTTAAGGAGAGTATTGAACAACCTAATCTTGCACTGGAGGACAAGAAGCAGCTGTTAGATGAACTAAATAACGAAGAGTATAGACTTCAAATAAATCTAGCCGGCAGACGTGGCGAACTATTGGAAAAAGTGCTACGCTTTGGTCTTCCAAGTTATGAAGAGAAAATAGACCCGACGGACCCATTGCAGGTTTCGCTATATCAAATTTCTAAAAAGTGTGCTGAAAAACTATTCCACTATATGGATATTTTATGCCAAGAGAGGCGTTTTGCGAATAGTATACCAGATATTTTACTTAGCGATGTATCCTGTCCTGCTTCATTTATCTTATCGCGGCTTAGCTATGAACAGCAGGATTTGTGTATTGAAAAAATTAGACAGTCTATTCAGGAAGTTTTTGGCAACTATGCTGGACACTGCAAGGTGGACATTGCTGGTGATGGCATGCCGTTTGTACGCCTAAGTGCTTGCCTTGATTGGCCAGAAGAATATCCAAATGTCTCCGCGGCAGAACTGACTAGCATACTTATACAACGGCGACGTATGGACAAAATATATGAACGACGATTTCCAGAACCTGATCATGAGGATTTTAAAGATGAACGAGTAGATCGATATACTACAGATTTCTTTAATGCTGCATATCATCTAGCGGCAAATTGCTTGCGCGACCTCTTCTTTATGTTAGTCGATATTGGCACTCCTGTAGCTGAGTGTAATCGATTTGTTTCGCTTGAAGATTTTGCTAAAGACGACAGTAAACGTCGTTTGTATTTTGATCATTACCCTATCCTTGACCATAGCAACCCTCATGAATCAATTAATCGGATAAATAATGAAATAACAGAATATTTTGGTAAATATTCATCGTATATAAGGATTTGCTGTCTGCCTGAATATAAAGGTGAGTCGATGCACTTTTTTGCCCAGCTAAGATCATCTCCATCGTTTCCGTTTATCGAAGACAGTTCACTGACTGGAAAAAGTTGTGAAAAACAGGTATAATGTAGCGGTTATGGTAGAGTTTATTCGCGTCAAGGGCGCTCGTGAACATAATCTGAAAAATATTGACGTGGAGATCCCGCGCGATAAATTAGTGATAATCACTGGCCTGAGTGGCAGCGGTAAGTCATCACTAGCGTTTGACACGATTTACGCCGAGGGCCAGCGCCGCTATGTTGAAAGCCTGTCGAGCTATGCGCGGCAATTCTTGGGCATTATGGATAAGCCGGATGTTGATAGTATCGAGGGGCTTAGTCCGGCAATTTCAATTGATCAAAAATCAACTAGCCGCAATCCGCGTTCAACCGTGGCAACGGTGACCGAGATTTATGATTACTTACGCCTCTTGTTTGCGCGGATTGGCACGCCGCATTGTCCGGCTCTCAAACCAGACGGCACGCGCTGCCATAAGCCAGTGTCGCGCCGCACAGCCGAGGCGATCATCCAGGAGATTGCCAAGCAATATGATGGCAAGCGATTGCTGCTACTCGCGCCAATTGTTAAAAATAAGAAGGGCGAGTTTGCACACATTCCAGAGCAGTATCGACGGCTAGGTTACGCCCGGGTGCGCGTGGATGGCGTGGTGTATGCGCTGGATGAGTTTCCGCGGTTACAGAAAAGCTATAAGCACAGCATTGAGTTAGTGGTTGATCGCCTGGTAATGAACAATGACCTAACTAGCCGGTTGAGCCAGAGTGTCGAGCAGGCGCTGGAGCTTGGCCAGGGTGTGGTTGAGGTGCTGGATGCTGATACGGATGAACTGAAGACGTTCTCGCAGCGCTATGCCTGTGTTGATCATCCGGATGAGGAGATCCCAGAGCTTGAGCCGCGTCTGTTTAGTTTTAATGCACCGCAAGGGGCCTGTCCGAGCTGTACTGGACTAGGTAGCCGGCTGGAGGTCGATCCTAGTTTAGTACTGAATGATAATCTGACGATTGCTGAGGGGGCGATTCGACCGTATAACCGGATCAATGTTGATAATTTTTACATGCGCAAGATTTCGGCAGTAGCCGAAGCGCACGGTTTCAGTATCCGGACGCCGGTCGGGCAGTTGTCTGATGAGGCGCGCCAGAAAGTGCTCTATGGTACGGGCGATCAGAAATATCCAGTGCAGCTCGGCAATGGGCGGTATTACGATACAACCTATGAAGGGGTGATCCCTAATCTGGAGCGGCGCTGGAAAGAAACCGATAGCGAATTTATGCGCAAGGACATTGAGCGGTTTATGCGCCAGCGGGATTGTTATGTTTGCGGCGGCGCGCGGCTGAAGCCAGTTGTCCTGGCGGTAACGGTGCAGGGTTTGAATATCATGGATATTTGCGACCTTGGCGTTGATGATGCGCTCGACTTGTTCACTCACAAGTTAACATTGAACGAGCAGCAGGCAATGATCGCGCGGCTTATTTTGAAAGAGATTACCGCCCGCCTCGGCTTTATGAGTAATGTCGGGCTTAATTATTTGGAGTTAGGGCGCGCCGCCAATACGTTGAGCGGCGGCGAGGCGCAGCGAATTCGGCTGGCAACGCAGATTGGTAGCGGTTTGCAGGGTGTGCTGTATGTGCTGGATGAGCCATCAATTGGCTTGCATCAGCGCGATAACGACAGGCTGATTGCTACACTGAAGCGTCTGCGTGACCTTGGTAATACGGTGCTGGTGGTTGAACACGACGAGGATACCATTCGCCAGAGCGACTTTTTGATTGACATGGGTCCGGGAGCTGGTGTGCATGGCGGCGCGGTGGTGGCGCTGGGTTCTCCCAAAGAAGTAGCCAAATGTACAGATAGTGTGACTGGGCGGTATCTATCGGGTGCAGAAAAAATTGCTGTACCAAAACATCGCCGCCAGGCCGATGCGAGCCGTCAGCTGATCGTCCGCGGCGCTCGTGAGAACAACTTGAAGCGTATCGACGTGGCGTTCCCCTTGGGTTTGATGACAGTGGTGTCAGGTGTCTCAGGTAGCGGTAAGTCGACGTTGGTCAATGATATTGTCGCCAAAGAATTAGCGGCACGGCTTAATCGGGCCAGCGATGTGCCAGGGGCACACGATAAAATTGAGGGTATCAAGCAACTAGATAAAGCTATCGTCATCGATCAGTCGCCAATTGGCCGCACGCCGCGCTCTAATCCAGCGACCTACACTGGCATTTTTACGCCAATTCGTGAACTGTTTGCTAGTACTTCTGAGGCTAATGTCCGCGGTTATAAAGCTGGCCGGTTTAGTTTTAATGTCAAGGGGGGTCGCTGCGAAAATTGCCAAGGCGACGGTATGATCAAGATCGAAATGCATTTCTTGCCGGATGTCTACGTCCAGTGCGACGAGTGTCATGGCCAGCGCTATAACCGTGAGGCATTAGAGATTAAGTATAAAGATAAGACTATTGCTGACGTGCTGGATATGACAGTCGAGCAGGCGGCAAGCTTTTTCGATAGCGTGCCAAATATCGCTCGGAAACTACAGACACTGGTCGAAGTCGGTCTTGGTTATATCAAGCTCGGCCAGCCAGCGACCACCTTTTCAGGCGGCGAGGCACAGCGTATTAAACTAGCGACAGAACTCTCCAAGCGTTCGACGGGCAAGACTATGTATATTCTGGACGAGCCGACAACTGGGCTACATTCTGCCGATGTTAAGCGGCTGCTGGGCATTTTGCAGCAGCTGGTCGATGGCGGTAATAGTATGATCATCATCGAGCATAATTTGGATGTCATCAAATCGGCCGACTGGATTATCGATATGGGGCCTGAGGGTGGTCTCGGCGGCGGTACGGTGGTGGCGAGCGGCACGCCAGAAGAAGTCGCCAAAGTGCCAACCTCGTTTACTGGCAAGTATTTGAAGAATTTACTATAAAAAGATGACTGATTGTAAGCGATGCTCGGGCTTTATTTTTTTCGGCGGCGGGTAGTTTTTGATAATAAAACCAGGAGTTGTTTTTTTATTGCTGCGCGGGATGAAGGTTTTTTGAGAGCATGGATAATCATCGGTGAAACAGACAGGAATATAATAATAAGTGCGGCAACTTCAATGTTGATACCAGCTTTGGTCAGAATTTCTCCAGCATAAAATCCTAGATAAATAAACAGCGATGACCATAAGAACCCGCCGATTAAATTAAAAATTAAAAAGGTTTTATAGTGCATTTTGCTAGCTCCAGCAACGATTGGTGCAAAGGTGCGGACGATTGGCACGAATCTAGCTAGGACAATTGTTACTGAGCCGTGTTTGTCATAAAATTTTTCGGTTTGTTCCAAATATTTTTTCTTGAAAAATCGAGAATTTTCTTTTTCAAACAGTTTACGCCCAACTTTATGTCCAAAACTGTAGCCGACGCTATCTCCGAGTACTGCTGCTATAAAAACTAAGATTGCGAAAATATGAATGTCAATATGTAGAATGTTCTGCTGAACCATGTAGCCAGAAGTGAATAACAAACTATCTCCAGGAAGGACGAATCCTATAAGTAATCCCGACTCCGCGAACACTACTAATAAAATTGCTAATACGCCGAAGCTAGTAATTAGATGAATGAACGATTCCATAATTACACTATTATAACATACAGTAACCGCTTATGTATTTTGGTATAATATAATAGTAATATAAATTTACCTCCGAACAGGTACCCGAAAGGAGAAGTATGGGAGAAAAAATTACATTAAATATTCAACCCCGCCAGATTCATGGTAAGAAAGTGTCTAAATTGCGGCGAGAAGGGCTGGTGCCAGGAGTAGTCTACGGCGCTAGTGTAAAAGCGTACAATATTCAAGCAGCTGCTGGTGAAGTCGCCAAAGTTGTTGCGGCGGCAGGCAAGCATACTCCAGTACAGCTGGCTGGCAAAAAACGGCAAATTGCCATGATAAAGAGTGTTGATATACATCCAGTAAAGCGTACTATTCGTCATGTTGCCTTTCATGCAGTTCGGGCTGATGAGCCGGTGATTGCCGAAGTGCCGATTCGTTTGAGCGGTACAGGAGAATCTGAAGCGGAGCGTGCCGGCTTGGTGGTATTGCAAGCGCTTGAGAAAATTAAAGTCAAGGCCTTGCCGATGGATCTGCCGGAAGCATTGGAAGCGCCGACAGACGGTCTTGTTAAAGAAGGCGACCGCGTGACCGTGGGCGATATTGTTTTGCCGGATGGTGTTGAGCTGGTCGAGAACGACGACGGCCGCGAAGGTACGGCTGACGACGACATTACAGTTAAGGATTTGGTTGTGGCAAACGTCTATGAGCCGAGCGCTCTAGCAGCTGCCAACGATGCGGCGGCCGGCGAAGCTGAGTCCGCTGATGCCGAACAAGTCGAAGTTACGGGAGAAGCTGAAAAGACTGAAGCGTCGGAATAGTATAGTCTTAGATTATCAAAAAACACCGTCATTATTTGACGGTGTTTTTATAGTCGGAAATGTTAGAAATTACTCCTCAATGAATCCGCCTGATTGCCGCGCCCATAACTTAGCGTAAACGCCGCGTTTTTTGGCAAGCAATTGATCGTGCGAACCGTCTTCAACGATACGTCCGTTTTCCAGGACGATGATACGATCCAGCTTGGCGATAGTCGACAAGCGGTGGGCGATGACAATTGACGTTCGGTTTTTCATCAATGTTTCCAGCGACTTTTGGATTAGTGCTTCTGATTCTGAGTCTAATGCCGATGTTGCCTCGTCAAGGACTAAAATTGGCGCATCTTTCAAAATCGCTCTGGCAATGGCGATACGCTGCCGCTGTCCGCCCGAAAGTTTGACGCCGCGTTCACCGACTAGCGTGTCAAAACCGTCTTGCAGTTTGACGATGAAGTCGTAAGCACCAGCCTTCTTAGCAGCTTTTTCAATCTCAGCATCGGTCGCGTCAGGTCGGCCGTAAGCGATATTTTCGCGGACGGAGCGGTGAAATAGCAGCGGCTCTTGCGGCACATAGGCGATTTGTTCGCGCAGGCTTGCTTGGGTGACCTCGGCAATATCTTGCGAATCGATTGTGATCTTGCCCGAGTCAATATCGGCAAACCGTAACAATAATTTGGTGAGGGTAGTTTTGCCAGACCCGCTTGATCCGACTAAGCCAATTTTTTCACCTGGCTGAATATTGAGCGAGAAATCATGAAACAAGGTATCGCCTTGACCTTCGTCGTGAGTAAAGGTTACGTTGTCCATGACAATGCCGCCGCGTTTAATTTTTAGTTTTTTGTCGCTGCGATCAACCAGCGTCGTTGGTGTTTTAAGGATTTCTACCATCTCGTGAGCATCGCCAATAACGCGATTGTAACTGCGCATGATGCTGTTCATGTTCCACAGTTCGCGTGCCACGCTGCCCGTATACGTTATGATTAAGTAGACTGATGCTACTGATACTATATTGTGCTGAGCGGCGTATACCGCAAAAGCAATTGCACCAATTCTGATAATTGTGTTGATACTAGAATAAACGGTACTAACCTTTAAGAAGCCGCGCATTGTACCCAAGCTGGCGCTGCGCCATGAATCGACCGTTTTTGAAAAGCGCTTTTGCTCTAGCGATTCAGCGCCAGACGATTTAACTGCTAGGATATTTGAAACCATGTCTGCTAATTGACCGCTGACTTTATTGCTGGCTTTAGCCTCTTTTTCGCTCAATTTGGCCATTGGTCTAGAGCCAAAATAGACAGCAATGCTAAAAATGATTGAAAAGATAAACAGGAATAAAGCATACTGCCAAATTAATGTCGATAAGATAATTATTGATCCAATTAAAGATATAGCTAATGGCAAAATCGACCAAAAAATTGTATCCCAAAAACGTTCGACTGCGCCGTTTAGCTTGTTGGTTTGGCTTACAAGTGAGCCGCCGAATTTATTAGCATGGAAAAACATTGTTTGATTAGTTAACTTGTTGAAGCATCGCGAGTATAAATCGCGTTGCAATGCAGTCTCGAACGTCCAGGTGAGATACAATACCAAGCGCCAGCCAATAACCATTGAACACAGCTGGCTAATGCCATATAGGATAATTAGCGTCCATAAATTATTGGCAGTTTGCAGCTGGTTGTGCTGGATAATATTAAGCAGCTCTGCGATAACAAGCGGGCCGACAAAAATAGAAATGACAATCGTAATAATTGTAAAAAATATCGCTAGATTTCTGCGGCGCCTGTAAGGCACAGACACTTGCCAGAATAAGCGTAAAATTTCTTTATCGTTAATTTTATTTTTCAAGATAACTCCTTTCGTCGGTAAAATATTTTTTTGCTAATTTAACCATTCGCTCGCCGATTTCACCATATTTTATTAGCGAATTGACCTGACTTAAATCAACCAAGGTATTTTTAATAACTCCACCACCTGGATCATTAACAAACTCGTCGATTTTTTCCAATTTGGCATATACGCGAAATTGGAAAATTTGCTTACCGTCAGGTTCGGTTAAGTGCTGATATCCAAGCGGTTGCCATTCAATCACGCGCATATTGCATTCTTCAATCATCTCGCGAGCAATAGTCTGTTCAATTGTCTCGCCTGGCTCGGTACGTCCGCCTGGTAAATTAAATTCTTTTTCGCATGTCATGCTGGTGATGAGCGGCACTTGACTATTCAAATTGCCTATCGCATAAACTTGTTGCCACGGTAAATCGGGGATCCTGCTTTTAGTAGTCACTGTGTACCAGTTTGCCAGTATTTTTTGTTTGTTATAAATGAATGATGATTCTATTTCTGGTTTCATGGCTTTCCTTATATTAAGTTTTTAATTGCGAATGTAGTACCTCTTTGCCATTTGAATATTAGCATAGGACTCACTGTAGATCCTTGTATGAGCAAACGTATAGGGCTACTAATTATAAAGTATAATTGTAATTAATGTCAAATGCTATAATAATAAAAACCAAGTAAGCATATCACAATTTAAAATAATAGGTTGCATCACTATTGTAAATGATTTACAATAGTGATATGAAGCAGGTAACTAGTCGAAGAATCACGAAATACACAGGCGATGTATTGTCGATTATATGTCAGTTGCAGCACGCTACCAATGCTGAAATTGCTAGTCGGATGAGAGAGTCGTATCCAGATATTAGCGATACTACGGTGCATCGTATTACGCAGCGCTTATATAATGACGGCGCAATTGGGTTGGCGCCCTCATCAAAACAGGGCTGTTTGCGGTACGACTTTTCACCGGAACCACATGATCATTTTATATGCAGCGAGTGCAATAGTTTACAGGATATTAAAGTTCCTGATTCAGTGCGTTGCCAGATCGAGTGCCAGCTTGATGGATGTTGTTTCGATGGTCCTTTAGTAATTACTGGAGTATGTCAACAATGTAAAAATAGAAGGAGGAATTATGGCATTAATTAGTATTACAACTAAACAAGAGTTTGAAGAAAAAGTACTAAAAAGCAAGCGTCCGGTCTTGGTTGATTTTTGGGCGCCATGGTGTCCGCCGTGTCGAGCGATGGCGCCAATATTGCACCAAATCGCTGAGGAAACAGAGTTTGATATTGTGAAAATTGATACCGAGGCCAGCGAAGAAAACATGCAATTAGCGCAAGAGTATCGCGTGCAAGGCATACCAAACATGAAGATATTTGTTGATGGCAAGGAAGTCGCCGAGCTGATCGGTATGAAGTCAAAGCAGATGCTAATTGATGCGTTGGAAGGAGCTAGTAAAGTAGAGAATTAGTGTATTGCACATTAATATTAACGCCAAGTATAATATAGTTTATGAAGTGTACTGATAATAGCCTGGCTTATTATTGTCTATTGGCTATAATGTCAGGCAGCGTACTGGCGGCTACTGCTTTTGCGCCCCATTGGATATTGCAGTTACTGGCTATATTAGCTACGGCGCCAATATTTTGGCTGCTGCGAAATGTGTCCGTAAGGTATACGTATGCGGTAGGCGTGTGTTTTACGCTCGCTTGGTTGATACCGACGACATATTGGTATTATACTTTCATGCTGCCTGGCGTTGCGTTTGCGGCAAGCGTCGGATGGGCGGCATTGGTCTCTAATCTATTTTGGCTTGTTGGCTTGAGGAAAAAAATTGGAACACTGGCGGTCTGGATATTATTCACTCTTTTTTGGCTGATATTAACGTGGCTTCGGCTGCGATTGCCGATTACTGAGGATTGGTGGCTGCCGCATTTAGGCTATAGCATTTGGCACAACAGCGGTGTCGTTTGGCTTGGTAAATTCGGCGGCGAGATAGTAATGGAGCTGGCGCTATTGCTTAGCGGTATGATTATTGCTGGTGTATTTGTTTGCTGCGGTTGGCGTAAGATGTTGGTAGCTAGTGTGTTGATTGTTGTGGCGTTTGTTGGGTTGAATAATATAGTTTGGAATATGCCTGCAAAACCAATTCATCCTGTCGTCGCTATACAAAAGATGACTCGCGGCGGTATAGATATGCCAGCAACTAAGCAAGATACAGAGGACCTGATAGCTATGACAAAGCAGGCGGCAAGCGGCCGTCGCAATGTACCTACAACGATCGTATGGCCAGAGAACTCAGTTCCTAAATCTTCTTATAATCGCGTAGCAGAATTTGCGGCGCAAATGCGTAGCTTAATTATATATCATACAACAGAGCGTGTTGGTAAAAAGGTATATAAAAAAGTTGTTGCTATTGACGGTACAACAGGCAAAATTATTCTTACTAATTATAAACAACACTTAGCGCCGGATGAGAGAACTGGCTTGCCGCGAATGTCGCGGAATATAAGTACATTTTATAACCGACATATAACCGCCTATATATGTTATGATTTGCACTATCCAGATATCGTTGAACGATTGCGTGGTAGCGATATTGCATATGTAACTCTCAATGACGCAGCGTATGGTTATTTGCAGAAGCAGTTTCATGCAGCAGATATTGCTTTGCGCGCTGTTCAGGCATATACGTCTATTGTTGTCGCTGGGACTAATGGTCCAACTATGATTATCAATAGTAATGGGGTTATTCTCAGATCATTGCACAGTGTTGATGCTGGGTATATCCAGGGTGGCTATTAATACAAAAGGAAATGTTAAATCATATATACTTGATATGAAATCACACGGTAATAATTATCAAAAGCTTTTCGTGCGAAGATCGTTAAGATATTTACCGCACCATAACCTAATGTTAATTATTTACAAAAGTAAGTTGTTTCGTTTTGAAAAGGCTTTAGATGTCATTGCTAAGAAGAGGATAATTAATGTAAATGATTTACTTTCATTTGATAGTTCTGAGATAAGAGAATATCAAAAACTAACGAAAGATACTCAACTTTGGCATGGCACTGGTCGTTGGCAGCACGGTAAGGACGGTATCGTTGATGTAATGAAAAGTTTTTGCGATATTGCTGGCCTCAAGCCATCTCGTGATGTGTATGCAGTTTTTGGCGGCAGTGATCGGTATATCGTACACTCGGTTTCATTATGCCGGAGTCGGATGGTGGCGCGATCATATGCTGACATGCATGGTCTTGGCTGGAAAGAGAAAAATCGTTATGGTGACGCTCTGACTTGGACATCGTATTACTACAGCTTGTTTTATGCGCGACTATTTACGGTT
Source organism: uncultured Candidatus Saccharibacteria bacterium (assembly GCA_963548835.1). Taxonomy (GTDB): domain Bacteria; phylum Patescibacteriota; class Saccharimonadia; order Saccharimonadales; family Saccharimonadaceae; genus Nanosynbacter. The sequence goes on from CAUUVO010000001.1 coordinate 97,558, forward strand.
AATGGGGTCAAAGTGTTGCGCCGTTGGAAAACTTGGCGTACATTGTCGCATGATGAAAATGGTGATAATACTTGGGGAAAGAAAGTGAATAAGCAGGCGCGCGATGTATGGGATATCTTCTGTCTGGGTAGTGATATTTCGGGTAATTATCCAATTTTAGTTGGTGTTAGGAGTCTTGATTCGCAATTAAAACTAGAAAAACCAATGAGTCATTACGAAGTACGCGCTGATAAACGGATAGGCGTTGCAAATATTTCACACATAGAAGTGCCTAGCGATAAGCAGGATGAAATGCGAGAGTTATTGCTTTCATACGGTATCGATATACCAGTGACGAGCATCGAGCTAGGCGAATGTGCCAGCGCCCAGAAGCGTTTTACTGAATTGCTCGGCTGGTAGAGAAAAGAAATTAGACTAAAGCCGACGAAGTGGATGTGATAAGATTATTAATAATATATGAAGTCGCATACTAAACCGCTTTTATATGATCAGATTGCAGCCGATCCAATGAATGCTGATTTTGTCAATAGAGGTTGGTCGCCTGTATATTCTGCTTCGTCAAGTTCGCGAATTGTACTGGTCGGGCAGGCGCCAGGTCGAATTGCTCAGCAAACGCTAAAGCCGTGGAATGATGCGAGCGGTCGCTTGCTTCGGCAATGGCTGAAGGTAACGGACGAGCAGTTTTACGATCCCGATCTCTTTGCGTTGATGCCGATAGATTTTTATTATCCAGGCAGGGGAGTGCACGGTGATTTGCCGCCGCGCTTGGATTTTGCTAGGAAATGGCATCCGCGTTTGCTAGCGCAGATGCCGAATGTGCGATTGACAATTTTGGTTGGTTCGTATGCGCAAAAATATTATCTTGATCGCCGCGCCAAGCAGAATTTGACAGCAACTGTGGCGGACTTTAATATGTATTTGCCAGATTATTTTCCATTGGTTCATCCATCGCCGCTCAATATTGGTTGGCGCAAACGTAATCCCTGGTTTGAATCAGACGTTATTTCAGTTCTACAAACGATAGTTAAGGAGGTATTGTCATGACAGTCTATAAAATTAAACGAATTTACGAATCGCCAGAATCGGACGATGGCTACCGTGTGCTAGTTGACCGATTATGGCCGCGTGGTATAAGTAAAGAACGAGCGGCGCTAGACGAGTGGGCTAAAGAAATCGCGCCAACCAATGAGCTGCGCCAATGGTTTAATCATGATCCAGAAAAATTTACAGAGTTTTCAGAACGTTATACAAAAGAGTTAGATGAAAATCCTGCCGCCATCAAGGCGAGAAATGACTGGCCTAATCATCCAATCGTTACGCTATTGTATAGCGCTAAGGATGCGGAGTTTAACCAGGCGGTAGTACTTAAGCAATGGTTAGAGAAGACAGATTTTAATAACGTAATCTGAGACGATGATTATCACTACATTTTTAGAAAAACACGACTAACTTGGTGATCGCTGACAAGAAAGTGTGCAGTGAAATATCAAAACAAGAACTAAACCGCCAATACACTGGCGGTTTAGTATATTAAATATGAGTTTATAGTTTTATTTTTCTGACTTTTTGTTCTGCTTTGACTTTACAATTGGCGAAGCAACAGCGCAGCCAATCGCGCCAAGTATTGATACGACGGCGATTTGGCGCATGATATATTTGCCTCTGCCGAACGGGCCTTCTTCCCACGCCATATGAGCCTTCAAGCTTTCTGAAGTTATCGGGCAATTTTTCTTGGTGTCTTTGAATCCGGAACTTGGCTGGCCGTTTTTGGCGCAAACGTATTCTGGTTCTGGTCCGGACGGCGGTATGCAGCTGACAGCAATTAATACTGCCGCAATAGCCGCAAGCAATCCAGCGATAATTAATAGTAATTTTGGCGTTTTCATAAAACCTCCTTAATTTAACAAAGCTTACAGATATTGTAACATGAGGTTTACTTATTAATAATTTTAAGTTTACCGTATCGAGCGATTAATAGCCAAACAATTGTTGAACCTGCTAATACGCCGTCACCAATTCCTGAAGGTATCATGAAAATCATCAGAATAAGGGTGATTATACACATAATCATTGCTAGCCACCAACTCCACAATAAATTTCGCCACAAACCAGTTGCTGCAACTATTCTCAGCAATCCAAAAATTATGCCGATGACACCGATCATTATCAAATTATCTCGCAAAAATGGCATTGCAAAAATATAATCTTTGGTTTTGCTGACTGGCAAAAGCGCCATCAGCCCGCCAACAATTTCAAGAGAGCCGTGAATAGATAGTGTGATTGCTGCATATTTTAAGTGCTTCATACGCTAACTAATTATAACATGCCGATGTATTGTGGAGAAATGTCTGCGGTAGTTTATTGTTAATTAAATCTAGTGGTGCAGACGGTAGTTGTAGGCTATAATTAATTGTTATGAATAATAGGCAAACTTCTGAACTTAATAAAGTTAAATTATTAGTCCGTGAATTACTGGGCGGCGACACCTCAGGTCACGCCGATGATCATGTCGAGCGAGTGGCGCTGCTGGCAGAGCGTTTTGCTAGCGAATGCAGCGAATCAGTAGATCCGCGAGAAGTGCTATTGACGGCTTGGCTACATGACGTTGATGATTACAAATTGGTCGGCAAGGCGCAGGCGGAGAAATTAACGAACGCAGTAAATATTATGACAGGAGCAAAGGTGGCTGAAGATTTGCGCCGAGCGGTGTTGGAAAATGTTGCGGCGATTGGTTATAGTAAACGGCTGAACGGCAAACAGCCGCAGCGGCTGGCTGGGCAGCTGGTGTCTGACGCTGATATGTGTGACGCTATCGGCGCGGTGGGGATTGAGCGGGCGCTGGTTTATGCTTGCCATCATGGTGGGCGGATTTTTGATTCCGCGGTTTGGCCAAATGTTAATCTGGCGGCGCATGAGTATAATGCTGACGGCAATACGCATGATACTGACGGCTTCATCAATCACTTTTTTGAAAAGCTGCTGAAACTGAAGGGCTTGATGCTGACCGAGCCGGGGCGAATAGAGGCGGAAAACCGCCAGCAAATTATGGTTGATTTCTTACGCCATTATTTCCGCGAGAAGAATGTGCCGGACTGGAGCGAGTTTTTGGAAGAATATTTGTTAAAAGTAGCTAATGTAAATGATTTACAATAGGTAGAAAGGTTTGTATTATGGGTAAAACTTCAGAAAATGTCTACTCACTGCTTGTAGCGCGCGGTTTTCATGACAGAATGGAAGATTGCGAAGTCCCGTATAACGTTGTCGGCGGGCTAGGTTTGCATGCAGTTACCAACTCTGCCGAAATTGATTGGGACAATCACGTTGTTTATCTGCCGAACGGCGTATGCTTACCGTGTTTACGCGAAAATGGTACGGTGCGAGACCTTGATACATTAGTGCAAAGCATAGATAAGACTGTTGTGAAGGGCTGTCGGCAGAAAATTGCTGACGCTATCGGTGATGAGTTGGTAGTTTCGGCATTTGGACTTAATCCATATGAAAAGAATCGTCGTGGTATATTTGATTTCGTCGGCGATCGTTATGTTGATAATGAAGGTCATCTATATTGGCGCCTAGGCGGTATCGAGACGGAAATTCCTTCAGCTAGTCTTGATCAGTGGCTTGTCAAGAGAGGTGGCGAGACGGTATGTGCTATACCTAATCCAGTTGCTCAACTAGGAGCTTACGGGTGTCGCTCAAGCACTGGCCTGCGTCCAAAAGATGAAGAAAAAGTTGCGGCGTTGACAGGTATTATTATGCCAAACGGTAAAATTTCAGATATTCCAGCGGCTTATCGTGAACAGTACCTCGCATTTTTGAAGCAATCTCAAAAAGTTGCCGCAGCTAGGAAGAAGTTGGGTTGGTTTGGGCTAAAGGCTGGATTGTTATCACTCCTTGAGCGTCAAGAGTGGGCGATACGACTTGCTCAGGGCGAGCTGGATGGCGTACTAAGCGGCATCGTCGGTAAGGCTTGACTGTCTGTATAAGTTATAATGATACTGTGAATAAACGGTTGCAACAAAAACTAAAAACCCTACCGCGCACTCCCGGTGTCTATTTTCACAAGTCAGCCAGCGGCGAGATTATTTATGTGGGCAAGGCGGCGGTGCTGAAAAATCGCGTGCGCCAGTATTTTCAGGATTCGCGCGGGCGGGACAATAAAACCATGGCGTTGGTGGCGGAAATTGCTGATACCGATTGGATTGAGACCGAGAGCGAAGTTGATGCACTGTTTCTGGAAAGCGAGATGGTCAAGCGCTATATGCCGCGTTACAACGTGCTGCTACGTGATGATAAATCGCAGATGTATGTGCGAATCGACATGAAAAGCGAGTGGCCGACTGTCAGTTTTACGCGCAATCCAGCTGATGATGGGGCGGAATATTTTGGCCCGTTTTACAATGGCTTTGCCTTAAAAAAAGCCCTGCGATATCTGCGTCGGGTGTTTCCCTATTTGACCAGGCAGCGCCGCCCGGGGCAGTCGAAATTGGATGAAGATTTGGGTTTGAGTCCGCAGCTGAGTGATGGGCCAGCCGCCTACAAAGCCACTTTACGCAAGCTCATCAGCTACATCAAGGGCAATCGTAAAGCTATCGCCGCCGAGCTGGAGCGCGACATGAAAACGGCGGCTGGGCTGCATGACTTTGAGCGGGCGGCTGATCTTCGCAATAAGCTCAGCGCCATGCGGGAGTTGCAGCGGCGGGTTTGTTTTGGTGACAAAGAATTTTTGGATATTTCGAAGGACAAGGCGTTGGCTGATTTGGCAAAATTGTTGGGTCTAAAAGATATACCGGCACGCATTGAGGGTTACGACATTTCGCATATGAGCGGGCGACACGTGGTTGCCAGTATGGTGGTATTTACCAATGGCGCTAGCGACCGGGCGGAGTATCGCAAATTCAAAGTCAGTGAGAAAAATGATGACACGGGTAATATCCATCAGACGATTTTTCGCCGGCTGAGCGAGCGTAATCTAAAAAGCTGGGGCCGTCCTGATCTGCTGCTCATTGATGGTGGCAAAGGCCAGCTAGCGGCGGCTATCAAAGCTCGTGATGAGCGTGGCGTCACTGTACCGATCGTCAGTATCGCCAAGCGCGAGGAAGAACTACTGGTGCATAAAACTGATTCGCAAATTAATATGGCGTTCATTGAGCAGATGCGGTCGCAGCCACGGGTAGACATCGCTATTCACGAAGACGGCGATGTTTATATAGTGAATTTACACCCGAGTCAGCGCAATGCCGGTTCGCATTCAAAAAACTTGCGAGCCAGTACCGAGCAAACTCGTAAAGAATGTCCGACGACAGATGAGAGCGGTCTCGCGACAACCGACATAATCAAACTGTTCCAGCGCATCCGCGATGAGTCGCACCGCTTTGCGGTGAGTTACCACACGGCGCTGAAGCGTCAGCAACAAACAAAAAATCAGCTGGAGGAAATTCCTGGCGTGGGGCCAAAAACACGGCGAAAATTGATAAGAAAATTTGGTAGCGTGACAGGCGTGTCTAGAGCTAGCATCCAAGAATTATCTATGACTATCGGCGAGCAAAAAGCCAAAACGGTGGTCGCTTTTTTGAGGGATGTTCTTAAAACATAAGCGATGTGATATAGTGAAGACATGAAAAAGAATGGATTTACTGCTGTTGAATTAATAATAGCTGTTGTGGTGATCGCTATTCTGGCGGGAATCGCTGTAGTTGGTTATGCGTCTTGGCGGTCAAGAACAGTTGAAACGGCGTTATCGTCAGATTTAAGCTCAGCGGCCAGTGCTATGAAGCAGGAATTAAATTTCAATAATACTTATCCAACCACTATACCAAAATCTTATAGAGGTAGTACTGACATATCCGTGAAATGGGCAAATTCTTCAAAATTCTGCATGGAAGCCGAGAAAAATGATATTAAAATGCGTTGGCTTAGCACAGAAGGTAAGGCTGAAAGGGCTTCTTGTCCAACAACTCCATAGAGTAGTGGAAGTTTTCATTTTGTAGTATAATAGACGGTGATATGAAGAGGCAATCAGCAACTTTTTTACTGCGTTGGATCTTAAATTCAGTGGGTATTTGGGTGGCAATTCGACTGTTCGGTAGTGAGATCTCGGGATTGACATCAGTCTGGACTTTTGTGTTGGCAGGGCTGATTTTTTCGTTGGTAAATACTATTTTAAAGCCAGTTATTACCATTCTTGCCTTGCCGGCGATTTTGTTAACACTAGGCTTATTTACTTTGGTTGTTAACGGTCTGATGGTCTATATTTCGTTAGCGATTGCGCCGGGGCTTTCCATGACGTTTGCTAACTCAATTCTTGCTGGAATTATACTTAGTTTGGTAAACTATATAATAAGTAGCGCGCTGGTTTTACAGCGGGAAGAGGAGTAATTATATTATTATGGCAATAGATACAATTTTACCTTATATTACGCTGGGTTCGGCAGTTTTAATGATCGCAGCAATTTTATTGCAGCAGCGCGGGGCTAGCTTGGGTGCTGGTTTCGGCGCATCTGGAGAATTATTTACGACGCGACGCGGTTTTGATAAGAACTTATTTGATGTAACCATCATCTTTGCAGTTATTTTTGTGTTGTCTATTCTAGCAAGCATGATTTTGCCGGGACTACAAAAATAGGAGAATAGTTTTGAGTTCGGGGGGGTCTTCTTGGAATCGGTTTACTCGGCTGAAGTTTTCCAGCAAAGTTGTTAATAAACGCTTGCAAAAACTAGAGCGGGGCAGTTTGCGGCATGCTCGTAAGTTTGTGACTTCGCGGTTAGATAGGCTATCTAGCGTGCGGCGCAACGTGTCTGGTTGGATTATTTTAGTAATGTTGATGATTGGCGTCAGTGCAGCGCAATGGGCTGCGTCCAAAGACGCTTACATGATCACGACGTATACTTCCGGCGGCTCGTATTCTGATGGCGTTCTCGGACCGTTAGAGACCTTAAATCCGATATTTGCCAAGACTAGCGCTGAGCGCTCTGCTGCGAAGCTTCTGTTTGCTGGTTTGTATAAATACGACACGACTGGAAATATAAAAAGCGACTTAGCCGAAAGTATGACAGTCAATCAGAAGGAGACCGAATATATAGTTAAGTTAAGAAAAGATTTGAGATGGTCTGACGGTAAAAATATAACAGCTGCGGATGTAGTATTTACTTTGAAGTTATTGGCGAGCCCAGAGACCAGAGCGGAAATTTCTGGTTGGCAGTCAATAAAGTTTGAGAAGATTGACGAACTTACTGTTAAATTTATTTTGCCTTCGTCGTATGCTCCATTTGCGCACGCCTTAACTTTTCCAGTATTGCCTGAGCATATTCTGAGAGATGTAAAACCTTCGGAGTTACGTGAACATCCGTTTGGTAAATCGCCAGTGACGAGCGGGCCATTTGCTTTTAGGATGCTGCAGAACGTCACATCGGATGGCAGTAAGAAAATTTTATATACTGTCGCGAACGACAATTATTATGGCGGTACACCAAAATTGGAAAGATTCCAATTGTATGTTTATCCATCACAAAACGACATTGTAAAAAGCCTACGCACGCGCGAAATAACTGGAACGCCGGAGCTTGTGTATAATAATCAACCGGATGAGATAAAAAATACATATTCTTCAGAGCCGCATACTATAAATAATGGCGTGTACGCACTATTTAATTCGACGAGCCAGTACTTGCAATCAAAACCAGTACGTCAGGCATTAGCTTTGAGTATTAACGTGTCAGAGATGCGAAAGCTGTTGTCGTCTGAAACTGAAGAGATGAACGGTCCAGTGCTTAATAATTTTCTGGATGAAAAGGTAAAGCCTAAAGGTTATAACGTTAAAAAAGCCAAGGGGCTATTGGACGCTGCGGGATGGAAGGTTATAGGTGGCGTTAGACAAAAAGATAATCAGAAATTAACGTTAAATATCGTTGCGCCTAAAAATGAAAATTATGAAAAACTTGCGAAAAGATTGGCGGAGATATGGCAGAAGGAATTAAATATTGCTACAGATGTAAAAATTGTTGATGTTAATGATGTCTCGCAGAGCATTCTTCAGAATGTGTTGCTGCCTCGTAATTTTGACGTGTTAATTTATGAATTAGCTATGGGGGGTGATCCGGACGTGTATGCTTATTGGCACTCGTCTCAGGCTACTAGCGGCGGACTAAATTTCTCAAACTATAATAATGCAGTGGCAGACGATGCTCTGGCAAGCGGACGCTCAAAGCTATCCAAGAGACAGCGCATGGATAGGTATGGTAAATTTACTTCAATTTGGCAGCAAGACATCCCGGCGATTGCGTTATATCAGACGAAAATTGATTATATTCATTTGAATTCGGTTAAGGCTTTGGCGGAGGATGCCAGTTTAGTTAGCGCGGTAGATAGATATACGGATGTCACATATTGGTCGGTAAATAAAACTCAGGTTTACAAAACACCGTAAATTAAAGTATAATGACTAGTAAGCACAGGTGTATCGTTTTCTGAGATCAAAAAACAGTACTTTGTAAGTTTTGTGCTTATCGTGCGGGCGTGGCGGAATTGGTAGACGCGCTAGCTTGAGGGGCTAGTGAGCATTGCGCTCGTGGAAGTTCAAGTCTTCTCGCTCGCACCAAATGTAACAGAGCGGCGCGTTGGCGGAGCGGTTACGCAGAGGTCTGCAAAACCTTTTAGACGAGTTCGACTCTCGTACGTGCCTCCAAGTGACTATTAAACGCTTGGATATCGGGCGTTTTTTATTTTTTGAGCAGTTCTTTCAACTCTGGAAAAGTTGGTTGGAAAAAGTGGTTGCGGTCTTCAAAAATATGCACCTTGGCGGTCGGTAAATCACGCTGAAATTTGGCAAGTTCAGAGAACGGCACTACTGGATCGTCTTGACTGTGAAATAAATGAACTTCCTTTGCTGATTTTTCTAAACCAGCAGCACTTGTCACTCGAAAACTGCCTAAATCTTCAACTGATTCGTCATTATAGCACGGCGACACTAATACTAATCGTCGGATTGGCGTGCTAAGCGGTGATTCGTGTAAATACTTCGCCAAAAACATTGCGCCCAGGCTGTAGCCAACCAACTGAACGTCATCGCCAAGTAGCGGCAATAGCTTTTCGAAATAAGTCTTCCATTCTTCGTACTGCGCATTCTGTTTGTTTGGGAAATTTGGCAGTAATACATCGTAGCCAGTTGTGGTTTGCGCCAGCCATTCGCGCCATTTTTGTGCCCAAAGCAATCGCTCGTAATAGAGAGGGCTATTTTTTAGACTATCCAAGTAATTTTCATAACTGTTAAAACTTGACCCGCCGTGAACTATTACAATTTGCTTCATAAATATAGTATAATACAAGCAGCGCTGGTTAGTGAAATTCTGGCGTGTAAATAAAAATCAGCGCGAGTGGCGGAATTGGTAGACGCGAGGGACTTAAAATCCCTTGACCAAAAGTCGTGCGGGTTCGATTCCCGCCTTGCGCACCAAAAATGTACGTAGTATAATGAATATGTAAACCATAAGGAGATTTGTCAATGGGGCTAGCAATAACATTAATAGTAGTAATCGGTGTCATCATCTTGCTGGTGATAGGATTCTTTATCGGCACATATAATAGTTTAGTGACGCTGCGCAACCGTGTAGAGGAAGCATGGAGCGATATCACTGTGCAGCTCAAACGCCGGACTGATTTGATTCCAAACTTAGTCAACTCAGTTAAGGGATATGCTACGCATGAAAAAGAAGTATTTGAAAAGGTGACTGAGGCGCGTTCAGCTATTATGGACGCCAAGGGTGTGGCTGATACTGCTCAGGCGGAGAATATGCTGGAAGGTGCGCTAAAAAGCTTATTCGCTGTCGCTGAGGCATATCCAGAATTGAAGGCTAATGAAAACTTCTTACAATTACAGCAAGAGCTGGTTGATACAGAGGACAAGATTCAGGCGTCGCGCCGATTCTATAATGGCGGCGTCCGCGATTTGAATACGAAGATTCAAACATTCCCGGCAAATATTGTCGCTGGCATGTTTAGTTTCCAGGCTAAGGAATTCTTTGAAGTTGCCGATCGAGCAAGCGTTGAAAATCCAGTTGAGGTAAAATTCTAAAGTAGGATAATCTTTACATCAACTAAGCCGCTCGCCTGTTTTCGGCGGGCGGTTTTTGGTATAATGAATATATGTATAGTGCAATTTCTCATAATAAGCGAAATACCGTATTAATCATGGCAGTGTTTGTGGCGATTATCGGCGTCATCGGCGTATTTGTTGGCGCGGCAACTGATAACTATTATTTGGCGGTAATAGTTTTTGGCTGTGCAATGCTATATGCTTGGCTGCAGTATTTTATCGCTGGTAAATTAGCTATGGTGATGACTGGCGCGCAGGAAATTGAAAAAAAGGATGCGCCAGAATTATGGCGGGTGGTGGAAAATTTGGCGATTACTTCTGGTATGCCCATGCCGAAAGTATATATTATTGACGATCCAGCACCAAACGCCTTTGCGACAGGACGCGATCCAAAGCACGCTATTGTCGGTGCGACTACTGGACTGCTAGAAATTATGGATAAGCGCGAGCTGGAGGCGGTGATGGCACATGAGATGAGCCATGTGCGTAATTACGATATTCGCGTCAGCATGATTGCTTTTGGTCTGGTGAGCGCAATCGGTTTGTTTGCAGATTTAGCGTTAAGGATGATGTTTTATAGCGACGATCGCGATAGAGATGTCAATCCAGTTATCTATGCTCTTGGACTAGTGGTGGTTATTTTAGCGCCGATTTTGGCCACAATTACTCAGTTGGCCGTTAGTCGGCAGCGCGAGTATTTGGCGGATGCCTCGGGGGTATTATTAACGCGCGATACTGAAGGCTTGGCGAGCGCGCTAGAGAAGTTGCGGCAATACGGCAAACCAATGCGAAGGCAAAGCTCTTCAACTGCTAATTTGTTCATGAACAATCCGTTGAAGCCTGGTTTTTTCTCAAAGTTATTTAGCACCCACCCGCCGCTAGAGGATCGGATTACTAGATTAAGGAATAACGCCGCAAAGATGTAATTATGACAACAAAGAAATCTAAGAAACAAGTTAACAAAGAGACGATTAAATCTCAGAGTAAAAAGCCAGCGCCAAAGAAAAAAAAGTTCTGGCCTAAGTTTAAAAGAGACTTTAGTAAACTCAGTCAGCGGCGGCAAAATTTTTTGGCACGCCGCCCGCATCGCAGTTTCCGTTTGTCTAAGCGGCGTGATTATCGGCGACAATTAAAGCTTCCGGGGTACTGGTCTTTTACGAAGCAGGTTTTTACGATGTTATGGAAAAATAAGAAAACGTTTTTTGCGTTAGTCTTAGTATTTACGTCTTTGGCCTTTTTACTTTCAAACGCTATGTCGCAAAATACCTACCAGCAGCTAAAAGATGCTATGAATGAGATGAAGGATAATGGGTTTAATAGCTTTTTTACAACAATTGGAATATTTTCTGGCGTAGTGATTAATTACACAACTGGCTCATCTGCCACTAGTCCTTCGCAGCAAGCAGCTAATGTTCTGATTGGTTTGTTTGCGTGGCTTTCGGCGGTTTGGCTAGTACGGGCTATCTCCGCTGGACAGAAACCAAAAATGCGTGACGGTTTGTATAGCTCTGGTTCGCCGGTAATTGCTTTAATGGTGCTGATCCTTGTGCTGCTGATTCAGCTTATTCCGGCTGCAGCTGCTGTTATTATTTATGGTGCCCTTTCTGCCTCGGGTATGTTAAGCCAGACGATTATTTTAATGCTGGCGGGCGGTGCGTCAATTTTAGTTATTACGCTGTCTGCTTTTTGGATATTATCAACTTTGTTCGCGATGATTATCGTTACGCTTCCTGGAATGTATCCGTTCCGAGCGTTACGGCTGGCTGGAGATATAGTGACGGGCCGTCGTATTCGAATATTATTCCGGTTGTCTTGGGGCTTTGTAATTATCGCGTTGATGTGGGTCGTGGTCTTGATGCCAACTATTATGATAGACGGTGCATTAAAAAGTGCTTTACCGGTCCTTGACTGGATGCCAATTGTGTCAGTTGTTGGGCTAATGCTGGTATATGTCACAATTGTGATAATTGCTGCCTATATTTACACATTTTATAGGAAAGTTGTTGAAAGTGACAGTAAGCCAACGAAGAGTTAATGAGCTAAAAAAACTGCTCAATCAATACAGCTACGAATATTACGCGCTTGACCAGCCAAGCGTCAGCGATGCGGTGTACGATAGCTTGATGGCGGAGCTTAAGAATATCGAAGCAGCACACCCAGAGTGGATTACGCCAGACAGTCCGACGCAGCGGGTTGGTAACAAGCTGCTTGAAGGTTTTAAAAAAGTTCGTCACGAGCGGCGGATGGTTAGTCTGAATGACGTGTTTGATAAGAGCGAAATCGAAGCATGGATTAAGCGGACTGATAAGCTGATACCGGGACATAAGCATGAATTTTTTACCGATATCAAGATGGATGGCCTGGCGTGCGCGTTGATTTATATTGATGGTGTGTTGGCCCAGGCAGTGACGCGCGGCGATAGTTTTATCGGTGAAGATGTAACAAACAACGTGCGAACTATTAAAAACGTGCCGTTGCGGTTACATGAAGCGCCAGGCTTTGAGAAGTTTTTAAGTGGTCGAACGGAAATTCGCGGCGAGATTGTGATACTGAAGCGCGACTTTGCGGAGCTTAACGAAAAGCAAAAAGCCTTGGGACAGCCAGAATTTGCGAATCCGCGTAATCTGGCTGCAGGAACAATTCGTCAATTGGACCCGTCTTTGGTGGCGGCACGGCCGCTGCATTTTCGTGGCTATGATGTGCTGCGTGATAATGACGCTGAAGTGCCGACCAATAGCTTTGCTTACGAGGCGCTGACTGCTCTAGGAATTACTCGCAATCAGCAGGCAAGCGTTTTTACTACTTTAGCTGGTGTAATGAACTTTGTTAATGAATGGGATGACAAGCGGCACGATTTGCCATTTAATACTGATGGTTTGGTGATTAAGATCAATGACCGAGCGTTGTATGAAAGTCTTGGGTTAGTTGGTAAAAATCCGCGCGGCGCCGTGGCCTACAAGTACGCTGCTGAGCAGGCCACGACCATCGTCCGTGATATCGTTATTTCCATCGGTCGAACCGGTGCGGCCACGCCAGTAGCGGTGTTCGACCCGGTGGTGGTGGCAGGTACGACGGTGCAGCATGCTAGTCTGCATAACGCCGACGAAATTGCTCGGCTGGATATACGCCGCGGTGACACGGTGGTGATTTTTAAGGCGGGCGACATTATTCCGCAGGTGCAAACTGTACTGAAAGAATTGCGACCGGCAGATTCCAATCCAATTGATTATCTAGCAGAGCTGGAGCGCCAATATCCAGAGCTAGAATTTGTACGACCAGAGGGTGAGGCAGTCTACCGTGTCAAAGGTTTGAGCGGCCCGCTGATTTTGAAGCGATCCCTGGCGCATTTTGCCTCCAAAGGTGCGCTGGACATCGATACGCTGGGCGAGAAAAATGTTGAGGCACTGGTCGAGGCCGGGCTAGTTAATGATTTGGCGGATATTTACCGATTGACGAAAGACGATTTGCTGCAGTTGGAGCGTTTCGCTGAGATTTCTGCGCAAAAACTCATCGATGCCATTGCCGCTAAAAAGCAGCCAGCCTTGGAGCGATTTTTGTTCGGTCTCGGCATCCGACATGTTGGCGCGCAGACGGCTATTGACCTCACAAACCACTTTGAAAGTATTGAGAAGCTCAGCCAGGCGACTATTGACGAATTGCGCGAAGTGGACGGCGTGGGTGAAATTGTCGCTGAGTCAATCGTGGCGTGGTTCGCCGATGAAGATAATGTGACGCTGCTCAAGAAATTTGCTGACTTGGGCGTGATGCCGCAGTTTAGCCAAAAATCCGACCGACTAGCTGGCCAAAGTTTCGTCATCACTGGCACTTTGCAATCAATGGGGCGTGATGTTGCTGCTGAAAAAATCCGCGAGCTCGGCGGTACCTTCCAAACCTCTGTCGGCAAAGACACCACCTACCTAGTTGCGGGCGGTAAAATTGGTGCTAGCAAGCTGAAAAAAGCCGAACAATACGGCACGAAAATTATTGACGAGCAGGAACTATTAAACATTATAAGAGAATAAGGAGAAGTAATTATGATTCGATTTTATTTACAAAAACTAGTTCGCGATAAAGTCGTGAAAAAGTGTCTGGATGACGAAGAAGTTTTACATACGGAGTACCGTATATTAGGCAAACAAGAATTTCGCCGCGAACTACTCCGCAAGGTTCACGAGGAGGCGGATGAAATTCCACTGGATGATAATCAGCGTAATGAATCTCTCAAAGAGCTGGCTGATTTGCAGGAAGTTGTTGACGCGCTGCGCCAAGATTTTGGCTTTTCTGCAGAGCAAATCCAGGAAGAAATGGCGCGTAAAAAGCAAGATAAGGGCGGCTTTGACAAACGACATTACATTAAATATCATGATCTGGCGGATGATAGCAAATGGGTGGAGATCTTCCGCGCTCAGCCAGAGAAATATCGTGAAGAAACGGCGGACAGCAAAGAACGGAGCCGTTGCGTGAAAATCAGTAAGGGCACGTACAAGCATAGCAAGTCAGGCAAGCTATACGAAGTGATCGGCCTAGCATTAGAAACTGAGGCAGAAGAATTCCTAGTAATTTACCGACCCCTCTATGAAAATGAATATGAGTTATTTGCTCGCCCTGCCAACATGTTTACGGAAACAGTAGTGCTGGACGGGAAATCTGTGCAGCGATTCGAGAAAATAAACTCCAAAGCTCAGGTGTAAGTGTGATGAAGACAATCACTTTTATTACCGGCAATCAACACAAAGCAGGTTATTTATCGCGCATGCTGGATTTACCATTGAAGCATCGGACGGTTGATTTAACGGAAATTCAATCGACTAGCTTGGAGGAAGTTGTTGAACACAAGGTGCGTCAGGCGTATACAGTTGCCAAGCGTCCAGTTTTGGTTGAGGATGTAGCGCTCGGGTTTACGGCACTGGATGGGCTGCCAGGTCCGTTTATCAAGTTTTTCGTGGAGGCGCCAAACGGCTTAGAGAATCTCTGCCGGATGCTTGACGGTTTTGATGATCGATCAGCAGTGGCGGCATGCGTGTTTGGCTACTATGACGGCCAGCAGGTCAAATTGTTTCGTGCTGAACTTGGTGGTGTCATCGCCAAGCACCCTGCCGGCGATGGCGGTTTTGGCTGGGATAAAATATTTTGCCCGGATGGCTATGGCAGCAAAACTCGTGCCGAATTAACGCCGGATGAGGACGCTGAAACGTACCGCTTATTCAAACCAATTGATAGTGTTCGCCGATTTCTCGCTACGTTGTAATAAGAAGCCTGAAATAAGAGGTGCTATAATAATCTTATGTCTAAACGAATTAAATTTGTTACTGGCAATCCGCACAAACTCGAAGAAGCCAAGTCGGTTCTGAAAGACTATGGGATTGTTATTGAGCCGCTACAAATTGATATTGATGAAATCCAGCATCATGATCCGCTGAAAATTACCGAAGCGAAAGTTAAATTGGCGTATGAAAAAGCGGACCAGCCGGTTGTCGTTAACGATAGCAGCTGGGAAATTCCAGCATTGGGCGGCTTTCCGGGCGGTTATATGAAGGATGTCGCTAATTGGTTTACGGCTAAAGATTTTTTGGCTTTGATGAAAGATAAAAATGATCGGAGAATTATATTGCATGACGTCGTGGCGTATTTTGATGGCGAGCAATTAAAGCTGTTTATATCCGATCAAACTGGCGTGTTTATAAACGAGCCGCGCGGCGAAGGAACATCAATGAATCAGGTTGTATCAATGGAGGATAGCGGCGGGTTAACAATTGCTGAAGAGTTTGCGCTCCGTCATGACGGTGCGGAGATTAACCCTGCTCATTTTCAGCATTGGCAGAAATTCGGTGAATGGTTTACTGCTCGCGACAACGACTAGCCGCCATAATGGTGTATAATTCATCATATGAATAAGCTTAAGAAGCCGAAACTTTACTGCTTTTCGCCGCCAGTGATGTTGGCAACGCTGGCGATTGAAATTACTTTGGCAATTTATACGTTTTGGCGCTATAAGCTAAACGCTGTGACAAGGATTGCTATGGCGCTGCTCATCTGTTTGGCGCTGTTTCAGTGGGCTGAGTATAATGTTTGCGAAGGTACGATTTTTCTTGATAGCCTAGGCTGGGCGAAGCTTGGTTATGTGGCGATTACTATGCTGCCGCCTCTGGGTATCCATCTGATTTATCAACTTTCTGGCGACAAAAGGCGCTGGATTCCAGTTCTAGGTTATATTTTGGCAGCACTATTCGTCGGTTATTTCTTATTGGAAGCTGACGGTGTAAAAGCTGGCGCCTGCTTAGGCAATTACGTAATCTTTGAGAATCGCGATGAATTTTATCCGATTTATGCGGGATACTACTATGGCTTGTTGATTATTGCTATTGTATACGCTTATATCCAAAGTAAAGCTGCTGTAAAAAATATTCGCCGATCTCTGTGTTCGCTAATTATTGGCTATATCTTGTTTATAGTGCCGACAACGTTTGTTAATATCGTAGATCCGTCGACGATTTCTGGCATTCCGTCGATTATGTGCGGTTTCGCAGTCCTGCTGGCAGGAATGTTGGTAGGGAAAGTTTTACCTGATTATTTTAATAAGTAATATGCTTGTGTTTTTTCATTAGATAGTGCATAATTGATCATGAGCTGGTACGCATAGGGGCATCTCCTATGCTTGCCAATTGAAAGACAAACACGTTTCAAACATGCCCCGGGTGGGCGCGTAGCAGCTCTTTCATGCCGCTTATGGTATGATGTAATTATGGTTGTTATAATTTCAAAAAAGAAAGAAGAAAAGCTGGCGGAATTGGTGCGAGAGTTTTTCGCGGCTCATCCCGGTATAAAAATAATTGCCGTTACAGGTAGCGCCGGCAAGGCTAGTGCGAAAATTGCCATAGGTACAGTTTTGGCGCAGCAATTTAATATCAGGCTTAACGAAGAAGAGCCTAGGACTAAGGCTGACGTTCTATTACAGTTAATGGGTATAAATATGCCGGAAAAAGGGATATTTAGGTGGCTTAGGTTGCGGCGCAAGATAAAAAAATATATTAAAACAGAAAACTCGGCGGTTCAGTTAATTGTTCAGGAATTTAATCCGCAAGAACCTGGCTATAATGAGTGGTTTAGGAGTTATATAATTCCCTATATTACTATTGTAACTTCTGTAACAAACGGACGTATGCAGGTTGAGCATTCTCTGGAAGAGGTAGCAAACGAGATGATTTCGCTAGCAAACTTTTCGCGGATGGCAATGATTAATCGCGATGATATTGATGGGCGTTTTGCGAGCTTTTTGACAAATCCTAATATTACGACATATGGCAGCGATCCGGTGGCGGAGTATAATTTTGATGACCGTAATTTTTCTTTGGAGGACGGACATCATGGCTTTATTATGTCGCCGGAAAACACTGAAGGATTGGAAGTCAACGTCAAGTTGATTGGCGAGCATAATATCCGTCCAGTAATTGTAGCAGCGGCTGTTGGTTATGCTACAGGTGAAAGCGAGGATAATATTAAAAAAGGCGTGGAAAGCTTGCGTCCGCTGCCAGGAAGAATGAATTTGCTTCGCGGCGCGGACAACACGTGGCTACTGGACGATAGTTATAGTTCAACGCCGTTGACGGCATTGGCAGCTTTGCAGTCGTTATATAAGATGGAAACGCCGCAGCGGATTGCCGTGTTGGGTAATATGAACGGGCTGCGCGGCATTTTTGAACAGGCTCATGCTGATTTGGGGTCGCATTGTAGTACAGAGCTACTGGATTGGGTTGTTACGGTTGGCGAAAAAGCGAATATGTATTTGGCGCCAGCTGCTCGCCAGAAAGGTTGCCAAGTAAAAGAATGCCGTAATGCAATTGAAGCCGGAGCGTTTGTTCGCGATAAATTAAAGTCTGAAGGTATTGCTTTGTTTAAGGGTTCTAGCGGCGGAGTATGGTTAGAGGAGGCTATAAAAATAAATCTTCATAGTACTGAGGATGAGAAAAAGTTGGTGCGCCAAACGCCGCAGTGGATTGCCAGGAAAAATCAATTTTTCTCGCAATTTAAAGGGTAATTTGTTATAGTATAAAGTGCTTAAATAAAGATAGGGGATTTATGGATAATAGTAAACAGGCAAAAGCACAGAAGTCGCCGTCTGGATCATTGTCGAAGTCGCAAAAAAAGCCAGCCGCTTCATCTGTACCTGCGGCACATCCGCCGTATGGTAGTGCGGCGCTAAAGCCGAAGAAAAAAGTTGGGCTGATTGTCGGTATTATTTCTGGCGTGTTAATTTTAATTTTAGCCATTGCTGCCGCGCTATTGTATTTCTTATGGTGGCAGAATCCGCAGAAGATAGTAACCGATGCTGTGGTCAATACCATGACGACCAAAAAGGCGGTTGTAAACGGCAAGATGACAGTGATTGCTAATAATGACAGTAAAATTGAATTAAATATCAAATCTGCTGCCGACTCGCCGAAAACTAAAACCGACGTTGAGGCAAAAATAACTCTTAAGAACGTTTCAAAAACTGTTAATTTGAAGGCTGCTGTTGTTACTGATCAGGATGGTGCGATTTACATTAAGCTAAACGGCGTGCGGGATTTGGTGAAAAGTGTGGTTAGCTTGGCAATAGAATCAAACGTACCTAGTTCAGCGTATGAGGCCAGCCCGTCGTTAAAGCAGCAAATAGAAGCTGTTAAAAAGCAAATTATATCGCAGCTTGAGGAGAAGATGTCGAAAATTGATGGTAAATGGCTAAAGACGACAGCCGAAGACATCACCAACAGTAATACTGATATTAAATGCTCGGCGGAGATTGTTAAAAAACTGCAAAATGACAGTAAGGCCCGAAAAGAGATTGCCGATATATATAGGCAAAACAGCTTCTTAATTATAAAAGATACAAAACTTGATGATCGTAATGGTGGTCGCGGTTTTGAGATAGATTTAAATAGCGATGAAGCTGCAGCTAAGGCAAAGGATTTTTCGAAAGCTTTAGAAAGTACGTCAATTGGCAAAGATATTAAAAATTGCACTAAAGATGTCCGTCATAATAACGGATCGGTAAATAAAACAGGTAAATCTAACGGTACGTTGAAAATTTGGGCTGATGTCAATTCACATGCGCTAAAAGCAGTTGAGATTAAGGGTAAAGGCAAAGATTCATCGGCGAGTTTATCTCTCGATATTGATACGAGTAAAACCGAATCTATTGATATCCCGTCTAATGCTGCTAGCCTGAAGTCAGTTGTTGAAGAATTATTCAAGGGTATGTCTAACTCTTCAGTGTCTCAATCTGCATAAGAAATGTGCTTACGTCAAGGAAACTCCGTTTTTTTGAGGCGGAGTTCTTTGATATAATTACGGGTATGAAACGATATAATCCGACGGAAATTGAGAAAAAATGGCAAGATAAATGGGAGGCTGACGGCACTTATGTCACTGATCTTAGTGATACAACGCGCCCAAAGTACTATAGTCTCAGCATGCTTCCTGGCATCACTGGCGCGGGTATTCACATCGGCCACGGTCGGACGTTTCAGTTTGCTGATATTAAAGCGCGCCTCAAGCGCCAACAGGGCTATAATACTTATCATCCAATTGGCTGGGATAGCTTTGGTCTGCCAGTGGAAAACTATGCCATCAAGGTTGGTAAAACGCCGCGAGTGGCGCATGACGAAGCCAAGGTTCATTTTAAGGAGCAGCTGAAGCGCCTCGGCTTTAGTTATGATTGGTCAAAGGAGATTTCCACCGCTGACCCCGAGTACTACAAGTGGACCCAGTGGATTTTTACGCAGCTGTACAAGCACGATTTGGCGTACCAGAAGGAGCAGCCACAGTGGTGGTGTGATACTGACAATACGGTGCTAGCTAACGAGCAGGTTGAGGGCGGCAAATGTTGGCGCTGCGGCAATCCTGTCACCAAGCGCAACCTCAAGCAGTGGTTTTTCCGCATCACAGCCTATGCTGATGAGATTTTGGAGGCGACTGATGACCTAGACTGGACGGAAATGGTCAAAACTATGCAGAAAAATTGGATCGGCCGGTCAATCGGTGCGGAGGTTGAGTTTGCGGTTGAAGGCCGCGACGACGTCATAACTGTTTTCACTACGCGCCCTGACACGCTGTTTGGCGCGACGTATGTGGCGCTAGCGCCAGAGCATCCGTTAGTGCCTCAGCTAGTCAATGCCGACACGCGTGCCAAGGTTGAAGCATACGTTCAAGCGGCTCAGCAGAAATCTGACGTTGAACGCCAGGAAAATAAAGATAAAACCGGCGTATTTACTGGTAGTTATGTCATCAATCCAGTCAATGGTCAGAAAGTGCCAATTTGGGTGGCGGACTACATCCTCGGTGGTTACGGCACTGGCGCGATTATGGCGGTGCCGGCGCATGATGAACGCGACTTTGCTTTTGCTGAGAAATTTGATCTGCCAATTGTTCAGGTGGTTGACAAACCAGAGGATTCGGCAGATATTGGTTGCTACACTGGTGAAGGTGAATTGATCAATTCTGGGCAATTCGACGGTACGCGTAGTGAAGATGCCCGCGAGCAAATTGTAGCGTGGCTGGAACAGCAGGGATCTGGTCGTGGTAAAACTACTTACAAAATGCGTGACTGGTTGATTTCTCGTCAGCGGTACTGGGGTGCGCCAATTCCGATGGTGCATGTTGATGGTTTCGGGCCAATCGCTGTGGCGGACAAGTGCTTGCCGGTGATTTTGCCAGAGGTCAAGGATTTCAAGCCGACGGGTGGTAATACGTCGGTCCTAGCGCAAGTTGATGATTGGGTGCGCGTTTGGGTTGATGTTGAGACCGGTAAAACGGTGCCGATCACCGAGCCAAAGCCAGCGGGCAACAATTGGCATGAGGGACGGCGTGAAACTGATACGCTGGACGGCTATGCTTGTTCCAGCTGGTACTTCCTGCGCTATCTAGACCCGCACAATGATCAGCAGGCGTGGGATCCAGAGCTTATCAAGCACTGGGCGCCGGTTGATTATTACAATGGTGCTGATCATGCGGTAGCACACCTACTGTATAGTCGTTTTTGGATGCGCTTTTTCTATAAACTCGGTCTAGTGCCGACACCAGAGCCATTCAAACGGATGATGTACAATGCCTACATTATGGCGCCGGACGGTCAAAAGATGAGCAAGTCTAAGGGTAACGTCATTGATCCGATGGAGATTATGGATAGCGGCTACGGTGCCGATGCGCTGCGTGTTTACGAGATGTTCATCGCGCCGTACGATATGGATGCACCGTGGGATCCGCGCGGGGTGCCGGGGACGTATCGGTTCTTAAACCGAGTGTGGAATGTGGTGCAGGAGTTTGTTGAGGCGGCTACATTACCTCCTCTGACAGAGGCTGTGAAGTGTTCGCGAATAGCGGACGCTTCAGCCGAACGCTCGCGAGAAATCTCCAGTGGAGATTTGAGCGAAGAGTGTACTCTGGAAGAGGATGGTGATGTAGTCGCGGAGCTGTTGCGCCTCACTCACCTCACTATCAAGAAAGTCACCCGCGATATCGAGGACGAAAAATTCAACACGGCAGTGGCGGCGATGATGGAAATGGTCAATGGTCTATACAAGTTCAAAGAATCACATGGTATGCAAGCGTCAGAAACATGGCGGTTTACCCTGGAGAGTCTGCTGCAAATTTTGGCACCATTTGCGCCGCACATTACCGAGGAATTGTGGCAGGAGATGGGTCATACTGATACCATTCACGTCAATCACTGGCCAAAGTGGGATGAGAAATATCTGGTGAGCGATGTGGTGACCATCATCGTTCAGGTCAATGGTAAGCTTCGCGCTAAATTGGAGCTACCAGCCGATACCGACAAGGATGCTATCGAACAAGCAGCGCTGGTTGATGAAAACGTCATCAAATTCACAAGCAATAAACCACCAAAAAAGGTGATTTATGTGCCGAATAAATTAGTGAACATAGTTGTTTAGATGTTTAGAATAGGCTAATTGTTCTTTCGTGATGGCAATCCATTTATATTTCTGTATTATTGATAAATGTTATAAAAAGTCAGGCATTTTGCCAAAACTCCTGTATTTTCCGGCGAAAACTTGAGATTTTTTGCTAAAAACATTATAATGGTCTGTAAGTTTTAAAAATAAACCGAAAGAGGAGATAAGTATGGCACAACCAAAGAAGCAGAGTAGCCCGCGCAAGACGGGTCTTCGCCGCAGTCATCTGGTATTGAAATTGGCGCGCCGCGTCAACAGTACGTCGCCAGTCAAGGTTAAGACGACCAAACGCGAGACTGGTAAAACTAAAAAATAGTAATTACGAACAGGACGCTTAGTAATGGCATCAAACCGTCATTTGGGACGAATCGTCGCGCTGCAGACACTGTACGAATATGAGTTTCGAAAAGATGCGGGCGACAAAAATCTAAACTATAAAGATATTTTAGAACGTAATTTGGCAGAGTATAAGTCGTCGATTGATGACGTGGTTTTTGTTGACGATTTAGTTAGCGGTGTGTTGTCTAATACGGCAAAGTTGGATGAAGAGCTTCACCCGTTAGCGCCAGAGTGGCCGCTGGAGCAAATATTGCGGATCGACAGAACGGTACTAAGGATTGGTTTGTATGAACTGCTGTTTTGCGCAGATAGCGTACCGCCAAAAGTGGCGATTAATGAAGCAGTGGAATTAGCAAAGGCGTTCGGTTCGGATAACTCGGGGAAGTTTGTGAATGGCGTGCTTGGCACGGCACTCCGCAACCTTGTGGAGGAATCCGATAGTGAGAACAAGCAATTTTGATCATATAAAAAAATATTTTGGCGGCAGGAAAAAGCCGACAATTCAGGAGATTGTGCGCGAGCCGACTGCTGGCGGCGTGATTTTTCGGCGCAATAAAAAAGGCGAAGTTAATTTTCTGTTATACCAAGACGCCCGCGATCGCTGGACAATCCCCAAAGGGCATATTGAACCAGGTGAAACGGCTCAAGTAACAGCGCGGCGGGAGATTGGCGAAGAAACTGGATTAAAGAACATTGAGCTACACGGCTGGCTGGGTAAGGTGAATTTTCGTTATCGTCGAATTGATAAATTAGTATTGATGACAACGCAAGTTTATCTAGTGAAAGCCTTAAATCCGTATGAAAAACTCCAGAAAGAAGAGTGGATGAACGGATTAAAATGGTTTAGTTTTCATGAGGCGCTGGACGAAGTCGAATATGAAGATATCGGTAAGCTAATCTTACTCGCCATGAAACGAATTAGACAGGAGAATTTATAAATGAGTGGAATGAATACAGTACCGTACCAGGAGTTTGCGCGCGAGAAGCTGGGGTTTGAGTTTAATAATTTGGATCTGCTGATTACGGCTTTGACGCATCGTAGCTATGTTAATGAACACAGAAAATCGGTTCATGAGCATAATGAGCGGCTGGAATTTTTAGGTGATGCGGTGTTGGAGCTAGCGGTGACGGAGTATTTATTTACGCATTTTTCTGAACCAGAAGGAATTTTGACAGCTTGGCGGGCGGCGCTGGTACGGACGGAAAGTATCGGTGATGCGGGTGATAAATTAGGTTATGGGCTGCTGATTCGCATGTCAAAGGGCGAGAAAAATGGCTCGGATCGGGCGCATTTGCAGATTTTAGCCAATGCCTTTGAGGCGGTGATCGGTGCGATTTATCTGGAGCGCGGCTTTGACGATGCGCGCGATTTTATTCATAAGCATATTATTATCAAGCTGGACGGAATATTGGAGTCGGGCAGTTGGCGCGATCCGAAGTCGTATTTGCAGGAAATTTCTCAGCGCGTTGATAATCAGACGCCAGTATATAAAGTTTTGGGCGAGGAAGGTCCAGATCATGATAAGATTTTCACGCTTGGGGTGTTCGTCGGTGAAACGATGATGGGTCGCGGTACCGGCCCTTCCAAGCAAGTGGCTCAGCAGCAAGCTGCCCGCGCTGCGATTGCTAAATATAAAGAATCTGGCGAAAAATGATAAAAGTTTGCACGGGGCAAACCGCTCGTGTATAATGAAAGTACAGTTTAATTCCAGGAGGAGGGGCAGAATGTCAACAATAGATCAGCAATTTGTGGAGTATGTCGTAAAAGCATTGGTCGGACATCCAGATGACGTTGCAGTAGAGCGAGAGATTGATGAAAAAGGCGTGCTTTTGACGCTGACGGTGAATCCGGAAGATCTGGGACGGGTGATTGGCAAGCGCGGCGGCACGGCGCAGAGTCTGCGGACATTGCTTCGGGCCTTGGGCTCAAAGAATGATGCGCGTTATAATCTGAAGATTGTTAATAATGACGGTTTTACGGGTTCGCAGCGTTATCGACACGATGATTCGTCTGATGAGGCTATAGAAAATCCAACAGATGAACCTACAGAGAGCAAATCTTCATACGCAGAGAATGCTCGCAAGGAGCTTGCTGAGTTGGACGACCTTGATATTTAGCGTATGCTGTAGACTAAATATAGCCGTTACGTAAAATAGTAATGTTTTTAGAAAAAACTATTGTCGCTACTCATTCTGCTGTGCTATAATCATAAACAAGTTCAAGCACAGACTATGCGAGAACGAGCTCTATGCGAGCAACGGATTATCCGTTGAGAGCCTTATTTGTGCTAAAAAACCGCCTTCGTTGTGATGGCGGTTTTTTGGTGCATATCTTTCTATTATATCACGTATGGACATTTTAGTCAATAACTGCTAAACTGTAACAGATGAGAAGATTTCAAGTAATCACCCTGTTTCCGGAGATGTTTACCGGTGTCTTTGAGAATTCGATGATGTGGAAAGCGCAAAAAGATGAGATTGTTAAATTAGAAACGATTAATTTGCGCGATTTTGGACTGGGACCGCGCCGTCAAGTAGACGATACGCCGTATGGCGGCGGCGATGGCATGTTGTTGATGATTGAGCCGTTATGGCGAGCGGTAAAATTTGCCAAGTCGCGCGATGAAAGTGCGAAAGTTATATTAACTAGTCCGCGCGGACAGCGCTGGCGTCAGGCAAAGGCGCAGAGCGAGGCGAATAGCGGACGTGGACTGATTTTTATATGTGGACGCTACGAGGGGGTCGATGAGCGGATCTTAGAACTAGTTGACGAGCAGTGGAGTATTGGCGATTTCGTGCTGACTGGCGGCGAGTTGCCAGCAATGGCGGTGATTGATTCGATAGTGCGGCTTATCCCCGGCGTGCTTGGCGGTGAAAAATCGGCGGAGATTGAGAGCTTTTCTGATGGAAAAACTCTAGAATTCCCGCAATATACACGCCCGGAAGAATATAACGGACTAAAAGTCCCTAAGGTGCTGCTAAGCGGACATCACGGTGAAATTGCGAAGTGGCGGATGGAACAGTCAGAAATTTTAACCAGCAAGGCTCAGTCAGAGTAGTATACTAAATCTAATATATTTATCAAATATGGATATATTTTAGCGAGACGCCCCTGTAACCAGAGGCGCCTCATGTTGTGGTGGATGTCGTAGAGCGAAAGATACTGCTATATGGTGTTTGTTTTTTGTAACGTTCGCTTGCTATTACTATACGGATTTTTTTATAAAAGCGCAAGGATTTTGGTAAAAAATACAACAAACTTGAGCTTTTTGAATATCCGGGCTATACTGAACGTATGGCAACGCAGCGAAGAAAGAGTAAGAAAACGGCTAAAATACACCTGATCTCCTTTGATTGGTTGATTAGACTCGTTTTAAGTATCTTTATCTTAATAATGTTATTGACTCAATTGTTCACGTTTGAAAATTTCCCCGGGTTGCTAGTTGGCGCTGGAATTGCTCCCGTTGTTAGTTTGCTGGCGGGTAGTTTGCTTGTTGTAGCGGAATTGGCGGCCTTACCGTATCTTTTGAAGATGAGCGCATCAAGTAACGTTATTCGAGTAAGTAAAGTTTGCGGTTTCATTATTTTGGCGGCTCTATCTGTTTTAGAAGGTATGGCTGCTGTAAATAATACTACATCTACGCTTTTTGGTGCGACAGCTAATTTGCCGGGAGGTTTATGGGCGCTGCTCTTTTTATCGGCTTTATGGGTATTGTTGCTGCGGGTTAACTTCATTGATAAAAATTCGGTAAAGCCTGTCGCAAATTCTCGAAAAAATAAAAGAAAAAAGATCAGCTAATTGCTGATCGTATGTTTGTCGTCTTGGCTGGCGTAAAAATACGACAAATGAACCTCTAGCGATTAGCAAATTATTTTTGGTAGTTAGAGCCTGGATTGATGAACAAAACAAAATAAATAATTTATTATCAATTAACAATCAGATAAAATTAAAACCAAAGCCAAATTATGGCAAAATATTAAGAATAGGTTATATAATATCATGCATGGGAAGAGACTTATATTTACACACTGAAAGTACTAATAAAAAGAGCTTATCTGATCATATAAAATCCTATGGGAAGATAAACACAACATCTCATCTATGGAATTGGCCGAAAGGGAGCGAATATCTGCTCTGGTTTGATCAAGAGGATTTTAAATCAATCACTGGCGTAGAAATAACAATTTTTCCAGAAATAAGAGGAAAAAGGAAATTTTGGTCACTCCACGTGAGAAATACAGACAGTGCTTCATGGTATGACGTAAGTATGATGAACAAAATTTTGACAGATTCAAAGAAGAAATTTGGAGGAACGATTGATGGGGATTATGGGAAAAATAAAGTCGCTCCTTTATGGGAAGATGATACATCTCCAATGAGTCGTGGTATTGATTATATAACTAGAAACACACGCAGTAGTATTCAGATGCTAGAAGTAAGCCTACCCCAGCCATGGAATAATTTTCAGACAGTACAAAAATCAAAAAGTACTGATGGAAAAATTGAATATTTTTTAGCCTATATAGATCCAACTAAGCAGATTTATATTGGTCTAATTCCTATGCTTGTCGCGATACTTGAATTTTATTTTAAGGAAACGTTTAGGGTGCTAGCGAGTTATGATGAAGGTCTATTGGCAAAAATCACGCAAACATCATCTGATAATAAAAATTTAGACACACCAGAAATCACTAGCTCTTTCATTAACAATGTAAATTTTCAAAATTTGAAAAATGTTAGGAAAATATACAAGAGGCGTGCAGATTTGGACATCAAAAGTATAATAGAAGAATCAACTAGTGTAGAAAATTATAATAAACTTAAGGAATTGATTGAGCTTAGGCATAACATAATCCATAGACTAGACTCTAATCTGGTATTTACCAGGGGAGATTTTTTAGAATTTCATAAAGTATTAAGAGAAAGTCTGTTAAGTGTCACTTGTAATATTATAACTAAATACGACCTAAATACAAAAGAGACATACTTAGATATATAAGCTATCAAGTCAAATTAAAGCCAATTTGCTACAATAAAAATATCACCGAAGAAATTCGGATGCGTGCCTTCAAAATCAATGCATAGTCGGAGTTATTTTATAAAAAATACTACCTTGGCTCCCTTGTACGCTGAAATTCGAACCTATTTCGAGCAAAATGGCTGAAGCTCCGCCCTGACGCCTGCGCGGGCACACCCGCGCTCGCCCCACCAGGAAACCGCCCTTTGATTCATTTTTTGAGATTCCCCCCACCGTATTTTTCTTTTTAGTTGAAAAGGTCGGATTTCCGGTGGTTCAACTACCATAAATGGTAGAGGCGTTAGGGCTTCGCTCAGGCGGCACAGCCGCCGCGCTACGCGCTCTCGTCAATTAAGCCTATATTCTCTAATAGCATATCGCCCAAAGTTGTGGTCTGTGAATACGAAACTTCGGGTTTGTTGGTGAATTTATTATATTCTGGAACACCCAGGTCCTTGTTCATTCTAATGTTGTGTCTAATTAAACCAAGACGCTCCAGATATTCCTTACAACTATCTTGAAGGGCACCTCTTTGCCGTTCTTCTTTATTAGAGCCTAGCACAACAACTACGGGCTCGAGTACATTTTTATGCAGTTCTCGAAATTGACTCTTGTCGTTGATCGAACGTTCATGAAAATAACGTAACCAAATCACCTCATTATCGTTAATCTCTGAGAGTAAACCTAAAAGATACTTCGCATTATTGATGTCTGCATCATCGTCGGAGATGCCATTTTGGACAATATTTAAAATATACTTACGTCGTTCATCCGAGGCTGCGCGAGAAGCTCGTATAAAACCCTCTTCTACTAAATCAATAAACTGTTCATTGTTTCGTAGTCTTTCAACTGCCTCTTGTGGTATGCTCTCCAGTCGATCATTAAGCTCATTGACAAACTTAGCAATTCGATCAATTCGTTGATTAGGAATTAAAGTTCCTGCAATTTCTGCCAAAAAGCTACCCGCCACAGGAATTGCGCCTAGACTTGCCCTAGCTGTAATAGCCGCCCAGTCTGCCTTATTGTTATCAAGCTGTTTACTCATCTTATGTCTCTCCTATAACTCATCTAGTAGCAGTTAGTTGATGAGTAGCCATATCCATAGTCGTAACTACTGCAGTGGGTCGGCGAGTAGCTATTTGTGCCGTTGCGCCCATCCATACCGTCAACACCATCACGTCCATCCGCACCTTTTAACTCGTCTTTGTGCGACTGCACGTAGTTATGAATTTGGAGTGGCGTATTGAAGTACACAAACGCAGAGAATCCCGCGCTTGCAAGGCTAACTATAATGGCGATTATCGCTAGAACAACAACCCATGTTTGCTTCTTCTGCTTGGAGTGTTCTATGTGTTTTGTGGTTTTATGTGTACTATCTTTTGGCAACTGCATATATCCTCCTTAAAACCCGAGCCAATAACTTTCAGTATCTTCTGGGATACTCTTATAATCTATAAACTTTTCACAATCATCTTTTTTCGCGCTACGCTCAAAAATGAAATAATCACTCTTGATATCACCAGTTTTACCGCGCTGGACGCGCGCCTCGCAAATGAGATTTTTCTCATCTGTCTCGGCTTCCTTACGCAACTCGCTCGCTTCTCTTTCCTTATAATGCTCAGAGGTGAAATAAAATCCAGCATAGCTGCCACCCGCTAGCGCGGCGATAATAAGTCCGACAAGTAAGTATTTGTTGATTGTAATGGCATTTTTCATTACTCATACCTCGGAACAGGATTTTCACGACAGTCAAAGTTACCTTTTATATCGTCTTGATAGTAGTCGTATGGAGATGAAGTGGCTTTTAAGCCTTCCCATACACTACCCGGCATACCGCAGTAATGATAATATGTCCCACCCAGTCTGATGACCATGTACTCGTTTCCGCTGTCGTACCATGCGCCTTTAACGGTTGAGTCCGACTTGTCGAGCGGTTCAAAATTGCTCGAGGAAATGTTTACTTTATCATCACGATACTTAACCTTGACATAGCCAGAAGCAGACGAGAAAAAGAGGAAATACAAAATTGCTCCACCAATAAGAACAGCAAGTCCAATATAAACCCACGAGTAATCTTCTTTGTGCTGTGTCATTTTGTAAGCGTCCTTTTTACTCGTTTTGATACGAGGAAGTACGGAACCCAAATGAACGCACCTATTACCGCCCTTCCTACATCACCACTGTATTTGCTCATCATTGACTGTATCTCGGCATTTCCAGCAAGTCCAGACGACTCAAAAACAGATGACGCAATAGCATAATCTATGATTCCGTAGACTGCCGCGAATATCAGCGTTGCTATGGCGAACGGCTTTGCTAATTTACGATTACGGAATAAAAGCACAAGCGTAGTAATAATGAGTGCTACGTATACGAAAATGGCGACATTTTCAAAAGTTGTTAGAGCTTGCAGTGTATCACTAAGACCAGCCTGATATTGATTCAGCGCGTCTATATCTGAAGACGAAGTAAATCCGTCTCCGAAAAATCTAAATACAGTTATGAGTAATGCCAAAAACTGCCCTACGATAAACAGTGCCAGCCAGCCCTCAAGTCCGATTTTATGATCTCGTCGTTGCTGTTTTGTCATTTTGTCAGGATTAGTGGTTTTTGAAAGATAAGAATCGCCAAGCGATAGTTGCTTTTTGAGTTTTTCTGCTTTAGCATACGTTTCGCCGCGTGTTTCTATCGCTTGGTTGATAAAATCAAGCGCATCATCATCATGACCACTAAAATAATGAACTAATGCCTGCAATTCGTAGAGCTTATAGCGGGCGGTACCAATTTCTTCACTGAATTGATACTTTTCTGCTAGTGAGTCAAGCCGCTTCTGCACCAGCAACAGTAGTGATTTGTTAGTTTCGCCCGATGTTGCGTCTTTTAGGTTTGCTTCAATAACTTTGACTTGCTCAATGTAAGTTTGGCGCGCCTTTGATTGTGGAAGTTGCATTATTCTAAATCTCCCCATGTTCGTTTGCCGTCATTTTCTGGCTCAATGTCTATAATTTCATCACCTATGGATTCGTCTTTCGAGTCCGCGCTATTTGCTAACGCATAGCCAATTATTCTTGCACCGTACGTCAGAACTACTGTAAGCAATAATGTCCAGAATATACCCCAATGACCATTGAATATTGCCGCCAGCATACCAATCGGAACAACACCGACGCCGCCAAGGAAGAGCCCGATAATAACAGCAATCCATCCCCATAGTGCAAGAGTAACTGCTAGTCCATATATCCAAGCCGACAAGCCGTAGACATATGATGAAATATAGATAATCAAGCCTACGATACCTCTTGCTTTTGGTATGATTGCGAAAAACAAGAGCAGCAGATTAATAGCAAAAAGTATTCCGGCAAGCCAGTTGATGAATGGTGCGATAATAAACGCCACTTTTGCACCAAGAGTGAAAAACAGAACAGTTGCAACTATAATCCCGATAAATATCGCGATTCCAAGCAATGTTCCACCGATTGATTTAAGTGTGTTCATAATGCGCCATCTTCTTCCTTCTTGAGTGTTAATATATGGCGATACACAAAAAGCTCGCCACGAGCGGCAGTCTTTCGACCACCCGCGAAGGTTTCCCAACGCGACCACAAAGAGAAGTACTCATGACGAGCTGTTTCTCTTTGTGGATTATTCAACCATGCCGCACAAGGTACGGTTTAGGTCTGGCGTTAAACGCTTGTCATGATTATACTATTTACACCGCATTTTTGCTAGATAGCAAAACGCCACCACCGGAAATCCGACCTTTTCAACTAAAAAGAAAAATACGGTGGGGGGAATCTCAAAAAATGAATCAAAGGGCGGTTTCCTGGTGGGGCGAGCGCGGGTGTGCCCGCGCAGGCGTCAGGGCGGAGCTTCAGCCATTTTGCTCGAAATAGGTTCGAATTTCAGCGTACAAGGGAGCCAAATTGCAACTTTTGCGCCGCGTGAGCGGCGACTGACGGGCGGCACGCAGTGCCGTCCATTGGTTTTTCAGGGGGGGAAGATAGAGATTTTGGGCGTGCGGAGCACGCTTTTTTATTTTGCAATCGCCTACGGCGGTATATAATAGACTGTGCACACAATCAAATCGGAAGAATCTATTTTTATGGCTTTAATAGCCGTCTCGTACAATTTAGATTTTTCTGGATTGTGTACAACGAGGCGGCTATTAAAGTTAGGAGGGAGCTGTGAGCCAAAAATACATTTTATACGCCAGAAAGTCTACTGACGTAGAAGATAAACAAGTGCTATCTATCGAGGCTCAAGTAACGGAATTGCGGAAATTTGCGGCAGATAATGACTTACAAATTGTCGATACAATCATCGAAAAGCGCACCGCCAAGATGCCAGGTCGTCCGAAGTTTGGTAATATGCTCGGTCGTATTGAAGCAGGCGAAGCCAGCGGTATACTTGCGTGGCACCCTGACCGTCTTGCTCGCAATTCTATTGACGGCGGACAAATTGTCTACTTACTCGACCAGACACGTCTGACCTCTCTCAAGTTTCCGACATTTTGGTTTGAAAATACCTCACAAGGCAAATTCATGCTTTCTATCGCGTTTGGTCAATCGAAATATTATGTAGACAACCTGTCCGAGAACACCAAGCGAGGTTTGCGTCAAAAGTTACGGCGCGGTGAATATCCCAGCCGCGCACCACTCGGCTACATAAACGACCTGCGCAACAAAAATATCGTTGTAGATAAACGGATTGCGCCGATTATTGTCGAGGCTTTTGAGCTGTACGCCCAAAACCAAAGTCGTTATGAGGACGTTGCTGATTTTCTAGCAAGTCATGGGCTTGTTACGCGTGGTAAAGGTACAAAATACAAAAAAGATAGAATACGACGTATTCTATCTAATCCGTTTTACTACGGACATTTCTTGTATAAAGGCGAGGTCTATGAGGGCACGCATAAACCGATTATTTCCAAGAAACTTTTTGATAAAGTCCAAACTGTGCTCGCTGAACGTGGACGACCTCGCAAAGCAAACCATAGAGAACTAAAAATATATTGTGGATTGCTGCGCTGTTATTCGTGTGGTCTGATGATTACTGCCGAGAAACGTATCAAGCACCAAAAAAACGGCAACCGACACGAATATGTCTATTATCACTGCACGAAGAAGCGCAAAGATATGAAATGTCTTGAGGCTGCCGTGCGAGAGGAAGCATTGGACGAGAGTTTGACTGACTTGTTACAAGAATATGCACTACCCGATAATTGGAGAACCGATTTGCTTGCACGGCTAGAGCAAGACGAACGAAACGAGCGAAGCTCGACGCATACGTTCGTGGCAAGCGCACAAACAAGGATTGCTAGCTTGCAAAGCAAACTCCAACGACTTCTTGATAGCTACCTCGACCAAGATATTGACCGCGACACCTACCTAGACAAGAAAGCCGAACTTATGAGCGAAAAGAAGTCATTGGAAGAGCAATCCAGCAAGCTGACGCTCGGGGCTACAGCGTGGGTCGAACCTATGCGACAATGGCTCGACAAAGCAAATTCTATCTGTAATTTATCGCTTGAGAGCGATAAAAATGAGAAAAAGGTTCTTGCCAAAGAAATCTTTGGGTCGAACCTTTTTCTACAAAATAAAAAAGCGTGCTCCGCACGCCCAAAATCTCTATCTTCCCCCCTGAAAAACCAATGGACGGCACTGCGTGCCGCCCGTCAGTCGCCGCTCACGCGGCGCAAAAGTTGCAATTTGGCTGGGATGGAGGGATTCGAACCCCCGAATGCCGGGACCAGAACCCGGTGCCTTACCACTTGGCGACATCCCAGCGATGTTTATCATTGTACTATAGAAAAAATATCCTGGCAAGCGTTTACGTATAGGCTCTAACGCGATATACTGGGGCTATGGACTTGCAATTAATAGTGAAGCTAATCGCTGACGGCTTAGTTATTCCTGTGGCGTTGATTGGAGCGTATGCTTTGCTTCAAACGATACCAAATGATGAGAAATATCAAGCATATTTGCGTGTTTTAATGGCAGGATTGACGGCGTATATAGTAGCAAAAATTATCGGTGCAGTGTATCAGCCGGAGCAACTCCGTCCGTTTGAGGCTTTGGGTGTTTCGGCTGGCGCGTCGTTTTTAAATAATCCGGGTTTTCCTTCTGATCATGCCTTATTTACGATGGCGATTACTTTAGCGGTTTGGTTTGAGGCGAAAAATAAAAAACTAGCCGTAGTTTGTTTGATACTGACTCTGCTGGTGTGTGTCGGAAGAGTGATTGCTCTGGTGCATACGCCGCTGGATGTGGCGGGGGGTTTGCTAATTGCGTGTGTTGGCATTGTGTGGTATGTGCCTAACTTTAATTTGATAGCAAAACGCTTATAATTAAATATATACATTTGCAATTTTCTCAAGTTTACGTTACAATTTTTACATGAGTTCAATGCCAAAGATTTTCCAGCAAGAGCTATCAGAGTATACTTATCCATTATCAAGAGGTACTTTCCTGCGTATTTTAGCGCTGGCGGCAGCTAATGGCGTTATAATTTGGCTGTTAGCGCTGGCGTTTGACAGGATGATGCTAACGCCGGTTTTTTGTTCATCGGCAGACCAGGCTTCAATGTGTGTGAATAGCGCTGCCTGGTCGTCGTATATTGCACTGGTTTTGGTCGGTATAATGATGGTGCCGCTGCTAATCATGTTTGGAGTCAAGCGTCCGCTGGTCGTTGTAATAGCGGCGACCGTTGCCTTATGGGGGACTAATTTATGGACGAGCGGGCTATGGACAACTTCAATTCTATGGACTATTGCAGCGTCAACTTTGGTATATTTGGCGGTTATTTGGATTAATCGTATTCGCGGTAATGCGGCAGCAATTTTATTTGTTGCTATATTCGTCCTGCTGGCGCGAGTTGTCTTGTCCCTGTAATCCCTGTACACTAAGAGTATGGAAGCCATTATCATTATTCTCTTAGTTATTATCGTTATGGGGTTGGGAGTGACGTTGTTTGTGCTGCAGTCGAAGTTAAGCGAGCTGAAACAGCAGTCATCAGTCGAGCTCATCAAAACTGACGTGGTGGAGCTGGGGCGAACCATCGCCAAGCTCAATGAATCGGTTAGCGATAAATTGGAACGCAGCAACACTCAGGTACAAACCTCGGTCCAAAAGCAGCTGTCGGAAAGTGCCAAATTGGTGGCCGACGTAACGCAGCGGCTGGTCAAGCTAGACGAAACGAACAAACGGGTAGTCGACGTGGCGACTGACCTAAAAACTCTGCAGAACGTCTTGCAAAATCCTAAACAGCGCGGCGTGTTTGGCGAATTTTATCTGGAAAGCGTACTAGATAACGTGCTGCCAGCCAAGCAGTTCCAGATGCAATACCGTTTCAAGGATGGCGAGATTGTTGATGCGGTGATTTTTCTGGACAAGGGGCAGATTTTGCCGGTGGACAGTAAATTTAGCCTGGAAAATTATAACCGCATGATCAACGCTGAGACCAAAGCTGAGCGCGAGCTGTGGCTGAATAAGGTGAAGGCTGACCTGAAGGGGCGCATTGACGAAACCAGCAAATACATTCGCCCGCGTGAGAACACCATGGACTTTGCTTTTATGTTCATCCCCAGTGAGTCGCTGTATTATGACCTGCTGATCAACAATGTTGGTGCGGGCGGTTCGAGTCGCGATTTGATCGAATACGCCTTTCGTGACAAGCGGGTGATCATCGTCAGTCCGACTAGCTTTTTGGCGTATTTACAGACGGTGCTGCAGGGGCTGCGGAGTTTACAAATTGAAGAGCAGGCCAAAGATATTCAGGTACGCGTCGGCCAGCTGGGTGTGCATATTAAAAAGTTTGATGAGCTGATGACTAAGATGGGCAAGAGCCTCAGCACGACTGTCGGGCATTATAATAATTCGTATAAGGAACTCGGCAAGATTGATAAAGACGTAGTGCGGATTACTGGCGGCGATAATCAAACGCAGCCGGAATTAATTGATCGACCAGCACAGGAAGATTAAAGATTTTCTACTATAAAATAAAAATCCTCCGCTTAAAACGGAGGATTTATTAGTATAGAAGCGTCTTATTCTTCGTCTTTATTACGGTAATTTACCAGTAAGAACAAGTTTCCGCCGAGCGCTGCACCGATGAGTGTTGCAGAGATAACCTCCAAGCTGAGCCGCGAATAGCTTTTTTCATTTTCAGCTGTTAGCGGATTACTGCTTTGGATCTGAGTATCGGTTTTCTCGGTTACTGCCAAAGCAACAGCTGGGTTCAGTGTTGCGCCGCCGATATGGACCTCCCGCGGATAATTCTTATATGCGCCTTCTTCTGTTTTCTGGGCTGAACTCGCGGTTTTTGTATACTTAACAAATACTGCGTTCTGGACGTAGCTTAGCAAAGTGCTTGATACGACCAAACCAATTGCCAGCGCCATACCAATTCCAACAGATCGTCCGGCTAGTTTAAGGTTAGTGCGCGATAATACCGCGGCAAGACCAAACATAAATATTGCCGTACCGATCATCTCAATGGCGAAAATACTCCATGAGAAGTTCGTGAATTGATCAAAGCGAACTGAGAATCCGCCTTCCGTCATACCGCCAATCAGTACAACAGCTGCCATTGCGCCGAGGAATTGTGCACCCCAGTAGAACGGCACGAGGACAGTTTTTAGTTTGCGCATTGACCAAAGTCCGAAAGTAACAGCTGGGTTAATGTGCGCGCCGGAAATGCCGCCAATTGCCATAACGATCAGCATTAAAGTTAGTCCGACGTAAAACGGCGCTAAGATGCTGGCAGAAAATAGCGCTGCTAGTGTTAAGATAAACGTGCCAACGATCTCCGCGATGACGATGTTGATTAAGTTATTTGGTAATTTAGAATCTAACTTGGCGCGCTCGCTCTTGGCCGCAACAGATTCGGTAACGACTCGCTTAACAGTCGTTTTGGTTTCGGTCTTAGCGGCAGCGGTTTTCTTTGCTTTAGCTTTAACCGGGGCTTTCTTTGAAGTTTTCTTCGTAGCCATATTCCCTCCTTAAAATAGTATCACGACTATTATAGCATAATTTGCTATACTATAGTCATGGGATTATTTGTGAACCAAAACGATCAGCGCAGCGAACTGCAAGAGCGCATTGCGGCGGAACTGCGCG
Organism: uncultured Candidatus Saccharibacteria bacterium; assembly: GCA_963548835.1. Taxonomy (GTDB): domain Bacteria; phylum Patescibacteriota; class Saccharimonadia; order Saccharimonadales; family Saccharimonadaceae; genus Nanosynbacter. The sequence goes on from CAUUVO010000001.1 coordinate 134,070, forward strand.
AGAAAGCCAAAGCGTCGGGTCTGCAGGAAAAAGCTAGCTTGGACGGCGTGGAAGATGTGAAATATTTGGAAGATACGAAGCAGACGACGACGCTAGCGCCAGCTTGGATTTTAATTATCATTATGGCAGCGGTAGTTGTCGGTATGTTTTTAATGCAGGGGCGATGATATGGAAAAGTTGGATGAAGTTCGATCAATATTAGTATCACGTGTATCCGAGGCGGCTGAACCACGCAGTGTTTTGCGGAGCGCAGAGCTGCGGGAACTGTATGGCATTATTGCGACGTTACCGGCCGAGGAGCGCGGGCCGTTTGGTAAGAAAGTTAATGAACTGAAGCAGGAGTTGGAGAAGGCAGTTACGGATCGCGAGGATGAGCTGTCAAAAGTTGATCTGCCGCCAATTGACGTGACGGCGCCGATGGACGTCAATGCGCCGCAGCCTGATTTACTGCCCAGCGAGCAGGGTACGATTCACCCGTTGAGCGCCGAGATTGAGCGTATTTCTGACATTTTCAATCGCATGGGTTTCGTGACGGAAGAGTCGCGTGAAATTGACGATCAATTCCATATGTTCGAGAGCCTGAACTTTCCGAAGGGCCACCCAGCGCGTGATGATTATGACACATTCATGACCGAAGAAACTGACGCTAACGGCGACCGCTTGATTGCCCCGGCGCACACCTCGACCATGCAAAACCGCGTGCTGAAAAAATATCATGGCAATTTGAAAAACGGCGAGGCGATCGCCGCCATCGTGCCCGACCGGGTATTTCGTAACGAAGATTTGGACGCGCGGCACGAGCACACGTTCTATCAAGTTGAAGGCGTGTATGTCGCCAAGGGCGTCAATGTTGGCAATCTGATCGCCACCTTGCAGGAGTTTTTGCAGGAATATTACGGCAAGAAGTTGGATGTGCGCGTCAACCCATTTTATTTCCCGTTCACCGAACCGAGCTTTGAATTTGCGCTAAGCTGTCCGTTTTGTGAAGGCAAAAATCCGGATTGCAAAGTCTGTTCGGGCGAAGGCTGGATCGAACTGCTAGGCTGCGGCATGATCCACCCGAACGTGCTGGAGGCTGCTGACATCGACCCGAATAAGTACACCGGCTTTGCCTTTGGCTGCGGCATCGACCGGCTGGTGATGATGAAATACGGTATCGAGGACGTGCGGCATTTTGAGAGCGGTAAGTTAGAATTCTTGCGGCAGTTTTAAAAGCAGTCCTACAGTCCCATGCAAATATCTCGATAAGGCCGCGTCACAACTTCTGACGAGTCAAGGCCGAGTTTGGTTTCAATTTCACTAATCATCGCCAGAGCGCCAGTTTCATCGTCTGATAAAACCTCAACTTCCACGAATGTCCCAGCGTCTTTGATTTCGTCTATGGCCACCGTTGCCTGCGGAAAATCAGGGGACTGAAACGATCGCCGGTATTTGTTGACCTCGACCAGCTGTACCATGCCGAGGTTGGCGAGCAGCTGTTTGGCGATTGCCGCGTCACCGGGCTGAATCGGTAGGTTTGTCTCGGGCTTAATGATCACATCATTCTCTGTATGTGTCGCAGCGGTCGTCGCAGGCTTATATGTCACCTCGGCAAAACCATCGCGCTGGCGAATCCGCAAACATTCAACCGTCTGCATAAAGTCGACATCAGGACGGGAATAATACGTATCAATCTCGTGGAGATTACTCTGCAGCTCAAAACCAAGTTCTCGCAACTGCTTGATTAATTCTTTTGCGTCACCGGTTAGCTGGCGTTTGCGTTCGATTTCTAGTAGTTTTTTGGTCATTTGGTAGTCTTTCGGGTTCTTATCTAGCATTAAACTAATTATATAGCCATCCATCTGCAAATTCTACGCCTCACCGTGTTGTACAATTCTTTTCTGACTGCCGTACATATCATAGTGCGTGACTGTGTAATTATTCAATGCTAAAAATCATATATAATTAAACCAGCAAACCAACTCAGAAAGGAATTACTTGCGTGAATATAATCTTTATGCGGCATGGCGAGGCTGTGGATAATGCCAGGGGTGTTTTGTCTTGCAAAGAGATACGATGTTCCGTGCTGACGGAGGCGGGTTTTCGCCAAGTTGCCAAATCGATAAATAAACTGCCGCGGGAGATTGATATGATATATTCCTCGCCACTGATTCGTACATTGCAAACAGCTAAGGAGATTATGAAAGTTTCAGGTGCGGAGGTGATTATTGATAATAGAATCAGAGAAATTGATTGGGGTGAATATGATGGAAAACCTAATAATCCAGAACTTGACGCAGTGCGTGCCAGGCAAGCGGCAGGAGATTTTTTCGTTAGGTTTGGGCAATATGGCGATAATAAATATAGCCTGGAGTTGAGATTATGCGAATTTTTGGACGATGTCCGAAAGCATAACTTTAAAAATAATACCATCGCAATTGTATCCCACGGAACTGTCATTTCGTTTATGAAAAGGATATTGGGTTTGCAGAAATCTCATTTGAAAAAGGGCGGATTTGAGGAGTTTAGTGATATTGATTTCTCCAAGTTTGATGAATATAAGGATAAATTAGCGACGGTTAAAATGAGTCAACAGTAAATAATCCTCAGACCGCTTCCTCGGTATTATCTTTATAAATCGTACAAATTTGCTAATTTTGGTATTTTATGATACGGTTACATAGTAATAACAACAAGGAGTAGTGATAATATGGCAACAGGAAATAATTTTGAATTTGGCGGAGCTAGTGCTAGCAGCGACATGACGCCAGAGGAAATTCTTGCGGATAGAGGCGTTTGCGTCGAACCAAGCAAAGAAGGTAAAAGTTTTTACATTGTTCATGAGAAAGACGGGAAAGAGCAAAAGATTCCAATGTCAAAGGGAGTAACCGGATTAGAAGATGCCTCTGGTCGATTCCCAGAACAGAGAGATCGAGTATACTCGCTTCGTAAGGCAAGATGCCGAGTGACAGGTAGAAAAGCTGTTCGGGGGGACTTACGTTGAGCGATGTCAAACAACGGCTTTTTGGCTAACAATTAGTCACGACCAATTTTCACCAGCCGCATAACCCACCACATCCATATAATACGGGTCGGCGCCCAGGAATTTAGGCAGGGACTTTAATTCCTCCGGCGTTATCCAGCGGTAGTCTTCATGCTCCCAGCTTAAAGCGATTTTTGCGTCCGGTTCGGCGAGCTTTGCCTCAAATAACATATGCGTTGTTTGCTGGTATTGTTTGGTAAATAGCTTCCTCAATTTATTTGGATTAACGGATAGTCCTGTCTCTTCCTGTATTTCGCGCGCTACTGCTGCTTCTGGTATTTCTTCCGGCTCAACCTCTCCGCCGGGAAAATCAATATGTCCGGGAAACAGCGGATGCGTATTGCTTCTATACAGTACCAAATATAATCCTTCAGAATTCCGCACCAGCGCCTTTGCAACTATCTTAGCCATATTATTACTATACTTTGGCGGCAGGGACTGGGCAAGGGTATGCTGCAATAACCCCATGAAAGTTAGCGGTAAATCGATTCATCAAGCCATCGTTGCTCGCGAAGTTATTGATTTGTGTCTATGCTAGCGAAATTCCAAAGGTCAAAAGCGGCCGCAGATCTTCCTGGTTAGTATTTCCAAAGATGTCATGACCAGTACCTTGTTTAGGGTGTGCTTATGGTATACTAATGAGCGGGAGGATATTGGTGTAAACACAAACCAACTAAAATGATGAAGTTACAAAATCACAATCAAACTAAACGTATAAAAAATGTCTTCCTTGACTACGACAAATTAAAGCAGTTTGATGATATTATCTTGGACGCAATCAAACAAAGTAGTCGAAAGATTACCTACAGCAAGGATGTCGAATTTTCTGATAATAAGGATAAGCGTTTTGAGCTTGAGTCCATTGACGAGATTAGAGGGAGAAAAATATACGAGTTGTACTTTCAGATTAGAGAGCATGATTCTTACAATAACCTTAGTATATATTTTTATTCCTCAGATACGGTCGTTCTAAGTATGCGCCTAAAACATAGCCCGGGAGATATGGTATATGTCGAGCAGCAAATAGAGCAGTTCCTGATTAACAACTGTAAAGTCCCTTTCTGGGATTATAAAAAGCTTCTAACAAATACCTGGGATATGTCGCTAGTGATAGCACTTGCCGTATTATTTATCCCATCACAACAAAATATCCCCGGCGAAGTACATTTAGATTCGCTGGTGAGTTATATAGCAAAGGTGCTATTTTCGTATATTCCCATACAATTATTTTTATATTTATGGATATTACCTAAGATCATACCGCACTACAATAGAATTAATAAAGCGGTTGATGGTAGGACGAGCAAAGAGATGAATAAGCCATATATTGCCATATTGAGCTTTATAATAGCCCCTTTGGTTGTTGGAATTATTATAGAGATTATAGGTAAAATCATATAGTTGGAATATAATCATCCTTGCATTTCATCCCTAATCTATGCTAAAATACCAGGGTTAATATCAAATCACACGAAAGGTGAGTAATGAGTCTGAGTCGAATCGGAAAACTGCCGGTGGTTATTCCGGCCGGTGTGACAATCACGGTTGACTCTGGTGACGTGGTCGTAAAGGGCCCGAAAGGTGAATTGACACAATTCATCACGCCAGCAGTTGAGGTGAAAGTCGAAGACGGACAAGTCACGGTTCATCCGAAGGATGAGTCCAAAACTGCTCGCGCCCAGCACGGTCTGATGCGCGCGCTAATCAACAACATGGTAATCGGCGTTACCAAAGGCTACGAGAAGCGTCTCGAGGTCAATGGTGTCGGTTTCCGCGTCAGCTCCAGCAACAATGAGCTGGAAATGGCGCTCGGGTTTTCACACCCAGTCAAATACAAAGCCCCAGAGGGCATCACCGTTACCAACGAAAAGATGACCATCATCGTTAGCGGTATCAATAAACAGCAAGTCGGTCAAGTCGCTGCGGAAATCCGCGCGCTGAAGAAGCCTGAACCATACAAGGGCAAGGGTATCAAGTACGCTGACGAGCAGATTTTGCGCAAAGCAGGAAAGACAGGTAAGTAATCATGACTGAGAACAAGAAATTACTCAACCGCGCTCTCCGTAAAAACCGCGTTCGCGCCAAGGTTTCAGGCACCGCAGAGCGCCCACGCCTAACCGTCACCATCAGCAACCTGCACGTCAGTGCTCAGCTGATCGACGACGTCGCTGGCAAGACAGTGGCTGCCGCAACTACCGTTGGTACCAAAGAAAAAGGTACGATGAGCGAGAAATGTGCTGTCATCGGTACGGAAATTGCCAAGAAAGCAAAGAAAAGTAAAATTAGCGCAGTGGTCTTTGACCGCAACGGCCGTCAGTACGCTGGTCGCTTGAAGGCATTGGCTGATGCTGCGCGCCAAGAAGGATTGGAGTTCTAGTATGGCAGAGCAAGCTGCAAATACTACCCCACGCGCAGAAGGCCGCCGGCCTCGCAGTCCGCGTGGTGGTCGCCGCGATGACCGGCGAAATGTGCGCGATGACGCACCAAAAGAGTTTGAGGAATTGGTAATTAACATTGACCGTGTGAGCCGCGTGGTAAAGGGTGGCCGCCGCTTCCGCTTTAAGGCGTTGGTGGTTGTCGGTAACCGCAAGGATAAGGTCGGTGTTGGTGTAGCCAAAGGTGCAGACGTGCAAGCTGCTGTCGCCAAGGCAACCTCAGTTGCTAAGAAGCACTTGATCACCTTGCCACTGAGCGGCGAAACCATTCCACACGACAGCGAAGTTAAGTTCTCAGGCGCTCGCGTGCTGATCAAGCCGGCTGCTCCTGGTACTGGTATCATCGCTGGTGGTGTTGTCCGACAAATCATCGGTGTAACTGGTGTTCGCAACCTGCTCACCAAGTCACTTGGTTCAACTAACAAGGTGAACATCGCTTACGCAACCATTGAAGCATTGAAATCACTGGTTCCACGCGAACAGTGGCTGAGCGTTCAGCCAGTCAAAAAAGCTGCTAAAAAGGAGGCTAAGTAATGAAATACAACGATCTCCAAGTTTCAGCAAATAAGAATAAAAAACGTGTTGGTCGCGGTATCGCTGCTGGCCAGGGTAAAACCGCTGGTCGTGGTACCAAAGGTCAGAACGCCCGCACTGGTAAAAAGCTTCGTGCTATGTTCCAGGGTGGTCAGCGTCCATTAGCTCAGGCTGTACCAAAAGCTCGCGGTTTCAAGAGCTTGCGTACACCAGCTCAGGTAGTCTATCTCGACCACTTGAACGCCTTTGACGGCAAAACCGTCGACAACGCATTGCTGTTTACCGAAGGCTACATCGCCACACCATTTCACACGGTCAAGGTGATCGCTCGCGGTGAATTGAAGGCTAAGGTTGACTTGAAAGTACAAGCTGCTTCCGCTTCGGTCGTCACAGCGATTGAAAAAGCTGGCGGCTCATTTGAGAAAGTCGCTGTACCCTTACGCCAAAGCATGAAGGACATTGAGGAAGACGAAAAGGCTAGCCAGGAAAAATAATTTTCAGGCAAAACCTAAAGAAAGTGCCCCTTTGCGTATAAGCGGGGGCGCTTTTATAGTGTTATTTTAATTGCTAAAATTTAGCTATATAGATTATAATCAATAGCATGAATAACGACGATAAATCGCAAGCTCCGGATATGCCGCAAGCCGGCTATACTCCGCCACCGGTTGCTCCTGGGGCGCAGTATCCAGGCGTGCCTAATGCTAATAATTATAATCAAAGCCAAACGCCGCCGCCATATATTCCAACGGTACCACCCACTCCGCCAGTAGTGCCGCGTCCTCCTGCTAGCAAATCACCTATGATTGCTATAATATTTGCGTTCATAGTGGGCTTTGCTTTAATTATTGGAGGCATAGTACTTAATCATTTTGATAAAGAAAGTAAAAAGTGCGAGAATGCCGCTCCGTCCGAACATTCTATTTTTAAGCGGAATTTTTGCAAAGAGTCCGATGTATACGATGAAATTAGTAAAGAAGCTGTCTTTAATATTAATATCCCAGACTTTACCTCGTGCGCGCCAAGCGAATCGCTACATCAATCAGACAAAAAATCTTGGTATGATGCGTGGGTTGAATGTCTGAATAAAACATGGAAACCGCTATTTGACAATGCCTATCCAAATAAGGATTCGCTTGATTTCCAGGGTACTGTCGTAAAAGTTGTCGATTCTCTTGAAAATAGCGGATCAACTTGTATCAGCGACGGCAATAAAACAAGCGGGGTTGAAATATCCGGTTTCTATTGCCGAAAAGAGGAAACGATATATATTGTCGCCGGTTATACAGGGGATATTGGAAGCAATTTGACGGTTTTATTCCACGAATACGCGCATCATATTGCTATGAGAATGGGTTTTCCGATCAATATTAACTTGATGATTTTTGAAATGTATAAATATTGGCCAAATCAACCGGACAGCCAAGACGCGGTTAAAGAGCGTGAAACCCGCCGTTCTGAGTTGTTTGCTGACACGATGTCGTATGCTATGCTTGCTAATACGCCGTCATTAAAGCAGTATTTGGTAAAACCAACCAAAGGTTTAGAACCATCGACGCATGGCTCAATTCGGGCGTTACAGCTGGCTTATGAAAGAGGTGTGAAAGCCAGGACGGTGGGCGATTGCAATGCTTGGGGTTGGAGTATTGACGAAGTTGACCAGTAGATAAAATCTGGCAATATCTGGTCAAATAATGTATACTGGAATAGTTAATGAAGTTAGTGGCTAGAGGGGCTAAGAATATATGGATTGGAGAATAATTTTCCGCTCGTTGAAAAATAAAGATATGCAAAAACGGTTGCTGATTGTTACCGGGATTATTGTGGTATACCGGTTGCTGGCGCATATTCCAGTGCCATTGGCTGAGCCGACTCAGCTGCGAAGCGCAATTTCTTCGGTGCTGGGCCAGAGTGATTTGGGTGGTATTTTGAACCTGCTTTCTGGCGGCGCTTTGTCAAGTTTTTCTTTAGTGCTGGTCGGACTTAGTCCATTCATTACCGCTAGTATCATTATCCAGTTGTTAACTAAAGCTATTCCAAAGCTAGAGGAACTTCATAAAGACGGTGAGTCAGGACGCCGTAAGATTCAACAGTGGACGCGTGTTATTACTGTGCCGTTAGCTGTCGTTCAGTCAATCGCTTTTATATTTATTTTGCGCCAGACTGTCCTTCAGGGCGGTACGACGACTTTAGGCGATCCAACTGCCATGGAGTGGATTGTGTCGGTGACTGCTATGACTGCCGGCTCAGTGTTGCTTATGTGGCTTGGCGAATTGATTACTGAACAAGGAATTGGTAATGGTATTTCTATCGTAATTTTTGCTGGTATTATTAGCCAGATGCCACAAATGGCTGCAACGATTATTTCTTCTCTAACCGATACCTCCTCTGGCAGTCTGAATTTCTTTAATTGGTTTACGATACCAGTTAATCCGGTGATGTTCTGGACGGTGTTAGCGATGGCGATCGCCGGATTGATCGTCTTGTATTTTCTGGTTAAGATTAATGAAGCGCAGCGCGTCATAACAATTAATTATGCTAAGCGTGTCCACGGTAATAGTAACTATGGCGATGTTAAGAGTATTTTGCCGGTTAAGTTGATTGCGGCCGGGGTTATTCCAGTTATCTTTGCGGTGTCGTTTCTTAGTCTGCCGCAGTTCATCGGGCAGGTTATGAAAGCGTCTAATAATCCTAGCTTGCTGCCGACTGCTAATAAGCTTATCACTTGGTTTCAAGCGCCTAATGCCGGTTCGTTTACTGGTGCTACTGCCGAAGCTTTCATTTACCCGACGCTATACTTTCTGCTAGTTATCGCGTTTACGTATTTTTATACAGGAATTGTCTTTAATGCTAATGAAATTGCTGAGAATTTGCAAAAGCAGGGAGGTTTTATCGAAGGTATACGCCCAGGTGCTCAAACAGAGAAGTATTTGATGCGTACGGTTAATCGCCTGATTCTGTTCGGGTCGATCGTGCTGGGTATTGTGGCAATTCTGCCGTTCATCGCTGAGTATTTGACGTATCACTTGACAGGACTGAAGGGGCTGCGGTTGTCAATTGGCGGTACTGGAGTTTTGATCGTTGTGTCGGTTGGCCTAGAGACATTGCGTCAAATTAACTCGCGAGCTTTGATGGTTACGTACGACGACTTTGATCCGGACGAGCTGGTCAATGGTCGCGGTAAAACGAAAAAACGGCGATTGCTGCCGAAGTTGCGTAAAAAATAAATGAATAATCCTCGCTACTGGGCGGGGATTTTTATCATCGCTTATTGCTAATTCGTGTATTGCTTGGTAAATAGTGAAAATTTTCTCAGTAAACCCCTTGCGGGAAATAGCTTGTTGCTGTATAATTGACAACTGTAACTTATGGCGAGTCAAAAGGAAGTCATCAAAATGATCGGTAAGGTAGTGGAAGCACTGCCTAATACTCAATTTAAGGTGGAACTGGAGAATGGCCATAGTATCATCGCGCACATTTCAGGACGAATGCGCAAGCACTATATTCGCTTGGTGCCTGGTGATAAGGTTGAAGTTGAGATGACCCCTTATGATCTTACAAAGGGACGAATCAGCTTCCGCCTACGCGACGACCGACCTCAACAGAGCCGGTAGTCAAATATTAACGTTAATCTCGGGTTTACTCGGGAAGGGAGATTTAAGCACTTTATGAAAGTTCGTGCAAGTGTTAGAAAAATCAGTCCCGATGACGTACTCGTGCGCCGCGTTGGCCGTAAAAAGGGCAAACGGATCGCCAGACTGCGCGTCATCAACAAGAAAAAACCTAAGAACAAGCAAAGGCAGGGTTAAGCATGGCTCGAATTGCTGGGGTAGTTATCCCAACAGAGAAGCAAGTGCAAATTGCGCTCACCTATATTTATGGGATTGGGCCAAAGCACGCTTCGAGCATCCTTGCGGCGGCTAAGATTGAGCCGACCACTCGGGTGAAAGATCTCACCGAGGCTGAAGAAAACAAGATTCGCGAAATTATCGACAGCGAATACACCGTCGAAGGTGATCTCCAGCGCTTGGTAACTAACAACATTAAGCGCTTGAAGGATATCAACGCCTATCGCGGTCTTCGCCACAAAGCAGGACTGCCAACACGCGGACAGCGGACTCGTACGAATGCACGAACTCGCAAGGGTCGCGCCATCGCCGTGGGCGGTACACAACCAAAAGCAGCAAGTAAGACCTAAAGAAAGGACTAAGAAATGGCAGACGCAAAATCTACCAAGAAAAAGCAGCGCCGATCAGTCCCAGCTGGTCAGCTGCATATTCAAGCAACATTCAACAACACCATTGTTACCTTTTCTGACAAGAAGGGTAACGTGTTGACCGCTTCATCAGCTGGTGCATGTGGTTTCCGTGGTAGCAAAAAGGGCACCGCCTATGCTTCACAGGTTGCCGCTGAAAAAGCTGCTGAAGCTGCGAAAACTCAGTATGGTTTGAAATCAGTTGACGTTTTCGTTAAAGGTGTCGGCTTGGGCCGCGATGCCGCTATTCGTGCGGTTGGCGCGTTCGACATCTCAGTAGAAAGCATTAAGGACGTAACTGGCGTGCCTCACGGCGGCGTTCGTCCACGAAAGGCACGGAGGGCATAATTATGGCACGAGATAATTCACCGATTGTCAAGCAAAGCCGCCGCGAAGGTTATGCGCTTCATCCAAAAGCACATAAGGTTTTGGCGCGAAAATCTGGCATCCCAGGCCAGCACGCGCACGGCCGCCAAAGTAAGCCAAGTCTGTATGCTACGCAGCTGCGCGAAAAGCAAAAAGTTCGCCGCCTGTACGGTTTGGTTGAAAAGCAATTTGCGCGGTTGATGAATGAAGCAACCCGCGCCCAAGAAGGTTTGGCAGGCGAGAACCTGTTGAAGCTGCTGGAGCGCCGGCTGGACAACGTAGTTTACCGTTCTGGATTCGCTGTATCGCGCCGCGCCGCCCGCCAGTTGGTCAGCCACGGACACTTTGAATTAAACGGCCGCCGCGTCGATATCCCATCGATTCGTGTTAAGGCTGGCGATGTTATCACCGTTCGCCCAAAAAGCACCAAATCTGAATACTTCACGCACATCGACGACGTGATCAATAATTCAATCCAAGGTCCGCTGAGCTGGCTGAAGAGCGATAGCAAGAAGCTGAAGATTGAAGTGACTGGACTGCCAAAGCGCGAGGAAGCGGAAGCTGACATCAACGAGCAATTAATTGTTGAGTATTACTCACGATAAAAGAAGGGTTAGGGAAGAATTATGGCAAAAGCAATTTACAATCCAGCACTCGCGAGCGTTGATGATATTTCCGCGACCAGTGCTACTTTTCTAATCGAACCGCTTCATCCGGGCTACGGCAATACGCTTGGTAATTCGCTAAGGCGCGTCTTACTTTCAAGTGTTCGGGGCGGTGCAATCGTGGCTTTCAGGGTCGAAGGCGCGACTCATGAATTCACTACCGTTGAAGGCGTCAAAGAAGATGTCGTTGACATCATGCTTAACCTGAAAAACGTTCACTTGCGCGTATTTACCGATGAGCCAGTTGAGCTGCGCCTTGAGAAATCTGGCGCCGGCGAAGTTACCGCTGCCGATATTCAGGCAAATGCCGACGTTGAGGTGGTTAACCCGGAACAGGTAATCGCTACAATCGACGATCCAAACAAGCATTTGGTCATGGATTTGGTAGTGGAAGCAGGCTGCGGTTACCAGACAATTGAAGAGTCAAGCGAGAACCGTTTGCACAGCGACATGATTGCCATTGATGCAATGTATTCGCCAGTGCTGCGCGTCCGGTATAAAGTCGACTCGACCCGCGTTGGTCAGGAAACAAACCTGGACAAATTAGCGATTACCGTTGAAACCAACGGCGCAATTACCCCGCGCGAAGCATTTGAGGAAGCAGCGGCAATCCTGGTTAATCAATACACAGCTTTAGCGGGCAACACTATGGTAACTGGTGCGCCAGCACTTGGCACGACCAAGGATGACGAAGAGTCAGAATTGGCTATGCCGATCGAAGAATTAAACCTAAGCGCCCGTACGACGAACGCGCTGATTAACAATGAAATCCGCACGATTCGCGACCTGGTGACTTTGACAGAGCAAGATTTGCGAGAATTAAAAGGCTTTGGCTCGAAGGCGCTGGATGAAGTACGCGACAAGATGGCGGAGTTGGAGTTTTAACTATGCATAGACACGGATATCAAGGGCGCAAGTTCGGCCGTGAGCGTGATCAACGGCGAGCCTTGCTGAGGGGCCTGGCAACCAGCCTGGTCGAGCACGGCAAAATCGAGACCACCTTGCCGAAAGCCAAAGAGCTGAAGCGCCACATTGAAAAAATCATCACCAAGGCGAAGAAGGGCGATTTGGCAAGCCGCCGCCAGGTGATCGCAGCACTCAGCACCCGCGCTGCTGCTTACAAACTGGTTGATGAAATTGCCCCACAGCTGAGCGGTCGCACCAGCGGACATGTTCGCGTTGAACGAACACGCCTACGTGTTGGCGACGGCGCGCAAATGGCAATCATCGAGTTTGTCGACGATATCAAACCAATGCCAAAGAAGGAGAAATAAGATGAAGACTTATTCACAAAAACCATCTGACGTTTCTCGCCGCTGGGTATTGTTTGATGCAAGCGAATTGCCACTGGGACGTCTAGCAACTGAAATTGCCAAGCACCTGACTGGTAAATACAAGCCGACCTACACGCCGCATGTTGATGGCGGTGACTATGTGGTGGTTATCAACGCTGCAAACACCGTCGTTACTGGCTACAAGGAAACCGACAAGTACTACTACCGTCACAGCGGTTTCCCAGGCGGCATCAAAGAAACGCAGTTCAAAGAAATGCGTGAACGCCACCCAGAACGAATTATTGAAGAAGCTGTCAAAGGTATGTTGCCAAAGAACAAATTGCAAGCAGAGCGCCTCAAGCGCCTCCGTGTATTTGCTGGCAGCGAGCATGCCCACACAGCACAAACCCCAGAGAAAGTTGAGGTAAAGTAATATGGCTACTGATACCTATTTCTACGGCTTGGGACGACGCAAAAGCGCCTCGGCAAGCGTTCGCTTGCTTCCTGGCAAGGGTACCATCACCATCAACGGCAAAGCAGCCGCTGAGTACTTGGATGGCAACAAAACCTTGCTCGCCGAAGTAACCGACCCACTGGCTATCGTCAGCAAGCAAAAGGAATATGACGTTACCATCTTGGTGAAAGGTGGTGGTCTCGCTGGTCAAGTTGACGCCATCAAGCTTGGCATCGCTAAAGCATTGACGGCTGCTCACGCTGATCTGCGCCCAGTCTTGAAGAAGGCTGAGCTGCTCAAGCGTGACCCACGCGAGAAAGAACGCAAGAAATACGGCCTGCGTTCTGCCCGCAAGCGCGAACAATTCTCCAAGCGTTAAGCTTCCGAATCAAAGCAGTCTGCTTGTAGAAAATACCTCGTCTGTATGGGCGGGGTATTTTGGCGGCTAGTAAGCTTGGCAATATTTATCTAAATTTTAGTTTCTTCAGCCCTATTCATAAAGCCTATCCTCTAATTTATGACCTGTTATAATGGTTATAGCTGTTGGCTAGGTATCTAGCTTAGTTGTATGGATAGAAATATAACTAATCATTAGGGGGCGGTTATGAATAACGGTTAATACGGACTATCAATATCTCCTCTACTCTAAAGAGTAATAAGATGATATATTCATCCTTATGTAAGACAGTTGAAAATAACGGCTTGTTAGCTCATATTTATGAGCATTTGCTTGCTCAGTATGTTATGAAATCTCTTCAGGGTAGAGGATTTTTTATTTCAAGCGATATTGTCTTAACAGCAAAAACATATGGCGACACTTGTTTTATAGACGCCGAATTATATAACCCAGCGACACAAAAGGTTTATGGCGAAGCATTGCGGCTGTTTGATGAATGGGATATTCCAGGAGATGTCGCGCTGCGGGCGGCTGGCGAATGCGGGATAGAAATGAATCGGGTGGTGGCGGAATTAAAACAAGATGAGCTATTGCGCAGTCTGAATATGGTACAACTTTCCGCGTGGCACCAGCAAAGCGATCTGACGTATCGCAAAGCCGATGACAAAAGTTCTGTGAATACGCTCTTTCGTGTTCCGTATGTAAAATATAGCAGAAAGTTTAAAAGTCTTTTTCCTGAATATGTTTTAGAATATTCGGTTGATGAAAAATATATCCAATCGCCAGTTGATCAAGCACTGGCAGCGGTTGTCATGCAGGTCGCGGCGCTTAACTTTTTAGTGATGATTCGTGAAAAACATACGGTATACGATCGCGGCGATCAATGGTCGGAAGCGTCAAAATCGGTTGGTTATCGAATGTTCCTTGGGCTAATTAAGAAAGACGATAATATAGTCGACCAGTTAAAGCGCGAATTCATGGAATATGTGCAATTTTTATCAGCGTCGTCATTTTGCGATAATTTGCAGGCAGCGTTAGCTAGGTGTTCGCATAATTACGAGCAAGTATTGTTGGGTAGAGATACGCTGAATTCAATCCTCGGCGGCTGCGTCATTGGCGGTAAAGGATGGCTGGAAATGGCGGATAGCGCGCGAGTTCAGCAGATGCTTGCGGCGATTGAGCTGGATGTATATGGTATTTAAGCAATACCTCCGTCAAATTTAAGAAGACTGTCAGGCAAAACCTCAGTCCATACTATTGTCATTATGTAAAATCCATGTTATGATACTCTAGCGAACAAAACGAAAGGAAAGAGATATAACATGGAAGGAAATACTCCTGGCAGAGGAAGTGGTGTGCCTGGCGAAGAAGTGGACATAAGGCGGTTTGAAGAATTTTCTATGACACCAGACGACAGAGAATTGGTTAGAGCTGCAAGAGAAAGATTCCACCTTATGGAAAAACTCGACCAAGTTAATAATGAGATAAGGGTGATAATTAGTGAAGTAAGTCAGTTTGATAAGCTGGCCGATGAGACAGGGGGACAGTTCGGCGGGCTGAGTGGCGAGACAAAGGAATTGCTTGGTAGGCTGCGAGGTAGTGTTAAGAAGAGTCTTAATGTATCGAGTGATGAAGTAAGGAAACATCTTGAAGGTCTATATCATCAGCGAGATTTTATTATTGCGAGATTGAATGAGCTGAAGGAGTCTAATGAGAAAGCTACGGAATATCCAGCTAGAATGAACCATCTTCTCGGAACAGGTAACAATTCAGAAATGGGAGGTCGCGCTCTACTTTTAGTCCTTGATGGTTTGATTACTGGTGATAGTTGTTACACTGACGCCGTAAGAAGAAAGTTTGTTGAACAGAAAATTTCGGAATACAGAGAGGATAAAGAAGCTGGCGAATAATCCCAGCCTGCTGGACGCGCTGGCTTCGCTGTGATACAGTACGTGGTGTAAGCCGAAAGGAGGTAAAGCATGGGGAAAGGTGAGCTTGGAGAGTATTCGGCAGCGGAGGCGGGAGGGTCTGCTGGCAGTGTGGTTGATGAGAGGTCTAGGCGTATTAAAGAGCTTGTAGATAAGCTCAACCTTGTTCGTGAGGAAAAAGAAGAACTAAGGAAGCGGCTCGGTGAGTTGGATAAGGATGAGGCTTTTATTTTGGGAGAGCTTGAGGATCTTAAGACAGCTGCTCAACAGGATTTGGCGAACATACATGCTGCGATGGGTGCTACCGCGTTGCCGTCGTGGGATAGTGACGTATATCACTAAGTCGGAAGGGATATACATGCTATGAAATGGCTTGCAGTTGTTGGTACGCGTGAAGTGAATGACACGATTCGCCGTGATATTGAGCAGTTTGTCGGGCAAAAGATTGCTGAAGGCAGCGGGATTGTGTCGGGTGGTGCCACTGGTGCTGATCACGAAGCGGCTCGGCTGGCCTATGAACATGGTCTGGAGGCGGTGCGGTTTCAGATATTTCTGCCGGTAAAATTGGAGCTGTATTGCCAAGCATTGTATGATCGCGCGGCCGACGGCAAATGTCGCCAGGATGATGCAATTGCGACGGTTGCTCTTTTGCGAGACATCGCCAAACATCGACCTGGAGTGCTGCGCGATACCACTGATTTTAATGAAGTTAATGCCGAGTCGTTTCATGCGCGTAATTGTCAAATTGTTGACTTGGCGGACGAACTGGTGGCGTTTCGGGTCAATAATAGTCGCGGCACGACATTTACCGTCGACCAAGCCAAAGAAAAAGGCATTCCGGTCAGTGTGTTTGACTATACTGTCGATTAGGATGATATACTAATATATATGAAAGTCAGCCTAAATCTTATCAAACAATTGATCAATTTTGAATTGCCTCCCTTAGATGAGTTGGTGGCGCGGGTCAATCAGCAGCTTGGTGGCGTCGAGGAGGTGATTGATCTCAAAGCCAAATACGGCGGTGCGCGGATCGTCCGGGTGGTTGAATGCGCCAAGCATCCTGATGCTGACCGGCTGAGCGTGACCAAGATTGATGATGGCGGCGTGGTGGCGGATGTGCCGCGTGATGAGAATGGTTTGGTGCAAGTGGTCTGCGGCGCGCCGAATGTGCATGCGGATATGTGGGCGATTTGGCTGCCGCCAAAAAGTACCGTGCCAGCAAGCTTTGACGACGACGAGCCGTTCGTGCTGGACGCGCGACCGCTGCGCGGCGTGCTCAGCCAAGGCATGTTGGCGGCGGCGGACGAGCTGGATATCGGTACGGATCACGAGGGAATTGTTGAGATTCATGAACACGACGTGCCGGTGGGCGTTGAACTTACGGCAGGTGCGAGTTTCGCGGAAGCGTTTGGTCTGGATGATTACGTATTGGACATTGAAAATAAGATGTTTACTCACCGGCCAGATTGTTTTGGGCAATTGGGTGTGGCGCGCGAGATTGCTGGGATTTTCGATCGGAAATTTACTAGTCCCGATTGGTACAAAGAGGAGCAGAAATTTGCTGGTGGTGAAGGTTTGGAGTTGGAAGTTTTCAACGACGCGCCAGAATTAGTGCCGCGCTTCATGGCGGTCGCGATCAAAAATGTTGAAGTCAAATCTAGCCCGCTGTGGCTGCAATGCCAACTGGTAGCCATGGGCGGCAAGCCGATTAACAACATTGTCGATGCGACAAATTATATCATGCTACTAACGGCACAGCCAACGCACGCTTATGATTACGACACATTGCGCGGACACAGGCTCGGCGCGCGGCTGGCTCGTGACAGCGAGAAAGTTAGTCTGCTCAATGGCAAGGAATATGAGCTGACGACGGACGACATCGTTATTGCTGATGGTGAGGGCGTGATAGGTCTCGCGGGAATTATGGGCGGTACTGACACTGAGGTTTCAAATGACACCAAGAATATTGTTCTAGAATGCGCTAACTTTGACATGTATGCGCTGCGCCGCACGGCTATGCGCCACGGTATTTTTACCGACGCGCTGACGCGGTTTAATAAGGGTCAGTCGCCGCTCCAAAATGCTGCCGTGCTGAAACAGTTGATGAGCATGGTTGGTGGGATGCAGGCGAGCGAAGTGTTTGATGAGCGCAACGATCGCCTGATGGTCATGCAGCACGATTCGCGAGTTACATTTGGCTCTGCCGGCAAGGAAACCATTTCGATTTTCGATTGGGGCGCAGTGACTGGCGTTTTAGTGTTGGAAAGTACCTTTGTGAATGAACGTTTGGGTACAGAATTTTCGCCGCAGGAAATCTGCCGTATCCTGAAGAATGTTGAAATTAAGGCGCATGAGGAACCCGAGCCAAATACGCCTTATCAATTTGAAGTAATTGCGCCGTTCTGGCGTACCGACCTTGAACTGCCGGAGGACATTGTCGAAGAAGTCGGCCGGCTGTATGGCTTTGATAAACTACCGCGCCAATTGCCAATGCGCAGCATTAAGCCAGCGCCTAGGAATCCGCGCCGCCAGCTCAAGCAGGCGATTCGCCAAAGTTTGTCGCGCGCCGGCGCCAACGAAGTCTTGACCTACAGTTTCGTTCACGAACATGTCTTGAAAAACGCTGAGCAAGACCCGAGCCGCGCCTATCGGCTAAGCAACGCTTTAAGCCCTGATTTGCAGTATTATCGCACTAGCGTGCTACCGAGTTTGCTGGATAAAGTTCACGCCAACATCAAAGCCGGCCACGACGAGTTCATGTTGTTTGAAATCGGCAAAATTCACGATAAAGAATTGCCGCTTACTGACGAGAATCTGCCAAGCGAGCAGACGTTTGTCGACGGTGTTTACGCTAGCAAAAAGCCGCGAGCCGGCGCGCCGTTTTATAAAGCGAGGAAGCTAGTGGATAGGCTGTTGGCGGATATTAACGTTGAGGCTGATTTCGTGAAAATAGCAGAGTCTGGCGCGGACGTGCCAGCGCCGTTTGACAGCCAGCGCAGCGCTTGGATTGTCGCAAAAAACGGTGGCAAACTGGGTATTGTCGGTGAATTATCTCAGACAGCGCGGCGTAATTTTAAGCTGCCAGATTACACGGCGGCGTTCTCGCTTGATATTGAAAAATTGCAGGACAATTTGGCTGAAAATCGAGAGTATAATTACCGTCCGCTGAGCCGCTATCCGTCAACGACTCGGGATATATCGCTGAAGATGCAGTCGGCGGTTGATTATGCGTCGGTGTATGCGTGCGCTGAGGAAGTTGCGAAAAAACACCGCGAATTGCAAATTGGTATCACGCCAATTGCGATTTATCAGCCGAAGGACGATGATTCAACAAAAACCGTAACCTTGAGTGTCAAATTTACTAGCGCCGAGCGAACTTTGGCGGATAAAGATACTGCGCCGATAATTGAAGAAATAGCAGCCATGGCAGCAGAAGAATTTGATGCCGCGCAGGTTTAGGCGGGCGATTGTTGTGCTTGGTAAAAATTGTTATAATTGGATAGGTAAATAAAGGAGGATTATGGCAACGACTAAAAGCCAAAGGATAGGTATTTGGGTGATTGCTGGCATGATGTTTTTAGGAACAGTTGGCGGATTTATCGCCATGATGGTGCAGCCAGGCAATGACGCCAAAGATCAGGCTGAGCTGAAAAAAGCGCAGGATACGTATACTAAGGCTGTTAATGAACGGCAAAAAAAGGTTAAAGCGCAGGCGGAAGAATTGAGCGGTAAATATTATAGCCAATTCTCAGAATATGCTTCGCGTCCGGCGGAATTCAGCAATGATGAAGCTAAAGAATTGAAAGTTGAGAATCTTGTGGCTGGCGAAGGCGCGGAAATAAAGAAAGATACTGAATTTGCGGTTTATTATATTGGCTGGAATCCAAAAGGCGAAGTCTTTGATCAGTCGATTGAGGGTGAAAAACTGAAAGAGCCTTTCTTAGTTGAAGGCTTAGCGAATGCATCAGTGATTGAAGGCTGGAAAGAGGGCTTGGTTGGTATGAGAATTGGCGGCGTCCGTGAGCTAGCGATTCCGTCAAGCAAGGCGTATGGCGAAAAAGGCCAGGGAGATAAAATTCCGGCAAACACGCCGTTAAAGTTTGTGGTAATGGCAATCGACAAACCGGCAGAAATTCCTGAGCCAGAAATACCGCCAGCATTGGAGAAATACTATAAGGAGCAATATGGGGTTTAAGGAGAGGGATGTAGTGATCGTTGGTGCTGGTCCAAGTGCGCTGACCGCAGCGATCTATCTGTCGCGTGAGGACGTGCCGACGACGCTATACGAACGCGGCGTGGTCGGCGGCATGGCAGCCATCACTGACCAAATTGATAATTACCCAGGTTTCGCCGAGGGCGTGACTGGGATGAAATTGGCATCCGAACTGCAGCAGCAGGCTGAGCGATTTGGCGCGGATATTGAGTACGGCGACGTTACGGATCTGAAACAAGTTGACGATGAATTGGAATTGATGGTTGATGGCCAGCCAGTGCGAGCCAAAGCAGTGCTGCTGGCGACTGGCTCAAATCACCGCAAGCTGGGCGTGCCAGGCGAAGATGAATTGTATGGTCGCGGCGTACACTACTGTGCAACGTGCGACGGTGCATTTTACCGCGACAAGTGCTTGATTGTCGTTGGCGGCGGCAACTCGGCAGTCCAGGAAGCGATCTTTTTGACCCGCTACGCCAGCCACATTGACCTGTTGGTGCGCAGCAAATTGCGTGCCAGCGACATTCTGCAAAAAGAACTACAAAAGTATGTCGATGAAGGCAAGATTACCGTCCACATTGGTGCAACCACCGATGAAATTATCGTGAAAGACGACAAATTCTACGGCGTCAAGTCAACTCAAGACGGCGAGCAAAAAGAATTTACCGCAGACGGTTTGTTCGTCTTCATCGGCCTGATTCCGAACACACAGTTCTTGGCTGGCTCAGACGTTGAACTAGATCTTGGCGGACACATCGTAACTGACGAACATTTGCACACCAATATCCCTGGCGTCTTTGCCTCGGGCGACGTCCGTTCAGGTGCAACTATGCAAATCGCTTCAGCGGTCGGCGAGGGCGCAGTGGCGGCACTGCAGATTCGTGAATATTTACAAGAAAAAGCCAGAGAGGAGTAGATCATGGCAGATTTTAACCAAGTATTAACCCCGGGAAACTATCAGGACGGCGAAGTTACCGTTGTCGTAGAGATTCCGGCTGGGTCAAATCATAAAATTGAATGGGATCGGAAAGTCGGCGTCATGCGGCTGGACCGGATTGATCCGGCGATTTTTACCAAGCCGACTAATTATGGTTTTATCCCGCAGACATTGGACGAGGATGGCGATGAGCTGGATGTGCTGTTAGTGACAGACACGCCGCTGACGACCGGGCTTGTAGTCGAGGCGCGGATCCTTGGCGTAATGAAATTTGTTGATGATGATGAAGTCGATGATAAGATTATCGCCGTGCCAAGCGACGATCGCCACAATGGTAACGCCATTCAGTCGCTGGAGGACTTGCCAGCGCAGCTGATTAAGCAAATTGAATTCCATTTCAATCACTATAAGGATCTGAAAAAGCCAGGATCGACCATTGTCAAAGAATTTGCCGGCGTTGATGCTGCCAAGCAGGTTGTGGCGGCAGCGATTGAGCGCTGGAACGAGCAGGCGTAATACTACTATCTTGTAAAGCAAAGCGGCATCGCGTCTTGCGAATCCGGTATGCGTGTTTGTCGCAGTACGACCGTCAGTCTCTCCGACAAGTCGATAGTTCTGCGGACGGCGCCCGCCGGATGTATTCGACCTGGAGGAGACGGCTGGAAGCCAAGCCGCGGCAGCTACTCCACCATCCTCTGCCAGAGTACACTCTTCGCTCAAATCTCCACCGGAGATTTTTCGCGAGCGTTCGGCTGAAACGTCCGTTACTCACGAACGTTTCACAGTCTCTGGCGGAGAAGGTGCCGTGTCTGCCGTAGCCTCTGGGATGAGGTATGAGTGTTTTGCTTACCGTCGAAACAACGAAGAAACACCGTCGGTTAACCCGGTCAAATGTGCTAGCACGCCGCCGCTTTTTGACAGTTGCATACGCAGTTTGGTTTTGGCGTGCGGCGTGATGACCATGTCGCGCCAGGCTGGTTTAGGTTTGGCGGATTTGCTGGTCAAAACTTCGACGACGTCGCCGTGTTGTAATTCATAAGTGAACGGCTTCATGGCGCCATTGACCTTAAAGCCGCTAGCGTGTGCTGCGATGTCGGAATGAATGCGATACGCGTAATCCAGCGGGAAGGCGCCGCGCGGCAAGTCATAAATATCGCCTTTGGGCGAATAGACGAATATGCGATCCTCAAACAACTTCATGCGGAATTTCTCTGAATCAAATGATTTACCCTCGCGGGCTCGGGCCGCCGTTTCCTGTAGATCGCGAATCCATGCCAAATCCGTCGGCAGCGCAGCAATTCGCCCCTGCCGGTAGGCGTCAGACATTTTTTGCTCGTTATAATGAAAGCTGGCCGCCAAACCGCGCTCGGCGTATTCGTGCATGTCTTGGGTGCGGATCTGGAACTCGACAATTTGACCAGTTGGCGTTTGCACTGTCGTGTGTAAGCTTTGGTAGCCGTTCGGTTTAGGATTGGCAACATAATCTTTGATGCGCTCGTAAAACGGCTGGTACATTTCGTGCAGCACGCCTAGCACCAGATAGCTGGTTGCTAAATCGTCAACGATAACACGCAGGGCGATCAGGTCGTAAATCTTATCAATATCGCCAACGCGGTCGAGCTTCTTAAATAAGCTATATACGCTTTTCACCCGGCCGTCCATCTCAAATTGCAGACTTTCGTTCTGGAGGCGCGCCGTAACGTCGCGGCGGACTTTGGCGAGTTTGCGCTGGCTTTTCTTTAGGCGGCTATCCATCAGGCTCTTAGTGCGCTGAAAGTCCTTGGGCATCAAAAACCGAAAACTTAGCTCTTCCAACTGTACGCGGACGCGCCCCATATTCAGCCGATCCGCCAGCGGTGCAAACACTTCAATCGTTTCGCGGGCGATTTTCTTTTGCTTGTCGCGCGGCATATGCTGGAGCGTGCGCATATTATGCAGCCGATCCGCCAGCTTGATAATAATTACCCGAATGTCCTCGCCGACCGCGATCATCAGTTTGGCGAGGTTGTCCTTGGTGTGCGGCAAATAGCTATCAAGGCTGCGCATACCAGCGCGTGCCTGCGAAACTTTGGTCACGCCATCAACCAGAAAGGCAATGTCGCGGCCAAACAAACTTTCCAGCTCGTCCAATGTCGCATCGGTATCCTCAACCGTATCATGCAGCACGCCAGCGATCACCGTGTCGATATCCATGCCCCATTCCACTAAAATCCCAGCCACCGCCAGCGGGTGCGTGATGTACGGTTCGCCGCTTTTGCGTTTTTGGCCGGCGTGCTTTTTAGTAGCGTAATCAATAGCGCTATCTAATACCAGTACCGGTATCTCGTCGTACTGTGGTGCTGCCAGATCCAATAATTCCTCGCGCTTCATAGTCTTATTATACAACTTTGTAGTATAATTAAGGAAAAGCTAATGCTACTTGGGAGGGATAATTACATGGCGATAACGAAAATAGCAATTAACGGTTTCGGACGGATCGGGCGCAATGCCTTTAAGATTGCATGGGAGCGCAGCGATTTGGAGGTTGTGGCGATTAATGATTTGACGGACACGAAGACTCTGGCGTACCTATTAAAACACGATAGCAATTACGGGGAATACGGCCGCCAAGTTGATTTTACAGAAAACGAACTGGTCGTTGATGAAAAAAGCGTCAAAGTGCTGGCGGAAAAAGATCCAACAAACTTGCCGTGGGGCGATATGAATATTGACGTGGTGATCGAGTCGACCGGATTGTTTACTGATAAAGATGGTGCGGGCAAGCACTTGACTGCCGGCGCCAAGCGCGTGGTTATCAGCGGGCCGACCAAATCCGACGGCGTCGATACAATTGTGCTGGGCACGAATGACAGCAAAATCAAGGACGCGACGCCGATAATCTCTAATGCCAGCTGTACAACCAATAGCTTGGGCGCGGTGATGGCAATTCTGGACGCAGAATTTGGCGTGGAAAAATCAATGCTGACGACAGTACATAGCTACACTGCCAGCCAGCGCCTACAGGACGCGCCTGCCAAGGACCTTCGCGAGGGTCGCAACGCGGCCGAAAATATGGTACCGACAACGACGGGTGCGGCCATTGCTGTAACGAAAACGCTGCCGCAGCTAACTGGCAAGTTTGACGGCCTCAGTGTACGCGTACCGACGCCAGTGGTGTCGCTGAGCGACGTGACGGCGCTACTTCGGCGCGACGTGACAGTCGAGCAGGTAAACGGCGCGTTTCAGAAAGCCGCCCAAAGTAATTTTTACCAGGGGATTTTGGGTGTTTCTGAAGAACCTTTGGTCAGCCGGGATTTCATTGGCAATTCATGTTCGGGGATTGTTGACTTGCCGCTGACTAAGGTGGTTGATGGCAACTTGATAAAAGTGATGGTTTGGTATGATAATGAATGGGGCTACTCCAACCGTCTGGTTGAGTTGGTGGCCGATGTCGGACATTATTTGCAGAATCAAGTATAAGCGTTATAATGGAAATATGAAAATCTATCTCGGTTCAGACCATCGCGGTTTTTTATTGAAAGAAAAAGTGTTTGCGTATTTGGCGAAGAATGGTTATGATGTCGAGGATGTTGGCGGCGTAGAATTGAATCCAGACGATGATTTTCCGCAATTTGCCCAAGCGGCGGCGTTGAAAGTTATCGGCGATGATAGTAAAGACCCGCGGGCGATTTTGATTTGCGGCGGAGGCCAGGGGATGTGTATGGCGGCTAACCGTTTTAAGGGAATCCGCGCCAGCGTGATTTGGGATGCCTTTGAAGCAAAAATGACGCGTAATGATAACGATTCGAATGTGTTATGTCTGCCCGCGCGAATTTTGGAAGATGACGAGGCGGCTTGGAAAGGCATTATCGAGACGTGGTTAAACACGCCGTATGCTAATGCTCCGCGGTTTAATCGGCGCAATGCGCAGTTGGATGAGTTATCATGAGCGCCGTAATTACGCCAGCGATTTTAGCAGAAAATGCCGCTCAGTATAAAGAGCAGGTTGATAGAATTACCGGTTTCGCTGAGCGTGTACATATTGATATTTCTGACGGTGAATTTGCGCCGACACTGACGGTTAGTATTCCGGAATTGTGGGCGCCGGAGGGATGGATGGTCGATATTCATGCGATGGTTGATAAGCTTGATGAGTATATCCCAAAGCTGATTGCTCTGCGACCAAACATGATTATCGTGCATGCCGAGGCTAAGGGCGATGTCCAGACGACGCTAACGCAGATTAGGCAAGCTGGAATTAACGCTGGTTTAGCTTTGCTTCGCTCAACAGTGCCGCGAACCGTTGAGGAGATGATAAAACTAGCTGATCATGTGATGATTTTTAGCGGTGAGCTGGGCAGGTTCGGCGGTAACGCCAGCCTGATGCAGTTGGAGAAAATCCGCTTAATTAAGTCAATTAATCCAGGGGTAGAAATTGGCTGGGACGGCGGCGTGTCGATTGATAACGCGTATAGCTTGGTGCAGGGCGGCGTCAATGTGCTTAATGTCGGCGGTGTCATTCAGAAAGCATCAGATCCGCATGCTATTTTTTCCAAGCTCCAGCAGGAAATTAGCAAAACGAGTGTTTTGTAAATTATGAACGAGACATTGGCGGCTGAACAGCTGAAGAAAAAAGCGCGAGAGCTACGGCAACTGGTTATTCGCCAGGTAGCAGCCGCTGGCAGCGGTCATGTGGCGGGACCGCTGGGGTTTGCTGATGTGATGGCGGTGCTGTATTTTCGGATTCTTAGATTGCGGCCAGAAGAGCCGGATTGGTCTGATCGCGATCTGTTCGTCATGAGTAACGGCCATTATGCGCCGCTGCTATACGCGGCGATGGCGATGCGCGGATTTTTATCGGAATCAGAATTAATGAATCTGCGGCAGTTTGGCTCGCGGCTACAAGGGCATCCGGAGCGGGTAAAATTACCAGGGCTAGAGACGACTAGTGGGCCGCTCGGCTGCGGTCTCAGTCAGGCTGCCGGTATGGCGTATCATTTGCAGTATTTGCAGAATTCGGAGCGCTTCGTATATTGTAGTTTAGGCGATGGTGAACTTGATGAGGGTAATATTTGGGAAGCGGCGATGTTTGCAGCTAAGTATAAATTAGGCCGGCTAATCGCCATTGTTGATCGTAATAATATTCAAATTGGCGGCGATACAGAAAAAGTCATGCCGCTGAATGATTTGGGCGAGAAATGGCGCAGTTTTGGCTGGCAGGTGCAGGAAATTGACGGGCATGACATGGCGCAAATTATCGCGGCAATTGAAGCAGCACAGGCAGTGCGCGAGCAGCCGAGCGTGATTATCGCGCATACGGTGCCCGGCCGCGGTGTTGATTTTATGGAGGGTGATTATCAGTGGCACGGCAAGGCGCCAAATGCTGAGCAGGCCGCTGCAGCTCTGGCGCGATTAGATTTATCAGCCGGGAAACAGTCGGAAGAGGTAGTAGGCGCATGAGCATGTTGCGGGATGATTGGCGTGCGGGAGATACCGCATTGATGCGGCTCGGTTTTGGCCATGGACTAGTTCACGCAGCAATGAACAATAGTCAAGTTGTGGCGCTAAGCGCCGACTTGGCGGAAAGTGTTGGTCTTGGTGAGTTTGCCGAGCGAATCGGTGCGCCGCGGTTCATTGAGGTTGGTGTGTCAGAGCAAAATTTGGTGACAGTAGCGTCGGGGCTGGCAGCGATGGGTAATATTCCGTTTGCGGCTAGTTATGCGGCGTTCAGTCCGGGGCGTAATTGGGAACAAATTCGGACGACGATTTGCCTGAATAACCAGCCGGTCAAGCTGGTCGGCTCACATGCCGGGCTGAATGTTGGTGCAGACGGCGCGACGCACCAAATGCTGGAGGACATCGCGCTGATGCGGAGCCTGCCAAACATGGTAGTCTTGGCACCGGGTGATGCCTACGAGGCCGAAATGATGGCAGTAGTGATGGCAGCTGATCCGCGGCCAAATTATGTACGATTGCCGCGAGCTGACATGCCGCTGTTTTTGGATGGCGAAGCGCCGATTGGCCAGGCGTCTGTACTGCGGCAGGGTACCGATGTGGCGTTACTAGGTACTGGCACGATGACGTATCAACTCCTCATGGCGGCAGAACAATTGGCGTACGCCGGCGTTCAGGCAGAAGTCGTGCATTTTAGTACTATCAAGCCGCTGGACGAAGCAGCGGTCGTTGCTGCCGCCCAAAAATGCGGTCGTGTGGTGACAGCAGAAGAAGGGCAAATTGCCGGCGGATTTGGTGGCGCGGTGGCGGAAGTGCTTAGTGAAAAATTGCCAGTCAAAATAAACCGCATCGGCGTCCGCGACCAATTCGGCGAGAGCGGTACGGTAGCTGAATTGTGGCAGAAACACGGATTAGACGCTGCGGCGATTGTCCAGCAAATAAAAAGTATGTTGTAAAACGTGGTAAATAATTCCAGTGAACTAGCCCGCCGAACATCTCAAACCGAACCGGGTCTCAACCCGGGAAATATCAAAGAAAGATATATCAATCGGGGAGAGGTTTGGCGAGTAGTTCAGCGGGCATGGCCCGTCAGCGAGTGTCAGAGGATATCAGAGTCCTCGGCCACCATCACGATAGACCCTACACTACCAAAGAACAGCCAAAGAACAGCGAGTGCTCCGATTTCGATGTTCTTTTCGGTAATAAGAGCAGATCCAAAGGTGACCCAAAAAGCAACACTGACTGCGACCGTCGCAACGACACCCGCAATCGCGCAGATGCTGCTGTTCTTGGCAACTGCCAGAGCAGTCGCCATGGGCGCGAGGAGGTAGAGGGATGTGAGGATGATAACGAGGGCGGTCATGATGCCGCCTCCTTTCTGTCTTCCACTCAAGCTAAAGGGCGACTTTCGCCCTAGACGTAGCTCGGGTGAAAGCTGATATATATATCATATCCGAGCGTCAAAGTCAACACTTTCACCGCATTTTCCCCAAAAGTCAAATCACCCACCTCTGTAAAATTCATTAAAAATTATTTGCCAAAATCCGCCTCTTTTCATTTTCCGCCGCCGCTGCTATACTAACCATAAGTAGTATAAGGGATAAAGCGAGGTTATGGGACTGACAATTTCTGACATTCGGCGCAATACCACGCATGCGCGCCATTTGATGCAGCGGACACGGGCGCAACATTTTGCGGTCGGGGCGTTTAATATTGATAATCAAGAAACACTGATCGCGGTGGCGCGAGCGGCACAGAAGCTCCAATCGCCAGTGCTGGTGGAAGTATCAGACGCCGAGGTCAAGGCCATGGGTCTGGAAAACGTGCGCGATTTGGTGGATAATTATAAGGCTGAATATGGTATCGAGATGTATTTGAACTTGGATCACGGGCCGACGGTGGAGGGCTGCAAGCGGGCGATTGACGCGGGTTATGAGTTTGTGCATATCGATATTTCCCAGGCAAATCACGATGCCTCGGATGAGGAAATCATTGCCAAAACTCGCGAAGTTGTCGAGTATGCCAAGTTCACTGGCGCATTGGTGGAAGCCGAGCCGCATTATTTTTGGGGTTCGTCAAATGTCCACACCGAGGCGATTGACTATGAAGAAATTAAGAAAACCTTTTCCACGCCAGAAGGCGCGCGTGATTTCGTAGAGGCGACGGGAATTGACACGTTTGCGGCGGCGATTGGTAATTTGCACGGGTTGTACCCGGTGCCGAAAGTTTTGGATTTGGAATTATTAGGGCGCATCCGCGAAGCACTTCATTGCCAGATTTCGCTTCATGGCGGGTCAGGTACGCCGCTGCATTATTTTAAGGATGCGGCGAAAATTGGCGTTTCTAAGATTAATATCAATTCCGATATGCGCTACGCCTTTCGTACGACTCTGGAAAAGACCTTGCGTGAAAATCCGAACGAATACGCCATCGTCAAGCTAATGCCGCCGGTATATGCTGCTGTTCAAGAGGTGATTGAGGAAAAAATTCAAGCCTTCGGATCGGCGGGAAAGGCGGTGGTGTAATGGCAAGAATTATTACGGTTGGTGCTGGTGTGCAGGATGTTTTTTTAAGCCAGTCGGATGCGCTAAAACCGGTGTGCGAAAGTCCGGAGCATTGTTTTGCCCGGTTGGATTTGGGAACAAAAGCCGATGTTAATCAGATTCATTTCGCTACAGGCGGCGGTGCTACTAATGCAGCAGTGACATTTGCGCGCCAAGGGCATCAGGCGTTATTCATGGGTATTATCGGTAAGGATCCGGCTGGCCAGGCGGTGCTGGATGATTTAGATAAAGAAGGCGTCGGTACGCAATTGGTAAAATATTCCTTAAAATACAGTACCGGCTATTCAGTGCTGCTGTTGGCGCCAAACGGCGAAAGGACGATTTTAACTTATCGCGGCGCATCGACGCATTATCATCCAGCAGATTTTGATATCAGCGATCAAAAAGCCGACTGGCTGTATGTTTCTACCTTGTCGGGAAACATGGACGTGCTAAACAAGTTATTCCGCCAGGCCAGAGACCAGGGGATTAAGATTTGCTTCAATCCAGGTAAAAAGGAATTAGCCCAAAAAGACAAGCTAATTGGCTTACTGCAGGATGTCGAGATCTTAACTGTGAACCGCGAGGAAATGCAGTTGTTGGTGTCCGGTGATGATTTGGAATCTTTGGCGCGCAACGCTCTGAATTTAGTACCGGTTGTGTTGATAACCGATGGTGTGAACGGCTCTATTGCCAGCGATGGCAGAACGATTGTTCGCGCTGGCATGTATGATGATCGGCCGTCAATTGACAGAACTGGCGCTGGCGATGCTTTTGCGTCTGGATTTTTAAGCGCTTGGGCGGAAGATAGCAATTTGAAAAATGCAGTTATTTTCGCCAGTGCTAATGCTAGCTCGGTGGTGATGAATATCGGCGCTAAAACTGGAATTTTACAAAAAGGAGTACCGCTCCACGCTATGCCAATTCATGAAAAGGAGGTTTGAAATGCCGCGAAGTTTAAGCAGGCTTTTAGGCGATGATAGTAAGCAGCGATTAGCGTTAAACGAGTTGCAGCGAATGACGCGCGACGATAGCGATGTGCGGTTGATCGCGGAAATTTTAGCGCGGGCGCATTCGATCATTCGCTCGCTCGGCCTTGATCCTGGCGACACTACCGCCGAGGAAGTTTACCAGGCGCTGCAAGCAATCGCCCCGCGGGCAGAAAATTGGGCGCCGTTTAAGGCGTCCGATTGGGTGCTGCTGGATATCGACGGGCAAGTTATTTCGTTTCATCCAATTGATGTCATTGATAATTATCATCATCAATTACCGCTTGGACAACACCAAACGTCTCAAGGGAGAAGGGGTTTAGGCTTTGAAATCGCTCGCCGTTATAAAGACCATCCGAAAACTCACAATTCAACAGTCGAACGTGTCGTCTGCGAGGGCGGAATTTGCTACATTGCCTCGGCTGTTGGCGAGCCAGTCAAGTCAGAATCCCCGTTTCAATTACCGGTAGCTAATGCTAAATCAAAAAGCCGCAAGTCAGCTGATATACCTGCAAAGCCTAAAAAATCTGGCAGTAAAAAATCTAATAAAAACCCAGTAAAACCTGAAAGTTTCTAAGAATTATCTAAAAATCCTGAAAGCTAAGAGTGATCGGGCGGGTTAATACGAAGTATGGTCAGCAGTACGTCTTATTCGATTGCACCAGCTCAACAATCTCATCGACGCTGTCGGTGATAGTATAAATATCCAGGTCTTTCTCAACGATAGCTCCTTCGGCCAACATATGATTGCGGAAAAAGGTGTCCAAATCGCTCCAAAACGCTGTGTCAAACAAGATCACCGGTGCACGGTTGGCTTTTTCAGTCTGGATTAGCGTCAATATCTCCGCCAGTTCATCCAATGTACCGAAGCCGCCTGGGAAATAAATATAGGCATTGGCAAACATGGTCATGACGATCTTTCGCGGCGCAAAGTGCTGAAACTCAAACACCTCGGTGGCGTATTTATTAACTTCCTGTTCGTGCGGCAGGCGAATGTTGAAAGCGATCGACTCGCCGCCAGCGGCCCGTGCACCCTCCTGGACGGCTTTGTTAGCACCTTCATTAGCAGCGCCCATAATGCCGTGTCCGCCGCCGGAAACGATGGCATAGCCGAGCTTGGCTAGCCGCTCAGCTGTTTCTTTCGCGGCATGGTAATAGGCGCTATTCGGGTCGGTGCGCGCTGAACCAAAGATAGTTACTGTTTTCTGATATTTCCGAAGAATTTCGTAGCCGCTCTGGATTTCATCTTCCATCTTACCGAGGCGGAACATCGCAGCCTGCAGCTGCACATCGCGCGGAACGCAAAAATTTTTTGGGGTCATGGTTATCCTTTTATTTTTATGATATAACTCTTTTAATTATAGCATAAGCATTACTATTTTGTCAAATAGCAATTTTATGGGTTGGCTATTTATGCGAGGAATTACCTGATAACGTCGGCTACCGCTGGTACAACACGCTCATCAAATGGCGATGGTATGACCTCATCGGCGGTCGGGTGGTCGACGAGTGCCGCTAAAGCCTCGGCTGCTGCTAATTTATGCTCGTCGGTGATTTTCTTAACGCCGTGATCCAATGCGCCGCGGAAAATTCCCGGGAAGGCCAGGGAATTATTGATCTGGTTTGGAAAGTCGCTGCGGCCAGTCGCGATGACGGCCACGCCCGCTTCTTTAGCAATGTCTGGCATGATTTCCGGTACTGGATTTGCCAAGGCAAAGACGACAGGATTTTTAGCCATTTTTGCTACCATTTCCTGAGTTAATAGTCCTGGCTTTGATACGCCGATGAAAATGTCGGCATCGGTAATTGCGTCGTTTAGCGAGCCGCTAATGTCGGTTTTCAGGTATTGTTTTAGGGTGGTTTTTTCGGTGTTCAAATCATCGCGCTCATCGGAAATAATGCCGCGGCTATCAACAGCGTAAATATTATGAACGCCATAAGTGTGCAACAATTTGGCAATAGCAGTGCCGGCAGCTCCCGCGCCAATCATGACCACTTTACAGTCAGGCAGATTTTTACCAACGACTTTCATAGAGTTAATCAACCCCGCTAATACCACGACTGCTGTACCGTGCTGGTCATCATGAAACACTGGAATGTCTAGTTCGGCTTTCAAGCGTTCTTCAATCTCAAAGCACTTCGGCGCAGCGATATCCTCCAAGTTAATTGCTCCAAAGCTCGGCGCTATCGCCTTGACGGCAGCGATAATTTCTTCTGGCTGGTGAACATCCAAGACAATTGGCACAGCGTCGACATTAGCGAAATGCTTGAACAGCAGCGCCTTGCCTTCCATGACTGGCATAGCGGCTTTCGGCCCCAAATCGCCCAAGCCTAAAATCGCTGAACCGTCAGAAATCACGCCGACCAAATTATTCGTCCAAGTGTATTTCGGCAAATCCGCCGGGTTCTCGGCGATGGCCTGACTAACGGCGCCGACGCCCGGGCTGTAATAAGCGCTAAGCTTATCGCGGTCGATTTCGTCGTTATCGCGCAGCGCGGTGGTAATTTTACCTTTATATTTTTCGTGTAGTTCTAGTGCTAGTTTATTGTAGTCCATATTGATATTATACGCCATGATAGCGGTTTGTTGTTATATATCTGGAAGCATGATATGATTTGGATAGTTTTATAGATAAGGAGGAGATGTAATATTATGGCAAGGCGACACAGCGGCGAATTTACTGGCAGCGAGAGAATATTTGGACTTCCAGAGCGCGCAATGGCGGTAATGGCGGGTCTTGCATTAGCTATTCCCGGCGCGGGCTGCAGTATTGGCGAAGCTGGTGCAGGAGCTAGCTCTAGTCCGGAAGCAACTATCGCACCAGACACTACGTCCACCGCGGAAGCAGCTCAAACGCCGACTGCCGAGAGAACGCCAAAGATGGTCGCCCCGGACGAATTGCCGACAGTTGAGCAGTTATCGGTGGATAATTTAAAGAAAGACGAATGTATAACGTATTCCACAGGAGCGTTCTGGACTAAAGATGGTACGCTTGTTTCCAGGCCGATCGTGACAGTCAACGGTGAGCTTTACCACGTTTGGTGAGGAAGCATGCAACGGCGGAAAAGTGGAAGTAGGAAAAGAAGATGCTGTACGCTTTTTTGTTGTTGTTTGGGAACAAGAGCCAGGGGCGACTGTTATTAAAGAGGTATTCCCTGAAGATGGCGATAATACTTATGCTGATATGAGGTTTGGCAGAGTGCCGCTATACCAGACGATTCAGGCGGTAAGGACTGATGGGCGCGACTTTACAGATTGGAGCGGGGTTACTGTTACTTTCACGCTGTCAGACGGAAAGATAGTTCCAGTTGCTTGCGAGTATAATAAGGCAGCTGAACAGGGAGTTGACCCACAAACCTTTGTTAATTCTAGCAATACTGAGCTTTGCCGGAAGTAGCAGCGTAAGATAACTGAAGTAGTGTTAGGCGGCGATTTGCTGAACGGCTAGGGATTTTGCTTGCTTTTATCGTCTTATTGTGGTATAATCTGAGAGTTTATTACTATTTAATATTTTTGAGGTAAAAATATAGTCAAATGCGTGGATATACACCAAGACATATGAATCGCTACCACTTTGGCGATTCTTGTACTGCTAAACCTGATAGGCATACGCCAAGGCATGCTGGTGAAAGCCCAAATCTAAAGGATTATCTACCTGACGATAGGAATACGAGAACGGTAGTTGGTCTTGCTGCAGCGTTTGCTATGGTGGTAACTGGTGTTGTTGTAGTAGGTGTGCCTACTGATCGCGGCGATGCAAATACTAGCATCCAGCAGCCAGCGGAAAGAAAATCTGCTGAAAGTACTGGTACGCCGCCGCAGCCAGAGGGATTGGATAGTTTTGTTGATCGGGCAGCAGAGGAGAATACGATAGTTGACGGTGGATCTTATGTAACTTCTTGCAGCTTAAGACAACAGGTGGAGCTGGTTAGGAAAGGTGTTATATGTGTTCATCCTAATTTGCTTGTTCGTCCAGGCGCCAGACCAGCGGACGAACCCAACAGCAACATGCCGCCAGTTTCTGTCGATAACCGCAAGCAGCCAACATCAGCGTAAACCTTCGCGGCTATTGTCTATCATATGATATTGTGCTAAAATTAATTGCATTGTACAAGAGTTAATTATTCGGGCTTTGTTCGGTGTGGAGCCGCAGGCGTACAACTGCGTGGCCAGCCAGAGCTGGTTTGAAAGATAGGAAATATTATGAGTTTTCAGTTAATCAATAAAGTCAACCAAGCACAGAAAAAGCAAGCAGTTGTTGACGCCCGCAGCGGCGATACAGTTCGCGTGTACCAGAAAATTAAAGAAGGCAACAAAGAGCGTATCCAGATGTTTGAAGGTGTGGTTATTCGCACTTATAATAAGCAGTCGCATACCTCGCGCATTACCGTTCGCAAAATTGCCTCAGGTGTTGGCGTGGAAAAATCGTTTTTGCTGCACAGCCCGCTGATTGAAAAGGTGGAAATTGTTCGCCGCGCCAAGGTTCGCCGCAAGTTCCTTAGCTTCCTACGCAAGCGGTCTGGTAAATCAGCTCGCTTGACCGCCAAGAACTTTGACCGTGCTGCTGTTAATAATGTGCACGATGCTAAAGCTGAGGCTGAGGCGGAGCGCCTGAAAGAAGAGGCTGCCAAGGAAGCTGCTGCCAAGCAGGCTGAAAAAGACGCCGCTCAGGCAGAGCTTGACGCCAAGGCTGCCGAGGTCGCAGCCCGCCATAAAGAAGCGTAATTGGTTTTGAGACATATGACCGCCCTCTCTGGGGGGGCGGTTTTTCATGGTATAATGCCAATATGTCGATCTTTCATTATATTTCTGTGTTTGTTCCCGTGACTTTGGCATTTGCGGTGCCTTATGTGTTGCGCCATCATGGCTTTGCTGATGAAAAGAAGTATCGCTGGTTGTTGTATTGTGCCTGTGTGTTGTTTTTCATCTCATGGTATTTGCCGTCGCCGCTGATTGAGGGGCGAGACACCAGTTTTACCACGCATTTCGTGGGCGGCGGATTGTTTACGGGACTGTTGTGGATATATTTAGTGTTGGCGATGCGCTGGCGGGCGCACTGGCTGGTAATGGCGTTTTCGGTGTTTGCGCTGGTGTCGGCGCTGGGCTGTGTTAATGAACTAGCGGAATTATTTATGGTCAAGGTTGGTTTGGCGCACATCACGTTGGACGATACCAATTGGGATATTTTGGCAAATACGCTGGGTGCAGCGGCGGTGTGGATCGGCTGGGTGTTCATACGTTCGGGCGTAAAAAAGGATGTGAAAAAGGGTCAGCGCGCGCATGATCCTCGGCATTGATGAAGTTGGGCGTGGGCCGTGGGCGGGGCCGCTGGTGGTCGGTGCGGTGATTTTGGGTGGTGTGGAAATCGACGGCTTGGACGATAGCAAAAAGCTGACCAAAAAACGCCGCGAGGCTTTGGATATGGTGATTCGTGAACAAGCGGCTGCGTGGGCGCTGGGCTGGGTGAGTGCCGGGGAGCTTGACGATATTGGTATGAGCCAGGCGCTGCGATTGGCGACGCGGCGAGCGGTGAAGCAAATTCAGGCGCAATGCCGGGAAAAGAAGCTGGCATTTGATGAAATTGTCATTGACGGGACGGTTAATTTTCTGGCGGATACGGCGTTGGGGCGATACGTGACGGTGATGGCCAAGGCCGATGGTTTGATCCCCAGCGTGTCGGCCGCGTCGATCATCGCTAAAGTGGCCCGTGACCAGTACATGACCGAGCAAGATGTAGCCTATCCAGGCTATGGCTTCGCATCAAATGCCGGCTACGGCGTGGCGAAGCACCGGGCGGCGATTGAGCAGTTGGGCGTGACGCCGCTGCATCGGCTGAGTTTTGCGCCGCTGGCGAAGTATGCGGATAGCACGAAGTTACGGAATCTTTATCAGAAAAAGTCAAGCGCTTTACCGAATGAGTCGCCTGTCGGATATCCTCAGAAAATAATTCGGGACCCACGTAAAGTTGCCCAAATTTTTTCCGAGGATACCACTCCAGGCGATTCCGTAAGTACTGAAGACGTTGCTCAGATCGACGCGCCAACTACTACTTCAGGGGTGAAAAAACCAGCAACAACTCGCCAAATTGGAGATAAGGGCGAGCAAACCGCTGCAGACTGGCTGATGGCGGACGGGCACGAGATCATCGTCCGCAACTGGCGGACGCGGTACTGTGAAATTGATATTATTAGCATGAAAGATGATGTGCTGTACTTCACCGAGGTCAAATACCGTAAAAATGATGACTTTGGTGACGGGCTGGCGGCGATTACTGTCAAAAAACAGCGTCAAATGCACTTCGCGGCGGAATTGTTCATAGCAAAACATCCGCAACACGAGGGGCGTGATATGCGGATGCTGGCGGTGGCTGTTGATGAATGTCAGGGTATTAAGCAGTCTGTGGTCGTGGATTAAATTCTGAATTAGTTATTTTGAAACAGTTGCCTCCGTAACATCGCAGCCATTATTGAAGGCTATCACAAAAGTTTTTCGTCCTGCTTCATCATGACTATAACGTGCCCAGTCAACTATACTCTTACCGTCAAGTGAGACTGGGCAGTATGCCGCTCCTGTTACTAGATATGTTGTTGCAGGGTCTTTTTGATTATCTGAATCTGATGGGCTATTGAGTGAGCTATTGCTGGTAGGGTCAATTCCGCCCACTGACATATCTGTGTCTACAGGGCAGCCGAATTCTATTAGCGCTTTTCTGTCGTCTGGTGTATTTTGCTGTACGCTAATTATATCTGGGGCATAGTTAGCGCCATTTTGATCGCTGCAGGTTACGGCAAAACCTGCTTCTCTGGGGGTCTTAGCTTCTTCAGTACAGCCAGTTGATCCAAAAGCGCTACACACAACCAGTACTCCTGCTCCAATTTTTTTTGCACGATCGCCGAAACTTTCAAGCCATTCTCTAATAGTGTCTATTCTTTCCTTTGTTTCCATACAACCTCCTTATCTTTGTTGTAAATTAAAATATTCCACCGGTAAATCAGCGTATATATTCTTATATCATGCCATTGTTTGCGAGTCAATAATATGTGTCTATAAAACACATTTGTCTTTCATGAGCGCGTCAATAACCGCCGCCTGATCCCACTCAATCAGTGCTACTCTGCCGGTAATCTCGCGGATGCCCAGATCGATGGTGCGGGTTAGGGCCGGTTCGGCACGCAGCGGCTTAGTAAATTTGGTGAAGTCGTTTAGCTCATCGCGGGTCAACAGAGCGCTGGCGGCGTAGCGGATAAAATTATCGTAGCTTTTATCGCCGCCAAAGGTATTTTTTACCCACGACCAATTTTCTTTCAGCCAATTCCAGGCAATTTGCCGATTTTCCCGCGTGCGGATCAGATAAATAAACCAGCGGCTGGCGTCTTGCGGGCGGATAATATCAGCATCCTTGATCGCCGTTAAAATTCGCTCGGCGGTTGCTGGATTCTTCGTCGAGGTCAAGCTCAGCGCGATATCAACCTGCAGGTCGGCTGATGGTGTATTCTGATATATCGTAAAAAGCTTGTCAATCATTTCTGGCGTCTCGAAGTATCTGACATTGGCATTGATAATAAGCGGGCGAATTTCAGCTGGTAAATCATCTGGGTTAGTTTCATTAAAGCGTCGTTTGGCCTCGGCGAGCGCTGCCGAATCCTCGCCGTATAACATTAAGCCTAACGCTGCCGTGCGCCGCTCGCGATCGTCATCAGACTCGCCGTCCTGCTCATCCCAGCCAAGTTCCATGAATGTATCGCGGGCAAATTCAGCAGAAATCTGCTTTAGCCGAGCGCGTCCTGCTTCACTGTCATCGACGAATTTGCGTAATTCCACCAAATTTGTCCCAGCTTTATTGAAGACTCTTTCGTTAGTCTCGTGCTGAAAGACGCGTGCCAGCGGCAGTAGCGCCGCCGAACTTTCTCGTCCAGACCGCGCCAACAACGTCATGTCTTGTAATAAGCAAATTTTATCTAACGTCGGTAATTCTGCCGCCTTTTCGATCAATCGATCTCGCGTTGCCGGGTCGTAGTGCGTTACGAAATGTCCGTTCAGTCCGCAGTTTAGCCGAACGTCGCCATTTGCCGTAAATGTTTTCTCGTGCTCAGTCAGAATATCATCAAGCGATTGGTTGGCGAACAGCGGAATCGGCCACAGGGTGTCGGACGGTTGGTGATCGCCGATGAAAAAGCGTTCTTGGCGGAGGGTGGCGGTCGGTTGCTCGCCGGAGTTGTTCTGCTCAACTTGCACAATTGGTAGTCCTGGCTGCGAAATCCAGGTGTTCATCAAGTCAACAATCGGCTGACCGCTGGCAGTCTCTAGCTCCTGCCATAAATCATTACCAACAGTGTTTTGGTAAGCGAATTTTTCAAAATATGACTTTAGTCCTGCGCGAAACGCCTCCTCGCCGATTAACCGCCGTACCATCACCAGCAGACGCCCGCCCTTGGCATAGACAATTGCTGGGTCAAACAAAGTGCTGATCTCATCCGGGTGATTAACATCGGCCTGTACTGGCTGCACGCCGTCCAGGCTATCGCGCCGCAGTGCCGCGGTGACTTCACTAGTCGCAAAATCCTCCCACATCCGCCACTCAGGGTGCAGTGCGTCGACCGCTACATATTCCATCATATTGGCGAAACTTTCGTTCAGCCACAGGTCATTCCACCACTGCATAGTCACTAAGTTGCCAAACCACTGGTGGCTGAGTTCGTGAGCGATGACGGTGGCGATGAAGCGCTTGGACGATTCTGGCGTTAATTTCGGGTCAGCCAGAAGACAGCTTTCGCGGTAGGTGATGAGCCCCCAGTTTTCCATGGCGCCCGACGAGAAATCTGGCAGTGCCACGTGGTCTGATTTTGGCAGCGGATACGGTACGCCAAAGTACTCATTATAAAAATCAATGGAGCGCGTGGCGATGTCCAGCGCAAAATCCAGTGTCTCCTCGCTCTGGGCTGGCGTCGCCCAAACATTGACCTCAACACCAGATGTAGTGCGGGCGGTTTTCTTGTGCAGCTCGCCGACAACAAAAGCCAGCAAATAACTACTCATCCGCGGTGTGGTCGCAAAAGTGGTTGTCAGTGCACTGTCCTGCTCGGATGATTTGGTGACAGGCATATTACCGAGGACGGTGAGTCCCGGGGCAGTCACGAGCGTGACGTCGTAGGTCGCCTTGGCAGCTGGCTCATCAACACACGGAAAGACCTCGCGGGCATGGTGCGATTCAAATTGGGTGGCAAACAATTGCTTTTTGACGCCGTCGTGGGTAAAGTAGCACGGATACAGTCCATGCATGGCGTCGGTGATAGTGCCAGAAAACTCAACACGAACGGTGTGCTGGCCGCTGGACAACTCTGGGCGCGATAGTCGCAGCTCGTCAAATTCATCATGGGAAAACTCAGCTGGCCGATTGTCAATCAACGCTGAATGAATAGTTAATTCTTTGGAATGCAGTGAAATTGACTCGCCAGTTGACTTGCCAGAAATAATTACCGAGCCAGAAAAAGATTTCTCTTCGGCGTGAGCCAGGTCGAGGGTTAATGTGTAATTATTTGGTATAAATGTGTCGAGTAAACGTGGAACTGTTTTCATATTTTCATTATAATATAGATATGGCAACTAGGAAAATCAGACGTCGGCAAATAACAGTATTGCTCGTCGCGGCGGTGGCTGGCGCAGCGGTGTGGGCAACGCAACTGCAACAGCCGCAAATTGCGCCGACTTCGCCGTCCCTGCAGCGGCAATTGTTTGGCGATTCAAACGCTCAGGCGGAGTTAACTAAACTGGAGGTTAAGGGCCGCGCGCCGAAAACTGGCTATTCGCGTAAACAATTTGGTGATGGCTGGGGTAAAATTGACGGCTGCTCGACACGCGAGGTGATTTTAGCGCGGGATTTGGCTGATGAAAAACTCGACGATAAGTGCCGTGTGCAATCAGGCAGGCTGGATGATCCATATACCGGCAAGACGATTCAATTTCAACGCGGCAAGGAAACAAGCCAACGGGTGCAAATCGATCACGTAGTGGCATTGAGCGACGCCTGGCAAAAGGGTGCGCAGCAGCTACCGCGTGAGGAACGGGAAAAGTTAGCGAATGATCCGTTGAATTTGCTGGCGGTCGACGGTCCGGCTAATCAAGCTAAGGGTGATGGCGACGCGGCAACTTGGCTGCCTGCCAATAAACCGTTCCGCTGCCAGTACATTGAACGCCAAGTAGCGGTCAAGCGCAGATATCGCCTATGGGTAACAAGCGCGGAAAAAGATGCGATGGCGCGGATACTTTCTTCATGCGGCGGTTAAGCGGCTGTGCTTTAATATAAAGTGAAGATGAAAATTTGCGGGAAAAATATTTTCAGAAAAAATGACTAAAGTAGAAACAGAAATTATCATGCCGGAAATCGCAGTTGGCGATGACTTTGGGCAGGCTATGGAGCTGGCGGAACAGGCTGCTATCAGCAGAGATGCTCAATGGGCACGCGAAGAGGATATTAAGGTTGAGCAAAACCGTATATTGGCGCGAGAAGGAATGAGACATGTTTATGTGCTTAACCCAGAGGGAAATTATGTTGTAAAGCGATTTAGGTCGATCGGCGAAGCGGCTATTCAGCGTGACACTATGAACACACTTTATGATGTTCTGCGGTATGCTGAATGTCCAGTGTCTGCTGTGCGAGTGCTGGCTATGGCGAGTAACGGCGTATTGCCGCCAGCTGCTGTTATTGAGCGGGCGCCTGGCGGATCTATCAACAGCCAATTTATGCCCGAGCAGGCATATTTCGATCGTATTGTTAAGTTGCCGTTCATCAATGATGGAAGAGCTTAAGGTAGTTAGGCAACATTTGAATCAGGCGCTTGGGCGAACAGCTTCGCGGATTTTAGTTAACGACATTTGTTTGAGTGGTAATGTAGGAAATAATGTTTTCACGCACACTTTCAATGGCGAAAAAAGATTTACGCTGATTGATCAGCCGTTTACATGGCTGCCAGGTTGTCTTTACCGAGCGGCATTGTTGGGATTGCAAATGCGGTCGCGGTTTCCCTTGCGCCAGGCGGGTTTTACGGACAGCAGAGTATAGATTATACTAATTTATATGAATCCTGAGCTTATCGTATTTGACCTAAATAAAACGCTTATTAAGGAGAATTCATGGCGCGATTTGAATTTGGCGATGGGTGTGACGCCCGCTGAAGATGCTGAGCTGATGGAGCAGGCGTGTCGCGGTGAGATTACTGACGCCGAAGGACAGGCGGCGCTCCTTAAAATTTATCAGCAGCGCGGCGATGTGTCGCGTCCGAATATCGAAAAGATCCTATGGCAATATACTTACATGCCGTATGCTCGCGATGTTGTGGATGATTTGAAGAGTCGCGGTTATAATTTAGCGATCGTTTCTGGGGCGATGGATATTCTTGTGCAACATGTGGCGGCTGAGCTGCAAATTACTTGGTGGCGGTCTTCAAATCGGTTTATTTTTGACGAGAATGAGCAGCTTATTCAGATACAATCGCCAGAAAAAGACACCAGCGACAAATTATGCCAATTGCAGCAGTTGGTCGGCGAACTAAGCATTGCGCTGGCGGATTGTATGGTTATCGGCGATGGCGCGAATGATGCAGCACTTTTTCAAGCGACGGGGAATGGCGTAACGTTCATAGACTCGCCGATTGTTGATGATGCGCGTTGGGTAGTTGACGATCTTAGTGGCGTGCTATCGATTATTGAATAGAAGGTGTGACCGTTAGCTAAACAGTGAAAATTTGACATCTGAGGTTTATTGATATATACTCAGATTATATCCGGCCGTCGAGGTCGGAGTTTTTCGTCTCTTGGGCGTTTGATATGAAAAGTAGTATAATATATAGCGTAAAGGAGCTAATATGGAAGATTTGAATATTAAGCAATTGACGTTGGCGGTGCGGACGATTGCCGAGGAAAAGAACCTGCCAGAAGAAACGGTTCTAGAGGTGATCGAGCAGGCTATCGCGGCAGCGTGGCGGCGTGATAACGGCACGCGCGAGCAGTTGGTGCGCGCCAGCCTGAATATCAACAGCGGCACGGCTGTGGTGT
Source organism: uncultured Candidatus Saccharibacteria bacterium (assembly GCA_963548835.1). Classification (GTDB taxonomy): domain Bacteria; phylum Patescibacteriota; class Saccharimonadia; order Saccharimonadales; family Saccharimonadaceae; genus Nanosynbacter. Next base: position 175,561 of record CAUUVO010000001.1, read on the forward strand.
CAGTTGTTAAAACGGTGGTTGAAGAGGTTGAAAATGACATCAATCAAATTAGCCTGGACGAGGCCAAGGCGGTTGACCCGGCGGCTGAGCTGGGCAGCGAAGTGACGGTCGAGACACACAACGTGACGACGTTTGGCCGGGTGGCAGCCCAAACCGCCAAGCAAGTGATCTTGCAGCGGCTGCGCGAGGCAGAGCGCGAGGTGGTGCTGGCAGAATTTGAAGATAAAATTGGCACGGTGGTGACCGGTACGATTCAGCGGGTTGAGCCGCGCGTGGTGCGAATTGAGCTGGGCAAGGCCGTCGGTATCATGCCGCAGTCCGAGCAAATTCCTGGCGAATACTACGGTGTTGGCCGCCGTGTCAAAGTATATATCAAGGACATCGAGCGTGAAGGTCGCGGCCCGCAGCTGATTTTGAGCCGCGGCAATGAAGAATTTGTACGCTTCTTGTTCAGCCAGGAAGTGCCAGAGATGGAAACTGGCGCCGTGGAAATCAAAGCCATTGCTCGCGAGGCTGGTCGCCGCACCAAATTGGCGGTCGCATCGGCACTGCCGGGTGTTGACCCAGTCGGTACGTTCGTCGGCGGTCATGGTACGCGTGTTCAGGCGGTGATGAACGAAATCGGCGAGCAGGAAAAAATTGACATCATTCCATTTGAGGAAGATGTGGCTGGCTTCATCGCGAATGCCATGAGCCCGGCAGAAGTGCTGAGCGTAACGGTCAATGAGGACGAAAAGCGAGCAACGGTCTACGTCAGCGAGGATCAGCAATCAGTGGCTATCGGCCGGGCTGGACAGAATGTTCGCTTGGCGTCACGACTGACTGGCTATGAACTGGATATCGAGGCAAAGGCGGCTGTTAAACCTGAAGCAAAACCTCGTAAAAATATTGAGGATAGTTTGATGAGCGTGGTTGAGGAGGTGGCGGAATAGGCTGCCTCGTGAGAATCGCCGAAAACGAAAGGAGGGCGATATGCCGGAAGATTTTTCTGAATTAGAATCTCGATTGACGGAAACGGCTCGCGCTAGTTTGGAGCGGGCTGGTTTGCTGGCGCATAATGATGGCAGCGCTTATGTCGGCACCGAGCATATTTTACTCGGCGTACTGGCGCAGAATTCGTCGCTGGGCGCGAAGATCTTAGCAGAGAGCGGCGTTACTTTAGATCGGGCAGAATTGGCATTGAATTTGACTGCCAAGCCGCTGGTAATTACGGTGGTGCAAAAGGGCTTGAGTGCTGAAGTGGTCGAGTTGATTCGGACGTCGTGGCAATTAGCGGTGGAGTTTGGACAGGAGCGAGTTGGCACTGAACACATTATATATGGCATGTTGCAGCAGCACGAGGCGCGGGCGACCAAATTGCTGCGCGATATGAATATTGATATTGAACATTTGCGCGGAAGTTTGGAAGATGTGTTTGATAAACAACAGTTTGAATCGCTGCAAAGTGATCGCGGCACGGCGGCTAAGAAGTCGGGCGATTTGAAAATTCTGGACAAATTTGGCGTAGATTTGACGCGGCGGGCCAGCGAGGGATTTTTAGACCCAGTGATTGGCCGGACGGCGGAGATTCAGCGGATGATTACCGTACTGGGGCGCCGCAGTAAGAATAATCCGGCGCTAATCGGCGAGCCGGGTGTTGGTAAAACTGCGGTAGTTGAAGGCTTGGCGCAAAAAATTGCCGATAATAAGGTGCCGGAGTTTTTGAAAGGTAAGCGGCTTTTTCAATTGGACTTGACGGCAATGATTGCCGGGACAAAATATCGCGGTCAATTCGAGGAGCGGCTGCAAAAAGTTTTATCGGTTGCTAAGAAACATCAGGAAGTCATTTTGTTTATTGATGAGCTGCACTTGCTGGTTGGCGCTGGTTCGGCGGAAGGTTCAATGGACGCGGCTAATGTATTAAAACCAGCGTTGGCGCGCGGCGAAGTGCGGCTGATTGGCGCGACGACGTTTGATGAATATCGCAAGCACATTGAGAAAGATGCGGCCTTAAGCCGGCGTTTTCAGGCGGTAACAGTGGCGGAGCCGTCGCCGGAAGAAGCGGTAGCAATGCTGAAAGGATTGAGCGGCAACTTGGCTAAACATCACCAAGTACAGATTTCTGACGAGATACTTACTGAGGCGGTGGATTTGAGCCAGCGCTATGTGACGGAGCGGTTTTTGCCGGATAAAGCAATTGACGTGATTGACGAGGCAGCGAGCCTGCTTAAGTCGGGCTTGCCGGCGAATTTATCGCGCAAGGATAAATTGTCGCGTCGAATCAAACAATTGGCAGGGAAGATTGACGCCGCTGTTGAGGCTGAGGATTATCAGCAGGCCGCGGAGTTTAAGATGCAAATGCGGCAATTAGAGCAGCAAGCGGGCAAATTAACGGATGAGGCTGAGACGAGGCCTGGCTTGACGGATGAATATTTGCGGCGGGCGGTTTCGGCGATGACTAATATCCCAATTGATCGTTTGTCGCTGAATCAGATGAAAGATTTGCTCCAATTAGAGAAGCGCCTGAGCCAGGGAGTGCTAGGCCAGGGCGAGGCAATTGAGCAATTGGCGCGGTCGATTCGCCGAAATAAAGCTGGGTTGAATCGCCAAAACGGGCCGTTAGGATCGTTTATTTTCCTCGGGCCGACCGGTGTGGGTAAGACGGAATTGGCGCGGGTGCTAGCACGGGAAGTTTTTGGCGGTGATAATAGTTTGATTAAGATTGATATGAGCGAGTTTTCGGAGCGGCACACGGCTAGCCAGCTGATCGGCGCGCCAGCCGGTTATGTTGGCTATGATGACGGCGGCAAATTGACCGATAAGGTTCGCCGGCAGCCGTATAGCGTGGTGCTGTTTGATGAGATTGAAAAGGCGCATCCAGACGTGCTAAACTTGCTGCTGCAGATTTTGGAAGACGGCAAGCTGAGCGATTCGCACGGGCGGACGGTCAGTTTTCGCCAGACAATCGTGATTTTAACAAGCAATGTCGGCGCTGAACAAATGGTGCAAGATTCAGAGCTGGGCTTTACGTCGTCCAGCCAGCAAAAATCGTCTAATCAAGACCGCCACGAACGGAATTCGCGGGCTGCCTTGCGTGAACTGGAGGATTTTCTGCGGCCAGAGCTGATTGGTCGATTTGACGGCGTAATTACGTTTAAGCCGTTGACCCGGTCGGTGGTGTGCAAGATTTTTGATAATCTAACGGCTGATTTAATTGAGGCGGTTAAGCGGCGCGGCATGACTCTTAATATTACGCCGGCAGTGAAACGCTGGCTGATAAAACAGGGCTTTGATGAACAGCGCGGCGTGCGGGTATTGAGGCGGACAATTCAGGCGGAATTAGCAGATCCGCTTAGCGACGTTTTGTTATCAAACAAGGCAAAACCGGGCAATATACTGGAAACTAAAATTGATAACAATAAGGTGGTGATTGATGTCAAGCGTACGTAAAGTTGCCAGCGGCTTTCTGTCGCTAGCTTTGGTTATCGGCGCAATCCTAGCGGTAGCCAATCGGCAGCAGATTATCGATGAGATTAGTTTTCGCCAATATCAGCCGAGTGCTGAAATTGCCCAAATTGCTGATCGCAGCGGTATGTCGACAGCCGGCAAACGCTTGTTTTATATCGCGCATCCGCAACTGAAGTCTGCCGCTGAGTTTAACGAGGAATGCCGCCGCGTGGAAAAAGCTAGCCCGATTTTAGGCTGTTACGATCAGTCGGCAAGTGCTATTTATATTTACAATGTGGCTAATCCCGAGCTTGACGGCGTGAAAGAAGTGACAGCTTCGCATGAAATGCTACATGCGGCATACGCGCGGCTTAGTGCTGAGGAAAAATCGCGGCTAGAACCGTTATTAGAACAAGCGTACCAAAAAGTTAAAACGGACAAATTTACCGAGCGGATGAATTATTACGAACGTGCTCAGCCTGGTTCGCGGACGAATGAACTACATTCGATTTTAGGAACAGAGTTTGCTGATTTGGGCAGCGAGTTGGAGCAGTATTATACGCGGTATTTCAGCGATCGGTCGGCGGTAGTGAAACTGCATGCTCAGTATAGCAATAAATTTGATAGCGTTGAGAATGAGGCAAGCAGTCTGCGCACTAATTTGGCTGCGCGTAAGCTGGATATTGAGTCAAGAGCCAATCAGTATGCGGCTGACGTCGAACAATATAATCAGCGAGTAAAGGCATTTAATCAAAAAGCGGCCGATGGCGGTTTTGCATCGCAGGAGGATTTTAATGCCCAGCGCAGCGTCCTGAGGAATCGGCTGACCGAGATAAATCAGCGCCGCACTGCACTAAATAATGATATTAGTCAGTACAATAAAGACGTAGCGCGTTTGCGGGAATTGGGTGTTAAGATTGATGAATTGAATAAAAGCCTGGATAGTGCAGAAGGGGGGCGTTGATGGCACGGGCAAAATCACAATTCATCTGTCAGCAATGCGGCGCCAGCTATCCAAAATGGGTTGGCAAGTGTGAAAATTGCGGTGAGTGGAATTCATTGGTTGAACAGCTACCGATCGATACCGGCGCCTCGGCGGTAGCCCGCAGCAGCGGCAAAGGTAAAGCACTGACCACGCTCAAGCTCAGTGAAACGGCTACCGACGCCAAGCAAGCACGGCTGGCAACCGGCATCGCCGACCTTGATGCGGTACTCGGCGGCGGCTTTCTACCAGGCGGCGTGGTGCTGGTGGCGGGGCAGCCGGGGATTGGAAAAAGTACCCTGCTAGCGCAAGTCGCGGCGTTTATTGCCCGGCAGCAACCAGTGCTCTATGTCAGCGGTGAGGAGTCGGTGTCGCAGGTCAAATTGCGGGCTGAGCGGTTGGGCGCGGTTGACTCAGAGAACTTGCAGCTGGCGTCTAGTAACAGCGCCGAGGACATCGCTGCCTCCATTCAGACTGGCCAGTACAACCTGGTGATCGTCGATTCCATTCAGACGCTGTCGTTGGCGGAGATTAGTTCAGCGCCAGGCTCAGTCAGTCAAATCACCAACTCATCCAACGTCATCATTCGCGCCGCTAAGGCCGCCAACACTGCGGTGATTTTGGTCGGTCACGTCACCAAGGAAGGCTCGATTGCCGGGCCGAAAGTCTTGGAGCATTTGGTTGATGTGGTGCTGAACTTTGAGGGTGATCGCTATGGCGGCTTTCGGGTGGTGCGGGCGCAGAAAAATCGCTATGGCTCAACCAATGAGGCGGCAATTTTTGAAATGCACGAGGATGGCTTACAGATTGTGGCTAATCCGTCGGCTAGTTTGTTGGCGGAGCGGCAAAATCTCGACGGCTCCATCGTCCTCGCGACCATGGAGGGGGCGCGACCGCTATTGGTGGAGATTCAGGCGTTGGTCAATCCGACGAATTTCGGCTATCCCAAGCGCGCAGCCAGCGGCTTTGATCTTAATCGCTTGAATTTGTTGGTGGCGGTGCTGGAAAAGCGCACCAAACTCAATCTCTCCGACAAAGATATTTACATCAATGTGGTTGGCGGCTTGAAACTGAGCGACCCAGCGGCGGACTTGGCAGTCGCCATGGCCATCGCCTCAGCCTCAGCTGGCCGCAAACTGAGCGACGAAGCCGTGGTGTTTGGCGAAGTTGGTTTGGGCGGTGAAGTGCGCTCCGCTCAAGGCTGGCACGCCCGCGTCAAAGAGGCGAAGAAACTTGGCTTCACCTACGCCATCGCGCCAAAAACCCACAAGGACGCATTTGTGCGCGGCGTCGGCGATTTACGCCAGGCACTGATTGACTATTTACAATAACATTATTAGATAAAAGGAAATTATTATGGAAAAAACAATTGAACTTATCATCATTATCATGCTGCTGGCCATCATGGCGGAGATATATTTGCTGGTCAAGCCGCGGCGGCATGCAGGCGGCGGCACGCAGCTGCCGATTCTGGTTGACACGTCGGTACTGATGGACGGCCGGGTGGTCGACCTGGCAAAGACTGGGTTCTTACTGGGGCAGATCATCGTGCTGCGGAGTGTGCTGATCGAACTACAGCTGTTGGCTGACGGTGCTGATCATGCCAAGCGCGAGCGCGCCCGCTTCGGTATGGACGCCATGAAGGAACTAAAGGATGTGTTGGGCGGCTCGTTCACGTTGCTTGACGATGCGACGCGCATTCCTGAGGATGTTGATAACCGCCTGTTGCAGCTCGCCAAGAAAATGAACGCTGCCATTCTGACGCTGGACTACAACCTGAACAAGGTGGCGCAAGTCGAAGGCATTCAGATCCTCAATATTAATGAACTAGCCAAGAGTTTGCGCATGAGCTATTTGCCTGGTGATGAATTGATGTTGGAATTGACGCAAAAAGGCCAAGATTCTCATCAAGCAGTCGGCTACTTACATGATGGCACTATGGTAGTAGTTGAGCAGGCTAAAAAATTTATCGGCCAGGAAAAAAGAGTGGAGATTATTCGCAGTCTGCAAACTGATGCTGGCAAGATGATGTTTGCCAAGCTTGTTGTCGAGCCGAAAACTGCTTCGCGCACGAAGACAAGTAATAATTCGCATTCGGCAGTTTCTTCAGCCGCAGCGGCGAAATCGCGTTCAACTGGTCGCCGTCCGCAGCAATCGCAGCCGCGCAAAACTACGAAAGCAAACTCAAGTACTGTAAAAAAACGTTCACCTGCCAAAAGTAAGACTCCAGCTCAGCATGAGGCCGATTTGGTTGATTTGGCAAATAGTCAATAAATAGCATTAGGTATATAGAGAAAGCCTGGTTTGGAGTTAAATCATAAACCAGGCTTTCTAATTTTCAGTATTTATTAGAATCGGTGATTAGGGCAAAAGGTTAAAGAAGTCCTAGCTTATTAGTTTATATCTCACGTATTTTAATCATCGTCTGAGCTTGAGCTTGACGATGATCGGAAGCTACTGCTGGACGTAGCGGTATAATATGCTGAGTCTCTAACGGTTACCGTCACGCTATGGCTGCCAGCGCTGTCAATAGTTACTGTTCCGCTTTGCGTGCCGCTGGAACTGACGCTACCGCTCTTAATCGTTTTGCCATCAACGGCTATTTCAACCGATGCCAGACTATGGGTTCCAGATGATATGTTAGCGCTGATAGTATATTTGCTGCCGCTGTTGCTTACGGAAATTGAGCTGATTTGCGGTTTAGCATCGTCACATTTATGGAAGTTGTCTTCGGCATTAGCGTCGTATCCTGCTGGAACTGAGAAAGATTCTTTTTTAGTAAGAGGATCAGTTGTCCGGATGACGTCAATTTCCTCTTTTGCGCCGTCTGGCGTACAGCTAGTTGCTTTCTTCTTTGATACTTTATCAAATGTCATCTTTTGCGACGAGTTGTTTTGTCTCTTATTCCACCACGATGGATACAGTTCGCCGCCAATTTGCTGGATACCGCTTGGACGTTCGTACCATTGACCAGGTTTCCATCTGCCATCCTTGGCATAGACTTCGGTATGGGCGAACGACATCACGCTTCTGATCACCGGCATGGCATAGTTTGATGCTGAAGTACCGACGACGCTGGTATCGGAGTTACCGAGCCATACACCCATGACCAGTGCCGGGCTGTAGTTAACTATCCACAAGTCCTTCGGTTGCGAACCTTTGTCGGATGTACCGGTTTTAGTGGATGTTCTTACGCCAGGAACACCCATATAGCCGTGCAGTCCGATCGTTCTGTCTGATAGGATATCATTGACAATGTATGCTGATTGGGAATCTACAGCTTGCTTGCTGCTGTCTTTCCATTTTTTAAGAGTTTCGCCTTGATTATTTTTTACCTCAATTACACTGGAGCTATCTTTTTGTACGCCCAGGCGCGCCAGCGTTCCGTAGCCGTTGACTAGCTCGGTTTGCTTTGTGCCGCAAGCGCCGATCGCTGCACCTAACCCATAACCGCCTGCATTTTCTTCTTGGCGGCAATAGTTAGTATCGCCCATTCGGCGGATACCCTCAACAACAGGCTGGGCTGAACCGTTACCGACAACATAAGCTGCCTTAATTGCCGGGATATTCCTGGAGTACGATAAAGCTTTACGTATGGTAATGCCGCCCATAAATCTATTATCCCAGTTTCTTAATTGTGCGCCATATAATCTGTCAATATTCTCATCGCTTAAGACTGAGCCGCTGCCGAACGTTGGCTGGTTGCCGCCGTGAACGTCAAATAGTTGAGCAAACACTAGCGATTTTATGGTTGATCCAGGCTGAATATACGACACTGCTGCATTGTCCTGGCCAAATCCGCCGTAGTTGAAGTCGCGGCTGCCGACCAGTGCTACAATCTGGCCAGTTTGCACATCTTCAATTGTCGCAGCGCCGTTACTGATTCTCACTGAATCCGGACGTCCTGTTGCAAAGAAGTTTTTCATGTCGGTTTCAAGCTTCTCTTGGATACGCCAATCAAGCGTTGTTTTCACTGTCAGTCCGCCGCGGCCCACAACTGCCTCGCCGAGCTCTTTACTGAGCCGATTTCTGACCATTAATATGAAGTGCGGCGCCTTAATGTCTTCTAGCTGCTCGGTTTGCGGTTTGATCGTGCTGATAATGTCAATGGCTTTGGCTTCTTTGGCTTCGTTGCTTGAAATAAACCCTTGTTCGGCCATATAGTCGAGGACGGTGTGTTGGCGATCGATGAGCGCTTTATTTCCGGGTGTGTTGTATGGATTATAAAAAGTCGGGTTCTGTGGAATACTAGCGATTAAAGCTGCCTCTGCCAGCGTCAAATCCTTAGCTTTTTTACCAAAGTATGTCTGGGCTGCTGATTCAGCGCCGTTTCTGCGTCCGCCATACGGCGACTCGTTAAGATAGAGCGACAAAATTTGATCTTTATTATACATCCGCTCAACTTCGACGGCCAAGATAATCTCTTTAATTTTACGAGGGATGCCGCTCAAGCCGCGTTTAGTCGCTTCTTCTGGCGGGAAAAATACCTGCTTAACTAGCTGCTGCGTCAAAGTCGAGCCGCCCTGCACCTGCCGCCCGGACGCTGTACTAAACGTGGCGCGTACCAATCCTGAAATACTAATACCATGATGTTTGTAAAAATCTCTGTCTTCAATCGCTACCGTTGCTTTTTTAAGATAATCGCTAATCTGGTTTGACTCGACTACCAGATGATAATTACCGGTTCCTTTATCTTCCCATAACAACACATCATTACGGTCGTAATATTTGGTGACTGTGGTCTGGACACGCTTGGCAAGTTCGCCCGGCCGAATTCTGTCCAAATCCTTGCGGAAATAGGCAAACAAGCCGCCAATCAGCAAGAGTGCTGCCAGCACGCTAACGCCGAGTATTTTCAGCGCCATCAATGCGCCGCGCTTAGAAAACCAATACTTAGCGACTCGTTTAGGATGAAGCCGGTAGAAAAACCTTTTGACGGGGTGTTTTGGCAGCGTTGCTAAATACTCAGCGCGCTCGCGGGATTTTTTGTCTTTCTTTGTCCGGCGTTTTTGCGCCAAATTGGCATATACATTCATCCGTTTTGCCGGAGATTTTTTATTGTCCGAGCCGTGTCCAGCGGCGCTAGTCGTTGTTTTCCTCTTCACAATCCTATTATATCACGCCTATGTTTCGCTTCAATCATAAAATTGCTATACTAATCATTAGAAAAGGAGTGATATGAAGTTATCAGAGGAATTACAGTGGCGCGGATTTGTCAATCAAGTGACATTCGACGATATTAGCAAAGTTGATACGCCGCGCAAATTCTATTTTGGCGTTGACCCAAGCGCTGATAGTATGCAGATTGGTAATTTAGCGGCAGCAATGATGGTGCGGCTATTTATGGAATATGGTCACGAAGCTTATCTGCTGGTAGGCGGGGCGACTGGTATGATTGGTGATCCAGACGGCAGAAAAGACGAGCGTGAAATTCGCAATGCTGATACGGTAGCGCATAATGTGGAGTGTATCTCGGCGCAGTACAGGCGCGTCTTTGAGGGGCGTGATTTTCATCTGGTTGATAACGCTGATTGGTTTCGTAATATAAACTACATTGATTTCTTATATAAAGTTGGTAAATATATGTCAATGACGCAGCTGCTTGATCGCGAGTTTGTTCAAGCGCGCATTGGCGAGGGTGGCAGTGGTATTAGCTATGCTGAATTTAGCTACTCATTAATACAGGGCTACGACTTTTTACACCTATTCCGAGAGCACGGTGTTACGCTGCAAGTGTGCGGTGCTGATCAGTGGGGAAATTCGACGACTGGCGTCAGTCTCATCCGTAAATTAGAAGGCGGTGAAGCGCATGTTTACTCGGTGCCATTGGTTATTAACAAAGCAACTGGCCGTAAGTTTGGCAAGTCTGAGGGCGGTGCAATTTGGCTTGACGAAAATAAAACCAGCGTTTACAAATTCTATCAATTCTGGCTGAACGTTGATGATGATGGTGTGATTGACTATATGAAGATGTACACTACGCTGGATCGCGAATCGATCGAAGCTATTGCTGAAAACCATGCGGTTAATCCAGGTGCGCGCTCAGCGCAGAAAGTTCTGGCGCGCGAAGTCACCGACATCGTCCACGGCGTCAATCGGCGCGAATCAGTGGAGCGGGTGACGGAGGTGTTGTTTGGCGGCGGCGATTTCCGGCAATTGTCAGACGACGATTTGGATGCTTTAGCTAAAGAAATTCCGCGCGTTGATGTCGGCGTCGGCGTGATTGAAGCGTTGGTGGTGTCTGGCGCGGTTAGTTCCAACGGCGAAGCAAAACGCCTGCTGAAATCTGGCGCTATCAGCCTCAACGGCGAAAAACTGACCGAAGACCAAGTCGTGAACACTACGTCGCTGCTGAAAAAAGGCAAAAATACATTTGTATTAATTATGGAGGGAGAAGAAGAGTGAAAAAAATTATCGGGTTTGATTTGGATGACACGCTAGCTATTACCAAGTCGCCAATTAGCGATCGGATGGCCGGCATTCTTAGCCAGTTGCTTGAAAATTATGATGTGTGCGTCATTACGGGCGGCACATTCCAGCAGATTAAAAAGCAGGTGATTGATCGGCTTAATGTCCAGCCTGAATTGCTCCAAAGATTTCATGCAATGCCGACTTGCGGCACGAGGTATTATCGATTTGATGCTGCTGATGACGATTGGAAAATTCAGTACGCTAATGATTTATCCGATGAACAAAAAACTCAGATAACTACGGCGCTGGAAGAAGTTGCCAGGGAGATGGGCATTTGGTGTGATAATCCTGCGGGCGAAATTATTGAGGATCGCCACAGTCAGATTACCATGTCGGCACTGGGTCAGCAGGCGACCCCAGAAGATAAGTATGCCTGGGCGGAAAAGTATAAAGATATTCGCCCGGTATATCGCGATAAAGTGGCGGAGAAATTGCCTGGTCTTGAGGTAAGGATTGGCGGTACGACCAGCACTGATATTACGCTGCCAGGAATTGATAAAGCCTATGGTATTGGTAAGCTGCTTGAGTTGAACGATTGGCCAAAGGAAGAGGCACTATTCTTTGGCGATAAATTACAGGAAGGCGGTAATGATTTTCCGGTCAAACAAATGGGCGTCGATTCTATCGAGGTGCGAGGCTGGGAAGATACTTCCTATGCGCTGGAAGGTATTAACGCTGTTTCGTAAAAACTAGCTTCCAACTATCAATATTACTCCGCAATAGCCAGGAATCGTCATTTGCCGGTCTTTTCCTAAGAGCAGGTACTGCGGATGAGTAGAAGCGAGGATTCTGCCGTTTTCTGGGATGGAAAAACTTTGCGGCGCGTCAGCGAAATTGATAAAAATATAAGCGCGTTCTCTGCCTAGCTCGCGTTTAATACCCAGAATAAACCCGTTGCCAGTATCAGCACCACTTACGATATTTAGTGTACCGTTTTTAATAATTGGGAATTCCTGGCGTAATCGTAGTAAAGCTCTGTGTAAATTTAGCATTGACGCGGGCGAGCTTTTTTCGCTGTTAACGTTAACAAATGCGCGGTTTTTATTCACTGGCAGCCACGGTTTTACTTCTGAGAATCCAGCGAACCGCGTGTCGTCCCATTGCATCGGCGTACGCTCCAGGTCGCGGCTGTCGATGGCGGAATGTGCAGGGCTAAAATTATCCTGAATATCCTCAGCAGTCAGTTCGCCATTAGTCATACCAATCTCATCGCCATAGTACATCACGCTGACGCCCGGTGTGAGCAGGTTGAGAAAATGCAGTGCCCGCGCTCGCTCTGTCCCGAGCCGCGAGGCAACGCGCGGCTGATCGTGATTGCCGACGCAGAAAAACGGCTTGGCTGAATCTGCCGCCTGCAGATAATTCTCAATCTTCTGCTCAGTATGCTCCGCATGCCACTCGTCCTGGCGATACTCCATAAAGAACGCTGACGCCTTCGGGTGGGCTGTTAGTACCTGGTGGTACTGCTGGTAAATATCGCCCAACTTCTCGTCAGGGTAAAATTCAAACACCATCTGCTTGTCGTCATATTCATCGCAAACTGACGCTAGCTCATGCAGGTATTCTTGAAAATGCGGCCCCATTTTACAGTGGTCGTGAATGAACGCGCCGTAGGCTTCAGGATCGCCGTTGAAATCAGGATTTGGTGAATCGTCACCAAATTCCGGATCTTTAGAAATGCCCCAAATCGCGTCAACCCGCATGCCGTCCACGCCCATATCAAACCAAAATCGCACCACGTTTTTCATTTCATCGCGAACCGCCGGATTGTCCCAATTCAAATCCGGCTGTGTTTTCAGGAACGAATGGAGATAAAATTGATTGGTCTGCTCATTAAACTCCCATGAACTGCCGCCCGATAAACTTTGCCAATTGTTTGGCTCATTGCCGTCCCGCCCGTCGCGCCAGGCATAATAATCACGCTTGGGATTGTCCCGCGATGACCGTGCTTCCTGAAACCACGGATGCTGATCAGATGTATGGCAGGGAACGAGGTCGATCATGACTTTAATGTCCAGAATATGAGCTCTTTCCAACAGCGCTCGAAAATCATCCAGCCCGCCAAATGTTGGGTCAATGGCTCGATAGTTAGCGATATCGTAGCCAAAATCAGTCAGCGGCGAGAGGAAAAACGGCGAAATCCAAATCGCGTCAACGCCCAGCCACGCCAAATAATCCAGCTTCTCAGTAATGCCATTCAAATCGCCAATCCCATCGCCATTGGTATCCTGGAAACTACGCGGATAAATCTGATACAGAGAGGCGACATCTTGCCAAGCTTTCATGATTTAAGTATAAGCGAGATGAGAATAAAATTCCAGGTTTTAGATAGCGGTGCGAAGATTATTGACATTTCTACTTTACTTTGGTAAACTGGAAATATGAATGGCAAGAACGATATTTGGAAAGATGAACAGGCACGTCAGCTGGCGGATGTTCTTGCTAGTATAGATGATTCTAATGAAATGCGGGCGTTTCTTCGCGATGTCATGACTCAGAAGGAGATTGTCGAAGTTGGCGCGCGCCTACAAGCTGCCAAAATGTTATCAAAAGGCGAAAAATACGCCGACATCATCGCGGCAACGAAGCTCAGTAGTCGTACAATTGCCAGGATTAGCGATTGGATGCAAAACGGCACTGGCGGCTATAAAAATGTCTTCAAACATCACTCGCACGTTCGGCCAGCTCGCGCTGAGTAGTTTGCGAATAAATCCAAACAAATGCCGGCGCGACGCTGGCATTTTGATTTTTTGACAGTTAGTTTAGTTAATTTTTGGAGATATTTATGAGCGAAATAAGAACAGCGAGGTTCGCTGCGCCAGACGAGGCGAGGGAGAAGTACGACGCGATTATTACCGCGTATCAAGCAGCTTTTGCAGCAGAACCTTGGTATGAAGTAAGTAAATGCAGCGGCTGCTCGTCAGGTTATTCTCGTCAAAATCCTGGTGATATATGCCAAGCTTGCGGCAGCACGACTGGAGACGAAGCCTATACAGAGCAGGAATTGACCGAGAGATTTGACACTATCGGCGAGACGCGCTCAGCGTGTTGGTATATTGAGGAGACACCAGCGGGATTAGCGTTGGCGGCGGTTGCTTGGACGGCTGACCTGGTGCAGATTGCTGCGGAAAAATATCCTGGGTCGCTGGAGATGGTAGTGTGGCTTAAGCAGAAGTACGCGCCGAACGCTACTTCGAGCTCAGAGATAGTGTGGCTAGATGAAGTTTTTGCTGATCGCCAGATCTCGAGACGCAACAATCTAGTGAATTTTCGTCCAATGGTATACGGATTTTCTAACCGTCTAGATCAGACGAAGGTAGCCTATCGGACTATTGCGCCAGCGATGACGCGCGCAGCTATGAGAGACTTTGGCGATGATGCGACCATTGATAAAGCCAAATCTAATGTTCCTGATTGGCGGAATTTTGTATCAATTGATTTATCTCGGTAAAAATAATATATAAGGAGGATAAGAATATGAAAATATTAGTAATCGGCGGCATGCACGGGAATGAAATGCTGGGCATTGATCTGGTCAAGAGTTTACAGGAAAATCCGCTGGAAAATATTGACAGCGTACTGGCGAATGAGGAAGCCATAAAAATAAATAAGCGGTTTGTCGAACAAGACTTGAACCGGTCATTTCCCGGCGTGAAATCAAGCGGCATATACGAGCAGCAGCGCCCGATTGAGCTACTGAAAATGTGCAAGGAATATGATATTGCGCTTGACTTTCACAATACGTTTTGTCCGGATAATGATTGTACGTTTGTCGGGGAGGGAGCAAATGAAGAGCTGCTGGCCGCGTCATGGCTGCTGGGTTTACCGCGGGTGATTGTGGCGGATTATGATTGTATAAATAAGTATGCGCTTAATTGCGTGTCGATAGAAATTAGCGTTCAGAGCAGGCTGAATGATGTGAAAGTCTGGCGCCAGAAGTTGCAAATGCTCGCTGAAAAGAAAATTGCTGATTGCCAGGCAGTCTCAGGAGTGGAGAAGTTTCGCTTTGTGTATCGGATGACTCTGGAGGATAAAGCAAGGTTAAACCTTGAGCAGGCAAGTCTACGAGCATTCCAGCCAATTAACCAGAGTTTGGCAGAAAAAATGGGAGTAAAAACTCCGGCCTATCCTATTTTTATCAATGACAAATTCACGCCGTATAATTATGGCGGGTTATTGAATAAGATAAACAATAAAAATTAAAATCACGCGCGGGCAACAAATGGTCGGATAAGAGTCGGCTGCAAATATCAATACAAAAACAAATTGGTGGCTCCTCCCAGACTTGAACTGGGGACACAAGGCTCTTCAGGCCTCTGCTCTACCAACTGAGCTAAAGAGCCACAAATTTACCTTATGATTGTACTAAAAATCTGGCTGGCTGGCAAGGAAAAAGCCAAGGCTCCTTGGAATTTATCCGCGCGCCGTTATTATTTATTATGGTGGTGATACTGATGAGTCAGCGCGTGGCCCTTGCCGCGGCGCAATAAATATAAATTGACAGGGTACGACACTAGGAACGCGGCAGTCATGCACAGCAGCCGGCTTGCCCAATACATCGGATGAGTGAGGTCTTTGTTCATGGCGCCTGGCACAACGAGCATGATGACATTGTCAACGATGGTCATCGACAGAATTGATAACGTATCGGCAGCGAAAACCAATTTGAATGCTTTGACGAACGATAACTTAGCACGTACCAGCGGGATAGTTGATACAGTATAGCCAGATGTAAATGCCAAAACCGATGCTAAAATTACCGTGGCGTGCGGTGTAAATCCAGCGTGCGTGCCGATGGTGACGCCTAGCATTTCGCCGATCATGCAGCCCGCCAAACAGTGCAAGGTCGCGGCTAACGCCATACGCTTGGTTGAAGTTTTTATATTGCAGTGAGGGTGAGATTCGTGGTGCATCATTTCGTCCTTATATTATTTAATTCGTAGAGATTAAGTAGCTCTTCGACGGCTTCATTTTGCTGGATTTCATCGCCCGAGGCCATTCTGTCGGCAATGTGCGTGCGTAAATGCCGCTCCAAAATGAGCTTATTGAGTGATGCCAGCGACTTTTGCAGCGCCAGACTTTGCGTTAAAATATCCATGCAATATGCGTCGTTGACGATTTGTTTCTCTAGTCCGCGCATTTGCCCTAAAATAATTTTTGTGCGGTGCAGAGCTCGCCGCTTGATATCTGTTGTATTCATGATTTTATCATATACCCCCTGGGGGTATTATGTCAAATAATTCGAATAGCTATTGCCAGCAGTACTAAAAATTGCTAAAATTATGGAAGCGCCGATTTAGCTCAGCTGGTTAGAGCAGCTGTTTTGTAAACAGCAGGTCCTCGGTTCGAGTCCGAGAATCGGCTCCAAATACGCGCTGGAATCGTGTAGTGGCAATCACAGGAGACTGTAAATCTCCCGCCGTAAGGCTTCGTAGGTTCGAGTCCTACTTCCAGCACCAAGGAATAATTTTTAAGAAAATTGTCGCTTGCAGAAGCGGCTTTTTCTTTAGCTTTTCTCTGGTAAAACTGATTTCGTTTGACATTTTTATGTTTGTGTGCTATAGTTAAAGCATGTTAGAATTATTAAAACAAATATTTACCGTCTGGAACAGCGAAAAGAACCAGCGGTTGAAGTTGCAGCAGGCATATTTAATTTTGGCAATTATCGGGCTGGTGGCCGCGGGATTATCAACACTATTTAGCGTTTCCTCGGCACATCTGGCAGCGTCTTTTTCTGGTATTTTGGCGGTTACATTTTTAGTCAACGGTATCGCCTGGGGATTGATCGATACTTTCATAACGCCGAGGCTGCCAAAGGCCAGCCAAACCAAATCTAAAGCAAAATCTAAGACGGCTAAGCGCTAGTTGCTAAATAACTGTCTAATATGCTAGAATCAAGCAGTCGGATAGTGGCTCTTTTAGTCGCAGAAACGAGTGATTATCTGATGATTATGCCGCGATAGCTCAGTTGGTAGAGCGCATCCATGGTAAGGATGAGGTCTCGGGTTCAAGCCCCGATCGTGGCTCCAGATTTTGACATTTTTCAATTTACGACGGCATTGCTGTCGTTTTGTCTACTTATCATTATCTATAGTCGGTAAAATTACCGTGATTAGCTCGTCGGTTTGTTCCTGTTTTTTCTGCTCGTTCTGGTTGATGATGCTGCGCGCAGATTCCGCCGGCTTATGTCTGCCGGCGATTGCGAGCAGGGCGAGTAGTGCTAATATAATTAGTAATATTTCCATTTATGCTAATATTATATCATTTTATATTCGCGAAGTCGCCGTATGATCTGCGCGGCGGTAGTCTTGCTCGGAGGATAATTTTTCGATTAGTTTTATGCCTGGAGTTTTGCTAGAATAGAAGGTAGAGAATTTGAAAGAATTGCTCTATTACAACGTTTGATTTAGCTTTGCAATGATTATAAAAACCCCAGTGTCATCTAATCAAGACTTGATCCCGGATATTTTTCTGGCGGGCGGGGTGACGTATAGTCCAGACTGGCAGAAAGAAGCGCTTAAGATGCTGGCTGATACTGATTTGATTGTTGCTAATCCGCGCCGTGATGAACTTATTTCCGCTGTTGGCGAGACGGCGCGCCAGCAAATTATTTGGGAATTTGAAAACCTGAAATCTGCCAAAGTTGTATTGTTTTGGTTTCCTAATGCCGAGACGATTATTACTTTTTTGGAGCTAGGCAAAGAACTGGCGCGCAAGTCTAATATAGTTGTTGGCGTAGATCCAGATTATAATCGTCGCTTTGATATTGAAACGCAGGTTCATTTGGAATTACCTCGAGCTGTAATTTACACAACGCTAGATGAGACGGTTCGGGCAGCCGCAGAATTATGCGGAGAGGAATTGTAAATATGCACGATCGCATCATAGCTCAATTGGCGAACCTCGCCCAAGGCAACGAAACTTACGCCGCCTTTAATAAGCGTATCGTCAATACCAAGATGCCGGTCATAGGCGTGCGCGTACCGGATTTGCGGCGGTTGGCGCGGGAATTGGCGCCTGATATGAGCGCAGCGGATATTAGCAAATTACTAACAACACAGGACGAATCATTTGACTACGTGCTGCTATGCGGGCTGTTGATCACGCACGCTCGGTTCGATGATCAAATGGCGATTGACCTAACCAAGCAATACCTGCCGCACGTTGATTCATGGGCGCACATTGATGTATTTGTCGAGAAAAAGTGGCGTTTTGCTAGCGAAGTGTGGTGGGACTTTGCGCTGGAATGCTTGCAGAGTGAAGCTGAGTTCACGGTGCGCTACGGCGTGGTTTCTTTGATGACTAATTTCTTAGACGAAGCACAAATTGATAGGGTTTTCGCAGCGCTGCGGGGAATTAAACATGACGGCTATTACGTCAAAATGGCGCTGGCCTGGCTGTATGCGACGGCGGCGGTACACTTCTTTGAGCTGACACTGGCTGAATTAGAAAACGGGCATATCGACACTTGGACGCGCAACAAAGCCTATCAAAAAATGCGCGAATCGCGGCGATTCACGCCCGGGCAGCAAGCAATTATACTAAAAAATAAACAAGTGATTTAACGATGGCTGGGGCAGCAGCTGTACTCTTATTCATGGCTGCCATCATTATTATAATTAAATTTTTCCAAACTCAGAAGTCGCGGGAAGTTGAAAAATATCAAGACCCAGTGTTTCTTAAAAACCTGCGTAAGATTGACGAATTTTTAGAGCAGATTGCGCATTTTAATGATTACATAACGTGGAAAAAACGCGATGAAATTCTGAAAAAATACCAGGAGATCAGCGATTTTTTCCGGGGCAAGTCCAAATTTTATAAAAAACAGCCGCGTGTTCGCCGATTTAACGATATGTATGGAAGCTTCGCTGAGTTTATTAAAAACTATAACCGGGAATATGTCGCTGTGCAAAAACAATTAAACCGCGATTTCTTTGATAATATCGAAGGCAAATCGCTGGATGATCAGCAGCGCCAGGCAATCATCACCGATGAATATTCTAATTTAATTATCGCTGGCGCCGGCTCTGGGAAAACGCTGACGATTTTAGGGAAAGTCAAATATCTGGTCGAGAAAAGAAATGTTAATCCGTCAAAAATCCTGCTGCTGTCGTTTACTCGCAAGACTGTCGAGGAGCTAAATCAGCGGCTGCGTAATTTGGACCTGAAAACCAAGGCGACGACTTTTCATAAACTGGGCTATGACTACATCAAGTATTTTCAGAAGAATCCGCCGGCCGTCGCTAACGAGAATTTGCTACACCAAGCTATCAAGCAATTTTTGAAAAATGATATTTTACATCATGATTCTGCGCTTAAATCATTCGTACAGTTTATGGCTTGCTACTTGAATATTCCCGAGGAAAATGACGCGTTTGATTCGCTTGGCGAGAAGCTTGATGTTAAAAACGGCATAGATTTTGAAACGTTAAAGTCGAAATATTATGCCAATACTTCCGGTAGCCAGCGGATTAGTAAAAACAAACTTGATACATTTTCTGGCGAGCGCGTTAAAAGCGTCGAGGAGTTGATGATCGCTAATTTCTTATTCTTAAACGGCGTGAATTATGAATATGAAAAACCGTATCCGCACGGCGATCATATGTATCGGCCGGATTTTTATCTGACGGATTATGATATTTGGTTGGAGCATTTCGGTATCGATAAGCATGGGCGCGCCAAATGGCTATCGGAGTTTCAGGAAAAGCGATATTTGAAATCTATGCATAAAAAATGCGCCAAACACAAACTATACAGAACCAAGCTTTTGGAAACTTATTCGTGGTACAATCGTCATAATATTTTGCTGGATAAACTGCGGGAAATGCTGGAAAAATCGGGCGTTACCTTTCAGCCGCTGAGCGAGCAGGAGATTTACCATAAAATTATCAAGCAGGATTCGTCGTTTGGCGCGGAGATTATTAGCTTAATTACTAGTTTTATCAATTTGAGCAAATCGCGGGGACTAGCCGCCAATGGTTTGCGAAAATTTATGGAAGACAGCGAAACCGACGACCAATTTATGAACGTTCGCCGGCAGCTGTTTTTAGATTTCGCGCTGCCGATTATCGAGAAGTATAACGCTGTTTTATCAGCGCGCGGTGAAATTGATTTTAACGACATGATTAATCAAGCTGCTAATCTGGTGCGGCAAAAGGACGCCGCCAAAGCGTATGACTATATCATCATTGATGAATATCAGGATATTTCGGCGGCTAGGTTTAAGTTGATTATGGAGATTCGCCAGCGCTCGGGCGCGCGGTTGGTTTGCGTCGGTGACGATTGGCAGTCAATTTATCGGTTTACGGGCAGCGATATTTCGCTATTCAGTGATTTCGGCAAGTTTGTCGGCGAGCATGAAAAGTTATTCATTGAAAGGACTTACCGCAACTCACAGCAGCTGATCGATATTTCCGCCAAATTCATCCAGCAAAATCCGCAGCAGCTGGCTAAGAATCCTAAATCTTCCAAGCAGCTGGATTGCCCGCTAGAGTTTGCAGCGTATGATCAGAATAACGCTTCTGCGGTGCTTGTCGAGCAGATTCGTCAAATTGTTGCCGAATGCGGCGTAGGGCAGCATATTTTACTGTTGGGCCGGCATAGCTTTGACCTGGATTATATGATTTGTCAGAGGGATAACAAGGGAAAAATTATTAAAAACCAGTTGAGGGAGGAAGTTAAGAAATATAATGAAGCCACTGGCGCGCTGATGCTTACTGGCTTTGAAGATGTTGATATCAAATTTATCACCGTACATAAGTCCAAGGGTCTGGAGGCGGATAATGTGATCGTCCTAAATTTGAAAAACGACTTGTATGGTTTCCCAAATAAGCTGACCGATGATCCGATTATATCGCTGCTGCTGAGTGCGCCGGAGGCTTGCCGTTTCGCCGAGGAAAGGCGCTTGTTTTACGTGGCGCTTACCAGGACGAGGAATAAGGTCTATCTATTAACACCGGAAAATGAATCGCTGTTTACCAAGGAGATTAAACGATATTCCAATTATCTAATCCAAGGACGTTACGGCGAATCGGAACTGGTTAGCTGTCCGTGGTGTAAAACCGGCAGGCTGATTATCCGCCAGAATAGCCAAACTGGCAAGAGTTTCGTTGGTTGCTCGCATTATCCGCATTGCAGCCAGTCGTATAATAATGTCGAAATTTTAAGTAAGCCAATCTTATGCTCGTCATGCCGAAGCGGCTTTTTAGTGCGCCGCCGCGGTAAGTATGGCGAGTTCTTAGGCTGCACTAATTATCCGGAATGCAAGCAGACACTGCAGTTGAGTAATTAGTAGTTTTTAAGAATTCCTCTCGGGGTAAATTTGGCTGTCAAATAAGCATAAGATATAATAATTACAAATAGACGGAGGAATTATGGACAAGCCAAATATTGCGGTTAAAGACATAGAATCGGCGCTAAAATTTCGGCGGGCGATAAAAAGTTTCGACCCGAAAAAGAAAATTAGCGATGAAGATATTGAGCTAATTTTAGAAGCGATTCGCCTGGCGCCGACATCGTACGGTTTTGAGCCATTTAATGTTATCGTGGCGCAAGACGCCGATCTTCGTAAAAGGATTGAAAAAGCTGCCGGCGTTAACGCTGCGAGGTTTACCGCCAGCCATCTGTTGATTTTTACTGCCAAAACCGGACAGGAATTGACGCGAAAGGATGGGCATATTGACCATATGCTGCGCGATGTGGCGCAGATGAATGTAATTGTTAGGACTGGCTATAAAACGTTTTGGAAAAAATGGGCGAAGACTGATTTTAAGATTCTGGGCGATGACGGCAAACTCCATCAATGGGCGGCGCGCCAGGCGTATATTGCGCTGGGGTTCGCTATGATGGCGGCAGCGGAGCGGGGAATTGATTCCTGTGCTATGGAAGGGTTTTCAATCGACAAACTTACAGACATCCTGGAAGATGTTAAGCTGATTGATCGCGATAAAGAACTGCCGGTGGTGATGCTGGCGCTGGGTTACGGTAATAAAAAACCGCACCCGCAAACGCGGCGAATGATGGACGAAATTACGCGGTGGTACTAGCCAGGCAAGCTTCATTGAATGTTGCTGTCGGCAAGTGTTTTATGATATTTGATATTTTCACCACTAGTATGCTATAATTAGCCGAGACGTTTTATAAAAATTAACGAGTTAAAGAGATGGCAAAGAAGAATACGAAACGAAAGTTGATTGGTTTGGTGAGCAATTCAAGCAAGCACCGGACTTACTATACTACTATCAATACGCAAAATCGTACCAATAAAGGCAAGGGTAATTTGACGCTGCGCAAATATGACCCGATCAAGAGAAAACACGTGACTTACGTTCAGACGAAGAAAAACCTTGGCCGTAACGAAGTCAAAGCCCGCAAAGGATAATAGCTGCCGCTTATTTACGGAAATAAGCTCCTTGCCGAATGTTTTATGGCAAGGAGCTTTTATATGTAGAAATAATTTACGGTGTTTGAAAAACGAACAACCCGGCGGCAGCTTAAACAAACAGGCAGACTGCGAAACTATTAGCTTAAGCTTGTATCTGCTGCGATAATCGCCAGCGAACATCGCGAATAGCGTTCATGTAGTATAAAAAGGCGTCGTACGGCGAATCGTACGGGCTAAAATACGCGTGGACATCGCCGTCGGTGAACCATTTGGTGCACATATAATACAGATGGTCTGACGTCTGCAGCCTTCTCCAGTCGCTGATTAGCGATTCGTCGCCGCTGGATAGTATGCTGCTTTCTAAGTCATACAAATACCGCAAGGCTTCGGATTGCAAATCATTGCCATTCCAAGCTGTTAAATCGCGCTCGCTGTCAGCCCAAGTGACTGGCGACGGCATGCTGATTTCGCCGACTGGACGCCGTGCAGATAACGCCTCGCTAACGGTATAAAATGTATTGTCAGGATTATTTAGCCAACAGCCGACGAAACTCTCAAAGAAGTCAAAAATACCTGTCTCCGACCACTGATGTTCGCCAAATGTTTCATAATCCATGAATAGGTTAAGTAACGGTGCGTGCTGCAGCGAATCCATCGCCCAGGCGTTAAACTTTTCTGCTGTCAGCGGCCAGCCGCTCCAATTTCGATTGCTAAAGCGGAACGCCAAGTCGTCGCTTAAACGATAATTTTTCAGTAGCAAACCAATCTTTTCCGTGCCGCTCGGGCGGTATACATAGTTCGGGCTGCGCCAATCCAGAATTGGATCCCAGCCTTCTGCCAATACGCCGCTGAAATCGTGATTCTCTGCCCATTTGGCTAGCTGATCATTGTACGCTAACTCCGTATTTGCTAAAACGCGCGTTTCCACGCCAAAAATTCGGCGGATAGCCTGGCGGTGTAATTCAATCTGAGTCTCAAACTCCTGCAAAGAATAAAAGAACGCCAAACTGTGATGGTACGGACTTGACAATATCTCCACGCGGCCCGTAGCAACTAGCCGCTTGAAGCTTTCTAAAACTTCAGGATTGAACTGCTGTGCTTGCTCCAGAAACGTGCCGCTCATACTGAGAGATAGCTTAAAGTCAGGATATTTGCGCAGCATTTTTTGTAACAGTGCATTCATCGGCAGGTATGATTTGCGGGCAATTTTATGAAAAATTTGCTGGTTGTTCTGGGCTGGATTGTGGCCGTCTGAAAAATAGTCGTGCCGCTGCGCCGTGTCGAAAACACTGTATTGCCGTAGCCGCCATGGCTGATGGACGTGAAGGTAAAGCGTTATGCCGCGCCTGTCGTTCATGAAATTACTCCTTTGGATAATGAAATTTTATACAACTTTAAACACTGGCGCGCTGCATCTTGCCAGGAAATCTTCGCGTATTCATCTTTCACATTTTTCTTCAGCGTCTCTCGTAATGCTGCAGATTGGGCGATATTAACAATTTCATCAGCCAGGCGGTTAACATCCCAATAATCAAACCGCATAATATTATTTAACACCTCGCCAACCCCGGATTGGCGGCTAATTAATAGCGCAGTGTCATGATGAGCCGCCTCCAGCGCGGTTAAGCCAAACGGTTCAGACACCGAACTCATCACGAACACATCGATCAGATGATATATATCGCGCCATTGCTTGCCGCGGACGAATCCGGTAAAAATCACTTTATCGCTAATCCCCAGGCTGGCTGCTAGCGTAATAAGCTCGTCTCGCTGCTCGCCGCTGCCTGATAAGACGAAAGCGATTTTATCGTATTTGCTCAATGCTGCCGAAGCAGCACGTACGAAGTAAGTTAGCCCTTTCTGCACTGTCAGTCGCGTCAATGTGCCGACAATCGTGTAGCCGTCACTTTTCAGGTCTTCAAGATATTTGTAGGTGTCGATATCGTACTCGTGCGGCGGCAGACTAGCTAGGTCAATGGCGTTATAAATTACCTCAATTTTCTCTGGCGGAATGTGGTAATTCTTAACAATGATATCTTTGGTGATTTGGCTAACAGCGATGATTCGGTCAGCCATCATCAAACCGTGCTGCTCAATCTCGTGCACCAGCGGATTGCCAAGTTGCTCGCCCGAGCGGTCAAATTCTGTCGCGTGTACGTGCACAATCAGCGGCGCATTACTGTTTTCCTTAGCGATAATACCAGCCTCCATCGTCAGCCAGTCATGAGCGTGAATGGCGTCCGGCGGATGCTTGCGAACAAACTGCCGGACGAACTTGCCGTAACGGCGCTGCA
This sequence comes from uncultured Candidatus Saccharibacteria bacterium, assembly GCA_963548835.1. Classification (GTDB taxonomy): domain Bacteria; phylum Patescibacteriota; class Saccharimonadia; order Saccharimonadales; family Saccharimonadaceae; genus Nanosynbacter. The sequence continues at coordinate 200,117 of CAUUVO010000001.1, forward strand.
CTGCCCGCATTGGCGATAAGCCGTGCTCATCTTTAGCGTTTTCCCGGTCTTCCGGCGTGCCGTGATCATATGCGCCCAAATTGTAATAATTTGGCGGTAGCGGCGTCGCTGAGTACACATTCATATAATCAATACCTGGATGCTTGGCAGAATAAGGAACGACAAAATCAATATCAACGCCCTGGGAAGCGAGCGCTTTTGACATTTGGTAACAGGCCACACCAAGACCGCCGCTATTATGCGGAGGTAACTCCCACCCAAGCATCAAAATCTTCATCTCTATTCTATTGTAGGACTACGCTTATGTTTTTTCAAGGGATTTTGGTAACTTTTTCACAAGTTTTTATTTTCACGGATCATAGACCTTTTAATGATGTGAATTTTACTGAAATTTGTAATTCGCGATAAAAAGAAAAAGCGCTTTTGCGCTTTGAGTGAATTGGTGCGGGTAGAGGGAGTCGAACCCTCCTCTCATGCTTGGGAAGCATACATAATAGCCGTTATACGATACCCGCGCTGACTATATTATACACTATGCTTTGGCTATTTTCGCAGGCCGCCACCTCCGGATTGACATAACCGGTTTCCTTGCTACAATCAAAGTATGAAAAAACAAAAACTTGTAGTTATCCTAGTTATTTTAATACTAGCGGGGGTAGGAATAGGCTTATATATTGCTGTGTGTGCTGCGTCGAAAGATGCGGGTAGTGCTAATCAGCAGCAAAAGACAACTACCAATTCTAATTCTGGCTCTGATAATTCCGATTCTAGCAATAACTCTAACGGCAGTAAATTTAGCACAAGCTCTAATTCTAAACAAACTACGCCGAATCAGCAAGAGAAGAAGTCTGAAAAACCGCAGCCAAACCAAAAAGAGCAGAGAATTGACCCTGTGCGCCCGAAGCATAATCCAGCCCCGCAACCACCGGCGAGTCCAGCCGCGCCGCCGAAAAACAACCAGCGGCCAGTTCCGCAGTCTCAGCAGCCCAGTAATTCGCAGCAGCCTGCGCCGAATCCGCAACCAAAACCGACTCCAAATCCACAGCCGCAACCGGCAGACCAGGATAAAAAGTATGACATAGGCCCGCCAGATGCTTTGGAGATTCTTGAACTGATCAATTATGCTCGTAGTAAGGAAAATCTGAAACCGTTAAAAATGTACGAGCCGCTTAACCGAACGGCGCAGTGGATGGCGAATGACATGAAAGAGAATAATTATTTTAGCCATTATAAACCAGGTACAACCATTCCGCACGGACTGCTTAAAGCGAGGGCTGTCTGCAACGCGCCAGCCGAGAATCTGGTGCAAACTTCGCCGCCAGACCTGCACACTAGCCGCGTAGCCTTTAACGCCTGGATGCAATCGCCGCCGCACAGGCAATCCATCATGTCGAACACCTACACGCTAACCGGATTTGGCATCGCCGGCAATAAGATTGTGGAGCATTTTTGTTGAGATGTCTAAGATTCGTCAACTATATTCATATTGACAGCATCAGAAAAAATCATCAACTCAGAGCCGATTTTTGAATTATGGTGAGCAGAATATCTGAGGTCAAAAGTCCGACATTCTCTGTTGGGGTAAAGGTTGAGGATGTCTTTTTCATTGTCGTAGCTCAGAATCCATTTTGCTTTACGGTGTTTATTTAGTGAAGTAGCAAGCCTATGATGATCCTTTAGCTTAAAGGCGTTTAGATAAAGATCTGCACCCTTTACAAAGTACGGTGGGTCGACGTAGAAAAAGCTTTTTGGGTCTTTTACATGACGTTCAATGACATCTACACCATCCTCGTTGAGAACAGTGATTCTATCGCTATAAAGCCCTATGAGTTTTATTTTCTCAATAAGATTCTGCTTATTGTATCGCGCGTCGATTTTCCATTCGCCAAGTTGCTGCTTGCCGCCAATTGGCCCTGCGTTTAGAATTCCGGAGCGATTAGTTCGATTAAGAAAGAATGTTGCAAAACCAAGTGACAACCTGTCGGACGTATCGGCCGCCTTATAGACTTTTTTCTGTCGCTCCCACTCCTCGACAGTTACAGGAGTATTTGATACTCGCTCAATAAATTCTGCGTTATGCTCCTTCAAGGAAAGCCAAAATGAATATATGGCCGGATCATAGTCGTTAATAACAATGCTGCGTACTTTTTCAAGCAAAAGGAGTGATATGCCCGCCCCAGCACCGCCAGCGTAAGGCTCTATGTATGTAACATCATGCCACTTATGTTTTTTTATGACAGTATCAAAGAAGGCAAAGAGAGATGTCTTACCTCCAGGATAGCGCAGAGGAGTAAATAAGTGTTTTCTATAGGTTTTAGTTTGTATCATTTTTATTTTTTAGATGTGTTTTGGATATTATAGCACCTATTATAATGGACATTGCTGTAGTTTGTTCAAAATTGGCCGAATTAGTGTAGTTATGCGCACCAGATTGCAAAAGCTGTATCAGCTTTTGGTCACTATCGACACTGTTATTTGAAAGTGTAGTTTTCTGGTCTTGTGTCAGGGTCTTTTTAGCGTCCGCGTAGTTATTGCTAATGTATGTACTTATACCGTCGCTATTCGCGGCCGATTCAACTAGCAATCGCAGAGACATTCTTATTAAAGCAGGGAATGTCGTAGAAAGTGTATCTTTTTTCTGTATGTAGTAATCGTATAGAGATAAAATATCTCTATAAATATCGTTGACTTCTCCATTTGCGAGCGACGGCATGTTATCAAGGAAGAAGGTCGGCGTTTTTTTCTTTGTTCGTGGCGTCTTTCTTTGATTTGAGATATCATCTGTATGCTCATTTTGCGTAGATTCAACACTCAATGGCTTAAGTGGACTATTATCGGTTGCTGACTTTAGTGGTATATCTGGAAAATTTGTTACCAATGTCTGCTTAAGTAGCCCACGATTATTTCTCGTAGATATCTTTTTACTTTCTATAAGGCTGCGGATATTTTCGAGTAACTGTAGGATTTCTTCGTCCGAGTATGGCGTTTTAATCTCCCCTGTGTCACTTACAAGAAAGCCTATTTCTCGCAAGTTATTGGCGTTCAGTACCTCGTCTTTTACAAAGAGTTTGTTCATTGATTTATGTTTAGCAATATACCCACCAGTTTGTTCGTTTAGTCTTACAAATAGCGATTTATCTTTACCTCTATGCTTATGGGCAAAGTAGTCTCGTTCTAGTTGACCCCATGAACCGTTAGTGCTGTGCTTACGTTCTATATTTGTCAAGGCGGTTTCTTGGTCGCATACGTTACACGGAATTTCTGTTAAATCTATTAGTTCTTGCGGTTCATATTTCAATGGTAAACGTCCAGACACCTCTGAGTATAGTGGAGAATCTTGTAGGTATTTTAGAACGGCAACACGTCTGTTGCCATCATATACAACGGGTTTGTTGTCGACATAGACAACAGTTGGTAACTCACTGAAATCATAATGCGCGCCCATCTCTGTCACAAGCTTATCTAAATTCCATGCTTTTGGATTCTCGTCAATAGCGCGCTTAATGATATCTGCGTCAGTAACGTTCGTATCAATAGGGTCGCGTGGATTTTCCGTCCATAAACATAAGTCTTTTACTTTGATGTTCTGTATATACTGAACGGTCGCCACACTAGCTCCTATTTATTGTTAATAACCTTTTGGTATATTATAACACCTCTTCTTTAGGATATCCTTCGTCTTGCTCCATAGTAGAGTATGATAGTTCGGTCTTTAGAAACCTGCTTTTCGTGCTCTCGTGCTTAGGAAAGTCGAGAGCATGACATACGGTTTCTAGAAACCGCCGAAGTTGCATTCTGTCATCCATAACGCCATCTTAACCAAAAAAACGAGCATAAAGCTCGACATTTAAAATTGGTGCGGGTTAGGAGACTCTAACTCCTGGCCTCTTCCATGGCAAGGAAGCGCTCTAACAACTGAGCTAAACCCGCATAATGTTTGCTGTGCATCTCGCTGTCAAGGTATCGCAATTTCTGCAATTCCTTTACCTAAGGCGCGTAATGCTCAATCTTTCGATTACATAGTAAGTATAGCAAACAAAACCGCCCATTTCAATAATCTTCTCACCAATTTCTCTTCGTATGATCTGGCGTGGCGTCTTTGTAATCTTCCAGGTGCTGGCTTCTTTCCTGGGATTTGCGCTGTTCGTTGTAGGCGTCGATGAATCGCTTGTCTAGTTCTTTGAGCTTGCCGTCGGTGCTGCCCGCGTCAACTTTTTCTTTATCGCCAGGGTTGGTGACTGAAATACCTTGGTCGCCGTTTCTGAGCTGTTTTATCTGCGCCAACTTTTGCCGGACTCGCTGCTCAATAACGATTGCCGTCTTGCCGTCGTCATTATTCGCGTCAACTGTCCTGCTAGCAAATTGCACGCCGCAACTATCCTCGCCGTCGTGCAGTACGGCGTTTGCTTCGTCGTAGCGGATGATTGCCCGGTCGTAGTGTTTTTCGCTGGCGAGGGCGTCTGCTTGCGCCTCGATTGACAGCGCCAAGTTGATGCGGACAGGGCATTCGCGCGTTTTTGGCGCTTTTTGCAAGGCTTGTCGGAATTGTTTTTCTGCCGAGTCGTAGCGGGCTTGCTTAAATAAAGCGTTCCCGTCGTTAAAAAATACTTTATAAGATTCAAACAAATTCATGGTATAAATTGGCGATAAGCGAAAAGAAGCCTGGTTGTTGTCGCCGTCTTTATAGGCGGCGTGCGCTGCTAGCGACAGCAGGGGAAAACTCGTCAATTTAATAGCAACCAGCAGAATCACCGCGCAAGCAGGGAACGAATAGCGGAGCAGTTTCCGGCGTTTTTCTCGGCGGATTTTTTCAAAATCTAGTTTTTTCAGGTCAAATGGACGATTCTTACTCACGATTTTCTCCCTCCGACGGTGTTATGTTTTGCAGTTTGTGCAAAGGCAAATAGATGGTTCTGATTTCAAAAGCCAGCAAAATAGCAGCCGCAAATATTGCTATCCAATAGATATCGTTGTAGCCGTCAAATGAGCGGCTGCTATTGACAGCTTTGTCGACGGAACCGTTCTTGACGACGGCGTCGATGGAATCTGGGGTTTGCCGGTGTGTGTACGGCAGGCCTGTTTGACTGGCGATGTTTTTAAGGTTTGTCTCGTCAATTTTTGATACGGCATATTTCAAATCTGGCCCGCGTAGGTAAAAACCGTCAAAGCCGCCGCTGTAGCTTGGCGTTTTCATTTTTCCGCCGTTGGCAGTGCCGTAGCCCATAATCGCGCCGCCGCCCAGTAGCGGTTTCAAGCTGGCGAATGACTTTGGCGAGGCATCGCTGGTTTGTTCGCCGTCGCCCAGGTAAAATAGCAGCGAGGTGCGCTCGGGGTTTTTATGTTTGGTGCGAGTAATTTCCGAGGCGATGGTGTCAATCGGCGCATCAATTGAGCTGCCCATGGCATAGCTTTCGCTGATGATATTTACCGTGTCAACTGCCGACTCAAACATTCTGACATCTGTCGATAACGGCGAATCAACGAAAGCTTTATTATTGAAAGTTATTAGGCTAAATCGCGCGCCGACCAGCTTTTTGGCAATTTCTTTGGCGTCGCGGCGCATGCCGTTGATTCGCGGCTGGCCGTTATCATAATCCTCGGCCGCAGAGCTCATCGTTGTGTCCATGACAACATAAACATCGACTAGCGGTGCGCCCCATTCTTTCACTTTGCCAGGAACAGCTGGGCGAAAACAAGCGGTAATGATAAGTAAGGCAATACAGAACCGCCGCAGCCACGCTCGCCGGTTAGATATTGGTTTGGAGAAAATCCTCCAGCCGGTAAAAATTGCAGCAACTACCAGAATTATCAGCAACAGATACCACGGCAAAATCGGTTGCATTATCATATGCGGAGTCTCCAATCGATAATAATGAGGGAAATTATGATGATAAGCATGCCGTATAGTAATAATTGCGGCTGATCGGTGCGAGTAACGCGCGGCGTGCCTTTGAATCGGGAAGCATCTTGGGCGGCGATTTTTTGGACAATGTTTGGAATTGTGTTTTTGTCGCGCAGTGCGTAGTAATCGCCGCTCGTCGCCAGCATGGTTCGCTTCAATTCTGCCGCTTCGGCCTCGCGATTTTTATTACTATTCGGGTAAATACCGTATACGCGGATATCTTTTTGTTTGGCAAGTTCTGCTGCTTCGGGCAGGGAAATTATTGGGGTACCAGCCAATTGGTTGTCGGTTCCTAAAATGATACTCCGGGAGCGTTTGCTGTCCAATTTATCGAAGCGTCCGATACAGCTTGCTAGTCCGTCGCCGATCAGCGATGAGCCTTGTCCGTTCGAGACTACCGTACCGGATAAAATGTCAAAATATTCTAACGTTCCAGGCGGCGTCAATGCCTTTTCGATCAGCGCTAATTTACTATCGATGAGGCTGGCGTCGTCTGTCAAGGGAAATATCACTGCCGGCGAGCGGTCAAACATTACTAAACCGAGCCGTTCGCCGTCAAATTTTCGCGCCAATGTGCGGTAAGTTTTAATAATCTCTACGTCATATTCATACATCGACCGTGACACGTCAAGACATAACACGATGTCGCGATTTTTCACCTCGGGAGAAACGACGGCTACCGACGACGGGCGGCCAGTTAGAATAATCATCATAACTAGCAGGAGTGCGTGCAATCCCAGTACAACCGCCAATAGTTTTTTGTACCGCTTGACCTGCTGAATATAGAGCGGGAAAGCGCGCAACCGCGATGTATTAGCGATAGGAAGCTTTTGTCTAGGCGCGTCATAGCGTTTCGATCGGCTGTATCGGCGGAGTATAATCGGCGCAGCAAACCACAGTAGGGTGATAATTATAATTAACATCAGCGACAATTGCCAAAAAACTAATTCCATGCCGCTACCGTCTTTCTGGCTAGTGCCGCCGCCTCTGTGACACTGCCTTGCTCAACTGCGGTAAATTCAGGAATATAGAATTGTTTGATGGCGGCCGCCAATGTTTTATAGCGAGTCTTTTCTAGATCTCGCAGCGTCAACGTGTCAACGCGGTGGCCGTTTATCTCGACGACGAACATGCGAAGAACATGGCTTAATTTCTGGTGAGCTTTACGCGAGGATAATTTTCCGGCAGTATGATTTTGTTCAATTTCGTCGATTAACTGTTGGTATTTCTGCTTTAAGTCAGTCAAATCTGGCGGCGTGTATGGTTTTGGTTTGAGCGTAGCCAGGCTGCGGTGAGAGCGGCGGCGAGTAGAATAAAACACAAATCCGTACCATAAAATAATCGCGCCTAAAAGCAAGCAGCCGATAACCAGCCACAGCGGGTCATAATCTACCCATTCGCGAAGCTCAGTGCCAGCGCGCATGCTTTTGCCTTTCTAGCAGTGAAAAGAAACTGCCGACGACGTCCTCTTCTCCGGAAATTTGCTCGCTAACGACGCCCAAACGCTCCAGGGCCGTGGAATATTCGCGGTAGTATGATTGCTGCTCGCGGTCGAAATCAGCCTGCAGTTTCTTTTGTTTGCGAATAAAATAAGGCAGCTCGGCCAAATCGTCAATATCGTAAAAATCGCGGCTGCCGTCAAGTCCTGAAGCGTCATTGACAGTTATCCATAATATCTCGTGCTGGGCGCGCAGCCGCCGGATAATATGCTGGTGCTCGCTGGTCAGCTCATCGTCGTTGGCGACCACTACCAGCATCATCTTGCGCCGTAAATTGCGTGCAATATATTCAAGCTGATTCACGATATTGCTCGGCGCTGCTGCTAGCTGAGTACTCTTTTCAATGTGCCGCAGTAGCTGCTCGATATGCCGATCGTCGCTTTTGAAGGGAATATAGGTGTTATTTTTGGCGTCGCCGGACACCAGTCCGATCAAATCGCCGTGCCGCAATACGATATATCCCAGGACTCCGGCAGCCATAATACTGATGTCGCGCTTATTGCTGCCGCTTTTACTGGTCGCTGCCATGTGGCGGCCAGTGTCGACTACTAGTAAAATATTATGTTTGCGGATTGCTTGGTAACGCCGGATTCGAATACCGCTGCTGCGAGCAGTTGCTTTCCAGTCGATATCTTTTACATCGTCGCCAGGAATGTATTCACGCAAATCGTCAAAATCGAGACTGCGCCCCTTAAATACCGATCCGTATTGACCGTCCAGCAAACTCCGCACCTTTTCATGGGCGTAGAGATCCATCTTGGCTTTGACTTTGGCGAAGAGACTTGGCATATTACGGCACAGGAACAGCGTTAAATATCGAATCAATGATAACTTCTGGATGAACTTGGTCAGCGATGGCTTCAAAGTTGAGGATAATGCGGTGGCGCAATACGCTGTGGCGCAATTGTTTGACATCCTCTGGAATAACATAGTTGCGGCCGTTGATGAGGGCTAGGGCTTTGGCGACTTGTTGGAAAGCAATGCTGGCGCGCGGGCTGGCGCCGTATTGGACGTAGCGCGCCGTTTCGCTTGGTATGATTGAGGCTGGATTGCGCGTTGCCGAGACAATTTTCACAATATAATTCTTAATAGCGTCGTCAATGTATATTTTTTGCGCCAAGTTTTGCAGCGTCTCGACTGCTGCCAGTTCGATATTCGGCGTGTTGCTATTATTCGGTGCCTCGCTTAACTTGCCCGATTCTATGCGTTTCAAAATCTCTAATTCCTCGTCCGGAGCAGGGTAGGACAAAACTTCTTTCAACAAAAAGCGGTCTAGCTGCGCCTCTGGCAGCTCGTAAGTTCCTTCCTGTTCAATCGGGTTCTGAGTGGCCAGCACGATGAAAGGCTTCGGCAAATCGTAGCGTTGTCCGCCGATGCTGGTTTGCTTTTCTTGCATCGCTTCCAGCATGGCGCTTTGGGTTTTGGCGCTGGAGCGGTTAATCTCGTCTAGCAGCACGAAGTTGGCGTGCACCGGGCCCAGCTCGGTGCGAAATTCGCCCTTGTTATAATCGTAAATTTGCGTACCGATGATGTCGCTTGGTAGCAAGTCCGGCGTGCATTGAATGCGCTTGAACGAACCTTGTACGCTGGCGGCTAGCGTCTGCACGGCTGTCGTCTTGGCAAGTCCTGGTACGCTTTCTAGCAGAATGTGTCCGCCAGTCATCAAGCTAACCACCAACGCCGTTCGCAAGTTTTCTTGTCCGACCACCCGCGATGAGAAGGCGTCGAAAACAGTCTGGATATTTTGGTTAGCTGCGGCTAGCTCGTCGTCGCTAATCGGCGCGGCGGCAGGTTGAAATTGCGTCGTTGGCTGTGCGGCAGACTGGGGTTGTGCTGCTGGCTCGGTTGCCGGTTGAGATTGCGCTTCTGGCATGGCTGCGGACGCACTATTGTCCGCCAGCGAGTCCGACTGAGCTGGCGCTGGTTCTTGATCTGCTGATATAAACGGATTTGGATTCATAATAATTATTCCTTTCTATGTCCAATATTGCGAAATATTCGTTACTAACAAGCGGCACTCTTCCGGAGTGTAGCTATCCTTTTGCTCAAAATAATGCTCTGCCGGAAACATATGAGTCATGACGTCCAGGGCGACGTCTTTGTCGGTTTGCAGGTGAAAATAATCTGCCGCCGTACTATCGACATTACCGCCCAGCCCGTATAAGGCCCTGTAGCGCACGCTCTTCAAATATTCCAGAGCCATCGCAATCTCTATCCGGTCTTCGACGATGTCGCCGGTCAGCAGCAACACTCTTCCGTTGAGGCCATCCTTAGAAAATGTCCCGTATTGATCAAGAATGCGGTTCAGCTCAGAAAAGGCCTGGCGCTTCATGTCTTCCAATACCGAGCGGGATTCTAGCTCAATGCCGTCGCGCTGCGGTTTTTCCAGGTCAGGGTTCCATGTGAACATACCCGCCGGATCAATCAGCCCGACCACCCGCGGATCGCCAGGGATGATGATTCGCTTGCTAAGCAAAGGAAATACCCAAGCATTAATCTCGCTCGCCAAACCAATGCAAGCTGTCAGCGCATCTTCTTTTAGCGCGATAACGACCGCTTCCTGACCCTTCAAATCGCTCACGCGCCCCGCCAAAGTCCGCCCCAGCTCAATCCTATTGATATAGTACATACTGGTTATGATTATGCCTGAAAGCGCGGGAGAATGCAATTGCGGCGGATACTCGTCTGTCTCAGATTGCAGTAAGCTAGCCTATATTCATCAAGTGTATGATTTTAATCCCGCCGCTCCACTGCGATCGTGCACTGCGCCATCAATGCCACTGCTGCGCTGAGTGCTGCGAGGGTTGGCAGCAGCAGTACGCCGACCACGCCGGCAGTGACTGGGAATTCCATGATGCTTTCGCCTTTTTCGTTCTTGATGATGACACGGCGGACGTTACCTTCTTTGATGAGTTGTTTGACCTTCTCGACAACTTGATCGCCGTTAACACTAAATTCTTCGGTACGGTGTTGCTCGCTCATACTACTCCTTACTTTTTACCGCCACGAATTGCGTCAATCAGTTCAATAGGGAAGAGCATCATCGTCTTTTGTGACGGCTCGGTGGAGATGCGCTCCAGTGTATTCAGGGTGCGCAGGTTAATCGCACCCTGGGTTTTTGCCAGGATCTCTGCTGCTTGCGCCAGTGTTTCAGCAGCAGCTTTTTCACCGTCGGCGTTGATGATGTTGGCGCGGCGCTCACGCTCGGCTTCGGCTTGCTTGGCCATGGCGCGCTTCATGTCGCCAGGCAATTCGATATTCTGAATCTTGACATTCTCGACATCGATACCCCATTTGTCGGTCTCGGCATCAACAATTTCCTTAATCTGCTGCGAAATCTCCTCGCGCTTGGCCAATAGGTCATCCATGTCAACGTTACCAGTGACATCGCGCAGGGCAGCTTGGGCAAATTGGCTGGTGGCGTAAATGTAGTTGGTCGTCTCCAGCACCGCTTTTGGCGCGTTAATTACTCGGAAGTAAACTACCGCGTCAACGCCGACAGTGACGTTGTCTTTGGTAATAACTTCTTGTTTTGGCACATCAATTGGCGTTGAACGCACATCGACCATCATCATCGTCTGAAAAATCGGCACTACCACCCTTAGACCCGGTTCGCGCACGCCAGTAAACTTACCCAGCGTCAGCACCACGCCGCGCTGGTATTGATTAACTACCTTGATACCACTCAGCACATAAATAGCCACGATGACTAAAATTACTATTATCATTATTTCCATAAATACCTCCTGTTTTATAATGATATTCTAGCACCAAAGCGGTATAATAACCATATGAACAATGACCAGCAAAACGCGAATCAGCAACCGCCAGTTTCACAAACAACGCCAACGATGCAGCCAATGCCCGATCAAGCGCCGCAAGTGACACCAACAGCACAGCCGTTACCTAATCAACCGCCGCAAACGACAAACCAACAATCGCAAGCCAATCAGACCTATAATCAGCACGATGATGCAGTAGAGCGGGACTTAGTCTATACTAACGAGCATGACCTTAATGTTCATATAGCGAGAAGTTTTGCCATTATGATTCTTGGGCTGTTTCTGCTCATTGTTATAGGAAGCGCAACTGGCTTACTTAGTAAGCATTATGGAGTTTTCGTGCTTGTTAATATATACATACCATTTTCTGGCATTGTATTATTCGCGATGAAAAGCACGCGGATTGGTCGTGTGAAATTAATGCGCGATGTGAGTCTCTCGATGTTCTTTGGTGATATAGTTGTGTTTATCAGAGCTATATCTGTAGGGAATATCGTACGCTCTAGTCCCGGGTCCACAAGGCCTCTGTATTACTTGTCGCATCCGCCGTTGCGAACTTTGCCTGTTAATGAAGTAATAGAAGCCTCTCTTGTTTATTCGCTAATAATAGCTATTTTTGGGGTAATCTATCTCGTCGCTAGAGCTATGTATAAGAAAGAAAGGGGACAAAATCGCAGCTAGTTGGAGGAGCAAGGGTGTGTCTGAAACTCCGATCGAACATTAGCTAGCCTTTAATATTCCTATCGCAAAGTCTGTTAATACTGGAGTGTGCGGTATAATAACCATATGAACAATGACCAGCAAAACACGAATCAGCAGCCGCCAGCGATGCAGTCAACGCCGACGGCTCAGCCGCTGCCTAGCCAGCCGCCAGAAACTGCAAATCAACAATCAGCAGCACCCAATCAACCTTTGCCGCCGCCAACCAGCCCAGCGCAGATACCGCCGAATCCCGCGCCGCCAATAGTTAACAATAATCAGCCGAATCCCGCTATTCAGCCGCCCGCAGCTTTGCCGCCAAATTCCGCGGCGTCTGGTTATTCTGGGCCGGATAATTCTGCTGAGAATCCTGTACCGCTTCATCAAGGCTACCCTGGTTTGACCTTTCATTCTGGCAGAACAGCTGCCATATCGGGTATTGGCTTGATAATTGCTATTATTATAGCGGTTATTACCAACCTAAATCACAAACCGTACGGCGCTGTCGTTATTGGTAATATTTGGATATTACTGATATTGTACTTTAGCGTTAGTATTAGCGTGCGGTCTACACGCATGAAATGGATTCGCGATATAAGTGGTATTATGTGTGTTACTAATATAATTCTGCTCATTATGCATACAACAATCGGGTTTATCGGTACTTCTAGTCCTGGGGATACAGGTCCTCTATACGAGGTGACTCACCCTTCGCTCTTTGGTTTGCCGTTTGCCGATATGCTAATTATCATTGGAATTTATATGCTGTTTATCATTCCGCTGGGTATCGCATATCTCGTTACCAGGGTGATGTATAAGAGGGAAATAGAGCAGAATCGCTAGCCAGGCGCAAGGTCTAGCTAATCTTACGCGTAACATTTCCAAATCTTACGCCCATGATTTTCAAATCTTCCACGTATGATCCCTGAATCTTCCGCGTGAGATTTTCCCGCCTGGCGCGTATAATAGAAACATGGGACGAATACCGCTGGCCGAGCAGATGCGGCCGCAAACCTTGGATGAGGTGATTGGACAAAGTCATTTGCTGGGCGAGGGCGAATTATTGCGGCAAATTGCCAAGCGCGGCGAGCCGGTCAGCTTGATTTTGTGGGGTCCACCGGGCACGGGTAAGACGACGCTGGCGCGGATTATTGCCCGCGAAGTCAATGCGGAGTTTGTTGAGCTATCGGCGGTGACCAGCGGCAAGAAAGACGTCGAACGGGTGATTGAGCACGCTCGGCAGAACTGGAATTTGGGGCTACGAACAATTTTGTTTGTTGACGAAATCCACCGCTTCAACAAGGCGCAGCAAGATGCGTTTTTGCCGCATGTCGAGAGCGGGCTGATTACTTTGATTGGCGCGACCACTGAGAACCCGAGCTTTGAGGTGATCACGCCGCTGCTCAGCCGGACGCGGGTGCTGGTGCTCCAGCAGCTGGCGAAAGATGAAATTATACTGGTATTGAAGCGGGCGCTGAAAGCTTTGAAACAAACCAAGCGGGTGTCGCCCAAAGCTTTGGACTATTTGGCGGAATTGGCGGATGGCGACGCGCGAGTTGCCTTGGGTAATTTGGAGTTGGCGCTGAGCTTTGGTGAGAAAGTCACGCCCGAGGTGGTCAAGGCGGCGGCTCAGCGGCGTTTGCCGGGCTATGACAAAAAGGGCGACGCGCATTATGACGTTATCTCGGCGTTCATCAAGTCACTGCGCGGCAGCGATGCGGTGGCTGCGGCGTATTATTTGGCGCGCATGATTGAAGCCGGTGAAGATCCGAAGTTTATTGCTCGGCGGATGGTGGTTTTTGCGTCGGAGGATATTGGATTGGCGGGTAACGGTGCGCTGAGTCTGGCGGTCGCCACCTTTGAAGCGGTTGAGCGTGTTGGGCTGCCCGAAGCCAAATACAATCTATTTCACTGCGCCATCGCGCTGGCGCGCAGCCAGAAATCGCGCGAGATTACTGATTTGATGAATGAGGCTTTCGCTCTGGCGCACAAATATCCGAACTCGCCGGTGCCGCTGCACCTTCGAAATGCCGCCACTAAGTTAATGAAAGATTTGGGCTACGGTAAAGATTACAAATGGCAAGCTGGCTTCCAGCACGAAAAGGGGTTTTTACCGGAAGAAGTCAGGGAAGAATCTTCTAACCGCTGATAGGCTTTTTATTGAATCTTCGCCATAAAATCCATACAAAAACAAACGACAAAGTTTGCGCTAAGAATATTCGCGCAATTTGCAAGCTATCATTTCCTTGGTTTGAGACGACATGCACAATATTAATTATCGCATTATTGAAAAAGTGATCTGCTGCGCCAAGCCACAAACTTCCTGTCATTTTATATAGCCAGCTCATTTTTAATCCAAACATGAAAGCGAACAAAATATAGCCAACGCTAAAAATTGTCGTCTGAACCAGCGAAAACTCGCCGTCAAGGAACGATCGAATCGGCATTGCTACATGCCAAAGTCCGAACAGCAGGGCGCTTATGAAAATCGTTGCCGCAAATTTATATTTTTGGCGCAGTAATTTCTCGAACAACCCGCGAAACAGGCCTTCTTCCATCCAGACATTGAATATATTAAATATAATAATTGACCCAATTCCCACGCCGACGAATTGTTCGGTGCTAGCGAGTGAAAAACCGCCAGCCTTCATTAAAATGTTAGGTTTAGCGCTGGAAAAATACAGAAATCCGAATTCGATCAGCAGCGTAACTGTATAAAAGCAAAGCCCCAAGGCAAGCCCTAGGCCGATATTTTTCAGCCAATTTTTGCGTGTAAAGCCAATGTCGCGCCAACGAGCGTGCAAATATTTCAGGCAAACGAAAATTATCACTATGCCGAAAATCTTATGCACTATATTCTCACTGAGTGCTGATTGATCGGTACGCAAAGCTAAAAATTCCCAAATTCGCACAGCAAAACATGTAAAATACAGCAATAGACAAAGTGACAACGGATTTTTAGTGCGCTCTGTGAACATAGGTTTATTCTAGCACGTTAGGAATTTTACTGAAAAGCGAATGAAAAATATCGCCTTTGTCGCAATAGTATGGTACATTAAACGTATGAGCAGCAAGAGCGCAAAGAAATCCGAGCAGCGCAAATCTAACCAGCAGCAAGATAGCGCTCGGCCAAGCCAAAGCAAACAACACAATCAGCCTCCGTTTCAAGGCGAACAGCCTCAGCCGCCGCAGACGCAAAATCAACCACTGCAGACGCAGGCTGAACCGCCGCAGGAACAAGTCCAGTCGCCGGCGCCGCAAAATGAACCGCCGCAAGCGCAGCCCGAACAGCAGAATCAACCGGCAGCAGCTGTGCCGCCGCAAACTTTTCAGAATCAAACTGCTCAGTATGTTGTTTTTAATTATTCGAAAAAGGGAACAGTCATTGGACAGTCTGTTGCTTATGGAATCGGCTTATTCTTCTCAGTGGGTTTTGCTGCTCAACTTTTAAGCATGAATACTTCCATAGAAAAATTTACTGACGTATCAAGCTATTTTTTCATCCAATCAGTAAAGGTGTTTATGTCAGTTGTGTTGGGGATATTGATAATAGGGTCCATTGGCCTGTGGATAACTTATTTATCAAATAGAGATAAGAATATAGCCAAGGTTGCCGCAATTTGTACGCTTTTTATATCGATAGCTTCTTTTGTTACGTTATGGCTTTACTTGAATTTCTATGCTGTCGTCGGTTTCGGCGATGTAGCATTCTTTATTTCGCCTATACCTTTTAGTGTAATGATTTTAGGAATTGTTTGGTGTACTAGTGTCTTTAAGTATCAGAATGAAAAGTCAGCGCATTATGCAGTTCCTTCGGGTGGTCTACCGATAGATTTACAGCGTCCTAATCAGTCGCAGTCTCAACATTCGCAGCCGCAAGGTCAAGCGCTTTATTCGTCCGTACCGCAGCAGTATCCGCAGAATACCGTCTCGTATCCTGACGGCTATGGTAATTACGGCGTTCCTCAACAAGCGTCCCGAGCTAGTATGATGCCTATGGCGCTGGCAGTCTTTGCTGGTATTATGTTGGGCATACTCTCTGTGGTAGGGTTCAGCCAAGAAATTGTTGGAACTGGCATAACAGTGGCATATTCAATTGCAGCACTCACAGCGTTTGCCTCGTTGGCGGTTTTGCTTATTACCTACTTTAGTGCAGCCAGCGTGTTGAAGTCGCGAGTCAGAAAAATAATCCGCATAGCTGTTGGCGCGCTGCTGTTGATTTTAATGGTACTTGCTACGATAAATTCTGCGCTATCGTATGGAATGTCACATGCAGAGGGTTTCGGTGTGGCTGATACTGTTGCGTTTGGTCTTGTTGTCGGGGTTCCTGTAGTTTTGCTGTCTATCAACTTATTCATTAGCTCAGGAAAAGAATAGCAGGCGTGCTTAATCGTGTGATACAATAACAAATATAATAAATTATAACCGTTACGGAGAATCAAATATTATGGCAACTAAGAAAAACGCTAATTCCAGTTCTAAAGACAACAATGCTTCCAATGCCGCTCAGCCAGTGCCGCAGCCCGAGGCTACTCAGCCGGTGCAAGCGCCGCAGCCAGAAGCAGTTCAGCCTGCTGTTCAGCAGCCAATGCAGGGCGCGCCAGTGCCGCCAGTAATGCCGCCGCAACAGTCTCAGCCGTATAATCAGTACGCTCAACCGCAGCAGCCATATATGCAGCAGCCGCAACCAATGATGCAAACGCCGATGCAGCCGCAGCCTCAAATGCAGCCGCAGATGGCTTCACAGCCGATGCCAGGGCAGTACGCTCAACCACAACAACCGATGCAGTATGTGATGATGCAACAATCGCTGAAGGGTGTTGGCGGCTGGCTAATGTTTTTCATCATTTGGTTCGGAATTGTTGCTTTAAGCGATATAGCGTTGTTCTTTGTCGCAATGATGAACTTGTCGTTGCCGTCAAACGTTGTTTCTATGATATTTACGCCTATACTAGCTGGCGGATATATCGCCTCTCTTGTATTGTTATCAATGGAGAAGAGAATTGCCAAGATATTATCGTGGATCACGATCGGCGTTTCGGCTGTGTATTCAATTGTGAATATGATAGTTCTGTTCGCTGCTGGCGGAGTTGACAGTACAGGAGAGAGAGTAACGGTGTTTACATTGTTGAGCTTTATCACTCTCTCTGTCGCGGTTCATAGTTTGATGGCTTTATATTTCGTTTTGTCGAAGCGTGTCAAAGAAACCCTGGTCAAATAGAGGTATTAAACTATAAAAAGACCGCCTTTTACTCAGGGCGGTCTTTTCGTTTATTTGGCTAATAGCCGGTGCTTATTGCACTCAACTAGCACGCCTTCGTATGGCCGCAGTTCAACCGAGCCGTCTTCGCTAATATCTGGATAGTCAATCGGGTGCGTGGCGCATAAAACGCTACCGGCATGGGGCAGGGTAACGCGGTGCTTAGAGTTGTTAAAATTCAGTACTATAAAGACATGCTGCTCCTTATCAATCCACCGTGCATACGCAAAAATATTCTTGCCCAAGTCGCTAAGCGGCTCATATTCGCCAGTACGCAGGATTTCGTAGCGGCTACGTAACATTAGCAGGCGGCGGTATAGCGCTAAGAATGAGTCCGGCTCGTTTAGCTCTAGCTCGACATTAACATTCTGGCAATTCGGATTTACTGGCAGCCATGGTTTAGCTGCGCTAAATCCGGCGTTTCGGCCAGCCGTCCACTGCATTGGCGTGCGCTCTGGGTCGCGTCCGACAGATTCGTCATTGCCGTGACTGAAGACCGACTTATCCTGAATCTCTTCAAAGCGAATCGGTCCATTGCTCATGCCAATCTCATCGCCGTAATATACCACCGGCAATCCTGGCAGTGTTAACTGCATCAGCGCAATCAAGCGAGCTTGCTCCTCACCGCCAAAACGCGTAATAATGCGCGATTGGTCGTGATTGCTGAAGCAATAGACTGGCGTATGTACATCAGGATTGATCATGCCTTGGAATTCGTTGACAATTATCCCTATTGACTTGGCATTGAACTTGGCGTTTAAGCCTTCGAAATTGAATGGCATTGATACCTTTGGATTGACGCCGTAAAAACCCAAATACTGTTCGCTAGTGCTGTAGTTTTCATCCGGATAATCTTCAAAAACCATAATTCGATTCGGATAAGAGGCGACTATGTCTGTTAGTTCCCGTAAATACGGGAAAAGGTTATCCCATAAGCGGCTGTACTTATGCTGCAAATCGTCGAATTTTGTTGGCGGTTTCTTGCCTTTGTAACGCTCGGCAACTGGGTCGTCGCGCAGTTCTGGATCTTTGCTGATCCAGCGTACCGCGTCCGCCCGAAAACCATCGACGCCCAAATCAAGCCAAAAACGCAGCACCTTTTTCATCTCGAAGCGTACCGCCGGATTGTCCCAATTTAGATCCGGTTGCTCTTTCAAAAACGTGTGCAGATAATATTGCTGGCGCCCCTCATGCCATTGCCAAGCGCTGCCGCCGAAAGTACTCAGCCAATTGTTCGGTTCTGAGCCATCAGGTTTAGCATCGCGCCAAACATAAAAATCATTCTTATCGTTGTCTTTGGAGCTTTGCGATTCTAAAAACCACGGATGCTGGTTGCTGGTATGATTGGGCACGAAATCGACCATTACTTTAATATCGCGAGCGTGCGCTTTCTCGACCAACCCTTTGAAATCATCAAGCGAGCCGAAAATCGGATCAATATCACAGTAGTCCGCCACGTCGTAGCCCATATCAGCTTGCGGCGACGGATAAAACGGCGAAAACCAAATCGCATCAATACCAAGCGAATTGTCGCCGCCCTTAATATAATCGAGCTTACCGATCACGCCGCGCAAGTCGCCGACGCCATCGCCATTAGAATCCTTAAACGATCGCGGATAGATTTGATAAAATCCGTTAACGTCGCGCCATTTTTTTGCCATAATTACCCCCTCTTATTTATTATATTAAAAATTAAAATTTACTTTTTGTTGGCGCGCTTTCGCTCATTGGCATCGAGGTAGCGTTTACGTAGGCGCAAGGACTTTGGCGTCACCTCCAACAGCTCGTCGTCCTCGATGAAGTCGATGCACTGCTCCAGGCTAAACTGCGTAAATGGCGTCAATTGCACTGTGCCGTCGGACGATTTGGAACGCATGTTGGTCAGGTGCTTAGCCTTGCAGACGTTAATCTCAATATCTTCTTGGCGATTGTAAATACCGACGATCATCCCAGCATACACTTCCGTGCCCGGTCCGACTAAGAGTTCGCCGCGTGCCTCGGCCGCCTGCAGCGCATACGGCGTGGTGGTGCCAGCTTCAAAGGCGATGAGCACGCCGCCGCGGGTTTTTGGCAATTTACCGCCCAGCGGTTGATAGCCGCACGGCAGGGAATTCATAATCACCGTGCCTTTGGTGGCGGTCAAGAGTACATTGCGCAGGCCAATCAACGCCCTCGTCGGCAGCACATAGGTGATGCGGGTAGCGCCGCTGGCGGTGGTTTCCTGTGACCTCATCTCAGCGTGGCGCGCACCCAGTTCTTGACTAATCGCACCGATGAATTCACTGCTAATCTCGATTTGCAGTTCTTCAATCGGCTCTTTTTCGACGCCGTCCTCGGTGATGGTGACCACTTGCGGGCGGCCGACTTCAAACTCAAAGCCTTCGCGCCGCATGGTCTCGATCAAGACGCTCAGGTGCAGCTCGCCGCGGCCAGACACCGTAAAGCCGATGCCGTTTTCCTCGACGCGCAGTGCCACGTTGGTTTCCAGCTCTCGCCGCAATCGGTCGCCAATTTGCCGCGAGGTGGTAAACTCGCCCTCACGTCCTTTCATCGGGCTGGTGTTTGGGCCGAGATACATGCTCAATGTCGGCGCTTCAATAGCAATCGCCGGCAAGGCCTCAGGCTGTTCTTTATCAGCAATCGTATCGCCAATGTGCGCTTCACTCACGCCAACCAGCGCCACAATGTCACCAGCAAACGCTTCGTCAAGCTCTTCGCGGTTCAGCCCACGGTAACCAAAAACTTTCTCAATTCGCGCCGAGCCTGATACTTCGCCCTGTTTCATCAAGCTAACCTGCAGACCGCGCTTGACCGACCCACGAGCAATCCGTCCAATGGCATATTTACCCTGAAAGGTGTCGTACTGCAGGCTGGTCACCAGCATCTGAAAACCGCCGTCAGCCGTGACGCTCGGTGCCGGGATGTCATTGATAATCGCTTCAAAAATTGGCGTAAGATCAGCGTTGTCGTTCGGTTCGGTAGGAATCTCCTGCCACGCCTTGCCATCGCGCCCAACGGCGTAATAAATCGGATAATGCAGCTGACTATCATCGGTCGCTAGCTCCAAAAACAGATCGCTCAGCTCGTCTTCAACTTCAGCAATCCGCCTGGCTGGCTTATCAATTTTATTGATCACCACTACTGGTTTCAGTCCCAACTCCAGCGCCTTACTCAGCACAAACTTAGTCTGCGGCATCGGCCCTTCCTGTGCATCAACGATCAGCAAGACACCGTCCGCCATCTGTAGTGTCCGCTCGACCTCGCCGGAAAAATCAGCGTGTCCCGGCGTGTCGATGATGTTGATTTTATAATCGCCGTAAAAAATTGAGGTCTGTTTGGCGGTGATGGTGATACCGCGTTCGTGCTCCTGATCGCCCGAATCCATGATCAGCTCTTGGCTCATTTCGGCCTGGTTGTCGCGGAATGTGCGCGACTGTTTGAGCAGCCCATCAACCATGGTCGTTTTGCCGTGATCGACGTGGGCAATAATGGCAATATTTCGAATCTTGCTAGCGTCCTTCATAAAAATATGGTCTGATGTTAACGCAGACCTTCCTTTGGTTGTTAATTGTAGCACAGATGAGCGGGGATGAGAAGATTAGCGGCTATTAAAAATTTCAGCGCAGTTTATTAAAATAATACTAAGTACTGCGTAAAACCCTCGGGCGATTCTCCCAAAACCATCCGAGGGTTTTCTAAAACTATAGAACAGTTTGAGACTATAATTAGGAATGTTTAGCGATGTATAACAATATCCGGATCGCGTATAAGAAGTTCGTCGGAGATAGCTATTCTATGCATAGTGTTTCTGTCTGGCAACTCTTCATCTAGTTTGTAATGTAATACAGCTGCCAGCGCTCGTACTGTTAATGATCTTATTGCTTCATAGTGCTCCCGCTTCTCTGATGTAAGATTTGGGTTTTCGCCCAGTGAAACAGGGAAGACATGAGTAGTACGTCTGCGCGTATATAAGCTCATCTCATTAAAGCCAGCAACGTCTGCTCCATCAGACGAATGAAGTGGCTCGGCTTCAGGCGGTAAAGGGCAATCTTTTAGAAAATTTAGCTTGGTTTCACTAGATTGATCTGACGGCGCAGGTTTAGGAACAAAAAGACCATTCTTGCGAACGAAAGTGTTGTGCAACTGGCGTTCAAAACCCTCCGGTGCTGTAGCAAGATAGATAGTATCTTCCTCTGGATCGCAATATCCCACACCAACAGGATTGACGCACGTGCCGCAGCCTGTCTCTTCTATGTCGAATGAGCCGGCATATATTGTATAAGGTTTCTGTTCCGTTGGTTTTGTCGTAATTCTTTCCATAATGAAACACAGTCTAGCACGATAGCTAGTGTTATGGCAACAGAAGGCGGCGAGGTCTCTGGCGATTGGCTTGTCTGCAGTGACCGTCCGTGCTCAGGGCTACTCTGAAATTAAAGCACGCTCTGATTGATGTGTTCGCATTACTTTCAGCGCCATTCGGGCAATTGGCCCAGCAACCAATATTTGCCACCAAAACGCCGCGCAGAAATTCATCGGCCATGCTGAGGCAAAGCGTAGCGGCAGCTCAGCCAGTGGTGTACCTGCCAATACCAACCCGATCAAGCTCATCGCCAGCGACATACCTGTCACCATACACACCGTTCGTGCCAGCGTATGAGCCTCCGTGCTGTCTTTCGCCCGAACAAACCGCTTCATAGTTTTTTGCGCCAAATTCGACACAACTAAACCTTCAACAACCATAACAATCGCAAAAATCACTGGCTGCAGCAATAGCGCTCTTCCTAGCGATTGCATCGACACGCCAGCATGTAAAAATGTATTCAGCAAATTCATAAAAATTGACATTGTAAATGCCATCACGACGCCATAAAATATTCCTTCTCGCTTAGTGCGGGGCATATTCCTCCTTTGGTTAATGATTTTTGGCAACAAAAAAGTTGCGCGTTATCGGTGCAACTAGGGTGTTTTATCTTTACAACATTACGCTTTGCCGGAGCAAAAGCAACGTATTGACCTCTGAAAATCTTAGCAGGGCGGCGGGTTTTTGTCAAGGATTCGCCTAGTGCTATTTCGACGATTTTTGCGATATCTTTACAAGAACAGGGTACGCTATTTGATGTATAATTAGAATGTGATTAAAGAAGCTATAATAAAAAAGATTACATTACTGTATAAGCTTAAGTTCGGCAAATAAAACCATCTTGTTAAATGATATAAAATATAAAGACTTAGTTAAATAGGAGAATTAAACCAATGTCTCAAACATCACACTCAAATTCAGCTTTACAATTATATAAATTCTGCCCAAAATGCGGCGGTAAATTTGTTCATAGCGGCGGCAATCACCTGAAGTGCCAAGACTGCGACTATAGCTATTTTGTCAATCAAGCGCCGACCGCCGGAGTGATTATTTTTGATAATGAAGGTAGGGTAATGATGGCTAAGCGAAAGTTTGAGCCGAAAAAAGGAACATGGCAGTCAATCGGCGGATTTGTCGGATTAGATGAATCTTTGGAAGAAGCCGCCGTGCGCGAGGCTAAAGAGGAGCTTGGCGTGAATATAGAAATAGATCATTATCTAGGCAGCTTTCCTGAGATTTATGAGTTTAGCGGAGTTGCCGTGCCATTTTTAGCAATTTACTTTACTGCAAAAATAATTGATGGCGACCCGATGCCAAATGATGACGTAGCGGAAATCGGCTATTTTACACGCGACGAGCTGCAAAAATTAGATATTACGTATCCTGCACTGCGTGAATTATTGCTTGCAAAAATGTCTTAAGCTTATTTTAGTACTATTGCTCCGGAGTCGTGTATGGCAGGGAAGTTAGCTGTGTTATCCAACGCTAAAGCTAAACAGATTTAACAAGCTGAGAAAACTTTTTAGTAGGGACGCTCTCAATGTGGATACCGGAACGCTCTAATCCCTTCGACTGCTTAATATCGTCATTTGTTAGCATCAAGCTATTCGGCAGTTTGTCGGTAGTCTGTATAGTCTGTATTAGTTCGCGCAATGCACAACATCCAACGAGCAGTACTTTCGGTATCATCTGTGTGGTATGTCGTATTTGTTCCTCAATATTGCCTTTATCGTACCAGGCGTAGACGACAGGACTGGATTTATCGCAGCTCCAACCTCTCGTGATCATATCTACTATTGATGTTCCATCGGCGCGGCAAATCCGCTCATTATCTTGAGACGGTCGTAAATCCTTATGGTTACCGCCGCGCTGTAGAGTTAAATCATATCGTATGACGTCGCTAATAGAAATACGGCTGATTATTCCAAGTATTGCCCACTTTCTGGTGGCATGCTTATCAGGCTGAAGCTGGCACGCCTCAACAACTGCTGGAATTTACCTTCGACGAAACACGCCTTTTTCTATCGATAAAGAGGTCTCATATGTTTTCGTGTCGATTACTCCAGGTCCCTCGAATATTTCAGTCATAAATTGGTGGAGATAGAGGGACTCAAACCCTCGACCTCAGCAATGCGAATGCTGCGCTCTATCAGCTGAGCTATATCCCCGTGAATTGAAGCAAAATGGTGGGAAATACAGGGCTCGAACCTGTGACCTCACGAATGTGAATCGTGCGCTCTAGCCAACTGAGCTAATTTCCCGTACCAGCCGCGATTTTCCCAGTAAAACCGCTCAGAATTATTTTATACCAAAACGGTGAAAAAAGAAAATTATACTGCGCTGATTTGTGTTATAAAAGTGTGAAAAGTTTTTTAATCAAGCAAAGACCTAGTAGAGCGAAGCTGAAACTACCTCATGCTAAAAGTGACGTCAACTTTTTTGACATTCGCACCGAGCACTTCTTCTAATTGCTCGGGATTGGTAACTTTGCCGATGCGAACGTACTTATATGGAGTGTCAATTGATTTATAAAACAAGACAATCGCTCGTACGCCGTATAGCATAATGTCGCCTGTCTCGACTCGTTTGGGCTTCGTGTGATTTGCTGGCAAATCTTCCGGCGAGGCGGCGAATTTTTCATTTGCCAAATGGTCTTCCATCTTCACTGTAAAAGGAAGCTGAGTGAAGAGAGCCCGTGTCGTTTCATTATCCGCCAGCTTCACGTCAAATTTCTTATCGCCAACAGTCATAACGATATCCGGACTAAAAGGCTTATTGTGCTTGGGCTTGATAGCGGTTTGTTTTGGCGGTTCGCTGAACTTGTCACGATAAAAATAATAAGCCGCTCCTCCGGCAGAAACGACCAAAACAACCAAAACGACAGCCGCAATCGATATTTTATTCATATGCATTACAGTAATATTAGTTCTTTTTTATGATGGATTTGTGCAAACATAAAAATTTTTCAACAATCCATATTCTGGTGCGGATGAAAGGACTTGAACCTTCACGCCGTGAGGCACATGCTCCTAAGGCATGCGTGTCTACCAATTCCACCACATCCGCGTATTGATTGTGTGAAATAATCTAGAACCTATTGTAGCAGAATATATTAATGAATGCTATAGTTCATGTGGTAAAGTTTAGATTTTATTGACCAGGGTTGCTTAGTTTAACCGTGCTATTTTGCAGCCATTTGTTTAACCGTTTCGGCAATTACTGCAACTAGTTGAGATGTGAGCACAGGGGCTTCCTCCTTGCTCTTAAGTAAGTTTCGACCTCTCCGTACAACAGGTTCTTCCTTGGAAAATATCCTGTCCGCAACCGTTTTTATGATTTCATTCTTAAGCTTCCTGTCGTTTTCGATTGCAAGGAGATATGGCTTTAATGCTTTAAGCTGATGTGCTGTTCGCTGGTTAGAGCGCTGAGCTTTGCGATGCTCACTCGACTGCGTAGCAGTGTAGCCTGCGATACCTCCTGCGAATAACGCAACAAATGCTCGTGCAACTAACGATTGCCACGATGGGGTATTTTGGGTTACATCTACCACCATGCAGACTGAGAAGCCAAGAGCAACAAGTAGTAATAAAACTGTGATTATTCGCCAATTATTTGCACTATCCATATCCTCTTTTGCAGAGCTGGCGTATTCATGAATGAGAGTTTTATCCCCAGCGATATTAAGGAGGTTGTCTATTTCTTTCAGGCTCGTCTCTGCATCCTGAGCTACGAGCGTGAGCTTCGTCTTTGCATCTGTCGTTAACTTATCGATAGCATCTTCTTTTTTCTTGAAGGTATCAGCTATCTCAACCGTTTTTGTCTTAACGAACTGTGTGATCGTATTATTTCGCTCATTTTCAGCTTTTTGAAATGCAAGCTGTTGCTCCGTTGATAATTTGCTTGAAGAATCTTTAATCTCTTTTAGTTCATCGTCAAGCTCAACAGTCTTAGTGTCAAGAGCCTCAAACTCGGTTTTTGCTTTGGCGACCTTCTCGTCAATCGCTTCTTCAGAAGCCGTGCCTTTTGCAGTTATTTCGTCCATCTCTCTTGTAACTACCCGTTTGTACTGTCCAACAGATCGATTAAGACCAGCGACCGCTTTTCTAGCCCCATCAACGTCAACGGCAGGCGTCAGGTCAGGTATTTGCTTAAGGATGTTATCAATGTAAGTGTCCATGTATGAAGAGGCAAGATACGTGTCGTTTCCTGAGCTTATCCACGAATCGAAATTAGAAGACGCATTTGCGATATGACTGCCGATAGATTCAAGGGTTGACCAGATAACGAGCCGACTATCGGTATTATCTAACCTATCTACGAGAAGTTCTAGCACCAGTTTGGCGCGATTAGCATAATCAATAGCATCTACAGATGCTTCGCTCATATCGTGGCTTTCAAGTTCATTCAAAAAATCCTTAGCCTTGGTGTAGGCTATGCTATTTTTTACTTTTTCTTCCCATTTATCCATGAGCGACACTCCTCCTCGTTGAAGCTGTTATTACCACCAATGTACTGATTACACTTATTATACCATCTTATCCGTCGCCAAAACGATAGCAACCGACCGGACACCTAACACCTATTCTGACTCCTAAAATGCCTCCAACGGGGTCAAAGTCCAACGAGTGGAATCAAGGGGTCTAAAGCGGTAATTCATGCCTCAAATTTGCCGTTTTTTCGGGTATTTGTGCCATTTTAACGGGGGTAGATGGTGCATTGACGATATTTGCAAATTATTGCTTAATTTTTTGCCTTAGGAGCATATGCCTCACGGCGTGAAGGTTCAAGTCCTTTCATCCGCACCAAGTATATAAGAGTTACGGATCCCTAAAGACTCTCTTTATTTTATGTTGAATTGCAATAATTATTGCGACACCTCTCTTAACAAATTTAATTCGTGCATAAAACGTTCAAATGGCGTATCAAACTCTAGGCATTTTCTCGGTCTGGAGTTTAATTCATTTTTTACTTTTTCATAACAAGTAAATTCCTTACCTCTATCTTATTTCTATCGTTTAAGGTAAGATAACTATGACTCATATTAACCTCCGTGTGTTTTTGTTGTTACTAACATTTTACACGAAGTTAGTATGAGTTTTTTACTTGCTAGAGGTGTCGCATTTAATTTTACAATCTATCATATACTTTGAGTACTTTGAGGCGCATTGCGCTTCGGCACTTACGGCCTTATTACTACTCAAGGCTGATAGACCTCCAGATGCTATGCGAGCAAATAGTGGCGCCGGCTGTGCCAGTTAGCTCGGCGTAACTGATTTCTTACTGAGTTCCTGTGCTGGTGCGCCAAAGGACATTGTGTGCAGGTTTTCTATGCTAGTAAATAGCCACGGACTGAAGTTCATAATCTCGATATCGTTTGGATGTTTTTTGAGTCAGACATTCTTCGGTTATTTTATCCACGGATGTTTTGCCACTACCTCAAGCGCCATATAACCCGACCGTGAATGACTCAGAGTTTGGTACTTTGACGAGCGCTTCAGCTAGACCTTTAGCAAAATCAGTGCGACCAACCTATCTTCTTTGACTGTCGCTACTGGCTCATCGGGGTTTTATCAGACCTTGTCATCTTGTTCTGTCTCATTGCGAGTAATCAAATCATAGACCAAACTAGAAAGCGATATGTAGTGAATAGCCAGATTACGCTCAAGAGCTGTTGCCAGTGTGTGCGCTTTTTCATCGCGTAAGAATTGTATGGTCAGGTTCAGGTAGCCAACACCGCGGAAGAAGTCTTTTTCGGCCTGGGTCGTACCGTCTGATTTACCAAACAGTTGCGTGTAGTATTTTTTGCTCTCGGCATTCATATTGAACACTTCGGTGGCTTTTTCGTTGCCAGTTATCTCTTGCAGTTTGTTGCGTACCAATTTGTATGCTTCGTCCACCGCGTGGAAGTAGTCCTCGTTGATTAAGTACTGTTTGATGTGGTCGTAAACATTTTTGTTGATCTGTAGCGATATAAAGTCGTTGTCTATAATTGCGAGCGGCGTTTCATCTATCTGTGTGGCGGGCGTGATATTTCTAGTACCCAGTATGTCGCGGCCTGATACTTTTGACTTGGCATATAACTCTACGCCATCAAGTGCCAAGTTTTTGTTGATGGTCGCCAAGACTCTTTTGGTGTTCCAATTTATATCTCTAACTTCCGGATGGAAGAACTCGGCCAGGAATTTCAGGAACTTGGCGTCTTCTGTTTCCAGCAGGTCAAACTTATCAATGTACCAGTTGTCATCCCAATCATTGTTATTCACGCGGTGCTGCCACAGGTCGCCTTTCATGTCAGGGTAACGGCTGTCGGTAGATGGTAGTTTTTCTAGGTTGAATATGCGCTCCCAGAACTCTACTTCGTTTAACCTGCCATAAAAGTCGGTGGCCATGTAAGTGTCCAGAACTTCTAGGACGGTATACCTGGTTATCTTCGTGATTTTATTGGTCATCTGTACATCCTCCGTGGCGCATCATGACTTTGTCTCATATACATCAAACAACATGACGTGAATTTCAACTTGTCGGCCGTTATCGTCAGGTTTGGTCATAACAAAGCGCCACTCACCATCGCGTTGCTTGATTGTGCGCACGTAGTCGCTTCGTTCAGTAAATATGAGCTTGACTTTACTTTGTATATCAGAGAAGTTAGCGTTGTCTTTATTGAATATAACGAGTGCGGTTTTGGCGTCGCGCCAAGTCAAATAACCCAAAAGCTGGTCTATGCCTTTGTCTATATATTTCTGACCTTTCCATAGCTTACATTCAGCAACAAAAGTCGCTTTATTGTCGAAGGGTATTGAGATGTCTGTTTTGCCGCTCTTATGGAATAGCTCGCCGCCGACCGCGCCACTCTTTATGCTCGCAGACAAGCCGACCAGCAACATGTCCCGGAGCGCTTCTTCGTCCTTTGATTCTGACGCTCGGTTGGTTTCCATAGATGCACCCATGCTTCGTATGGTTTCAAGTATCGTTTCGTAATCTTTGCTTGATATTGTTCCACCAGGTTCATCTTTTTTGGTTGAGAGTGGAGTCAGCTTTTGCACTGAAATCCTAACTTGATTTAATGGGCTAGGATTGTCTGATTTTTCAAGTGGTATATTCAGCGCAGTCTTTATCGAGTCGAGTTTGTTTATCTGCTCAAAACGTTTGGCGACTGCTTCGGCTACCACGCCTTTAACACGCTCTTCAAACCCAGATAAGTCGTTGTTTATGTAATCTATGTTTTGTTGTATTGATGCTATCTTTCCGTCTACTGCATCCTTTATCCGCTCCGCAGTGGTGTTTGATTCAGTAAACTCCAATGCAAAGGTCAATTTGTTGCCGGTAATCTCGGCATCGTCACACGTCATTCGCATGCTAGTAGGACTGACTTTGAACAGGTCTACGGAACCAGTGAACGGTACCGTAATAACGACCTTATAGCCGGGCACGCTGATTGGACTATCGTCAAATGCTTGTACATACATATTATTGCCGGTGACATCTACCTTGGTCTCCACTATGTCCTGGGTTTTGTTGTCCGCCAACAGCACCAGCGGGGCTAAGCTATAGCCAGACACGATGTGATCAACTATTTTCTCCTGACTGTTTGCTTCAAAAACACTCTTTTTAATATTACTGGCTTTTTGACGAGCGTCGGCAACAATACTCTCTGACCATTCGTGCCATCCGATTGCGTGAAATAGATAGTTCTTTGATCGACCATAATACATATTACTTAAATTATACAATAAACCCAGCAAATCTGCGTGTTTATGTATACTCTTGAAAATATTTCACGATTAATGTACCTTGGGCTTTAGATAACTAATAACGACCATGAGTCTTCTGTAAATAACCCACCAAAAAGATGCATGGGGACCTGGTTTCAAATACGATGAAAATGGATTACTAAAATTTTGACGGTAAATTAGGGGAGTAATATGGCATCAAGCAAGGAATATTTAAATTTCATATTAGGGCAGTTGTCTGAATTGGAAGATATTACTTATCGTGCGATGATGGGTGAGTATATAATTTATTATCGTGGGAAGATTATTGGTGGAATTTATGATGATAGATTCTTGGTAAAGTCTGTGAAATCTGCGATAGAATATATGCCAAATGCAGAATATGAATTACCTTATGGGGGAGCAAAGGAAATGCTATTGGTAGATGATGTAGATAACAAAGAGTATTTAACAGGGTTATTCAATTCTATGTATAAAGAATTACCGGCAATAAAAACTAAAAAGAAAAAATGAACGGTAAATCAAAGCGGTATAATATTTTCTGTATAGGCAACAAGTTTAAGGAGGAAAGATTATGGATTATAAAGAAATAAAGCTT
>CAUUVO010000002.1:0-109407 GCA_963548835.1 uncultured Candidatus Saccharibacteria bacterium
AGGAGGCGATCGCTAAACTCGGCGAGAACATCGTGGTGCGCCAGTTTAGGCGAATTGAGCTGGGCGTGAGCGAGTGATACTGGCGCTAATCTTTGCTGGGATTTATACGGAGGGTTTAAGAACCCTCCGTATTTATTTTATTTTCATTTGTTGGTAAGCGCACGAGACTTGACAAATTAGCAAATATGGAGTATAATTGACGCCAGTTTACTATTATTAATTGTTTATAGACAGAAAGGATATAGTAAAAATATGAGTAAATCTGAAAAAGCGCCAGGGGGGTAACACCTGAACAATCTGGTAAAAAATTACCTGGTTTTGTAAAGAAAGTAGGGGCGTTGGCATTGGCTTTGTTGGCAGCTGGCGGTATCTGGCATAAAGCGCATGAGCCTGCGATGAATGATAAGCAGATGCGCGAAGCGACAAATGTAGCAGTTACGACTGCTTTAGACAAGGTTAATGAGATTAAAGACAGCAACCCTGATCTTAATGATAATGATGGTAGCTATTTTATAGGCGAAGGCGGCAACATGGCTAGCTTTTACGTATACGACGGCGATCCAGATGGTGACACTGCTAAAGGCAGCGGGACTAATGTTGAAATATCCATAACCGATGTTAAATCTTCTGGTGAACGCGGAGTTGGTACGTCGACACGGTTTGTTTTTAGCACAGAAGATGAGTCTGCATTAGATAAAATAAATGCTGATAATAAAGTTAATTGGTCTGAAGTTAAAGAATTCTTAGGAAGGCCTGATGTTAATGTCAGTAGAATTCAGTCGCATGAGGACTCTAACGGAGACGGAGAACATACGCCGGAGACGTTAAAATATAATGTTTACAATGGCGGAGATGACAATTGGGGGCTTGAGGTAAATAATAAAGATGGTGCGAGCGGATACGAAGATAGTGATGAAATAGGAAATGTTTTTACAGGTGATAGCGCAGTGGCAGAAGTGCAGAAAGCAATTGAGACTGTGAAAAGCAATTGGGGTGATGACGAATCAAAAAAGTAAGTAATGATTAGGATAAAATACCTGCCTGATGGCAGGTATTTTGCTTAGGCTTTATAACTAGTATAAGTCAATATGGTTAGTTGACAAAAATGCAAATCTGTGCTAGTATAGGAGAGTATAGAAATAAATAAAATAAAAAAGAAAAGACGGCAAAAATGACAGCAGAAACAATGGGAACGCGCGGTGATCGAGGTTCTTCGCCTGAGGAAAACGCTTGGATAGGAGACCGTGACAACCCTTGGGCGAGCATGGGAGAATCGCCAGGCCTGTTTGATGATATTACTCCCAGTCCGCGGGAACCTGCTGAAAGACCAGATCCGTTTGGTCTAGATTTCTCCGAAAACTTTGCAGCTGAGCTATTAGACAATAAACAGAGTGCGCGTGAGGCTAGAGGGAAAGAAACAATCGGCAACTTGAAAGAAAAGGGCCAAGAGGCTCTTAGCGGTTTAAGGGAAAAAGCCAAGGGCGGTCTAAATAAACTGATGACCAGAACTATGAAGGGCGTATACGCTACTGTTGGTTGGGGCGCAGAAACTGTAGCTAAAGGACGCCAGTTTGCTGCTGATAAAGAGAAGCGGTCGGAAGAAAGAAAAGCTAAGCGGGCTATGGCTCGTAAGCAGCGAATTATGGATCGCGAGAAGCGGCGCGTAGAGATTGATGGGCGTAGATCTGATAGAAAGGCTGAGCGTGATAGCTTGGACCGCGGAGATGCTATTGGCAGACATCAAAGAAGAGATGTAAAACATGTGCGTAAGACAGAAACAGGTATATTGAGCGAGTCGCGCAAGGAGCTTGGCGATGTACAGAAGCTATATAAAGAAAAACAGAACACAGTGAGCGAGGCTAGGGAGGAAAAGGAATCGGCCAACGCTGATCTTCAGCGAGCAAAAGAAGAGTATCTTAAAGATATAAATCAGGAGTCTAGAAAGAGACTTGTTGAAGCTCAAGAAAGGAAGTCGCTGGCTGATCAAAATTATGAAAACATTAAAGCTGATCTGAAAGACCTTAGAGAAAGAGGTACGACTATCATGAGGCTGCAGGCAGAACACGAGCTTGCACTTTCGGAGAACGATCGGCTTCCTGGCGAAATAGCGAGACAGGCTAAGCTTCGTAAGGAGCGCCGAAATGCTTTACGGCGTGAAGCGGTTGGTGATCTTGGTATTTCTGCTAGAGACAGGGTTGGGCAGCTTTTGGACGACGCCCCAGGCTATATGAGAAGTATTGGCAGAAAGTTAGTCCGTGCTGCTCGGTGAAATTGAATACATGAATATAGATAGCAAAACATAAAAATAGAAAGGCAATGATGTGAATAACGATAATATTACGATAAATGCGACGATCATTACAAAGAGCCAGCTGAATGCGATTGGGATTAAACTTCCTGACGATCAGATAGAGGCGTTAATCCAACATGTTGAGGATACGGTTAACGAGAGGATCGGCGAAGAGATTGTTGATTCGCTGGATAGCGACCAGTTAAAGGAGTTGGTAGAATTGCAGAATAATGGGGCTTCTGATGATGAGGTTAGTCGATGGATTAAAGAACGCATACCAGATTACGATGAGATTATTGAGGATAATGTGCGAATCGTTTTGGGAGAACTGGTAGAGAGTTCAGATGCTATTACAGTCTCAGCTTCAAGTTAGGATTAGATTAACGCGGTTCCGTCTGTGGGCTTATAGGGAAGAGAGGTTCTATCTCGTATAAATAACCAAACAGCCATCTGCCTGGCGGCGGGGGTCGGTGGTGGTGACGATGAACTGATGGTTTTGGATGGTTTCTTGCAGCAGTTTTTCGCGGGTAGCGTCAAGCTCTGAGAATACGTCGTCTAGCAGGATAAGCGGTTTGTTGCCGGCGCTATTGGTTTGTAGATCCAATTCCAACAGCTTAAAAGCCAGCATAATAGTGCGCATTTCGCCGCGCGAGGCAATTTTAATAGCAGGTTGGTTGTGAAGAAAAATAGTAAAATCTTCGCGTTGCGGTCCGACTGATGTGAAGCCGGTTACAATCTCGTATTCGCGCGATTTGGATAAGCGGTCAAGCAGGGATTGCTCATAGTTTTGCAGGGGGGCGCTCGCCGAATATTCAATTGATAAAGCCGTTGGTTTTCCAGCCAGCGATTCGTACAGGTTTTTGATCGCTGATTCGTGTTTGAATAAAAAATTTGTACGCTGCTGGCAAGCTGCAGCAGCATATTGAACAAATTTTATATCCCAAGCGAACAAGTTATTGCGCCAGGATTGGGAATTTTCTTGGGGGTGTTTCAATAGCTCGTTGCGCTGAAGTAATGCGCGCCCAAAGGCCCTAAGAATGGTGTCGTATTTTGGATCAAGCCGGGATAATAATCCGTCCAAAAAATCGCGCCGCCGCGCCGGCGATGACGAAATTAGCCGCAGTTCGCTGGGTTCAAACAGGACGACGGGCAGGCGGTTTTTGCAGGACAAGACTTTTGATTTGTTGTCGTTTAGGATAAATTCCTTGCTGACTTTATCATGTGATTTTTCTAATTTAAGACGCCGCGACCCGAAATTGCCCTCCAGGTGAACAATTGTTTGCTTCATATTAAACTTCATGCAGTCGCTCAAACTGCCGCGAAAGCTGTTGCCGCGCATTGCTGCGTAAATTGCCTCCAGTAGGTTA
The DNA here is from genome assembly GCA_963548835.1 of uncultured Candidatus Saccharibacteria bacterium. Lineage (GTDB taxonomy): Bacteria > Patescibacteriota > Saccharimonadia > Saccharimonadales > Saccharimonadaceae > Nanosynbacter. Next base: position 3,658 of record CAUUVO010000002.1, read on the forward strand.
GTTTTGCCGCTGCCATTAGGTCCGGCGATAACTGTGCCGGAGCTGTTAAAATCGACTTCGTGCAGATTATAGGAACGGAAATTATAAAGCTTTAATTTGGTTATCACGGAGGTTATTATACCATGTTGGGAAAGGCGTAATTTGCTTGAATATTGCTCGGAATTTTACCAAATCCGTAGTTTTATGGTAAATAGGCGGCAATTGCCAGTAAAATTTGCTATAATATAAGGCAAGTAATTTGGAGGTAATAATGTTTGATACGCAACCATATGAAGATAAAATGGCGCAGACATTCAGTCATTTTCAGGATGAGCTGAAAAAGGTGCGGACAGGCCGGGCGCATGTCGGAATGCTGGATGGCGTGATGGTGGATGCCTACGGCGCACGTATGCCGCTTAATCAAGTGGCGAACGTGACGGCGCCGGAAGCGCAGATGCTGCTAGTGACGCCGTTTGACCCGAGCAATATCGCGGCGATTTCGGCAGCGATTCGCGACAACCAGAGTTTGGGTTTTAATCCGTCCGATGATGGACGGGTGGTGCGCGTGCCAGTGCCAGCGCTGACCGAGGAGCGCCGTCGACAACTTGTTAAGCAAGTTAGCGAAAAGGTCGAAGAGGCGCGGATCGCTATGCGGACGATTCGCCAGGATGCTCTGAAGGAGGCCAAGCGTATGAAAGACGCCAAGGAGCTCGGCGAGGACGATCTCAAGCGGGTTGAGAAAGAGATTGATACGCTGATGAGTAAGGTGCAGGCACAAATTGACGAAGCGTTTAAGGCAAAAGAAAAGGATGTGTTGACGGTTTGATGAATCAGACGTTTGCTGAGCGCGTGAAAGAGTTAGGGTTGCCACTGGATCAGATTATTATCATTGGTAGTGGTATTTTGGATCAATTAGGAATCCGCCAGTCTGCCGATATTGACGTAGCGACTAATCGAGAGGCGTTAGAAGAAATCGCTCGTAGCGATGGCTGGGTCGAAAAGCTTGATAAAAATCAACGCCAGTATTTGGTGAAGTATGATGGATCGGTTGAGATCTGGGATGGCTGGGAGATTGATGGGCGAATTGTTGAGTATGACGAGCTGCTGGACTACGCGGTGGAATATGACGGTGTGAAGTTTGTCAATCTAGATTTTCTGCGGCGCTGGAAAAGCTGGCGCGGGCGCGAAAAAGATATCCAGGATGTGAGGTTGATTGATGAGTGGAGGGCGAAACATGAGTGAAAAAACAGAATTGCCGAGGCACGTTGGCTTTATCGTTGACGGTAATCGCCGCTGGGCGAAGAAACACGGGCTGCCGGCTTATGAGGGGCATCTAGCGGGGTATAATTGCTTGAAGGACATCTTATTGGAGACTCTCCATAGCGGGGTAAAATATGCCAGCGCCTACGTGTTTAGTACGGAAAATTGGAAACGTTCCGAAGAAGAAGTCGGGCATTTGATGAAACTATTTGTTAAAATGCTGGAAGCTGACGTATCGATTTTTTTGGATAATAATGTTAGGCTGCGAGTGATTGGGTCGCGCGACGGTTTATCGGATGCGCTGATTAAGGTTATAGACAATGCCGAGGAGAAGACTAGGAATCTGACGGGCGGCGAGCTGCTGCTTTGCCTGAATTATGGTGGACATTTGGAAATTGCTGATGCGGTTAAAAAAGTTATTCGGTCGGGTATCTCGGCGGAAGATGTAACGCCGGAATTGATTGCTCAGAATTTATATGCGCCGGAAGTGCCGCCGTGCGATTTGATCGTACGGACTAGCGGCGAGCAGCGTCTGAGTAATTTTATGTTATGGCGGGCGGCGTACAGCGAATTGATGTTTATTGATAAACATTGGCCGGATATGACAACTGATGACGTGGCGGTGATTTTGGATGAGTATGCGCGCCGTAATCGGCGGTTTGGAGGATAATGATGTTGATTTTGGGGGTTATTATAGGGTTGTTCGTACTGGTTCTGCTGGTTGTTTTACACGAGCTGGGTCATGCCATGGTCGCTAAGCGAAATGGCGTTGTTGTCGAAGAGTTTGGCATTGGCTTTCCGCCGCGAGCGAAGAAATGGCAGCCAAAAAAGAGTTTCCTTGGTAAAAATGTTATTTTTAGCCTGAACTGGCTGCCGCTGGGCGGATTTGTTAAGTTAAAGGGCGAATATGATTCTGCTGAAGGCAAGGGAACATATGGCGGCGCGACATTTTGGGTAAAAACTAAGATTTTATTGGCTGGCGTGCTGATGAACTGGCTGACGGCAGCTGTGTTGTTTACGATTTTGGCGCTGGCGGGTCTGCCAAAAATTTTGCCAAATCAAGTACAATTGCCGTTTGATACAGCGGTTGAGCGCTCACCAGTGACAGTGGCGCGGGTAACGCCAGGTTCGCCAGCAGAAAAGGCGGGATTGAAAACAGATGATCAAATTATAAAAATTGCTCAGAGCGACATCACGACACCTAGCGTTTTATCAGCAGCCACGAAAACTAATGCCGGTAAAAAGGTCGCGGTGATATATCGCCGGGATAATACAGAAAAGATGATTGATATCCAGCTTAACGATGCTAAGAAGGCTAAATCTGGCGGCTATCTGGGCGTAGCGTCGCGGCAAACAGAAAAGTTTCATAGTACGTGGTCGGCGCCAGTTTTGGGCGTAGCGACGACGGCGCAATTGTCTTATGAAACATTGAGAGGCGTTGGTGATTTGCTGGTGAAATCTGTCGGCGGGTTTATTGGACAATTTTTTGGCTCAGATGAATCGCGGCAGGCGGCAAGGGCAGATCTGGCAGCGGTTAGCGAAAACGTAGCTGGGCCGGTCGGTATTTTGGGCGTGCTATTTCCGTCGGTTGTCAATTCTGGGTTGACGCAAATACTGCTTTTGGCGGCGATTATCTCTTTGACGCTGGCAGTGATGAATGTTTTGCCAATTCCAGCGCTGGATGGCGGGCGCTGGTTTACGATGGCAATTTTCCGACTGACGCGCAAGGAGTTAACCAAGGAACGCGAAGAAAACATCCAAGCAGCGGGCATGCTGGTTTTATTAGTATTAACAATTTTAGTGACGGTGAGCGATGTCGGGAAATTATTCTAGGCTAGTTAAAAACAGGAAAAAATTTGTAGCGAGGGTTAATAAAGCGCTGGCGGGCAGGTATAAATGGTGGCTACTGCTGGCATTGCCGGCGTGGGTGTACGCGGCGTTTATCGCGGTACAGTATGCGGTTGGTTTGCTAGCGGGACTTTTGAACTCTATTGGCGTTCCTCTGAGTTCGCTAAACGTGGTTATTTTTAATGCGGCGGCGTCGTTTATTGTTTATATTCTGACGCTGCTGGTCGTAATATTGGTGCCGCTATATGTCATGAAACATAAAACTACGCTGAGGTTGCTAGGGGTTGATGATTGGCCAACATTCTTGGAAATACTGATTTCGCCGTTGGCATATGTGGCTTATTTTCTAGTTACCAGTGTCCTGGTGGCGATAGCAGTTGCTTTGTTTTCGCTGGATATGACGCAAACGCAAACTTTACCATTCAGTCAAGCAATGCTGGGAACGCAGTGGCAGTTTTTACTAGCGTTTATAACGATGGTGGTTTTAGCGCCGATTGCCGAGGAGTTGTTGTTCCGCGGTTATCTGTACGGTAAATTGCGCAAATCGTTTTCTATCTGGCTGTCGGTTTTAGTGACGAGTTTGGCGTTTGGACTGGCGCACTTGTGGGCCGGAACTGATAAACCGCTACAGTGGTCGGTGGCAGTTGATACGTTTTCGCTCAGTCTGGTGATGTGCGCGGCGCGGGAATATACCGGCGCGGTTTGGGTGCCGATGATGGTGCATATAATAAAAAATGGCATAGCGTTCTATTTGTTGTTTATTAATCCTGATGTAATACGGCAAATAAATGCGCTATTACCGCTTATGTAAAGGAGGAAAATTATGCGGATGAGCCAACTTTTTACCAAGACAAACAAAACTGCGCCAGCGGAAGAAGTCTCTAAAAACGCGCAGCTGCTTATCCAGGCAGGGTTTATTTATAAAGAGATGGCGGGTGTATACGCATATTTGCCGCTGGGCAAGCGCGTGCTGGACAATATTGTGCAGATTATCCGCGAGGAAATGAATGCTATCGGCGGCAACGAGGTCAGTTTGACGGCGCTGCAATCGCGCGAGACGTGGCAAGCGTCTGGGCGCTGGGACGACGAGGTGATGGATGTATGGTTCAAGACTCGGCTTGCCAACGGTTCGGAGTTGGGCTTGGCGCCGACGCATGAAGAGCCGATTACGAAGATGATGCGCGGATTTATCGCCAGCTATAAGGATTTGCCATGCTATCCGTATCAATTTCAGATCAAGTTTCGCAATGAACTGCGATCAAAGTCGGGTTTGATGCGCGGGCGCGAGTTTTTAATGAAAGATTTGTACTCGTTTTCGCGGAATCGGGCAGAGCACGATGAATTTTATGAGATTATCTCTCAGGCTTACGGGCGAATTTACAAGCGGCTTGGAATTGGCGATATTACTTACAAGACATTTGCTTCCGGCGGTAGCTTCTCTAAATATAGCCACGAATTTCAGACATTGTCGGACGTCGGCGAGGACACGATTTATGTGCATGAAGGTAAAAAAATTGCCATCAATCAGGAAGTGTACACCGACGAGGTACTGGCTGACTTGGGGATAGCGGCGGATAAGCTGGTGGAGAAAAAAGCGGTAGAGGTCGGCAATATTTTTACGCTTGGCACTAAGTTTTCTGAAGCGCTTGATTTGGTATATACCGATGAACAAGGGCATGTTCAGAAGGTGTTTATGGGTAGTTACGGCATTGGTCCGAGCCGGGTAATGGGACTAATTGCAGAACACTTTGCTGATGATAAAGGACTAGTCTGGTCAGAAAGCATTGCGCCGTTTAAGGCTCATGTGGTGTCGATCGGCGAAAAGGGCCGGGAATTGACGGATAAACTGTACGCTGAGCTGGCTGGCAAAGGCGTGGAAGTGCTGCTGGATGATCGGGACGAGCGACCGGGCGTGAAATTTGCTGACGCCGAGCTAATGGGGCTGCCGTGGCGGATTACGATTAGCGATCGGGCAATTGATGGCGACGGACTGTTTGAACTAACCGAGCGGGCGACTGGCGAGACGAAGAAACTGGACTATCAGCAGCTGGTCAAATTTTGTTTGGAGAAGTAAGAGCATTGACAGCCTAGGCGGCGATTGGTATACTCGTAGGGATTGAAAAGGTAAATGAACGCTATATATAGTGTTTTTCATTGACTATGTACGCTATATATGAAAGTTAAGGGGAATCTAATGAAAAAGACGTACCAGATTACAGAAAAAGGCAAGGGTGATTTAGAGGTAGAATTGGCGGATCTAAAAAGCCGGCGCGGCGAGATTGCCGAGAAAATTGCAGTTGCGCGTGATTTTGGCGATTTGAGGGAGAATGCGGAATATGACGCTGCTCGTAAAGAGCAGGGCCTGGTCGAGACTAGGATTGCTGAAATTGAAGAAATTTTGCAGAACGCCGAAATAATTCAGTCGAGTAATGGTTCGGCGGTAGTTTTGGGGAGTACGGTAGAGTTGCAGTCTACTGCTAAGACGGTTACTTACACAGTGGTCGGGCCGGTGGAAGCTGATCCTTTGGCGGGTAAGATTTCTAATGAATCGCCAATTGGCAAGGAGTTGATGGGCAAGAAAGTTGGCGACGAGGTGAAGATTAAGACGCCGAAGGCAGAGATGGTTTATATTGTTAAGTCGATATCGTAAAGACGGCTTTTAGATCTCATCGGCTTATGGCTCAAGTGAGTGTGATATAATTATCTCTGTTATGGCGACATTACAAGATTACCGAAATGAACGTTTGCGAAAATTAGCAACCCTGCGTGAATTGGGTGTTGATCCGTATCCGGCGCGGTCGGAGCGGACGCATGGTTGCGGCGAGGTTTTAGCGCATTATGATGAGCTGGCGGGCCAGGAAGTGGTTGTGGCAGGTCGCATCACTTCAATTCGCAGTTTTGGTAAGCTGGCGTTTATCAAACTGCGTGATCAGTCTGGTGAGGTGCAGTTATATTTGCAGCGCGATGATGTGGCAGAATTGGACGCTGGTCGCGGTGTGCTGGGTATGAAGCAGCTGAAACTTCTTGACACGGGTGATTTTGTTGAGGCGCGCGGAGTGATGACGACGACGCAGACTGGCGAAAAGTCGGTTGGCGTGCGTGAGCTACGGTTATTAACTAAGTCACTGCGGCCGATGCCCGAAAAACTAGAGAACAAAGAAGAGCGTTTCCGCCGCCGCTATGTCGATATGAATGTCAATCCAGAGGTGCGTCAGCGGTTTATTCGCCGCAGCAAGTTTTGGCAGGCGACGCGCGATTATCTGAACAGCCACGGCTTTACCGAGGTGAATGTGCCGGTATTGGAGCACACCACTGGCGGCGCTGACGCTAACCCATTTGTGACGCATATGGACGCGCTGGACGATCAGCAGTTTTACCTGCGCATTTCTCACGAGCTGCCGTTGAAGCGATTGGTTGGCGCTGGGTTCGAGAAGGTCTATGACCTCGGGCCGCGTTTTCGCAATGAGAATTATTCCGATGAGCATTTGCCAGAACACATCGCCATGGAGTGGTACGCTGCGTACTGGGATTGGCGAGCTGGTATGCGCTTCATGGAGGATATGTATAAATATGTTCTGCAGGAAACGTTTGGCACGCTGCAGTTTCAGCTGGGCCAGTTTACGGTCGATATGAGCGGCGAATGGGAAGTTTGGGATTATGCTGAGGTGATCAACAAGCACTATGGAATTGATGTGTATAATACAACGATTGAAGAGGTAGCTGCCAAGTTGAAAGAACATGGCTTGGAAGTGGAGAAGACCGATTCTATCCCGCGTGGCATTGATAAGTTGTGGAAGAATATTCGTAAAGATGTGGCGGGGCCAGTCTGGTTGGTGAATACGCCGAAGTTCATCAGTCCGCTATCTAAGTCCAACCCTGATAATCCGCAGACCGTGGAGCGTTTTCAGCCGATTATCGCCGGGTCAGAGCTGGGGAACGGCTTTTCCGAGCTGAATGACCCGATTGATCAGTTGAATCGCTTTGTTGAGCAGCAACAGATGCGCGATGCAGGCGATGACGAGGCGATGATGCTGGATATCGACTTTGTGGAGATGTTGGAGTACGGTATGCCACCAGCTTGCGGCTGGGGCTATTCTGAGCGGGTATTTTGGATTTTTGAAGGCGTAACTGCCCGCGAGGGCGTGCCATTCCCGCAGCTAAGAAGTGAAATCGACGAGACGACACGGGCGATTTATCCAGAGGTGAAGTTGTAGTAATAAGAACCTCCAGCCCTGCTATTAGTCTTCATAAGTTGAGATATTCTTAAAGAATTCTTCTGGCAGGTTAAAACCGAGAGCGCGGTTTCTAAGCATCCTTTCGACGCGTTTTCTAGCGTCCTGCTGCAATTCTTTATCTGCGACGCCTCGTTTTCTTGTGAGAATAATGCGAGCTAGGGTTTCTATTCTGTCGGTGTTAGGCGCTTGATCATGTAAAAATTCTTCTTGCTCTGTTGATAAGGTATAATTGGCGTCTTGTGCACGACTAAAAGTAGTACTTCCGATAGGCTGTTTATGTAGGGCGTGATGAACGCGGCGAGCTGAAGTTTCGATACCGATACCTGGGGCATCTAGCCACCGTATATCATCCAGATGCGGGTTAGTTATCTCTGGTCTATATAGTTCTCTAAGAAATTTTGCTCCATATCTCATATAGCGTCGTCGTAAATGAGAACTTTCACCCATTAAGTCTTCTGGATAAAGACCGCCCGATGCCAGATATGTAGAAAGAGGAAATGCCAGTCCGCTTTCTTCAGCATAAATTCGATCTTCGATTGAATTTTCAGAGCTAAACCGCTGGCAAGCCACTCTTCTGAAAGCGCGTCGTACCATTTCGTCCACAAACAAAAGCTTACTGTATGCGTCCCAATCTTGCGGACGAATCCCTTCAAGCCATTCCAGCGAATAATCAATGTCGGGATGGCAAAATCCGAAAGGATGCTTTTTGATATCTTGTTGAACCGTTCGTAGCGTGTTGGGACGGATGCGAGTTGTGTCGGCATCAAGCCATAATATAGGGTGGTCAATGTCGATCTCGCCATCCATGAGTCGCGCGATGACAGCCTCCATGAAATTATTACGAACGACATTCATAATAAAGCCGTCGGTGCAGATAACTTCAAATGCCGTGCTAATTGTCATCGCATCTGAGTTGAAGCTCGTGAATTGTTGACGCAAGCGGTCGTATAGCGGTTTACACTGTTTTTGCGTAAATTGTTTTTGGGAGGGCGTGGCTTTGGCGTTCGCCCAAACAACGACGTGGATACCATTTTCAACGCCAGCACTTGCTGCCGTTAATTGCTTCATTAGCCGCTCAATCGTTTCTGGTGTTTCGTGCCGAATTGCTACCGGTACACAAATCGTCATGCCGGTGTTGGCGGGCTGTTTACTAATTGGCTCAATCTTTTCTTGGTTGGAGCGAATTTGTTTCTGCATATAGTCGCTTCGTACCTGTATGTAACGTTTTAATTCGTCAAAGTCGGTAAGGGTATATATATCTGAGGGTAGTGTATTGCTAGCACGCTTGTCGGTATAGAAAGCAACAGCAGCCTCAGTAGTGTCCTTGGGTGCATCTGAGAGGCCTTGTTTACTAGAGGAGGGCAACTCGAACGGGATTCTGGTAGTCGTTTTATAACGCATTTTTTTATTATACCATAATATGATGTTTTTACGATTTAACAGGTTGGGGTAAGGTAAATTGTTGCTTCTTTTAAGATTTTTCCTGGTATAATAGGCGTATGAAGCGACTTATATTGGGGATACTAATCGCTGGATCTCTGTTGATTGGATCTGGCCAAGCGGCGTTTGCGGCGCAGACGGATAATTTTACCATCACTAAATTTGATGCGGAGTATTTATTGGGCCGCGACGGCGAGAATCGTTCAACTTTGGCGGCGACGTGGCGAATTACTGCTAATTTTCCGCCGAATCAAAATCACGGTATCGCGCCGATATTTGTGAAAAATTATGATGGGCATCCAACGAGTTTTTCTATAAAGTCGGTGACTGATGAGCGGGGTGCGTCGCTGAAGCATTCTTGGAATGGCAATGAGCTGCGGATTGGTGATAAGGACACCTACGTCAGAAGTGAAAAGACCTATATCATCAAATTTACCCAGCGCGACGTAACTAAGCATTATAAAGATACGAGCCGCGATGAGTTTTATTGGGATGTCATTGGTAATGAGTGGCGTGTACCAATGGAAAATGTGCGAGTGTCAATGAAAATTGACCGGTCGCTTCAGGCAGCGCAGCGCAGCGAACTATTCTGTTATGTTGGCAGGTACGGCTCAACTAAACGGTGTGATGTCAGCGGTGATAAGGGCGAGACTGTTACGAACGTGAGCCGGCTGAACCGCCGGGAAGGTATAACGATGGCGGTTGGTTTTAATAGCGGTACGTTTTCTGAATATCAGGAGTCGTTGGTTGAGAGGCTGATAAAAATTTGGGCAATGGTACAGATACCAGCAAGTATTTTGGCAGTTATTTTGATGATTTGGTGCGGTTGGCGATACCGACGATTGTTTGGTAGGAAAAATGAATTAAAGCCAATTCCGCCGGAATATCTGCCGCCAAATCAAGCGAGCGTGCTGGCTTCAGCGTATATCCTGAAGAAATATGACGCCTTGATGGTTAAGGGTTCGGCAAAGGTAGCTCAGATGTTGGATTTGGCGGTGCGTCATTATATCAAATTGTACGAAGTGAAAAAGGCGTCGTTTTTGCGGTCAGCGCAGTACGAAATTGAAATTGTTAAAGATTTGAAAGAGCTGAGGCCTGAAGAGTCTGAGGTTGTCCGAGATATGTTTGGCTCGTCGATGCCAAATCCAGGCCAGCGGTTGAATCTAAAAAAGCTGCAGAATAGTATGTCGTATGCGGCGCGGACACGCGATGATGATAAAAATTTGAAGAATTTGGTCCGTGGTAAATACGGTTTGTGCGAGCAAAAATCAGTGAATAAACGGATAGTACAGAAGTGGGCGATGGGAGTTGGTGTTATTGGCGTGTTGCTGCTGTCGCCGCTTTTACTGGCAGTGGCGGCAATATTATTCGCGTTGTCATTTGGCTGGTCGCTGACTGATGAGGGTTTGGCGCTCAGGCGATATTTGGCAGGGTTAAAGATGTATATCGGTGCGGCTGAGACCGAGCGTTTACAGATGCTTCAAAGTCCTGAGGGCGCGGAAAAAGTGAAGGTTGATGCGGCTAATGAGAAACAATTGGTGAAATTGTATGAGCGGGTATTGCCGTATGCGGTGTTGTTTGGGCAGGAGAAAGAGTGGAGTGCGCAGCTGGGCAAGTATTATGAGCAGGTCGGCGAGCAGCCGGATTGGTACAGCGGCCAGGGTGCTTTCAACGCAGCGGCATTTGCGGCTGGAATGAACAGCTTGTCAAGCGTGGCTAGTAGCGCCAGTGATTATTCGTCGACCTCTGGCGGCTCAACTGGCGGCGGCTTCGTTGGCGGAGGCGGTGGCGGCGGCGGAGGCGGTGGCTGGTAACCGTGTCTGACGTTTTATTATTAATGATGGCGGCAGTGCTGCTGGTGCTGTCGGGATCGTTTTCAGGTCTTAATATTGGGTTGATGATGGCGCGGCCCGATGATTTGCGGCGCAAGGCCAGGCAGGGCGACGCAATCGCTGCCCGGGTCTATCGCTACCGCAAAGACGGATATTACCTGATTTTTTGTATCTTGCTGGGTAATGTTGGCGTCAATACGGCGATGTCGATTTTGCTGGGTAATATGACGAACGGCGTGGTTGGCGGGTTGATTGCCACATTACTGATCACCATGTTTGGCGAGATTTTGCCGCAGGCGATCTTTACTCAGCGCGGTTATCGTTTTGTACGGCATTTCTTTTGGCTGCTGGATGTGATTTATGTGTTATTTTGGCCGCTGGCGAAGCCGATGTCCAAGCTGCTCAATCGTTGGGTGGGTAAGGAGACGCCGCAGCTGTATTCGCACCAGGAGCTGGAGCAGATTATTCATGAGCATGCTGAACGGTCGGATAGCCTGGTCGATTATGATGAGAGCCGGATCGCTGCGGGTGCGCTGCAATTTAGCAAAAAGACAGCTGGCGATTTGGTAAAGCCGATCGGTGAGGTGTTTACAGTGGATTTGGGTGATGAGCTGGACGCGACGCTACTGGCGCAAATTAAACACACTGGACATTCACGAATCCCGGTGCGTGATGATGGGCGGCTGGTGGGGATTTTATATGTCAAGGATGTGGCAGGGCGCGAGTTGCCGCTGCCAGTCAGTCAATTGTACCGCGATAAGATTCATGACATTGACGCGCGGTCGCGACTGGACACGGTGCTCAGTCGATTTATCCAAACCCGCAATCACTTGTTTGTGGTGATGGATGACGAGAATGAGCTGGGGATTATCACGTTGGAGGACGTGATTGAGGAGATTTTGGATCAGGAAATTGAGGATGAGTATGATGAGGAATAGGGTAGGTAATCTCTCGGCTTGCTGTAAAATAAAAATAAAAATCGAAGAATTCTAAGGGGTGGGTTGCTATTCAGGTTGTAAAATAGTCAAAATAGCTTGACATTTAACAGTACCTTGTATAACATAGTACTATGTACAATAAAACTATAAGGAGTATGGCATGAGAAGAATCGATATTATCAAGCGGGCGGGGCGGAATCTCCGCCAGTCAAAGGGTCGGACGATTTTGACGTCGCTGGCGATTTCGGTCGGGGCGTTTACGATTGGTCTGGCATTGATGGCTGGCGAAGGTGGTCGGTTATACACCAATAGTATGGTTGATGCGGCTGGCGATAAAAAAGTGATTATGGTCAATAAAAAAATCGAGTCAGAGAAGAAAGAAGAACTGCCAGAGTACAATACGTCGGAAGAGACTGGCGAAGAACAGCTGGATAAACAAAAGGTAGCGCGTCGTAGCAAGTATTCAATGAGCGATGCTGATATTGCTAAACTGCGAAAAATCTCGCATGTACAAGCTGTGACCCCAGCTTATTCAACTGCTGGTGTGGCGTACGCTAAGAGTTCGGGCAATGATAAGAAATTTGCCTTGGAAGTGGCAGTAAAGGCTGATAAAACGCGGGCAGAATTGGCGGCGGGTAAGCTGAACAATTTCATGCCAAAGCCGGGCGAAATTATCATCCCGAATGATTATGTTAAGCAACTGGGCTTCAAGGACGCGCAGTCGGCGATTGGACAGACGATTACGTTGGGTTTGCGTAGTGCGGAGCAGAGCGGCGAGGTTGCTAAGGAGATGTCGCTGAAAATTACTGCGGTTGACAAAGAGTCGGATACGATTTTGTACTATCAGCCGACGCTGCGAATCTCGACCGCTGACGCTAAGGAAATCTACGAATTTAGCCATGATAAAAGCCAGCCAAATGAATATTCAACGGCGATTGCTATGGTTGATGATGAGAAAAATATCGATGCGGTGAAGGACGAAATTAGCAAAGACTACAGCGCCTATTCGATTCAGGATGTGCGCAAGACGCTGCTCACCATGGTTAACGCGGCGCAAGCGGCGCTGGCGGGATTTGGCGGTTTGGCGCTGCTGGCGAGCGTGTTCGGGATTATCAACACTATGTATATTTCAGTGTTGGAGCGTACCAGCCAAATTGGTTTAATGAAGGCGCTGGGGATGCGTGGCCGCGATATTGGCAAGTTATTCCGCTACGAGGCGGCGTGGGTTGGTTTGCTGGGCGGCTTGATTGGCGTCGGACTGGCAAGTTTGGTGACGCTGCTGAATCCAGTGATTGCCAGCGCGCTGAAGTTAAGCGCAGGGACGAACTTGCTGGTGATTAATCCGCTGCAAATCGGACTGTTGGTAATCGGACTGGTGGTGATGGCAATAATTTCTGGCTGGTTACCAAGCCGCAAAGCAACAAAATTGGACCCAATTGAAGCATTAAGGACGGAATAGGAGAGAGATCATGATTGAACTAAAGAATGTGACGAAAATTTACGGCAAAAAGAAAAACCAATTTACGGCACTGAAAAATGTCAGCTTGAACATTCCGACGGGCGCGAGCGTGGCGATCCTCGGCAAATCTGGTTCTGGAAAATCGACGCTGATGCACGCGATCTCTGGGCTGGACAGGCCACAGCATGGTCAGGTGATCATCGACGGGCAAGACATCTTGCAGCTAAAGTCAAAGCATGTCGATGAGTTTCGCGCCAAGAAAATCGGCTTTATCTTTCAGAGCTTTTTTGTCCAAGGCAATGAGAGCGTGGTTGACAACGTCAGTTTGCCGCTGGAAATTGCGCGGCTGCCGCGCAAAAAGCGGGCGCACAAAATCAACGCGGCGCTCAAGGCGGTGGACTTGTATGATAAGCGCAAGAACCGTGCTAAGGATTTGTCGGGCGGGCAAAAGCAGCGTTTGGCAATCGCCCGGGCAATTGTCGGTGATCCGCAAATCATTTTTGCCGACGAACCGACTGGTAACTTGGACAGTGAAACGGGCGCCAAAGTAGAAGAATTGTTGTTTGATTATAATAAGCAAAAGGGCGTGACGTTGATCGTGGTGACACACGACGCTGATTTGGCGAAAAAATGCGATTATCAGGTTATAATTAAAGACGGGCGGGTTGAGAAATCGACCGTGCCAGAGGAGAGAAAACATGGACGTTAGTGCTTACGCTGAAAGCTTGGCGATTCAGCTGCGCAAAGGATTTTTGGTCTACTGTGTGCTGCTAGTTTGTGCTAAACAACCGCAATATACCGGCGACATTGTGAAGCAATTGAGCGAGTCGGAGCTGATGGTGGTTGAGGGGACAATTTATCCGCTGCTCAGCCGCTTGCAAAAATACGGCTATTTGCAACACGAATGGCAGGAAAGCGAGCAAGGTCCGCCACGCAAATATTATTCGCTGACTGACAATGGCAAGCAATTGGTGGATGAATTGAAAGATCGGATAAAACTGTTAAATAATTCGCTGAAAAATCTCGAGAAAGGAGCAAAGCGATGAAAGAAATAACCAGAATCCATTTGGCGAAAACGCCGTTTAGCGCGGAGATTGATGCCAAAAAATCATTGGAGAAATACCTTAATTCAATTCAAAAAAATATGCATGCCGAGCCGGAAGCCATGCAAGAAATTGAAGCGCGAATGGTGGAGCTTTTGGCGGAGCGCGGCGTGGCAAAGGATGGCGTGATCAGTCACGATGACGTCCTGGCGGTGCAAAAACAAATGGGCGAACCGCGCGATTTCTCGGATGATGCCAGCGAAGCGATTGATGAGATAGAAGATAAAGATATTGATGATAAGCCAGCGAAACAATTGATGCGCGATCCAAATAACGCGATTATCGGTGGCGTATGTGCGGGCGTGGCGGCGTATTTTAACATCAATCCGCTGTGGGTGCGGTTAATTGCCATTATATCGCCGTTTATGACATTTGGTACGGCAGTACTGATTTATGTGGTGATGTGGCTGTCGATGCCGCCAGCGCGAACGGCGTCGGACAAGCTTCGGATGCGCGGCGAACCAGTGACTCTGGCTTCGCTAAAAAAAGCGGCAGTTGATGAAGCTTCGGCGATGACTGATGGCGGCGGGGCAACGGTTGTTGCTAAGATTTTCCGCTACTCTGCCGGCGCGCTGATTTTCTTGATGACGCTGGCTGTGTTGTTTGGGCTGATTGTTGGCGGGGCATTTGGCGTTTCGTTAGTTAATTTGCTTGATGGCTTGAACGCGCAAATGTGGGCGTGGGGACTATGGTTCTCGCTGGCGATTGGCGGCATTGCTGCGGTGGTGCTGGGCATGGTGCTGGCGCGCAGCGTATTTACGTGGACGATGAACCGCGTGTCGATGATCGCGATGATTGCAGCGACAATTGTTATTTCTATGAGTATGGCAAGTGCCGGGATTTTCGGCATGCAGACTGGCTCGGAATTTTCTTATGAAACGCAGCACTTGACTAGGAAAATGGACGTTAAAATGCCGGATACAAACGGCGTTAAATCAATTGTAATTGAAGGCGCAATGGGCAGCGTGGTTCGCACGGATTCCGACAAGCTGCGAGTCGAAGCTAGTTATCTGAACTTGCCAAGCGTCAAAAAACCGACTATCAAAGCTCGCCGCGACGGCGACCGGCTAATATTGTCCGTCGATGAAGAATGTCCGCGAACGATGTTCTTTGGCGGCTGCCGGGTGTTTAGCACGTTAGCCAACTTTAAGATATATGCGCCAGCTAGTATTAACGTTAACGTGAACGGACCGGCGCGTTCATATTACGAAGAGGGTATACCGGAAAATATGCACATTGATGCTGAATCTACCAAAACAATATTTGAATGATTGTCCTGCTAATGCTACACTTGAAAGATGAAAGGTAATTTTTAAGCGTGACTTGGTGGCAGGCGATTGTCCTTGGTATTGTTGAAGGAATTACGGAGTTTTTGCCGATTTCTTCGACTGGACATTTGACGATTGTCGAGAAATTGATGGGGATGAAAATCGATGATCCGAGTGTGGTGGCATTTACGGCGGTTATCCAAATTGGGGCAATTCTGGCGGCGGTAATTTATTTCTGGAGCGATATTTGGCGGATTCTGCAAGCCTGGTGGCGCGGGCTGTGGTGGAAGCGAGCGCGCCGGAAGTTTGATTATAAATACGGCTGGGCGATTATAATTGGCTCAATTCCTATCGCTGTCGTCGGTTTATTGTTTAAGCATGAAGTTGAGACGGTGCTGAGGAGCTTGTGGTTTGTGGCGATCGGGCTGATCGGATGGAGCGTGGTGATGTGGCTGGCGGATAATCGGGCGGCAAAAAATAAGCGAAATGAAGTCGAGACGAACTGGAAGGATACGCTGGCGATTGGTATGGGACAATGTTTGTCGCTGATTCCTGGAGTCAGCCGTTCTGGCGCGACAATTTCTGTTGGTTTGTTCCGCGGATTTGATCGCGTGTCGGTCACTAAGCTAAGCTTTTTCTTAGGAATTCCGGCTTTGGTGGCGGCGGGATTATTGGAGGTCGTCACCAAGTATAAGCACATTTCCGGCGGCGTCGGCTGGACATCAACTATCATTGCCACGGTAGTTTCTTTCGGCGTGGGATATATGGCAGTGTCCTGGCTGCTTAAGTTTATCCAAAGCAATAATTTTCGTTCGTTCATAATTTATCGATTTGTGCTGGGGTTGGCGATAATAGGGCTGCTTGGCGCAGGTATAATCTCTCACGTTTAAGCAGAAGTTGTTATATAATTAAGACATGTTAGATATCAAATTTATTAGAGAAAATGCTGATTTGGTGCAAAAGTCGGCAAATGACAAGGGGTACGCGGTCGATATTGCAACAATGTTGCAATTAGATGACGAGCGCCGCGACCTGCAAAAACAGGTGGAGGCACTGCGTGAACAGCGGAATGCAATTTCAGCGAAGATGAAAGGCGGTCGCCCGGATCAGGAGCTAATTGACCAGGGAAAACAGCTGAAAATTGAGTTGGCAGAGCGTGAAGGTTACTTAAAGTCCACTGAGGAAAAAGTAGCCGCAATCCTGAAAAACGTGCCGAACATCACCTTTGACGACGTGCCGCTTGGCGGCGAGGAAGATTCGGTTGAGGTAAAGGCTTACGGCGAGCGTAAAACGGGCGCCAAGGATCATTTGGATTATGCTGTTAGTCGCGGCTGGGTGGACTTTGAGCGCGGCGCGAAAGTAGCTGGCGCGAAGTTTTATTACCTTAAAGGCGATTTGGCGCTGTTGGAAAATGCTATCACACAATTTGCGCTGGATTATGTCATGAAACAAGGCTTTACGTTCATGACCGTGCCGCACATGGTGAATATGCGCACGGCTGAGGGCGCTGGCTTTACGCCGAAGGGCGAGGGTAGCAACGAATACGTCGTTGAAGGCGAGGATTTGACGCTGATTGGGACGGCGGAAATGCCGCTGACGGGCTATCATGCTGATGAGATTTTGGACGAGAAAGATTTGCCGCTGCTCTACGCTGGGTATAGCCCATGCTATCGCAGGGAAGCAGGCACGTACGGCAAGCACACGCGCGGATTATTTCGAGTACATCAATTCAATAAATTGGAAATGTACGCGTTTTGTCTGCCGGAACAGTCCAAGGAGATCCATGAAAAAATCCTCAGCGTCGAGGAAGCACTGTGGCAGCAAATTGGTATTTCGTACCACGTGGTAAATATCGCGGCGGGTGACTTGGGCGCGCCAGCTGCCAAAAAGTATGACATTGAATATTGGTCGCCGGTTGATCAGACCTACCGCGAGCTGACGAGCTGCTCGAATTGTACGGATTATCAAGCGCGCGGTTTGAATATTCGGGTGCGGCGAGCGGACGGCAGCATTGAGTCGGTCCACACCTTAAACGGTACGGCGGTTTCGTTGGCGCGGTCATTGGTGGTGATTTTGGAGAATTTCCAGAACGAGGACGGCAGTTTGACAGTGCCAGAGGTACTTCGTCCGTATATGAATGGCCGCGAGGTGATATAATAGGTATTAGGAGGGTATATGGCGCTAACTAATGACGACAAGCAATGGATCAAGGGCGCGATCGCCGATGGCGTGGTCGAGGCCTTGGAAACTGTTGTTTTGCCGCGATTTGACGAGCACGGCGAGCGTTTAAACAGGATCGAGGCTAGGCTTGGTTCGGTTGAAAAGAGGCTGGGGTCTCTCGAATCGGACGTGTGTATTTTGAAGCAAGATGTTAGTGCTTTGAAACAAGATGTTAGCGCCTTGAAGCAGGATATGCACGGCGTAAAAGACCGTCTTGATACGCTTGAGTGGCAGGTTGAAGCGCTGACAAATGATATTAAGGAAATATACGCCGTAATTTACAAAAAACCAAACCGTACCTTGGTGAGTAAGAATTTTGAAAAGCTAAGCACTGAGGATAAAATAACTATAATGCACGAAGAATTGCTAAAAATAGCAAAACATGAGAATGTTACACTTGCGTAGTAAAAGGAGGAATCATGATTAAAAATATTACCATTACCGGTGTCAAATACGAATTGACAGACACGACGAAAAAATATGTCGAGCGAAAAATCGGCGCGCTGGGCAAATATTTGCCGCGGCATGCCCGCAAAAGTGCGACCGCTGACGTGAAGATTAAGCAGATTGACAACCCTGGCGGTAACAAGTACGAGGTTGAGGTTATCATTAACGTGCCAGATAAGAAAATTACTGCCAAAGATTCGACAATGAACGTGCTGGCGGCGGTGGATATTGTCGAGGCGAAGTTAAACGGACAGGTGAGAAAGTATAAGGATGACGTTTTAACGCACGTCGGCAGCAGCCGCGGGGTTTTGGCTAGGTTGAAGCGAGGATTGAGTCGAAAATAATTTATACCTGGAGTTGGTATGAAGCGCTCAGATTTTGGGCGCTTTTTCTTTTCAAATTATTCAAAAAACGCTATAATAATACATAGTTTTTGAAAATGCCTGAAAGTGAGGGAGTTTTGAGTTTATGGCAATGACACAACAAAAGGCGCTGAGTAAGATTTTTGGCGATCCGCAGAAGAAGATTTTGAAGCGGCTGCAGAAGCAAGTTGACGTAATTAACGGTCTGTCTGAAAAATATGAAAAACTGTCAGATAAGGAGCTGCAAGCGCAGACAGAAGCGCTGAAAAAGCGTCTGACGAAGAAGAATGTAACACTGGATACGATTTTGCCGGATGCCTTTGCGGTGGTGCGCGAAGCAGCCAAGCGCGTCATCGGTGAGCGCCCGTACGATGTTCAGCTAATCGGCGGCATGGTTCTTCATGAGGGCAATGTTGCCGAGATGAAGACCGGTGAAGGTAAGACCCTGGTGGCGACGCTGCCGACCTATCTCAACGCACTGGAAGGCAAGGGTGTTCACGTGGTGACTGTCAACGACTATCTGGCGCAGCGTGACGCTGGCTGGATGGGCCAGGTGTATGACTTTTTGGGCTTGACTACTGGTGTGATCATCAACGAAGCGTCATTTGTGTACGACAAAGAGTATGACAACGAGCATCACGACGATCCGCGCATGCGCAAGCTCCGTCCGGTCACCCGTAAAGAAGCTTATGCTGCCGACATTACGTATGGCACTAACAACGAGTTTGGCTTTGACTATCTACGTGACAACATGGTGAACGACGTTGACTTATTACGTCAGCGCGAGCTGAACTTTGCTATCGTTGACGAGGTGGACTCAATTTTGATCGATGAGGCGCGTACGCCGCTGATCATCTCGGCACCGGCAGCGGAGAACCCGGACAATTACTATACCTTTGCCAAAGTTGCCAGTAAATTAATACCAGAGGACTATGTTTTGGATGAAAAGCGCCGCAGCGTAGCCTTGACCGACGGGGGCGTGGAAAAAGTCCAAAAACTGCTGGGAATAAAAAATTTGTACACGCCAGACCACGTGCGCAGTGTTTACCACATGGACCAGGCGCTGCGAGCACAAACATTGTTCAAGCGCGACAAAGATTATGTAGTGACCAACGACGGCGAAGTGATCATCGTCGATGAGCACACTGGTCGTTTGATGCAAGGACGCCGTTACAACGAAGGCTTGCATCAGGCAATTGAGGCGAAAGAAGGCGTGCCAGTGCTAGAAGAAAGCATGACACTGGCGACCATTTCGTTCCAGAACTATTTCCGTTTGTATAATAAACTTTCCGGTATGACCGGTACGGCATTTACCGAAGCCGAGGAGTTTCAACAAATTTATTCACTGGACGTTATCCAGATTCCACCGAACAAGCCAGTTATTCGCGACGATAAAGAAGACCTGATTTTCAAGACCGAAAAGGGCAAACTGAAGGCAGTGGCCGAAGCTATCAAGGATTATCATAAGCAAGGCCGGCCAGTGCTGGTTGGTTCTGGCTCGATTGCTAAGAACGAGCAGATTGCCAAATATTTGGAAAAAGAAGGCATCAAGTTTGAGATTTTGAACGCCAAGAATAATGAGCGTGAGGCGGCTATCATCGAGAAGGCTGGTGAAAAGGGCGCGATTACCCTAGCGACAAACATCGCCGGACGCGGTACCGACATCAAGCTGGGCAAGGGTGTCAAGGAGTTAGGTGGTCTGGTGGTGATTGGCTCGGAGCGCCACGAATCACGGCGCATCGACAATCAGCTGCGCGGCCGCGGCGGTCGTCAGGGCGATCCAGGCGAGACGCAGTTTTATGTATCGACCGAAGATGATTTGATGCGAATTTTCCAGGGCGAGCGCATCGCGGCGCTGATGGATCGGCTGGGCGTGGATGAGGAAACGCCGATTCAAAACCGCGCCGTATCGAAAACTTTGGAAGCAGCCCAGAAGCGCGTCGAGGGCTACAATTTCGATACGCGCAAAAGTGTTGTTCAGTATGACAACGTGATTAATCGCCACCGTCGCGTGGTGTATGTCATGCGCCGCAAGATTTTGGAAGGTGACAATATTAAGCCGGAGATTGAACGCTTACTGCGAGCGAAAGTTCATGAACTGGCAGCGCTGCCAACTAAGAATAATCCGAAGTTTGTCGAAGATTTTATGGCAATTTTCCCAAGCGACGAAGCGAAAATTTCGAAAATTGGCAAAGAGAAGAAAGATAGGCTGCGCTATGAAAAGGCGCTGAAGCTGGCTGAAGAGTCATATGCGGCGAAAGAGTCTGAAATTGGCGCGGATAATTTGCGCGGCGTGGAGCGCGAGGTTTATATGGCGGTGCTGGATACCTTATGGATGCAGCATTTGGAGAATATGCAGCACCTGCGCGAGGGTATTCACTGGCGCAGTGTCGGCCAGCGCGATCCGTTGGTGGAATATCGTTCGGAGTCGCAAAAATTGTTCGAAAGCTTGCAGGCTAATTTGCGCGATGAAGTTCTGACGGTCATCTTCAATATTCATGAGGCCGATGCGGTGGTTCGCCAGTCGCAGGATGATGAATACGACACGGAATTAACGCGCTTGGCAGAGAACGCTGTGGAACGCGGCGTTAATGAGCTTGGTGCGGGCGAGGAAAATCGCGACGACGACTTTTCGGTGAAAAAAGGCAAATCAAGCGCCGAATCAAACCGCGCTAAGAACCAAGCACGCAAGAAAAAGAAAGCGCAGCGCCAAAATCGTAAAAAACATCGCAGATAATTCAGGCAATAGACAATTAAGGAGCAGAATAGATGAAGCATACAGTTGAGGAAGTTAAACTGAAGAATGGTGCGCGCGGTCTGTTAATCGACGTCCCAGACGCCACGGTAATGAGTTTTCAGGTACAGTTTCGGGCAGGCGACCGCTACGTGCGGGATAAGGAGATTTATGAAACAGCACATTTGATGGAACATATGGCGTTTGGCGCAAACGAGAAATTTCGTTCGGAGCATGCCTACGAGCAGGAATTTATAAAGAACGGCGCCTATCACAATGCCTATACCTCTGATTATTCCATGGTGTACGAGGCGGTTTGCGCGGATTTTGAGTGGGATCGGATTTTGGAATTGCAGCGGCTGGCGATTGTTACGCCGCGGTTTACTAGCGATTCGTTTGAGGCAGAGAAGGGCAATGTTCGCTCGGAATTAACCGGCTATTTGAATAATCACAGCCGCGTATTATGGCTGCGGGTACAGCAAGCTTTGGGCGAGGATATTTTGACAGATAGCCAGCGCCTGAAAAAAATGGACAACGTAACGATAAAAGATATCAAGGAGCATCATCGGCGGACGCATACGCTCAATAATATGCGGTTTGTGATTGCTGGAAAAATGTCTGGCCGCAAGACCGCCATTAAGGATTTTTTAGAGCAATGGCAATTGGAACCCGGCGAACGATTTACAATTCCGCGCGATGAGCTGCACGGTGCGCGGCCTCTGTTAATTCGCCGTAAAGAAGCGTCGAATTTGAACTTTGGCTGGTCAATAAGCCTGCCGCGCGAGCTAACTAACGAAGAATCGGATGCTATGGGCTGTTTGAATCATATTTTGACCGGAACGCTGAGTTCGCGGATTCTGGGTATGGCCCGTAAAAAAGGCTTGGTTTATGGAATGTTTAGCGATACTTCGGTCGGATTTTATGACTCGTCGTGGGATTTTGGCGGACAAGTCAATTTGGAGACTGCGGAAGTGCTATTTGATATTATCGTGCGCGAGCTGAAGAAGGTATTAAATGGCGATATCGCTGCCGAGGATATCGAGGCCGCCAAGTCGTACGCCCTGGGGCGCTATCAAATGGGCGCGCAAACGGTGGCGCAAATTAGTAACTTTTATACCCGGCGCTATTTTTCTGACGACTTTGTCAAAGATTATGCTGGCGTGCCAGCGGCAATCTTGGCAATTACCGCCGAGAAGATAATCCAAGTAGCCAGAGAATTCCTCGACTCAGACGTCCGCGTTCTCGCTGGCGTAAGCTCTGGCGACAGAGATCTGCTGCTGCGGCTTCAGGAGAAGCTAGCTGTGCTGAATTAGAATGACTAATAATACAAAAAACATATCAAATTTGATATGTTTTTTTGTAAAACTTCCTTATGGCTAATAATTTATTGTTATTTGTCGACGATATCGAGGCAACCAAGTCGTGCGCCTTGGGACACTACCAGATGGGCGCGCAAACAGTGGCGCAAATTCTAAACCTGTTTATTATCAGAATCTAATTCTGACGGCAGGTCAACAGCTCCTTGCGGTGTTGAATCCGTTGCTGAATCTGGACTTGTTTCTTCTTCTTTTTCTGGAGACGGCAATCCCATAGCTTCATGAGTTAATGGTAGAGTGTCATAATCAATTGCCAGACCTTTGCTAGCTCCGACTTCTCTAGATACTACTTCAGCAATTGCATCCCAATCGCTTGTGTCAGATTTGCCTTCTGGTTGTGTGGGGGTAATAAATTGTTCATTCATGTCTTGAATAATAGCATAGTGTATAAAATAAGTCAAGTTTAGGATGTTGCTATGATTAATTTACTCTATGTTATACTGTAAATATGAAAATAATTATCGCTGGTTACGGCGTAGAAGGTATATCAAATTTGGTATATTTCCGGCGGAAATTTCCTGACGCGGAATTCGTGGTGGCTGACGAGCGCCCGGCGGATGAACTGCCGGCAATTCTAGACGGCGTGAAGTTGATTTCTGGCAAAAACGTCTTCAGCGAGCAGCTGGGCGATGCTGATTTGGTGGTGCGGACGGCCAGTTTGCCGCCGCGTAATATCAAAACCAACGGTAAAATTTGGTCGGCGACCAACGAGTTTTTTGATAAATGCCCAGCACCGATTATCGGTGTAACGGGGACGAAAGGCAAGGGGACGACGTGCAGTCTTATTGCATCAATATTGCAGCAAGCCGGGCAAACGGTACATTTGGTCGGCAATATCGGCGTGCCAGCGCTGGACGTCTTGCTAAAGATTAAAAAAATCGACATCGTCGTTTATGAATTGTCTAGTTTTCAGCTGTGGGATCTCGAGAAGTCGCCGCATGTTGCGGTGGTGTTAATGATCGAGCCGGATCATCTGAACGTCCATGCGGATTTCGCCGACTACCTCAATGCTAAGAAAAATATTCGCCGCCACCAGCATCTTGGCGATGTTTGTTTATATCACCCGACGAATAAATATTCGCGGGAAGTGGCTGCCACGCCGCTTGATAAGCTGCTAGATACAGGCGATAATCACGGCGATACGCTAGACTTTGCGCAGCGCTACGCTATTCCCGACGATGACCAAGTTTATGTCCAGGATGGCTACTTTTGTGTGCAAAATCGGCAGATTTGCAGCACCGATCATTTACGGTTGCCGGGCGCGCACAACCTCGAGAATGCCTGCGCGGCGATGAGCGCGGTGACGGAGTTGCCTGTTACAGTGACCGATGAGCAATTTGCCGCTGGGTTAGAAAGTTTTACAGGATTGCCGCACCGTCTGAAATTCATTGCCGAGAAAAATAGCGTTAAATATTACGATGATAGCATTTCGACCACGCCTGGTAGCGCCATTGCCGCGTTAAAAGCTTTCACGGAGCCAAAAATTTTGATTTTGGGCGGCTCTGACAAGGGGGCGGACTATAAGGAATTAGCGCAGGAAATCGCCAGGCAGCAAATGCGAGCGGTGATTGTCAACGGCGCTAATGCCAGTGAAATTATCGAAATTTTGCGCAAAGAAAACGTCTCTTGCCAAATTGTGCAATTAGAAATGACGCCAATGCCAATGGTCGTCACGGCGGCAGCGAGCCAAGCGCAACCTGGCGACGTAGTGATTCTCAGCCCGGCCGCCGCTAGCTTTGATACGTTTAAGAGCTACAATGATCGCGGCGAGCAGTTCGTGGCGGCGGTGGAAAATCTCTAATTTTGATAGATTTCTGGTTTCAATACCCCGATATATGGCAGATTGCGGTATTGTTGGCGGAAATCTAGGCCGTAGCCGACGACGAATTCGTTGGGGACGGACAGGCCGACGTAATCGGCGGTAACGTTGGTGATACGTCGTTCGGGTTTGTCGAGCAGTGAGCAGACTTTGATTGAGGCTGCACCGCGACAAGAGAATAATTCTAGCAATTTTTCCAACGTTCGGCCGGTATCGACGATGTCCTCGACCAGCAAAATATGCCGCCCAGTAACGTCGCTATCAATGTCTTTGAGGATAGTGACCGCGCCAGATGATTCAGTTGCGTCGCCGTAGCTAGAGACGTCAATGAAATCGATTTCCAGGTAACAGTCCATCGCTCGCACTAGATCAATCATAAACGGTGCTGCACCGCGCAGTATACCGATGACCAGCGGGTTTTTGTCACGATATTCTGCCGTCAGCTCTCGGCCCAGCTGCGCCACTGCATTGTTAATTTGCTCAGTAGTCACGAGGATTTTAGCAATGTCTTGATTCATTAGGATAAGTATAACAATTAGCTAGCAAAATCGCTAATCCGCTTGGCGATAATTGTAGTGGGTTCAAGAATGCGGCATTGCGGAAAAAGGCGTTGTAACCGCCTCTTAATTGCCAGATAATGCGTGCAGCCTAGAACAATAACATCGCTGCCGTCCGCAACACTGGCCGATACTTCATCAAGCACAATATCGTCGGCCAAACCTTGATCAATCATCTGCGCCCACGCACGAGTATCAGGCGTATCGATGTGGATACCAGCAGCCTATTGGCTGATAAGCGCGCGCAGACGCTGGCTGTGTTTGGTGGCGTTTGTCGCCAATAGAGTGACATGACGTGATTTAGTGAGTGTTGCAGCTGGTTTAATCATTGGCTCAAAGCCAATAAAGCGGACATCTGGATAACGCTGTCGTAGTGGTTGTATGGCAATTGTTGTAGCGGTATTGCAGGCGAGGATAATGATGCTACATGACAGCAGGGGCTGGATGGCGGCATCGGTTAGCGTGATAATCTCTTCCGGTGAACGATTGCCGTACGGTGCGTGCTCGCGGTCGATCGCCGTGATGTACGAATGCTGCGGCAGTAATTTTTTCAGCCTCTTTGCTACTAATTTGCCGCCAGTTCCCGTATCAAATATGCCAATCTTCATACAAAAAGTATAGCAAAATTGTTACAATGGTATTCATGCAACCGCTAAAAAAACGTATCCAAACCCTGCAATCAGAAGTAGAACAGGCCAAGGCGGCGCTGGATTTTGCGGCGCTGGAGCAGGAGCTGGCGGAATTGGATGAGCGGCTCAATCAGCCGGAGATTTGGCATAATCCGGACGAGGCGCAGGCTTTGGCAAAAAAGGCGGCTAGCTTGCGTCAGACAGTCGAGCCGTGGCAGACGCTCGGGGTGCAGCTAGCAGATATCGCTGAGTTGATGGAGCTGGGCGACGATGATCTACTGCCGGAGTTTGAGGCGCAAATATCAGCATTGGAGCAGGAATTTGCTCGGCGCAAGACCGATTTGCTGTTCAACGGCCCATACGACAACCGCGAGGCGGTAGTGCGGATTTCGGCTGGCGTAGGCGGGCTGGATGCTCAGGACTTTGCGGCGATGCTGGAGCGGATGTATCTGCGCTGGGCGGAGAAGTCGGGGATGAAAACTGACACGCTGGAGTGTTCGACCAATGATGATGCGGGGATAAAGACGGCGGTGCTGGAGATTTCTGGGCCGTTTGCCTATGGAAAATTGCGTTCAGAAAATGGCGTGCATCGGCTGGTGCGCCTCAGTCCGTTTAATGCTGATAATTTGCGCCAGACTAGCTTCGCGCTGGTGGAGGTGCTACCAAAAATTGATACGCCGGATGAAATTGCGATTGACCCGAGTGATCTGAGGATTGATGTGTATCGTTCGGGCGGTAAGGGCGGCCAGGGTGTGAATACTACTGACTCGGCGGTGCGGGTGACGCACGTGCCGACGGGCATTACCGTGGCGATCCAAAACGAGCGCTCGCAGATTCAGAATAAAGAAACGGCGCTGAAGATTTTGCGCTCCAAGTTGCTGGCGATGAAGCTGGAGCAGCACGCCGAAACCCTGTCTGATCTCAGGGCCGGCGAGTCAGCCAACTGGGGTAGCCAGATTAGAAACTACGTGTTGCATCCGTATACGCTGGTCAAGGATACTCGCACCAAGCACGAGAATCGCAACGCCCAGGGCGTGCTGGATGGCGATATCGATGAGTTTATTGAGGCGTACTTGCGAAAAACCCAGTGATAGCAGCAGTTTGCGGCCAGAATACAGTTTATGCTATAATATTGCCTGATGATTCTGTTAGATAGGGTGACGAAGAATTACGGGAAGAATAATAAGCCAGCCTTAAATCGGGCGAGTATTCATGTTAGCGCTGGCGAGTTTGTGATTATCGTTGGCACCTCTGGCGCTGGTAAATCGACGCTACTGAAGCTCCTGACACGCGAGGAAAAGCCAAGTTCCGGGAAAATCGTCGTTGGCGGTATTGATTATGACAATTTGAAAGATAAGCACATTCCGTTGCTGCGCCGTAAGATTGGCGTGGTGTTTCAGGATTTTAAGCTGCTGCCAAATCGGACAGTATTTGAGAATATCGCGTTTGCGCTGGAAATTGCCGGGATGACTAACCGCGAAATTAAATCAACCGTGCCGAAAGTGATTGAACTAGTGGGCTTGAAAGGCAAGGAAAAACAATTTCCGAATCAGTTGTCTGGCGGCGAGCAGCAGCGGGTGGCGATTGCTAGGGCAGTGGTGCGCCAGCCGAAAATTCTGATCGCTGACGAGCCGACTGGCAACCTGGATCCTAAACATAGCTGGGATATCGTGCGTTTGCTGGAAAAAATTAATAAATACGGCACGACAGTTATTTTAACGACGCACAACGTGGAGATTGTTAACCGGTTGAAGCGGCGCGTTATTACCATTGATCACGGCAAGATTACTTCTGACCAAGCAAAAGGAAGTTATAAGCAATGACAAAGGCAAAGACAAGGAAAAAACCCGTATCTTCAAGGGAAGCAGTTCGTATCAAACAGCGCCGGCGCGGCTGGTTGACGTTTGTCAGAATGTGCCGCTACGGCATCAATAGTTTTAGCCGCAATGCTTGGCTGACGGTTGCTGCTACTGCGGTGATGAGTATTACGCTTTTGATCGTTTTTATGACGATGTCCGCCCGCCAAATTTTATTAGACACGGCATCCAATATCTCTAAACAAGCCGATATGTCGATTTACCTAAAGGGCGATACGCCGGAAAAAGAAATTAACGCTATTAAGTCGCGGATTGCCAAATTGGATAATGTGGTTGGTGTAAAATACGTTTCTGCCGAGGAGGCGCGCGATCAGCAAGCCAAGCAGTATGAGGACGACCCGGAGGCATTGGAGGCTATTAAAGAATCCAGCAATGAAATGTCGGCGACGCTGCGAGTCTCGGTAGAAGATTTGAATAATCAGAAATCTCTGGAGAATTTTATTAAAACTGACAAATTGTATAAAAAATACAAAGATCCGCGCCAAGAACCGTCGTTTAGCGGCGACCGCCAGCAGGCGCTGAAAACCGTTGGCGACTGGGTGCATTTGGCAAGTATTGGCGGTTCAATTGCCACTGTGGTGTTCGTGGTGATTTCTTCGCTGGTCGTTTTTAATACGATTCGCATGGCAATCTTTAACCGGAAAGACGAGATTCAAATGATGAAGCTAATCGGCGCTGAAAGGAGTTTTATCCGCGGGCCGTTTATCGTAGAAGCGGTAATGTACGGGTTTATCGCGGCAATTATCGCGACGATCGCCGGCTATAGCTTGTTATTCTTCGTTCGCGAGCCGATGACCAGATACGGCATTCCGGCAGAGGGCTTGCTTAGCAGCCTAACTATGTACGTCGGCTTGGTACTTTTGGCGATGATTGTCATCGGTGCATTTATCGGCGTAGTCTCCTCATGGATTGCCACGCGCAAATATTTGAAGTTGTAGTTTTGGTCTAAAAAAAGAGTGCTTGCTATAGGGTTTTCTTAAAGTGGTTCAAATCCTGTTGACAGCGTTATCATGCTTGTGCTAACATATAGGTATGAAATTACGGTCCACCACACCAATTTCAGATTCATTAGCCAGCAGGGCAGCCCTGGTGGCGGTGGCTGTGTTGGTTGCAGGCTCAGGTGTTTTCGCCTTGGGTTCGCATGTTTTTGCTCGTGATTACGAGGCAGAAATCAAAGCAAAAGAACAAGAAGCCAGCAAATATAATTCCGAGGCGTCTCGTTTGGGCGAAATGGCGGATAATTTGCAATCTGAGCTGGATAAAATAAATGGCCAGATTACCACTATTCAGGGGCAGATAGTTGACAGTCAAAAGAAAATAGACAATCTGAATGCGCAGATAAAGAGAAATGAGATATTAATAAAGCAAAGGCGCAAGGCGATGGGCCAGGTCCTGGCGGATATGCATGTTGATGATCAGATCTCGCCGTTGGAGATGCTGGCCAGCTCAAATAGCATAGGAGATTACATTGATAAGCAAGAGCAGCGCAGTTCGCTGAGGACATCGCTGAACGGCAAGATCAAGGAAATTAAGGCACTCCAAAAGAAATTGGAAGAGAATAAAAAACTAGTCGAGAATACGCTTAGAGACCAAGAAGCGCAGCGCAATGTTCTGTCGTCCAAACAGTCAGAGAAAGCTAAACTGGTTGCCGATACTAAGAACGACCAAAACGCTTATTCGGCACTAGCGCAAAAGCGTAATAGCGAGGTCGCTAAACTTCGCGAGGAGCAGGCAGCTGCCAACCGGCGCGCTCTTGGTAATGGCGTATCAATCCCAGGCGGTATTCCAGGCGGCGGCGGTTATCCGGGTGTTTGGGCGAATGCACCGCTGGATGCTTATGTTGATCCGTGGGGACTATTTACGCGCGAATGTGTGAGCTATGTGGCTTGGAAAATCCATAGCACCGGTCGGTACGTGCCGCATTTTGGCGGCGCGGGTAACGCTAATCAGTGGCCATCAACGGCAGCGCGTCATGGTATTTCCAGCGGCTCGACGCCAAAAGCAGGCGCCGCGGCAGTGATGAACATCGGTTATTACGGTCATGTTATGTATGTTGAATCGGTTAATGGTGACGGTACAATTACAGTGAGCGACTACAACTTTGCTTGGGATGGATTATATCGGAATTATACGCGTTCAGCCTCTGGCCTGACATACATTTATTTCTAAAATAGCCTCTATTAACATAAAACGCTCGCGCTAACCGGGCGTTTTGTTGTATAATGTAATGATATGACGGAGAGAAAAAAAAGCCAGTCGGTTCAGTTTTTGGCAGTGATTATCGTGGCCATTGTTAGCTTCGCGGCGGGGACTCGCTATGAAACAATTTTTGCGGCAGCCGCGCCGATGTTTGGGATGCGCGCGTCTAATAAAACGATCGATTTGTCTAGCGTTCAAGAAACGTACCAGCAACTGGCGGCAAATTATGACGGCAAACTGGATACGCAAAAGTTAATTTACGGTGCCAGCCGGGGTTTGGTGGCTGCTGTCGGCGATAAACATACATCGTATATGGATCCGGAAGAATCTGAGGAGTTTAAGAAGTCGCTAAGCGGTAATATCGGCGGCGGCATAGGCGCAGAGATTGGTTTAAGGAATAATAAACCTACAATTATCAAGCCGTTAAACGACAGTCCAGCGCAAAAAGCGGGCATAAAGGCTGGCGAAGTGATTATGAAAGTGAACGGCGAGGAAGTTGCTGATTGGGGTGTTGATAAAGTTGTCGATAAGATTCGCGGCGAAATTGGCACGTCGGTTAAGTTGACGCTGCAGAACGGGCAGCAAATCCACGAGGTCTCCGTGGTGCGGCAAAACATTACCGCGCCGGCAGTGGAGTCGAAAATTAACGGTAAAATTGGTATTTTGACAGTTAGCAGGTTTAATGATGACACGGTCAGCGCTGCCAGAAAAGCTGCCCGGGAATTCATTGACAGGGGCGTGACGAAGGTGATTGTGGATTTGCGTAATAATCCTGGCGGGACAGTTGATTCGGCGCAGGGTTTACTGGGATTGTGGCTGAATGACCAAGTTGTTTTGACGGAACGGCGCGGTTCGGAGACGGTCAAGACCTTAAATTCGACTGGTTCGCCGATTTTAGAGAATATGCAGACGGTAGTGCTGATTAATGAGAATAGCGCCAGCGCCAGCGAGATTACAGCAGGAGCGCTGCGCGATTATGGCAAGGCAAAATTAGTCGGTAAAAAAAGTTATGGCAAGGGCAGCGTACAGGTGGTACTTGATTTGGCTAGCGGTTCGCAACTAAAAGTCACCGAGGCGCGCTGGTATACGCCAAAGGGCAAGAATATCGATAAGGAAGGTATTAAGCCTGATGTGGAAGTGGAATTGACAGCGGACGATGTGAAGAACGATAAAGATCCGCAACTGGAAAAAGCCAAATCTTTATAATGCTTGTGTTTTTTATCGATAACCGTTAAAATTAAAAGTATTATGAATGGGAGCGGTCAGAAAAAAAAGATCTTATTAGTAGAAGATGAAATGGCACTGTCGGCGGTTTATCGTTCAAGGCTTGAGCTTGAGGGTTTTGACGTCAGGGAAGTCCATAATGGCGAGGATGCTTTATCAGCGACAGTGGAATATCGTCCGGATTTGATTTTGCTCGACGCAATGATGCCGAAGATTAGCGGCTTTGACGTGCTGGATATTTTGCGCAACACGCCAGAGACTGCCAATGTGCGGATTATCATGTTAACAGCGCTTAGTCAGCCAAAAGACAAGGAGCGCGCTGAGAGCTTGGGTGTTGATGATTATCTGGTGAAATCGCAGGTAGTTATTAGCGATGTGGTGTCTCGCATTAAGTATCATCTGGGCCTAGATTAAGGCATTTTGGCATTTGACTGGGGCATATGTTTGTTGTGCCGTAGTTGACTTTTCGCTTATGTTTTGCTATAATTAACATTATGATAGAAATGTTTCCAGGTCGGTATCCAGCTGGAGATCAAAAACAAGAAATACCAAAAACAGAACATCCGGCAGACGGTGAATCTCAGGCTGATGGTTTGCCGGCGGTTAATCCGGAAGCGTTGCGGGAAGATGGGGGTGTAATTTCGGGTTGTATGGGAAATTTGGCTTTGGAGACATCTGGCGTGGCGTCTCCGGAAAGCGATAAATCTACTACTGCGGAAATTGCGGCGCGCGATAGTTCTGATTCTCCAAAGGAGAAATTGTCGCCTGCGGAGGAGTTACGAGCAAGGCTGGCTCGAGCTGGCAAAAAGGAGGCTACTGCTATTCCAGAGGATCCAGAGGAAGCCCGCGCTTATTTATTAGCAGCGTTAAGGGGTGGAGGCAAAGAATCGCCAGATGCAAGTTCTCAGCCGCCTGAAAAAGCGGTAAAAACAGGCGAATTTAATGATCAGCCAGAAGCAAACACGCAGGGCGATGAACAGCAGCCGGAAATGAATAGCGAAAAGCTTAGGGAATTGATAGACAACTGTTTGCAGGCAGCGCAGTCGGCGAGAGAGGGCTTGAATAAGGCTATGCAAAGTATAGATACAGCGGGAAGCGTGTCGCTTGATGGTTTTCAGGCAGGTTTGTCGTTTGCTGACGGTAATCTTAATCAAGTTGGCAATACAGCTCAGGTACTTGAGAAGATTGCTCCGCAAAATAAAATAGATCTACTTGGCAATTCAGTTAACGAAGTCCAGCTAAGAATAAGATCACTGGATGCGGATGTACGATCCGGGGAGAATGTTGATAGGGGCTATTTATCAAGATTATTAGAGCGTGTTGATGAAATGGTTAGATTTGTAGCAGAACTAAGAGACCGCCAGGATCAAGACAGGCGTGAACAGGCTGAAGAGGGTGATGATTCCTCGCTAGATTAAACGGATTACAATTTTAGAAGCAAAAAGTAAATATTAAACGACCGAACTGCGTGTCCGGTCGTCTATTGTGCCTTATAGTTTTTTAATCTACGCAAACCTGAGTTCGCCGCTGAGTTTTGCCGGTGAACCGGGTTTTCTTGACTTTCTTAAAGTTAACTGTACCGGCTTTCGCAGCATGAATAGTGTAATTTTTACTGACATATGTGCCGTTACCAGCAATTTTAGTTGCGCCTGTTTGGCGTACTAGCACCTGGCCAGCGTTGACTTTCTGACCGCCAAAACACTTGACGCCAAGTCTCTGACCAACACTGTCCCTTGTGTTTCTGGCTGAACCGCCAGCCTTAACTTTTGACATAGCAACTCCTTAAATAGTTTTTTATAAACAATCTGTACCAGTGTAGCTAATTTGGCTTAAGTTGTCAAGCTTGAGGCGCGGTTTTATCAATTGTCTTTAGGACTAGTAGTTCGCGGGCGACGATCTGATCGGGGCGGCGATAGATGAGCGGTGTGCGGTTGAGCTGATAATAGCCGAGCTGCTGGAGGTTTTTTATCAGCGGCAAATGAGCGGTCCGGCCGGACGCGTCGTACCACGCTGGCACGGCGATGCATAGCGGCGCGTTTGGAGCTAGCTGCGGACGGATATTAGTGAGGAAGCCAGTGATAATATGGTTACAGTTGCCGGCAACCTCTGCTAATTTTTGGGGCGCGGGCGGTGTGGAAAAGGGCTGGCCGAGGTAGGTTTCGCAGACGACGGCAGTGAGGTGTGTGCCGTTTGGCCAGCGGTGGGTGGTGGCGTCGGCTTGATGGATATCAATGACGTTGCCGGGTGCGGTGAACGTTGATTGCAACCACGACAGGTTCTCGGTGGTGTAATCAACCATTTTCTGGCTGAGGTCGGTGCCGACGACATCGTAACCCGCGAGCAGCGCCTCTTGCAGGACGGTGCCGGTGCCGCAGAAGGGGTCGAGGATTAGGGGGTGTCGTCTGCCAACCTCCGTGAGAGGGTCGGATTCCAGCCTCTCTGACAAGTCGATAGTTCTGTGGACGGCGTTGCCGGATGCATTCGACTTGGAGGAGATGGCTGGAATCCGACCCGTACACGATTTTTGACCGGTCAGCGACTCGGCACCCATCGCCAAATTTAGCATAATCTGCGCTAATTTGGGCGGCAGCATGCCGACGAAGGCATCGCGCTTGGGACGATGGCGGTCGCGGCGGGTATAGGCGGTGATATTCTGGACGCCGCGGCTTTCGGCGATGATCAGGCGGCGGTCGGTCGTTTTGACGAGTAACAGCTCGACCTTGTGCGGCGAACTGCCGAGCTTATTGTTATGCGCGGTGGCGGTAGAGAGAGCGGGCTGGTCGTTGGGGATGAGACGGAGGCTGGTGCCGGATTTTTTCAAGGATGATTTGAGGATCAGACCGGTTTTTTGGACATCGCGGGCGGCAACGGCTAGACTATAAGCGCTGAGACCGAGGGTGATTTTATGTGGCGAGTGCGCCCACTTAGCGTGATAGTGCTGGGTGATGAAGCGCGAAGCGGCGAGGAGCGAGGCTTTATCGGTGCGGCTGGCTGGTAGCTCGGTGATCACTTTAGCACATTTGATGGTGCCGCCTAAGGTAGTAATATCGAATTGAGATGTTTGAACTTTGGCAAATTGCTGGCTGATACGGTTGACGCAGTCCGCGCCAAAGACCGCCGCAAGTTCGGCGAGCGAGATCTCTGGCTGGCGGCCAAGCAGAGCGATATACATACCGACATTATATCATCTGTATTACCAGGCATGGTATAATAATATGGATGTTACCGAGAGTTTTGAGGTCGTTAAAATCGCCGCGGATGCTGATGAGTATTTTGACGCTGTTGGTTTTGGCAATTATTATATTTTTGTCGCGCGCTGAGCTGGTTAAGGCGTGGGGCTTGTTTTTGAAAGCTGATACATTGCTATTGCTGCTGCTTATCCCGTTTCAAATTATCGTGTATTTTGCGGGTGGCGAGATGATTTTCGTCTATCTTCGCGATAAAAAGCTAATCGGGCATATTTCACGGTTTGAGCAGACGCGGATTGCGCTGGAGCTGAACTTGGTTAATCATATTTTTCCGTCAGGCGGCGTCAGTGGTATTTCTTATACATCTTGGCGGATGCATAAACTCGGCGTCAGTTCGGCGCGCTCGACGTTTGCCCAGGTGATTCGCTATGTGACGACTTTTTTGTCGCTGCTGATTTTGCTAGTTATAGCGGTGATTGTGCTGGCGATTGACGGACGGGTTAACCGTTACATTGTGGCGGCTAGTTTTTTGTTAATAATTTGCGTTCTGGCATTAGTGTTTGGCCTGATATTTATGTTTTCGTCAAGACGGCGCATGCGGCTAACAGCAGCGCGAGTGTCGCAGCTTATTAACGGCGCGGTGAAAATAGCAACCTTAGGCAAGCGGAAACGAGCGCTAAGCGCTAAGGTTATCGAGGACTTTTTCGTCGATATGCAAGGCGATTTTCAGGATATAGCCAATCATCCCAAGCTGCTTGTCAAGCCGATGATCTGGGGTTTTGTCTATAATATTTTTGACGTATCGATGTTTGTTGTCGTGTTTCTGGCATTGGGAGTTTTTGTCAATCCGGCGACTTTGATGATCGGTTACGGTGTTGCCGGGCTGGCGGGACTTGTGGCATTTACGCCGGGCGGCGCTGGCGTTTACGAAACGATCATGATTCTGTTTTTAAGTATGGCAAATACTTCGCCGGAATTAGCGATTGCCGGAATTATTTTAACGAGGGCGATTTTACTGACTGGCACGATTGTCTTTGGTTATATTTTTTACCAGCACGCATTGATTAAGTACGGCAAGCCGAATGACTCCCAGGTTTAGTGTCAGCAATTTCCTGGCGGTGGTTAACCAGACGTTTGAGGTGGCTTTTAACGGCGCGGTTGAAGTTGAGGGCGAGGTTGCTAGCTTTAAGCCGTATCCGCCAAAATACGCGTTTTTCACCCTGAAGGACGAGGACGGATCGGTCAATTGTTTTGTGGGTTTTAGTAATTTGCGGACGCCAATTGAGGACGGGATGAAAGTGGTGGTTCGGGCGATGCCAAGCCTGAGAAGCGATGGCAGGTTTAATTTACAAGTTCAGAAAATTCATCCTCTGGGCAAGGGGAGTCTAAAGCGGAGTTTTGATATTTTGCGGCAGCGGCTGTCGGCTGAAGGGCTGTTTGACACGGAACGCAAGCGCCCCTTGCCGCCATATCCTGCCCGCGTGGCGGTTATTTCTAGCACCCAGGCGGCGGGCTACGCGGATTTTATGAAAATTGCTGGCGAGCGCTGGGGCGGGGTGCAGTTTATCGTTGCTAATATCAAGGTTCAGGGCGACGGCGCGGTTGATCAGGCGGTGCGGGCGATTGCCCATTGTAATCAGCTGGCGGAGCCGCCAGAGGTGATTGTATTGATTCGCGGCGGCGGTAGCGCAGAAGATCTGGCGAGTTTTAATGACGAATGCTTGGTGCGGGCGGTGGCTGGCAGCCGTGTGCCGGTACTGACTGGCATTGGGCATGAAATTGACGAGAGTTTGTGCGATCTGACAGCTGATGTGCGGGCGGCCACGCCGAGCAATGCCGCTCAGCTGCTATTTCCGGATAAGCATGACCTGAGGCGGCAGTTAGCGCTGCGTCTGGGTAGTGTGGCAGAGGTGATTCAGCGGCAGATTAAGGAGCGGCGTCTATGTGCAACAACGTTGCAACAAGCGGCGCTCGAACAGTGGTCGCGCCGCGTCGAGATTGCCATGAATGCAACATTGTCGCAACAACGAATTATTGCTGAGTATGACCCAGAGATGGCGCTGCGGCGCGGGTACGCGATGATTAGCGGCGACTACCAGATTGGTAATATTGTAAAGATTACAACAAAAGATAAGATCATGAAAGCGAGGATTGAGAGTAGTGAAAAACGATAAGACAAACGAAAAGACGATTGAGCAGATGATGGCGGAGCTGAACGAGAGAATTGCGTGGTTCCAGGGCGATGACTTTAATCTGGACGAGGCCAAGCAGCGGTTTATTGAGGCGCGGCAGCTGGCGAAAGACATTACGGCGGCGCTGGACGGCATGCAGCACGAAATTACAGTGCTCAGCGAGGATTTTAGCGCGTAACTAGGGGCTTTACATCGCCTGAAGCATAAGCTATACTTTAGGATATGAATATGAGAAATAGAAAAGAACAGGGGTCGGTTAACGGCTGGATGATTGGTACGATTGGTTGTTTGGTACTGTTTTTGATCGCCGGGTCGCTGGCAATTTGGATGTTTATGTCCTATACGCAGGAAAAAAATAATGTTGACAGTAAAATTGCTGTCGAGGTAGCCAGGGGCAAGGGCGAGCAGGCGGAAATTGACCAGAAGAAGTTTTCTGAGGAAGCGAAGAATCCGCGAATTGAGTTTGTCAGCCCGAATGAATACGGCCGCGTGTCGTTTATGTATCCAAAAACTTGGAGCGTTTATGTCGATAAAGACGGCAGCGACCGAGGCGACTATAAGGCGTATTTGCATCCGGTGTCTGTGCCTTCATTGTCAAACAAAGATAGCCGGTTTGCGTTTAGATTAGAGATAATTAATCAGAATATGGATACAGTCTTAAAACCGTATCAGAATAAGATTAAGAAAGGCGAATTGACCGCCAGCAGCACCGAGTTTAATGGCATTGCTGCTACCAGAATTGACGGAGCGTTCGAGAAGGATTTGCGCGGTTCGGCGGTCTTCATGAAGGTGCGCGACAAGACTATTCGCTGCTCGACCGACGCCGATACGTTTAAGCCTGATTTTGAGACTATATTAGGTACTATCAAGATTGCTGATTAGGGCAAATCTGGTTTGAGTTTGCTATACTAGAAAGGTATGGCAGGTAGAGAGTGGAGCGATGTTAATTTTGGAGGGCTGCCGAGCGTCTTAGTGGCGGCACATGAGCTAAAAACGCCGCTGGCTTTAATTCGGCAGATGGCGCTACTGCTGGACGACGATTTGACAAGCTTAGCTGATAAAAAACAGATCCAACAGCGGATTATTCAGACATCCGAGCAGGCGCTGCAATTGACAGCTGATCTAGCGAATTCGGCAAATTTGACGCCGTCATTATTTCCGCTGGAACCAGTTAATCCGTTGGCGCTATGCCAGCAAATAGCCGCGGAGACGAGACTTAACGCAGCGCTGTACGGTCGAAAGATTAGCTGGCCTCGGGGCAGGCGGAATAGCCGATTGATTTTGGCAAATCGGACATTATTGGGGCGGATTTTGGCAAATTTCTTAAACAATGCTTTGAAATATACTGAGGATGATTCAGAGATAAAAGTGTCGGTTAAGGCTGTTGGTGGCGCGGTGAGGTTAAGTGTGCGCGATTTTGGGCCGATGATGAGCCTAAGAGAATACCGGCGGCTGCTTGATGAGATGGATGCGCGAAAAACGGTGCGGACGCGGCCGGAAAGCAGCGGCTTGGGGATTTATGTGGCTAGCCAATTTGCCCGGGCGATGAATGGCCAAATTGGGCTAATCAGGCATCGGGACGGATTGACATTTTATGTGGAAATGCCGATTAGCCGGCAGCTGAGCTTGCTATGAAAAAGTTGCTGATCGTTGAGGATGATAAAAATTGGGCGGATATTTTATGCGGATATGCGGCGGCGGTTGGTGCGGAAGCACGGGCGGTGGTTTCTGGCGGCCAGGCGATGGAAATGATTGACAATTGGCAGCCGGACGCGATTGTCTTAGATATGCTGCTGGCGGGCGAAACGGCGGTGGCGCTGCTGAACGAACTGAGGTCGCATGCAGATTTGGCGAGATTGCCGATCGTGGTTTGCAGCAATGCGGGTGTTAATTTGGCGGATTTGCAACCGTTTGGCGTGAGAGCGCTGCTGGATAAGGCGTCAATGCTCCCGGACGAAGTGCGGGCAGTTTTTAGCGAGGTTTTGGATGGGGCAGAGTGAGCGGTTAAAAGCGATTGTACTGAGGCGGACGAATTACGCCGAGGCGGATCGGGTGCTGCAACTACTGACGCCGAAAGGCCGGCGCAGTGTCATCGCCAAGGGTGTGCGTCGCGAGCGGTCGAAATTGGCGGGCGGCATTGAATTATTTGCGATTTGCGACGTGGTGATTCATTCCGGACGCGGCGATTTGGGGTTGTTGACCTCGGCGCGGCTGGCGGCGTTTTATCGGCATATTTTGGAAGATTACGAGCGGATGCAATTCGCTTATGCGGCGATGAAGCTGGTGTCGGCGGCGAGCGAAAATATCGACGAGCCGGAATGGTATTTTGTACTAAGTCAGGTATTAGAGCAATTAAATAACCCGGCAGTTAACCAAAAGCTGATTGAAACGTGGTTTTATGTGCAATATGCTAGTCTGCTAGGCGATGAGCTGAATCTGCGCACCGATGTGGCGGCTCAGGCGTTGTCGCCCGATAAAAAATATATGTACGATAGCGCGGAAAAGGGCCTGCGGCTGGCGGAGCAGGGTGACCTGTCTGCGGACGCTATCAAGCTGCTTCGACTTATTCAAGCGAAACCGCTGGCGAATGTGGCGCAAATTGGCGGGATAACTGAGGTGATCAATGATTGCTGGCTGGCAGCGCGGCAGCACGCGGCGGTATAAAATTACCCATAAAAATGGTATACTTTAAGTAATAATTATGAATCGCCATGTTGCCAACATGGAGAAAGGTTGTGTGATGGGTCAATCAAAAATGGAAGATATTATTAGCCTGTGTAAGCGCCGCGGCTTTATTTATCAGGGGTCAGATGTGTACGGCGGCCTGAGCGGTACCTGGGATTACGGCCCGCTGGGTGTGCAGCTGAAGCGTAATATCATGAACTTGTGGTGGCGCAGATTTGTTGACGAGCGCGACGATATGTATGGCGTGGATGCGGCGATTTTGATGAATCAGAAGGTCTGGCAAGCCAGTGGGCATGTCGATACTTTCGTCGATCCGCTGTGCGAGGATACGGTTAATCACCGCCGTTTTCGTACCGATCATATCCTCAAGGACAATGGCGTTGACGTCGATGGTATGACCATGGAGCAAATGGATGCGGTGATTGCCGAGAAAGGTATTAAAAGTCCCGATGGCAATCCGCTAAGCAAGTCGCGCACCTTTAATATGATGTTCAAAACGCACGTTGGCGCGACTGAGAGCGAGGACAGTATTTCCTACCTCCGCCCAGAAACCGCCCAGGGTATCTTCACCAATTTCAAAAACGTCGTCGATAGTTTCTACCCGAACTTACCGTTTGGCATCGCTCAACAGGGCAAGGCGTTTCGTAATGAGATCGCACCGCGCGACTTCGTCTTCCGCTCTCGCGAGTTCGAGCAGATGGAGATTGAATATTTCGTCGACCCTGAGCATTGGCAGGAGGCGTTTGATGAGCTGCTGGTGGCGACACATGCCTTTTTGGCAGAACTAGGCTTGAAGCAGGAGCATATCCACGAGCTGGACGTGCCGGCAGAGGATCGGGCGCACTACAGCAAAAAGACGATTGACATCGAATACGATTATCCAATTGGCCGCGAGGAGTTGATGGGCATCGCCTACCGCACTGATTTTGACCTGATGAACATCCAGCGGGTCAGTGGTAAGAGTATGGAATACACCGTCAAGGGGACGAACACAAAATTTGTTCCGCACGTCATCGAGCCGTCGTTTGGTGTCGAGCGGGCGCTGATGGCGGTGCTGTCGGGCGCGTACCGCGAGGACGAGCAAAACGGTGAAAAGCGGGTGTATTTGGCACTGCCAGAGCACTTGGCGCCAGTTAGATTTGCTGTATCGCCACTGTTGAAGAATAAGCCAGAATTGGTAGAGAAAGCCCGCGAAGTCTACGCCCAGCTCGCCAAAGCCAACCCAGGTCGAGTGATGTGGGACGACAACGGCAACATCGGCAAACGCTACCGCCGCCAAGACGAAATCGGCACCCCGCACTGCGTGGTCATCGACTTCCAGACACTAGAGGACGGCACGGTGACTGTGCGTGAGCGGGATACAATGGAGCAGAAGCGAGTGAAGGTTGAGGGGTTATTGTGAGTAATAACTTTCGTCAACGATGGGGACTGCCCGAGGAAGATTTTGACAAAAGATTTCAAAAAGCAATCTACAGAATTCTGGCATTTACAGGTAATAGTATAGCGGTTTATGGCTCGCAATTGAAAAATTTTGCATTTATTGCGGGTGTGCCTGTAAGTGTTTATGGAGGAATCTTTGAGGATACTTTTAATGCAGAAAAATATTTTCTTGAGGCAAAACAGCCGTATGAGTTAGCTGAGAAAATAGAAATTTTATTGAAAAGCCACATTTTCACCGACGCCAAAAAAGAAAATGTAGTCAGGATTGTTAATAACGAGAACGTAGGGATCAGAGTTAGTAAAGACAAGAAGGGTAACTACATAACCTATCCTCAAGGCGAACCGATGTTAGATGAAAAAGTCGTAGAGCGCACTTTGCTGAGTCTAGACGGCGAGAGTGCAAATGAATACGAGAAGGCATTAAAAGCATATGCTTCAGGGAGATGGAACGAGTCGTCAAACGGTACTCGGCGGGCTCTTGAGGAGTATTTGAGGCAATACCTGAATAATAAAGCAGGTCTTGAGGCTAATATTAAAACAATAGGAGAGTCTCTCAAGAAAGCTGGCGTTGCCGAGCATTTCCGCAAATCAATTATCAATCAGCTTAGGACGTTGGATGGTCATTACAACTCAGGATCAAAACATAGATCAAATACGCAAGGAGCTGTGGAGGCTGAGTATTTGATATATTCTGTTGGTGTTATTGTGAATACTTTGGAGCAGTTAAAAATATCTGATAAAGGCGCTTGATAGTATAATTATCCCTATG
The DNA here is from genome assembly GCA_963548835.1 of uncultured Candidatus Saccharibacteria bacterium. GTDB lineage: Bacteria > Patescibacteriota > Saccharimonadia > Saccharimonadales > Saccharimonadaceae > Nanosynbacter. Next base: position 44,738 of record CAUUVO010000002.1, read on the forward strand.
CTAAAAATTACCAACGGATATATCATTACGCAGAATCTAGATGGAACAGATCATCTGGATTGTCTGTATCGCATCTCGCTCAAAGCGTTGATTTATAACAATGCTGGGCAGATTTTGGTTGTTAAGGAAATTGATCGGACGTATTGGGATTTGCCGGGTGGTGGTATGGATTTTGGCGAGACGATTGAGTCGTCTTTGAAACGCGAGCTGCTTGAAGAAGTCGGCTACAAGGGCGATTTGCGCTATCAACTTTTTGACGCGTCGGAAGAGATGTATATTGAGCGGATTGATGCTAATCAAATCTGTTTTTATTGCCGCGTCTGGCCAGAGAATTTTGATTTTATGCCGGGCGAAGAGGGTGATGAAATAATGTTTATTAATCCTGAGGAATTATTGCTTCAGAAGAGCGAGGTTGACGCGCCAGCTCGAGCGTATAGGGCGCATATGAAATGGCAGAAACTATATAGTAAGCAGTAAGCATTGTAATAAAAGATATATTGAATATATGTAGTAAATAAGGAGGTATTTATGACAAAAATACTTGCAATCATCTCCACCCACGGTAATGAATTATTAGGTCCAAATGTGCTAGCATATATGCTCGCCAAAAGGTCTAAGTTGCTGGAGGATATAGAATTTATCATAGCTAATTCGCGCGCTTACGCAAAGAATGTGCGGTATACCGAATCGGACCTAAATAGGAGTTATGGACTTGGTCTTGATACTTATGAGGGTCGGCGTGCGAAGATTATTGAGGAGCGGATTCGGTTACTGAAGCCGGAGCTGGTGCTGGATTTTCATACGACCACTGCCGAGCAGCCAAATATTTTGATAACGGCAGATAAAGATAATGAAGTAGTGCAGAGGTTTATCAATGCTAGTGCCATAAAAGATAATTTAGTGGTCTCGCCATTAAATGATATCACTACAGTGGCGCAGAACTTCGTGGCTTATGAGGTGCCTAATTCACGCCTGAATGATGGTTTGTACGAGCAGATATGTACTGATATAGAAAGATACTTGGATGGGAAGATGGTTGACCAGGAGCGAACTTTTTATAAGATGATAGGGAAAATTTTGCCGGAGGAAGAAAAGAGCATAGACGGTCTTGAAAACTTTGTTTATAACGATGAGCTGCAGGCCATTCCGGCATTCCTTGGCGAGGAAGCGTATAGGCATGACGGCACTTATGCTGGGTTTAGACTTAAAGCGGACAGCCAAAGACATCCGAGCCATAAAGTTACAGAAATATTTTAACGCAGTGCCGTTGAAAATTAGAAAATCCGCAGCCTGGGTGGGGATTAAAAAACCACATTTGACAGGATAGCAAATAATTGATAATATACATTTGAGTATGATTATTGTCATAACGTGGTAAGTGAAAGGAAAGAGAGGAATAGTTTATTATGAACGATAGAGAACCAAGATGGGGGGCGATGAGTGGTCAGAGCGGAGAAAGTGGCGGTCATCATACAGGGGGCAGCGACTGGTCGGATTTAGCTCAATATGGCGTAGATACTGGTGATTTGCCGCCTAGCAGCGTTGCTGATTGGGAAGCTACAACTGGTGCGTATCGGGATTTTAGTGATGAGCTGAGAAGAAAAGGTGATACAGATATGGCAGCTATAGTAGACAGAGTGGGTCGAGGTGGTGCGGCAGTGCTTGCCGATTTGCTGCGGGATTCGGCTGAGTCTAATCGCGAGTTGCAGCGGTTTCAGGAACAAAGAAGGCAACAAGAAGGACCGAAAGAACGATTTAAGGGTTCGCTTAGAGGTTGGCTGCGACGTCGCCGGCGGTAATGTTTGACATGTAACGTCATGGTTTATGGGCAGGACGGCACCTATGCTGGATTTAGGCTGGAAAAATTTAGTTAACATTGCAATAAAATTATAATTTTGTTATAATGTCTGCATGGTAATCACTACGATTCAAAAAGTTATCAAGATTGGTTCCAGCCGCGGCGTGACGCTGCCAGCGCGGGATTTGCGGGCGCTGGGGATTCGCGATGGCGACGAGGTGCGATTAACTGTTGAGCAGGTAAAGCCAATTGAGCAAGCAAATAAGCCGTCGCTTCGCCAGGAGTACGATGATTTCAAAAAGCAGTACGGCGAAACGCTGAAAAACTTGGCAGACCGATGATTCGCTATCTGGAGATTGACGAAATTCTAGAGCTGCATTTTTGGATAATTGAGGATTTTGGCGGCTCGCATGGCGTACGCGATGAACTGGGGCTAAAGTCGCTAGTGGCGGCGCCGCGGACATTTGTTTTTGATGAGGAGCAATATGTGTCAGTTCACGAAAAGGCGGCGGTTTATTTGCGCAATTGCATAGCAGACCACATCTTTACCGATGGCAATAAGCGCACAGCGGTGACGATTACTAGCATCTTTTTGGCGAGAAATGGCTGGAGAATGACCGCGGCGGCTATTGAACTAGAAAATTTCGCCGTCCGCGTCGCGACCGATCATCTCGATATTGATGCGATTGCTGATTGGCTGGAGCGTCATTCGCAGACGCGCGTGTCCTAAACGTGGTATCATTCATATATGAGAGAAATTGAGATAAAAGTTAGATTGCAAGATAAAGAAGGGCTGTTGGCTGCACTGGCAGGTAAAGGTGTTGCTCTTGGCGAGCCGGTGCATCAACGCGATCAAGTATTTGGTCTGCCGGGAGAAGCTGGCGGCGATGGTAACACGGCGCCTTGGCTGCGGGTGCGCACCGAAACGCATGGACAAGGCGAAAATGAAACCAAGCGGACGTTATTCACTCTAAAACGATCAGTGACTGGGCAGCTGGATAGCATTGAGCGCGAAACAGAAGTTGGCGATCCAGGCGTTATGATTGCTATAGTTAAGGAGTTGGGTTTCGTGCCGTTTTCGGACTTATCAAAGACTCGCCAGACCGGCAAACTGAACGATGTGGAAGTATGCATCGACTCGGTGGAGGGTTTGGGCGACTTCATGGAGTTAGAACGATTAGTTGATGAGAATGCCGATCCTGCCGCGATAACCGATGATTTGTGGCGCATTATGGCGGAACTGGGCATCAGCCGTCAAGATGAGGTGACCGATGGCTATGATATTTTGATGAAAAAGTTGAGGGAGCAGTAAAGAGCGCTGGAGTTCTGTCTCGCCTCTAATAAAAACCTCGGGTTATCCGAGGTTTTTAACGGGGTAGAGCCTAGAAAGGTTTACTTCTTCTTGCCGCCGCGTGATTTGACGGCGATTTTCTTTGGCTCTGGCGCCGGCGTGACCGGTATAGTGACTTTGAGGACGCCATCGTCCAGGTGTGCTTCGATAGCATCGGCGTCAGCGCGCTCTGGCAGCTGAACACTGCGGTAGAAGCTGCTGCTTGACTCGCGTACGACATACTTCTTTTCTTTATCTTCTTCTTTCTCGTGCCGTTGGGCTTGGATAACCAAGTTGCCGTTTTCGACAGAAATATTGACGTCATCTTCATCGAATTTCGGCAAGTGAACCTCGACGACTAGCGCGTTATCTTTCATGTAAACATCAGTGGTAGGCAAGCCGACCGAGCGTATTTGGCGCGGCATCCAGTTGTCGTCATTAAAGAAATGGCGCTGCAGGGCATCCATTTCGGCAAACGGGTCGAATCGAACGAGTTTACTCATTTGTATTACTCCTTTCGTTTATGATTTGGCGAGCTTTTGCTCTATATTTTATTGTAATTGGTTGGCACTCGCGTGTCAAGAGTGCCAAACATAAGCAAAATAACAGTAGTCTAGCGTAGGCAAAAAGTTTTCCAGAGTTTTCCACATACCAGCCTACGCTATATATGGTGGCGCTATATATAGCGTATGGGCAGTTTTATCCTGATGCGCTATACTGACTGCATGGGCTGGCTGCGTAACTTAATTTTTGGCGAACCAAATGACGAGTATTTGGCGCGTATTAGCGGTATTAAAAATATCGGCGAGAGCAGCCGCGCAGGCTTGCCGCAGGAAAGTAATGGCGGTGTTGAAAACAAACCGGATGAAATGCCGGTGGCTAGTGAGCGGAAGCCTGATCAGTACCACTTAGCTAGCGGCCAAAAAATAATTCCTGAAATAGAAGTTGAGCGGATTAAAGCGCAGCCGTCTAGCGATAATAAATCCCTTGAAATATGGGCGTACATCCACAACCTCGCTAGTTTTGACATTGAGCTAGATAAATACGAGCTGCTGGGGCAGCGGGGCGATTTGAATAAATTTCTCAAGCCGGGCGAGATTTTTGAGCTGCGGATGTACCAGGGTGCGATGCCTGAGAATGATTCAGTCCGCAAGATGTATATTCAGTATAAAATCGTCGGTACTGGCGATTATTTTCAGGCCGATCACACGATTGATTACAAATACGAGCAAGACAGCCAGGGTAATAAGTGGTATATGCCAGATAATCTTAAATTGATACGGCCGGTTCGCGATATATAGATATAAGCCATATGTCGCTGGACAGTAGTTGTATGATTTGTATATTTTAATTATTTGTGTTATAATAATAGTCATGGAAAATTTCGAAGACTTCATGCCTCCTATGGAGCTTACACCTGATCAAGCAAGGCTCGAAGATCTGCGATATAAGGCTGCGGAAGCTTTAGTCGTCAGAGGTAAAATAGCAGAAGAGTCTGATCGGCTGTCGCCTGACGGCAACGTAGCCAGGAGTTTTTCGTATCCATTATCGCCAGACTTGGTTCGCGAGGTCTTTCAGATTGACGACCAGGAAACGACTACACCAGAGGGCTGCGAGATAGTGTATATTCCAGAATCAATGTTGGACGGCCAGAAATGCCAAGATGAGATTTATATGCGAGTTACAACAGAGGTGAAACGGGATTCTGATTCTGTTGGTATATTGCGGCAGTGGGTTATAGCTGGCGACGAAGGAGAACCTATTCGCGGTGAGCGCAGTGTGGAATATTCTATAGGAGAAAAACGAGTAAGTCCGCATAATCTTGAACCAAATGCTTTAATAATAATGGATACAGAAGATATTGGCGGTCTTCTTGATGATATGTATGAATATACTGAACCGATGGACGTTGACGATTTGGATAAATTTGAGCAGGTGGTCGCAGCGATTCGTAATTCGCCGGCGTTGGCTGATCAGGTTGCGACGTGTTACACTTAATCTATGACAAAACCTTTTCTTCTTTTACAATCCCGTCCTGAGGACGAAGCGTCTGACGACGAATATGCAGCTTTTTTGAAATTTGGCGGTTTGCAGCCGGAGCAGTTGCAGCGCTTGCGGCTTGACCGCGGCGAGTTCTCGCCAGTTAATTTGGACGATTACAGCGGTATTTTTATGGGCGGCGGGCCGGCTAATTTTGCTTATCCGCCAGAGGAAAAATCGCCGGAACAATTGCAGTTTGAAGATTACATCATGCCGCTGCTTCGCCGGATTGCAGCCGAGGATAAGCCGTTTTTAGGCACTTGCTTGGGCGTGGGCGCGCTGGTGACGGCGCTGGGCGGCCGGACGGATTTCGATCATGGCGAGCCGGTTTGCGCGGTGGATATAAATTTGACGCCGGAAGCGCAGGACGATCCGCTGCTGGCTGGCTTGCCGGCTAGTTTTCGCGGCTTCGTTGGGCATAAAGAGGGCACCGATACGGCGCCGCCGAATAGCGTAGTGCTAGCACGTTCTGCGGCCTGTATACAATTGCTGCGCGCCGGGAAAAATGTTTATGCGGCGCAATTTCATCCTGAGCTTGATGCTGATGGCTTGGCTTTGCGGATTAATATCTATAAGCACGCCGGCTATTTCGCGCCGGAGGAAGCTCAAGATCTGATCGATGCGGCGTACCGCGAATCGGAATTGGTAACCGAACCGGTCAAGATATTGCGGCGGTTCGTTGAAAAATACGCAGAGTAAATTTTGGCGGCGGGGCAAATCCCTGACGAGACGCGTTTGATTTTTGTCAAATTATTGTGTTAAGATACGCTAATGAGTACAGATAAAAAGCTCGCTGAGGGGCATATTTTTACTACGCAGCCTGACGGCGTAATGCGGCAGGACTATTTGTTCCGCGTGTCAATTAAAGCGGTAATTTATAACGATGATGGCGAGTTGCTGGTAGTTAAAGAACATGGTCTTAATTGGGGTTTGCCCGGCGGCGGACTTGATTTTGGCGAAACGTTTGAGCAGGCGTTGGCGCGCGAATTGGAAGAGGAAGTTGGCTATAGAGGCGGTTTTACTTTTGATGTGATTGACGTGGCGGATCCGATGTATTTGAAGGGAATTGATGCGTATCAGGTGTATGTTGTCTGCTGGGTTCAGCCGGAGGATTACGATTTTTCTATCGGCGTTGACGGCGAAGATATGCGCTTTATTGATCCGAATGAACTTGATCTGTTTGACGATAGCCAGGCAAAATACGCAAAATATTTTCACGAGCGTCTGCAGGAGCGGCTGGAAAGGCATTGCCAGGTCGATTCTTGACGAAATAATAACAATATTACACAATTAAAACGCTATGAAAGAGCGTGATATTGCTGTCGGTGATCTCGGCGCGAGAGTGAAAGTTATTCTTTTTCCTAAAGGCGAGGAGTATTGTATTGCTGACAGGGAAGCGAACGATGATTATTGCCGGCAGCGGCTGGCCGTAGTGAGTCTTGTCTCATTAGATTTGGAAGGCGGATGTGTAGGTTTGTCTGTTGCTGTAGGGGGGACGAAGGATTACGATTATCATTCGAGGTTAGCAGAGGCCGCTACAGGACGAAAGGTGTCTCGTATACATTCAAATACGCTTATTCCTACGCCTGAAGATTTTTCTCATGAGCTTCTTTCAGTTAGAGGATGGACTAGGGATAGAGAATGGACTAGGGAGACTGAAATCGGTGTTTTTCCGGTTTTAAAGAAAAGGCGAGAAAGATCTAGATTAACGATAGGCGAGACGAGGCTGATATCTAGCGGTGTTATCTCTGTGGCAGTTGCCGCAGTTATAGCGCTATCCTCGGATGAGTTTACACAAGTCAGCGAACAAGGCTTGGAATTATCGGCGGAAGAAATTCGCGGATTTCGTTCAGACTTTAAGTGTTCAATTTACGATACGTGAGACCGGCGTGCTATAATAACCATATGCATATTATTCTTGGTGGGACGAGCGGGCTTGGTCTGGAGATGGCTAGGCGGCTCAGAGAAAGTGGCAAGCGTGTGTTGGTGTTGGGGAAGACGCATAACACCCAGGAGCACGGTGAGGGTTTCCAATTGGATGTGTATTATACCGATCAAGTGGAGGCAGCGCCGGCGCGGATTGAGCAGATGCTGGGCGATGACAATGTTGAACAATTTGTCTGGGCGGCAGGCTATGGTTGGCGCGGTAATTTTGAGGATCAGCCTGATGCACGCTCGATGGCGGAGGTGAACTTTGCCGGTGCGTTGCCGCTGGTGCAGTGGGCGTGGCGAAAGATGGCACGTCAAAATCAGAAGTCAGTTTTAACGATTATCGGCTCGACCAGCAGCGTCAAAGCTCGCGCTGACGAAGCGGTATATGTGGCGACTAAGCACGCTCAAGCGGGCTTGGCGCGCAGCTTAGGTATGCAAGCTGACGAGCAGAAATTGCCAGTAAAAGTCGCGCTGTTTTTGCCAGGCGCCATGAAAACGCCGTTTTGGAATGGCCGGGAGCTGCCGGCTGATTATATGTTTTTCAACGATCCTGCTAAAATTGCTACGCATATTATCAACGCCATTGAACATCAGCAGCAGCCGTATCTGGAGTGGCCGCTGCCAAAGGGTACGTTGGTTTAAGTTCCGGTAAGGTGGTATAATTCGGGAATGGTAATGAATGTTTCAAATAGTGATTATTTTGGGGTAAAAATTGTAGTAATCGGTGGCGGAACCGGGAGTTTTACGCTGCTGTCGGGTTTGAAAAAGTACACGCATAGCATTACGGCGCTGGTTAATATGGTTGACGACGGCGGCTCGACTGGACAGCTGCGCGACGAGCTGGGCGTGCTGCCAGCGGGCGATGTCCGGCAATGTTTGGTGGCGCTAAGCAGCTCGCCGAAGGTGCGCGACCTGTTTAATTATCGGTTTGACGAAGGCAGTATGAAGGGCCATGCCTTTGGTAATTTGTTCATGGCAGCGCTGGAAAAGATGACGGGGAGCTTTGCCGAGGCGGTGGAACTGGCGAGTGAAGTTCTGGGCGTAAACGGGCGAGTGTTTCCAATTACCTTGGATGATACGACTATGTCGATTAAGCTAAAAGACGGCACGACTGTCAATGGTCAGCACGCGGCAGAATCGCTGCAGATTCCGCGTGGCGAGCGTCCGTGGCTGGAGTTGAAGCCGCCGGCTGGTATTAACCCGCGGGCGCGCCAGGCGATTTTAGATGCTGATTTGGTGGTGATTGCGCCGGGGCTGCTGTATGGCAGTTTGGCGCCAGCGTTGTTGGTACGCGGCGTAACCAGGGCACTGGCGGAGACTAGAGCAAAGAAAGTTTATGTTTGCAATTTGGTTAATAAACCGGGCCAGACAGATGGTTTTACCGTGGCGGATTTCGCGGATGAGATTGAGCGATTTTCAGGTATTGATATGGACTATGTTTTATATAATAATCATCGTCCTCCGGAAAAACTAATCGAAAAATATTCACATGATGGCGAATATTTAGTGGAATGGGATGAGGATTTACTGAAAAACAAGCATTATTATGCGTCGGGCAAGCGGTTGATTGCTGATACTGCTTGGGTGAATAAAAATTCTGATAGCGATCCGTTGGCAGCACAACGCAGCCTAATCCGACACGACGCCGACAGAGTGGCGCGCGAGTTGATGCGGATTTATTTTGCTTAGAAATATAGCGCGGTCAGCTTGCTTGCAATTGTATTGTTTTTATGTTAATATAGACAATGCTTATGCAAAACGAACACCCTAGAACTGAAATGGATTGCGTTAATCATGAGACTGATAATAGCGGCGAGTTAGAATATAAGGAGCTGGCTAAAAGTCTTGTTGAGGCGTTTGGTAATAATCATATGACCGAAGCTCGCAGGTTGGCGGCGGAGATTATTTTGGATATGCCGCTGGCTGGATCGGAGCGTTCTGAGCAGGATGATTTTTTGGAAAGTCGTCTGGAAGGAAAAGATCTTGATGATGAACACAGGGATGTTGTTATCGGGATTGTTGAGGATTATCGGGTAATTCAGGATGTTTTTGCTAGCTATGCGGACGGATTAAAAGATACCGATACTGAGGCGGCTAGGTTATTGCAGCTTGGCGATGCAGATCGGATACCCGACAATGTTTGGGCAAAAGAGATTCCGATTCCGCGGCCAAAATTGGATGATTTGATCAAAACTTTTTCAACGAAGGGAGAAGATTCTCAGGGGGTCGGACTGGAGACGGCGATGATAGCTGGCGCGATTACGCTGGCTAAGCTGATTACGACGCCGTACCATGATGCCAAAGCTTATAAAGAGGCAGTTTTTGCCAAGAATATTTTGGCGCCAATATGTAGTATCATTGGTGCTGACGCTTTGGAATCGGCGCAGAATGACGAGGTGGACGCTATCGCTGGTCGTAACATCGGCGATAATATGAGCGGCACGGAATTGAGCAGGGATATTGATTCTTTGATGGATGAAGTCGACCGAGTGGTGGCGCTTCATTTCGGCCGTAAAAACTCAAACGATCCGGAGCGGTTTGACTTTGCTATTGGCAATGTGAAGGGTATTACCAGCGAACTTGTCGGCGAAGCGCAATTGAAATCGCCAATTGGTATTTCGTCGCCGCATAGTATGTTTTTCCAGGTTGGTTCTGTACACACTGAAGCTGGCAACGATTTGAAATTGCGTGCGCGGGGCAAGGGGAGAGGGTCGTATTTGCGCAAGTTGTTAAAAAATCTTGGTTACTATAAAACCCGCGCGGAGAAAAATGATGAACATCAGGACGTTCATCCGATTGATTTATACGGATTAACCATGATTGCCGATAATAATGAGCAGTTGGCTAAAGAGTACGCGGCGGCTGTGGTGAGAGCCTTAAAATCTGATAAAATTACTCCGTATCCTTCACCGGGGCGAGAAAAAGAGGTGTTCATTGTTAAGGGTTCAAAGGAGTTTCAGGATACAATTCGCGAGGCTGTGCTGGCGGAAATTCCTGATGTTGATATGGGTCTGTTTAGCTTCAAAACTAAAAAGGGCGGGTTCACGGATGCAAAGATTACCGGCCTGTACGAAACTGGCGACGGGCGCGTTGGGTTCGCGCCGTTTGAGATGCAGTTTTCTACGCCGGACGCTCGCTTGACAGCGCGTATCGGCGGCAGAGCTGCTCATTTCTTGTTTAAGCTGATTAATACGTACGGCGATGAGATAGCTGATCTTGACGATGATTGTTTGAATGCAATAGAAGATATTTGGTCGCGCAAGCAGGATTATTTTAATAATCGCGACGAATCATCTACGGAAGTATGTTTGACAGACCAGAGCCGCAGGCGAGTTGAGGATTTTTGGAGACGAATTGCTAAGAGACGACAGCATACGCGCAATTTGGGCGGGACGGCTTTGCGGTAGTATAATGAGGATATGATAGTCTACTATACCGACGGTTCTGCTTCGCCAAATCCCGGTCCGGGCGGGTTCGCGGTGATTCGCGATCTTCAGCCGTGGATTTTGGGTTCAGAGGACGGCGAGACGACCAATATTCGCATGGAAGGCAAGGCGCTGATTGCGGCACTTCGGGATGCCGACGGCGCGCCGTGCGTGATTTACACTGACAGCGAATTTTGGATCAATGTGGTGACCAAGTGGGCGCCAGGCTGGGAAAAGCGCGGCTGGACAAAGAAGGGCGGCGAGATCAAAAATCTGGACATCGTGCGTGAGCTATATGAGCTGTATTCAAATTCGCAGGCAGAACTCCGCTGGGTGCGCGGCCATGAGGGTGACGAGGGAAATGAGCTGGCGGACGAGTGGGCTAATCGGGCGCGTGCAGGCGAAAAATTGACTAAATAACTAATTTATGTTACAATGGAAAGGCGAATAGGCTATATTCAGCAGATCTTACTGCGGTGCGAGCTGACGCGAAGCTCTTTTTTGGTTGTCCTGAGGACAGATCAGAGATTATAGGTGTTATTACGGAAATAGAACCAGAGAAGGATAAGCTAAATGTTAAGATAGGACTGGGGAATTGCGAGCTTCATGGCATGTTGCTGCGTATGATGGGTATAGAAGATATTAGTGTACCGTTATCTGGCAAGATGGCATATTCTCAAGCGATAATACGCGGTTCTTCTACAGGAATTCCCAGAAGGAAGAAGGGACAATTAGTAAGGTGCATGTTATTTGATGTGCGCCGCGATGGGTCGGATTTATCGACGCGGCAGACAGTAGCCTCTGCTTATATGGCAAGTTTAGTGTTGGGAGGGTTGTTAAGTATGCCGCGCGAGGAGATTACTAATCTGAGCAATCCGAGTGATTTGGTGTTTGAAGTTCCACGGATGCGGCAGTTAGATGAAGAGATAGGTAGAAGAATCGAAGTTCGCCAGGGGTAAGTTCTCTGGACGTCGTTTCTTCTCGCGTGCTATACTAGGGCAATGGAAGAAGTGAGGGAAACGACTGATATTTTTTTGTGGGCGAATCAAACTGATGCGAAAAAGAACGATTTACAGATTGAGCTGTTTTTGTTTAATAAAAATTACACGCCGTATTTCATGCCCTTGAAGGGTGATGTTGAGCAGCAGCTCCGGCCGCTATTTTTGTTTGATTATATCAATCAGGTTAATTTGGGTGCGGGCACTGGTCTCAGTGTGCGGGATTATGAGCTGAGCGAAGCAGAAGACAATGTGCTGCTGCGAACAGACCTCGCCAAGGTTGGCCGAGCGGAGACCTTGATTCATTTGATCGAGCATGAGCGCGGCGACATCGTGGAATTTTCGGAAACCGAGCATGAGTTCAAGCGAATGAAGGGCGTGTTGGCGCGGTTTACTGATCCGAATGATCCAGAAAAGGTCTTTTATACAGCCAAGCTAATCCAACAGGGGCAGACACTCAAAAGCGCGCTGGCGTGGGAGTTTTCTGACGGCAAGTTTGGCGCATTTAAGGCGGAGGTCGGGTTTAAGGTGCCGGATGATAACCAAGTGCTGATCATTGGTCAGGATATATTTGCCTTTAATCCAGGCAAGTTTGAGCGAATGTTTGGCTATGAGTACAAGAAGCAGGTGATTGCTGATAAGAAAGTGGCGGAAATTGAAAAGGAATATAAGTTGAGCTTCCCAGAGGGTTTGGATCTGAATGCGCTGGTCAAGGAGCGCAAAAAGACCATCAATAAACTACAGAAATTAGAGATTGGCGAGGTCAAACAAGAGCAGGTGCTGGACTATGCTGATGAGATGCAACTGGAGCTGATGAGTGACGATAACGGCGCGATTATCATTATGGATGGTAATGATCTGGATATGTTCGTGAACCTGATCAACGAGGATTACATTGAGAGTAAAATTACCGGCAAACGTTACGAAATTAAGTCGAAAAAACTGTTGGGCGAGCCTGAGGGCGAACCGCCACGAGGTTAAGTATGGATCAAGAATTAGCGCTGGCGATTTTGATGAGCGGTCGGTCGGCGCTGCTGACGGGCGCGGCTGGTACCGGCAAAACGCACCTGCTGAATACTTTTATTGCACAGGCGCGTGACCAGGGTAAAAAGGTGTCGGTAACAGCGACGACGGGCTTGGCGGCGACGCACTTGGGCGGCAATACCATTCACAGTTGGAGCGGCATTGGCGTTAGCGATCACTTGGCGAACAACTTTTTTGATCGGCTGTCAAAAACGCGGCGTGAGGTGATTACCAAGACTGATGTGCTGGTGATTGATGAGATTTCCATGCTGCATGATTTCCGGCTGGACATGGTTGATCTGGTGCTGCGTGGTGTCCGGGAAAACGACCAGCCGTTTGGTGGCGTGCAGCTAGTGATGAGCGGTGACTTTTTCCAATTGCCGCCAATCAATCGTCCGGGCGAGCAGGGCGGCGGCTTCGTGGTGTATTCGGAAGCGTGGCAGGAATTGCAGCCGGCGGTGCTGTATTTGGAACGGCAATACCGGCAAAATGACGAGCAGCTGCTAGAGATTTTGACGGCGCTGAGAAATGATAATATTAGGCGGCATCACGCCGAGGCACTGCTGGCACGGACGGAGGTCCAACCGCCTGACGGTGACATTACTGAACTACACACCGTCAATGTTGATGTTGACGCCATCAACAGCCAGAAGCTGGCGGAGCTGGCGGGCGATGAGCGGACGTATCAGCAGACGACGACGGGTTCAAAGGTATATGTCGAGAGTCTGCAGCGGTCAGTGCTGGCGCCGAGCGAACTTGTGTTGAAGTTGGGTGCATTGGTGATGGCGGTGAAAAATTCGCCGCAGAAATTGTATGCCAATGGCAGTATCGGCACGGTGGTGGATTTTGAGCCGCTGACGGATTATCCGATCGTGGAGTTTCGTGACGGCCGGCAGGTGACGATGGTACCGGATGTGTGGGAGCTGCGTGACGGTGAGCGTAAGCGGGCGAGTATCTCGCAGGTGCCACTGCGCCTCGCGTGGGCTATCACCGTGCATAAAAGCCAAGGTATGACGCTGGACGCGGCAAAAATTGACCTGAGAAAAGCGTTTGTCGAAGGTATGGGTTATGTGGCCTTGAGTCGGGTGCGGGATTTGGATAATTTATATTTGTATGGAATTAACCGCAAGGCACTGGAAATTTCGCCAGATGCGTTGGCGATTGATGAGGTGTTGCAGCAGGCAAGTAGTGAAGCGGCCAAGCACTATGGTCCAATGCTGGAGGATATGAAGCGAAAACAGTCAGTTCCGAAAAAATCCGCCAAGAAGTCTCAGTCCGCTAGCTGGCAGCAAAAAATTGCCAAAATGCGCGAAACCCACCCGAAAGCATACATGCCATGGGAAAAAGCCGACGACGACACCCTCAAACAGGAGTTTTTACAGGGCGCAACCATCCAGCAGCTTAGTCAACAACTTGGCCGTCATGAAGGCTCAATTCGCATGCGGTTGCAGAAGCATTTTGGGGAGGAGGTTTTGGGCTAGCTCAAATCCTATATTTGGCACAGGGGGTGATTGGCAAACGGTACGTGCTGGTGGTTACTCTAGCTCCGATAATAATGAGATAGGATGCGGTTAGTCTCTGGCTGCAAAGTTGGGTTTGCTGAGACTGTGAACTGATACGATAATTTGACATTATTTATATTTTGTGCTACTATAAAACGGTAAGAAGTTAAAACAAATATGACAGAAGAGTTGATTACCGCGGCTAACAAAGATAGGTCTGTGTCTAATGCCGATAGATAGGGAGAGGCGTGGTTGATCTAGCGTATCGGTTGATGAAAAGGACTGGCTGGCGTAGTGTCGAAGAGGGTCATGAGGCCGCAGATAAAGAAAGCGGCGATTCTGAAAACGAGCATTCTCATGCTGAAGAAGAGCTTGACGAATTGACTCAGCAGAGAATTGATAAGATTGACGAAGAGTGGGAGTTTCGGGCTGACGTGGATGGCTTTAACGGCAATTTTATTCCCAAGAGTTATCCTGATTTCGCAGGGAGCATTGCGAGCGGTAATTATGAAGAAATAGAGAAGCTAGTGCCTGATATAAGAGAGCGTGTAGCGAAAGACGATAGACTTAATTGGAAATCGAAAGATTATGATGAAAAATACGTCCATTATTACGCAAATTTGGATTTGCCAGTTTTAGCGCAAAAAAATGTTGCGGCGTTTTTCAGAAAGCATTATAAGCATATGCCGAAACTTGCAGATAGTGCGCGGCGTGCTATGCAGGAGCAGATTGACTCTACACATTCTCTCAAAAATAGTGATAGTGGCGATTTCTTCAACCGCTATTATAAACATGAAGAGGCTGTAACTCATTTAATGAGCGCCGAAGCTGTGCTACCTAGGGAGATAGCTGAAGAGTTTAAAGATGGAATTGTTAACGAGGTGGCCGAGGTTGTTGAGGCTGCTGCGAATTCAGTGGGGTGGCGAGGGTTTGATGCGAACGCAGCCTGGCTAGCGGATCATGGTTTTCCGCCGGAGCGCTGGCCGCAGGACGCCAGAAATCGAGATGATTTCCCGGAGCCGCTGCGCCGGCTGGTTAACGAGCAGGGCGATAAGGAAAAGGGGCTTGATCGGGTGATTATCAAATACTGTATAAAAAGGACAGAAATCTATGATGGCGATGATGGTAAGGTGAAACCCGATGTTTATGGACGGTGCGATTTGATACAGAAGTACTTTGAGGGACGTTTGCCAGACGTGAATCCTAAGATAATGACTTGCGGTATTGTAGGCATGGTTGATTCGTCCTCCTATGATAACATAGGTCAGCAGGTTGACAGATACAACGATTATATCCGAACTATCCGCGAGATTAGACAGGACAACGCCAACAAGCTGGGTGAAGAGCTGGGGATAACGCATTTTTCTGACTGGAGTCCAGAAGTCTTGCGAGGCACGCTGCATATATTAGAGACTGGGCGTACAGAATCTGGCAACCCAGCAACGATAATCATTAGAGGAGTCACAGGAGATCATAATGGTGCTGCGCGTAGCTTTCGCAATATAAAGACTAGCGACATCCTAGCTGTTGAGATAAATCATACCGACATGTTATCTGGTGTAGTAGAAAGACTAGAAAAAGTTGGTGTTGATAGCGACATGTTTAGTAGAGTTGTTTTGTTTGGTCACGGTAGTGAAGAAGGGTTTACAGTGTCGTTTGTAGAACGTATAAAATCTAATCCTGATGAATGGCGTAGTAAAAAAGGTATGATGGATCTTATGCGGGTACTAAACCCGAAATTCCTGATATTGCTATCATGCCATCCGCTTAGACGAGAAAATGGATCTAATCCGCTTGCGACTGATGAGAAAGGACCGCAACGGCGACAAGGTACAGCGTCAGCAATTTCTTCAGCATTTCCAGTCACCGTTAAGAGCGGTCTGGCTGGGATGACACGTGCTTATATAAGCGAAGATGGTAAAATTATAATTGAGACTGAAGATGAAGATAATGGTCATAGGTCAGATGTAATGGCATTAACGAGGTATGGAATAACATATTCATATGAGAAAGGAGCGGATGGACAATGATTGAAAAAAGACGTGATGGCAGCGACAGTTTGGTTTCAGAAGCGAAGCTGATTATGCAGGAAATTGGGGAAAATCCCGACGATTACGAAGCGTTTGCGAGGAGATACTTGGCGGATATAGCCAGTGCGATGTATTATTTTGCGCAGGGTGACGGCGATGCTTCTATGGATGTTAATCTGGCTCGGTTTGATAGTCATGGTAATCTGTCTGAAGATGAATTTGACATATATCGTATTGAATACAAGGCTAGTGAAAATGGAGGGATTGGCGAATGTCGTGTGTACAAAATTGTTCCCGGTGAAGGTGACCCGCAGGAGGCTACTATGCAAGAGATTACCGCGCAAGACGCGAACCTTGATACGTGCAACACGTTGGGCCGGATTTGGAATGAGCTTGCGGTTAGCAGAAAATCCAAGGACTAAAGGTAATTTTTATGAGAAGAAGTCTTGAGACAACATTTCTTCCGCCAGGAGAGAATGAAGATAATCTTGAAAGGGATTCGGACGCCGGGCCAGATATAGAGGCTACTGGGGGAGGGGGTGGCTCGTATGTCGACAACTATAGCCTTACTCCGGTAAAGTTTTCAGGAGTCGAGATTCATCCTGCTGGAGCGAGCGATGAAATTAGCCCTGAAGAGGTATGTTGGCGGCTAGAGTCAGAGGGAGTGGTCAAAGTTGCTCCGCGTTTAGATGAACAACTGGCAGGCAAGGCTGAAGACAGGAGTAATGTCATTACTTGTATAGCCGGAATGAATAAATCTTTGGGAACTGATACATCTAATGATCGATACAGAAGGTATAGGGCGGATCTAACAGAGAGTGAAGTATTGCGTCAACTTGATACTTTTCTCGCTGGCATAATTGATTTAGGCGATTTGAATATTTCGCTTGCAGCTGATGCTTGGTATATGCGCGAAAACTTAACCTTCATTGGCGAGAAAGAATATAGAGAGGCTGCAGCAGGGATTGCTGCTAGTTGGGTAGCGTCTCTTGAAGCAGACGACGACTTGCAGATTTATGCTGTTGCCGGAGAAATTGCTAAGTTAAAAAAAGCTACTTATAAGAATCAGATAAAGAGCGATGAGTATTTATTAGACAATATACTAGCCAATTTTACCGAAGGAGATTGGGAAAAATACGGTGATAGGATTATCGTTGATCGAGATGATATCGCGAAGATGCCAAAAGGAAATTTGAGAGTTGTCCTACTAGACGATTGGACTATTAGCGGTTGGCAACTTGGTAAAGTTTATAATTCGCTATCTGGGCAATATCCTGAATTAAAAGATTCAATTGAGGTACAGTTGATTGTTGCTAACGAGGAAAGAATAAAACATGGGCTTGCTGCTAGTTGGCTGCGCAATAGTGAAAGTATTCCCGTCAAAGCTTATTTTTTGGCGCACGATTCTATAGAAGCGGAACATGGGGCGCATATCACTGGTTATCATTCTGCTGTTGATTTTGATTTTGAGGTTACTATAAAAAATATGGTCGGTGCAGCCAGAGAACTTCTAGGGGCGGATGGTAAAGATATTCACATGCCTCCCGGAACAAATATCGTACGTCCGTATCGCAAGGATGGAGTGACGAGAGATAGTTTGGCTAATATTGAGAGAGCTCGCCAGTGTAGGCGCAGGCGACTGGCAGAAAGGCAAGGAAGCGGTTATGTTATACTATGAAAATATGGAGGAGTTACCGCAAAAAGCTTCTGATTTTTTATCTGGTGGTTTTCTGGCTGGATTAGAGCAAAAAGATTCTGCAAAGATTAGAGATCAGGCTGCGGTGCTGCCGCATAATGTAGTCCTTGAAGGGATTGGCAATCGGATGCTGATACGGGATTTTCTGGTGCAAACGAAGGGGGAACTATCAAACTATGTTTTGGATCTTGATAGTAAAGAAGCGGATTTGGAAGATGGTACACGACGGTTGTTTGGCGTTATAGACGGAAGTTTAGATGAAATTTTCAAGGCTGCTGATGAGAATAAAGACAGACCGGGCGGTCTCGGTATGGAGCGTTTTCGCCAAGAATTTCGGAATACAGACGATATTGCTGTTATAAATTTGGCGGGTCATATAGCCCAGATGGACGTTGATAAGATATTAGCGATAAATAATCCGTATACCGTGATGAAGGCTATTCGAGGCGCTATCGTTGAAGAATTGTGGAAAAACGTACAGGATTATCGAGAAACTGGCGATAATCAAGAAATTAGGGATGCTATTAGTGAAACCGTAGCGGAGTTTATAGACATCATGGATAAAGATATTTTATATAGCATGCTGCATGACGGCGAGGATGTTATTGACTGTTTGCGGTAATAGATGGTTTTGACATATTAGAAGTGTAGTGATATGATGGCTTCCTAAGTGTTAAGCGTGGTGGGAGAAAAGATAGTAGTTATTATAATGGCTAGCCGACTAGGACCTATAAAGAGAGAAACAATTGAACATCTTCGAGGATGCAACAAAGGCAAGGAAAAGAAATCAAGGAATGAACAGTTAGAGGAGGCAAGTGAGCGGCTACAGGAGCTTATGCCGGAGTTGTGGCGTAGGGCAGCGCTTTTGTCTCGTTTAGTAAGAGGTTCGTACGAAGACCTTGAAGACGGATTTCGCGTTGGGTTTTATCCTGGTGATGATGACAGGATAGTATTGCCTGTAGGAAGTTTTATGAAAAAAGTCAAAAAAGTCAAAGAAACGATACAGCCAGAAGAAGACAAAGAAGACAAGTTTATAAGAAGTCCTATAGTTGTTTTGTACGCAGTAGGAGAGGTTATGTACCAAGAAGATGGTAGTAGAGGCGACAGATATCTTAGACAGACAAGACTGGTTGGGGAGACTGGTTGTTATGATACGTACCTTGCCGTACAAACCGCGCAAGAAGATGGCGAAGGTTACGACAATTGGCAGTTTAGGAAGGGGATTGGTCTAAAGAGGCAAAAACGCGCCTTAGGTGCGATTGCTGCTATGCGGGCAAGAGTTGACGACGCCATCGTGGACTGCTTGATAGAAAATGCCGCTCACGAGCCTCGTCCGGAAGAAATGGCGCCGCGCGTCAGTATTGAGGACTTATTAGGCAATACCGAGATGGTTCGACTACCTGAGGGATGGTTTGCTCCTGCTGAGTCAGGTCACCATACTGGCAGTAGCTGCAATAGAAGGTATCCTATTGCGTTGTATAGTCGTCCGCTTGAGGATTTTACAGGCTGGGATTACGATGATTAGCCAAGGGATAATTACTGCGCTAGTATACAGCTAATTAGCGTCTGAAATAAACATAACACCACTAGACTTTTCCACAAAACCGTGGAAAAGTTTTAGTTTGGTAGGGAAATGGGTAAAAAGTTGAAAAAAAGGCTTGCATGTGGGTAATTGTGGGTAGTATAGTGGAGTCAGTGGAACGAAAGTTGATGGAAATCACCAACCAAAACAAACATCCACTACGAAAAACCAACTAATCTACCACGGAGGAAGGACGACGTGCAAACAGATTACTTTGAGCGGAAGTTGGATGACAAGCGGCGCTTGACCATCCCAGCCGAGCTCAGGGCAGAGTTTGCGTCCGGCGTCGTATTGACCCGCGGGTTTGGCAACTATCTGCACCTGTATCCACAGCAAGTCTGGGATCGGGAAGTGGAGGGCGCGCTGACCGGAAGCATTCTGGATGAGCGCGTAGCCGACCTGAATGTCAAATTCCGCCGCGGTAAAACCGCTTCGGCGCTCGACCAGAAACAGGGGCGAGTGACGATTGAGCAGCATTTACTCGACTATGCTGGCATTGACCGGGAAGTCGTGGCGGTGCGGGCGGGCGCGTATTTTCGGCTGATGGCGGCTGAGAATGCGGATTGATTAGCTGGGGTCAGTACCTTAACAATTTGAAAACCTCTCGAGATCAACTATCTGGGTATTTGAAGATGGCGGGTGGCAATTTGCTCCACGATAAAAACGGCAACGTTCTTTCCTCAAAACACCTCCCAAAAAACTCCACCTCACACATAAGTCTCTTTTGGAAACTATGGTTGTCACTGACAATCATCACATTTCCACTCTTAAGACAACAAAAACAAACAAAACACAAATACAAAACAGCCAGAATTAAATATCCAGTTAGGTGATCTCGAGCATTGCTATACGTTGTGGTGTCAGCCGCGGCGATTTGTCGAGATTTACTTCTCTTTACGCGCCAGGCGACTCAAGGTCGCTTGGGCTGCAATCGCTGTACGGAGATAAATCTCGAAAATCTTGCACCTGACTGCTACAATAAAGCAATGATGAGTATTAAAGAACATCCACCACAGTCGGAAGCGCTTCAAGTGAGCGAACCGATTCATGTTCCCGTACTCCTGGAGGTGACCTTGGATAGGTTGCGGCCAGCTACGGGCGAGAGTTATCTCGACCTGACGGTTGGCTACGGCGGCCATGCCAGGGAATTCTTAAGAAGGACGGATAATTACTTGGGCGCAGTGCTGGTTGACCGCGATGATAACGCGATTAACACACTGGGCGATTTGGCTGAAAAAGGCGCCACGCTAATTCACAAGGATTTTGTGAGCGCAGCGCGGGATTTGGTCAAGCAGGGACGTACATTTGACGTGATTTTGGCTGATTTGGGGGTGTCGTCACCGCAGCTTGACAGAGCAGAGAGAGGTTTTTCGTTTCGGTTTGACGGGCCGCTGGATATGCGGATGGATAATCGGACGGAAACTACGGCAGCGGATATCGTCAATTCGTATTCGGTTGATGAGCTGACGCGGTTGATGACTCGTTACGGCGAGGAAAGTCCCGGGCGGGCTAGGCGAATTGCGCAGGCAATTGTTGGTGCCAGGCCGATTCGGGGAACGACCGAGCTGGCTGATCTGATCAAGCACACTGTCGGTCGCGGCGGGATGAAACATCATCCGGCGACTCGCACCTTTCAGGCACTGCGCATTGAAGTCAATCACGAACTTCGGCTGATTGAAGAATTATTGCCGCTACTGCCACGCCTCCTTAACCGGGGCGGGCGCGTTGGGATAATTAGTTTTCATAGTCTGGAGGATCGATTGGTCAAGCGATATTTCTGGGAGCAAGCGGCTGCTGGCTACGAGGCCGAGCTGAGAGTCTCAGAGAAAAAACCGGTGTCTGGAACAGAAGATGTTCACAATCCGCGCAGTCGAAGCGCTCAGTTTCGCTACGCCGTGAAAACATAAACAAAAAGAAGGAGGGCGACACCATGCCAATCCACATCAAAGTACAATTCCAGGACGCAGAAGTAGCTGAGACCGTTGCAGTACGCCGCGGCTAACAGAGCGCGTATTCCGGAATATACACTCTAACTTGGAAACAGCCCGTTCTAACATATTAACAGGGGCGGGCTGGCTTTCCCTAATAAAAATTATAAATAAAAATAAGAATAGAAGCAATGACAACCACCACATTTACTCCGCGACGTTCAGGTGTCCAGATGCGGCGCAACCAGAACTCAACACGTTTCCAATCTCGGGTCAAACTTGGTCCTGTCGCTCATACAGTGCTCGTCGCGCTGATGATTACAGTACTGGGCTTGATTTATTTGACTCAGGCAATTAAAACTACAGCCTATGGCTACGAGGCGCAGGATTTGGATTCGCAGATAAATGAATTGAGCGCTAAAAAATCAGAATTGGAAGTACAAAATGCGCGGCTGACATCGCTAGAGAGGGCGAAGAATAGCAATGTCGCGGCGGCCATGACGTCGACCGAGACTAGTTACGCGCGGTAGCCTGAAATGATATACTAAATAGAGCGATTATGCAGCGGCTTACACATTCTAGAACTGGCTGGTTGGCCATCGTTTTACTCTTGGCGATGGCGGCTTTTGTGTTAAGGCTGTTTTATTTGCAGATTTTGCAGCATGGTATGTATACCGAGTTGGCTCGGGCTAGCCAGCAGCGGCAATTTATTATCCCAGCAGAGCGCGGTAAGATCTATATGATGGACGGGCAGGCGTTGGCGCCAGTGGTGCTGAATCGGATGATTTATACGGTAATTGCTGATCCGCAGGCGGTGGAAGACAACGAGCGCAGTAAAATTATTACTAGTTTAAAAGAAATCGCCGGCGGAGAGATGGTTCATCATGCCGAGGCCAAGCTGAATAATAAAAAGTCTCGCTATGAGGTTTTGGCTAGGAATATTTCCAGAACGCAAGCCGAAAAATTGAGGAATAAGAATTTTGCTGGTATGCTGTATCAACAGGGGTCGATTCGCGATTATCCAGAGAATGGTTTAGGTGCGCACGTACTGGGTTTCGTTAATGCGGCTGGCGACGGACAATACGGCGTGGAGGGCGCGCTGGAAAAGCGCTTAAAGGGGCAGAACGGTTTATTACAGGCAGTGACCGACGTCAGGAATGTGCCGCTGACAGTGGGCAAGGATAATATTCGGATTGAGGCGAAGGCGGGGGAGAATCTTGCTTTGACGGTCGATCGGAATATTCAGAGTTACACTGAGTCGGCGCTGAAAAACGGCGTCGAGGCAGCGCGTGCTACTGAAGGAAGTGTTATCGTTATGAACCCAAATAACGGTCGAGTTTTGGCGATGGCTAATTATCCGTCGTATAATCCGGCGGAATATGCCAAGCAAACTAATGCCGCGGTTTTTATGAATAATGTTACGATGACGCCGTTTGAGCCGGGGTCGATTATTAAGTCGTTTAGTTTTGCTGCGGCGATTGATAAAGGCGCGGTTACGCCGTCGACTGTCTATAATAATACTGATTGCATTAAAGTAGCTGACAGGACCATGTGCAATGCGCTGCGCGGTTTGAATGGTCCGATATCAATTCAGGGAGCGTTTAATAATTCGTTGAATGTGGGTACAATTACGGCAGTGCGGAGGCTTGGCAATGGGTCGCAAATCAATTTGCCAGCGCGCCAGACGCTGTACGATTATTATCATGATCGGTTTGGATTCGGGCAAGCTACCGGAATTGAGTTGAACGAGGCAGCCGGTTATGTTTATCCGCCGGACAGCGCCGAGGGCAACGAAGTCCGCTATTCGGCGATGACGTACGGGCAGAGTATGAACTTAACAATGGTACAGGTGGCGGCTGGGTTTTCGTCGATTGTTAATGGCGGGCAATACTATAGGCCGGTGATTGTTGGCGGTTCAGTTGATAAAAACGGTAAAATACATCCGTCCAAGAACAAAGCGTTGCGCCAAACGGTCAGCGCCGGGACGTCGTCGCAAATGCGCGGTATGTTAGCGACGGCGCGCGGTTCGTCGTTTTTATCGAAGAATGATAAGCCGGGATATGAAATTGGCGGTAAGACTGGAACGTCGGAAGCGGTTGTTGGCGGACACTATTCACAAAGCGAGACAATAGCGACCTATATCGGCTATGGTGGCGCAAATAGGGCGGAATATGTCATAATGGTACGCGTGGCGGCGCCGGGCAGAGGAATTAACCTGCAGGGGAATTACCACGCCGGCCCGATTTTCACGGACATCTCCAACTGGATGATTGATTATATGAAATTAGCACCGAAGGGATAACCATGGCAACCGCTTTACAAACAATGACTAACGAATTAACGCACGTATTTTTACTGAGCGTCGGGGCGTTTTTATTGGCGATGTTCCTGACGCCGATTTATACGTTTTTTGCTTACCGATACCGGTTTTGGAAGCGGCAGCGCTCAGAGAGTACCGACGGTAAAAAATTGAAGATTTTTGCCAAATTCCAAGCGGCGAAATTGCAGCGTAATATTCCGACAATGGCTGGCGTGATCGGCGTGATCGCGATTTTTATAGTGACGTTTTTCTGTAATTTAGATCGGGCGCAGACGTGGCTGCCGCTGGCAGCGCTGCTGGGCGGCGGCGCGGTTGGCTTGATCGATGATATTATCAATATTCGCGGTACAGGCGGCGGCGCGGCGGGCTTGCGCAGCCCGGTAAAATTTGCGCTAATTACGCTTATCGGCGTAGTTCTCGGCTGGTTTTTCTTCGCCAAATTAGGCCTGATGAGTTTTCACGTGCCGTTTATGGGAGATGTGAGTATTGGCTGGCTGATTATTCCGTTGTTTGCGTTTGCGGTGGTGGCGACTGGCAATGCGGTCAATATTTCTGATGGCATGGACGGGCTAGCTGGCGGTCTCTTGAGCGCTAGTTTCGGCGCATTTGGGGTGATTGCGCTGTTGCAGCAGCAGGTATTGCTGGCAGGGTTTTGCTTTACGGTGGTCGGCGTGCTGCTGAGTTATTTGTGGTTTAATATTTATCCGGCGCGGTTTTTCATGGGCGATGTTGGCAGCTTCGCGTACGGCGCTAGCTTGGGCGTGGTGGCGATGCTGACAGATTCGCTGTTGCTGCTGCCGGTAATTGGATTGCTGTTTGTGATTGAGGCGGGCTCCAGTTTGATACAGATTTTTAGTAAAAAATTCTTTAAGCGCAAGATTTTCTTATCGGCGCCAATTCATCATCATTTGGAGGCTATCGGCTGGCCGGAAACCAAGGTGACGATGCGGTTTTGGGTGATTGGCTGTGTGATGGCGTTTATCGGCGTGATGCTGGCTTTGGCAGGGGGTCATATTGCGTAGTTCAGCCGCCTTTAAGCGCAACGCTAGTAAAGTTGTGTCAATCCGCCGCCATCGACCGATGTATCAGATTGCTTTGTATATGGGGCTGCTGTTAATGCTGGGATTGGTGGTTATGTACGCGCTGGGGCCGCAGCGGGCAAATGTACTAAATTACGCATACGGTACGCATTATGATAGTAACTTTTTCTTTAATAAGCAGTTAGCTAGCGTTATCATTGCTATCGCAGCGTTTGCGGTTTGCGCGCTGCTGCCATTGAAGTGGTTTAATAAGTATGCGAAACAGATTTTTTTAACTGGGCTGGTTTTATGCGTGCTGCTGGTGGTTATGGGCGCAGTTCTCCATCTGTCAATTGCCAAAGGCACGAACGGGGCTTACCGCTGGTTTTATTTGGGGCAATTAGGCAGCCTTCAGCCGTCGGAGCTGCTAAAATACGGCGTGCTGGTGTTTCTGGCGGGGTTTTTAAGCAAACGCGTCAAACAGGAGAAGATCAACGATATGCAGGAAACACTTGTGCCGGTAGCGGTATTGGCAGGGATTTCGTTAATTGTCGTGGTGTTCTTACAAAAGGATTTGGGGACTGGCATGTCGCTGGTGGCAATTATCATGGCAATGCTGGTGGTGTCTGGGATGGATGGAAAGATCATCGCCAAGGTGCTGGGCGCGGTATTGATCCTCGGCGTGCTGATGATCGCTATGTCGCCGCACCGGATTGAGCGTGTAGTAACGTTCTTACAGGGCGACAGCCGCCGCGCAGCTAGCCAGGATGACGGCGATTACCATATTCAGCAGGCGCGGATTGCGATTGGTTCTGGCGGGTTGCTGGGTCTGGGGATTGGCAAGAGCGTGCAGGCGACTGGTTATCTGCCCGAGGCGATTAACGACTCGATTTTTGCGGTGATGGGCGAGACGTTCGGCTTTCTCGGCTTGATGGCGATTTTAGCGCTTTTTACGGCGCTATTATTATCAATTTTGCGCGTGTCTGCCAGATTGCCGGACATGCGGCTGCGGCTGGCTGCGGCTGGCGTATTCGGCTGGGTAGCGTCGCATGTTATCATGAATATCGCTGCGATGACCGGCGTGGCGCCGCTGACGGGGATTCCATTACCGCTACTTAGCTACGGCGGTACTAGCATGATGTTTATCGCCGCGGCGCTTGGGCTAGTTTTTCAGATTTCCAGATACACATCACATAAACCATTAGAGGAGGGGAGCGATGGCAAGAATCTTAGCGGTCGGCGGCGGTTCGGGCGGACACGTTACGCCAGTGGTAGCCGTATTTAGGGAGTTGAAAAAATCAGGCGATCATGAGCTGCGGTTTTGGTGCGATCGAAAATTTGGCGCCCGTGCCCGCGGAATTTTTAGCAAATTTGACGAGACTATTCCGGTTGAGCTGATTGCTGCTGGAAAATTGCGGCGCTATCATGGTAAAAACATTAGTTTTCATCTTCGTCCGTCAATTTTACTGCCAAATGTCCGCGATGCTTTTAAGGTGGTTGTCGGGTTTTGCCAAAGCTTTATTAAGTTGTTGATTTGGCGGCCGGATGTGATTTTTATTAAGGGCGGTTACGTTTGCTTGCCGGCTGGCTACGCGGCGCGGCTGCTAAAAATTCCGCTGGTGCTGCACGATTCTGATGCTCACCCGGGATTAACTAATCGGCTGCTAAGCCCGTTCGCTAAGGCAATTGGCACGGGCGCGCCGCTTAAATACTATAATTATCCGCCGGAAAAGGCTAAGTATGTCGGTATTCCAGTTGCGGCAGAGTTCAGGCCGTATACAGACGAGGAACGCCGCCAATTGAAATCCAAGCTGCAATTTGATCCGAATCGGCCGCTCGTGGTGATCACCGGCGGCGGTTTGGGTGCAGCCAGGATAAATGAGGCGGTGGTTGCGGTTCGGGAGGATTTGCTGGCTGAATCGTCGGTGTTTTTAATTTCTGGCAATTTGCAATATGAGCAATTGAAGGAAGCGGTCAGCGAATGCGACGGTTGGCGTCTGCAAGCTTTCGTGCATGACGGTATGGCAGAAGTTCTGGCGGCGGCTGATTTGGTGGTGACCAGGGCAGGCGCGACGACACTGTTGGAGCTGGCGGCGTTACACAAACCGACTATCATTATTCCAAACGGCCGGCTGACGGCTGGACACCAGTTAAAGAATGCTAAGGTGTATCAAGAGGCGCTGGCGGCGGTGATTGTAACAGAGGACGAGCTGGATGACGACAGCCAGATTTTGGCAAAGAAAATTATCGGCTTGCTGCGGTCTCAGAAAATCCTGCAAGGTTTGGGTAATAATTTTGGCAAATTTGCCAAGCCAAGCGCTGCACGCGATATGTCAAATATGATATTAACCACAATTCGCCGGCAGGGCAGGCGTAAATGAAATTTGGCTTTCTGAAAAAGAAAGAACCTAAGTTGACGCGCCGCGAAATTGCTGCGAGGCGCCAGGCTGAAATTTATGATGATATACCAGCGCAATCATACCGGCGCAACCGAACGCTAAACAGCCGCCAGACAGCTTCGCCGATGGAAACATCCGAGCGGTTGGAGGCGCACCGGCTGATTAAAAAGCGGCGCAAAGCCAGCCGGCGTTTTTTCGGCGCGGTATGCGGGCTTGGAATTGTGTTATATCTGCTGTCTCAGCTGACGATTAATGTTTCAGTTCAAACTCCCGACCCGAAGAGCTCTGGTAATGCCGCCAAATATATTAAAATCCTTAACGACTATTATGCGTCGCGTCCAGCTGAAAGATTCCGATTTTTTTTGGATCATAATAGTTTGATAAACTTCTTTTTACAGCAAGCTCCGGAGGTAAAAACGATTCGAATTGAGGGCGAATCTTTGGCTTCATCATCAGTAAAATTGCAATTTCGCCAGCCAGTTGCTCAGTGGTCGTCCGGTAGTAAAGTATATTTTGTCGATGAAAGCGGCGTGACGTTTGAGCAGAATTATTTTGACGCGCCGACGGTAGCTGTCAAGGATGAAAGCGGCATCCCTGCTAAAAGCGGCCAAGAGGTCATTAACCGGCAATTTTTAAGTTTTTTAGGCCAGGCGGTGTCCTTATTCACCCAAAATAACCTAAAAGTATCAGAGGCGACACTGCCAGCTGGCACAGTGCGCCAGGTTTGGTTTAAGGTTGATGGTAGGGATTATTATATACGAATGACGGTGGACAGGGCAGCTGAGCCGCAAGTTAAGCAGGCGATTATTACCATAAAACACTTGGATGGACAGGGGATAACGCCAGCATATATTGATGTCAGAGTAGATCAGCGGTCGTTTTATAGATAGCTGAATAGGTGATTGGGTAGTCTAATTAACAGGGGAGGGTATTGCTCTATTTAAGATATTAGTTCTCTTTTTGTTCTTTTTTTGGGAGGCTGGGTAAAACACGAAAAACTATATATTATTATATCTAAATGCTAAAAAGTCAAATATTGACTGGACGGCGAATTAGGGGAGCGGGGGAATAAAATTAAGAAAAAGTCAAATGTGGATTTCTGGCTAGATTTGGCGGCGTGTGGAAAACTAGATTTAGGTTTATATGTGATGATTTTATGCGGATTGGTTGTAAAAACGCCAACAAGTATATGCTGGCGGCTTTTAAGTGTGTTGGCTTTTGGATTAACGATTGTGAGTCTGGCGTGGAATGAATTGGTTTGTCTTAATGTAAATGGAATACGCGTGAAAATTTAGAGTAAAGCTGGTTTAGTGAGCTGGGTTGCCCTGCTAGGTGTTGTCCAGGAAAAACGATAAATGGAGTTATTTTGGACACATTCTCATTCATCCGGCTGAACGTATTTATTAGTTCGTAAAAGGTACATTGTGCGACATTAAAACTATCTACGAAACATGATTACTCCATCGTCTTTTTTCAGGATAAATTTATGTAGTTTGTAAACTTTTGGAGATATCGGCGGCGATTAATTATGTTACCGCCCTGTTTGGGACTTGCTGGTGTATTATATGTTCTAAATCTATATTTGCCATGTTCCATGTTTTTATTGCTATTGGCTGTTGATGGCGCTTTTGGCGCGCTAATTTGTGTTATTGATTATGGTTTGGGCTTTGATCGCTAAAGATGGTATTTTATGAATCTATGAGATATTGGCAATTGTTAGATAATTATTCTGGCATGACTTTAAGAAACCTGAGGATAATTAGTTCGCTTTTTGTTCTATAGTTTTTCGAGCGTTGGTTCTTGAAAATACCCTGCTCCAGTAGCACCTGTAAAATTGTCAGCGAGCTGCCTATCGACAATTTCAACTATATTGTTGGGCGCTGCTAAACCAGTGATTCGTCTGCTAGCTAGGACGGATCACTGGAGACCAAGTTACGTTTAATGTATTTTGTGATATATTTATAGGTGAGTTCCTGGTGGATTACTAATAGGACTTGTGCCTGTAGCAGATTCTAGATTGCTACCTGCCCGGGTAACGCCCCGCAAGTCGTCGTCCATCAGGGGCATACCAAGCAATAACAGGATAAGTGAGTTCCCTGCTGCGTTGAATCGACAGGAGATATCAGTGGTCAGAAAAAATCTTAAACAAACAGATAAGGAAAATAAGAGTAAGCCCGCTGTTAAAAAGCATAAGCGTGGCTGGCTTATCTTTGGCGGAGTTGTCGTTACCCTTGCTGTTATAGGGCATATTGGCAACGTCATGGAGCAATCTCGCCTTGAGAAGGACAATATTCCTATCATTATTTCCAATGTAGATGAAAACATTAAGCTTGATTACCACACCGACAAGTGCGAAATTTCTGCTAAAATATCAGGAGTCAGCTTACTTGCTGAGGTAAAGGTAGCTAACGGCAAAACTAGCATACACGGGCATAAAAATTCAGCTGGCGACATTAAGTATGAAATCAAAGACATAAAAGAGGGCGACAGCGATATTTCTATATCCGTCGTCGATGGCAAACGTCACGGCGATAAAATCATCAAGATTCACCGCCAAACGAAAGCTGATTATGACAAACAAGAACTAGAAAAAGTTCTCAAGCGCGCCGAGGAATCGGTTAAAAAAGCCGAGCAGAAATCGAACGATGAGAATATCTCCCGCGCCAAGTCGGATGTCAATAAATTACCAGAGGATAAACGCGGACAATTCTCTGAGCGTATTGCCAAATTAGAAAAAGCCAAGCAGGAAGAAAAAGAACGCGCTGAAAAAGCTAAAAAAGAAGCGGAAGAGAAGAAAAAACAAGAGGAGGCAGCGGCTGCCGCAGCTAAAGCTCGGCAGCAACAGCAGCAAGCGCGACCGCAGCCTGCACCTCGCCAAGTTGCCCCTATTCCTGCCGCTCCGCAACCAGCTCCAACAACTCCTCCACGCCCACGCCCAGCAACACCTACACCCGCTCCCTCGGCAGAATTACATTTTAGTAGCTGCAAAGAAGCGCGTGCTGCCGGCTATAGTCATATGCGCCGCGGCGAACCGGGGTATTCGCCGCATCTTGACAGAGATAATGACGGGATCGCTTGTGATAAACATAGATAATTCGTTTTCAAAGATGAAGTTATCGATAGCTTGACGCAACTCCTTAGTCATCTTTGGCTTAGGATTATCTTGGATGTTATTGATGGTTTCCTGAAGTGGCTGTTGGCGGCGCTGTTTATCGGCTCTGTATTTATCCATAGCGTTGTTGAGGTTATCAATGACGCTTGGCTTAGACTGATTTTGCGATTGGTTTAGTTTGTAACGGTGGTCGGTGTTGACATTTTGGGTGGAGTTTGCTACACTGGAATCAGAATCGCCGGAACTAAATCGCCTACTTGAGCGGTTCGCCGGTATTCTTTTTATATTGTTGAAAGCGTATATTAACTTTCCCTTATCGTTTAATCCAACATTTATAGTTACGTCAAACTGTTGACCATCTATTTCTATGCGTGCCGTCCTGTATTCAAAACCGTCCTTTGCGAATGAATGCGCTTTCGTGTCCGGAGCTTCTGCATACTTCTTAGATACTTTAAGAATGTCAGGTAACTCACCAGCCATCTTACCCTTAACTAATATATCTTCAAAAGTTTGGTGTGGATCGACATACTTTCTAATTGTGTTTCTGTTAATCCTGCCAGTCCCGTCTTTGCCGAAGTTCAGCGGATAATTATTGCCTTTGAAATTTTCGTTTAAGTACTTGCGAATTGTCGGGACAACCTGCTTGCCAGGCACACCCTTGAGAATGTTATTATTGACAACTACAATATTTCTACCATCATGGGCGGCTTCAATACTCATCGTCCTCACTCGCCCATCGCCGCCAGGTACTTGCTGTTTGGCGTTTCTGAACTTACCTGTTTCCATTTGGGCGTAAAACTGCTTGATGATATCCTGCTTACCGATCAGCCCTCTTATGGCTTCAGTAATGCGGTCGTAGATAGCGACAATACACTGCATGTCTCAGATTATCTAGTTTCAGTACCATTCAATATAACACTACTGTAAAACACAACACCTTGCTGCTTTACTGCTTCAGTAGTTTCAGTACCATTCAATATAACACTACTGTAAAACCCAAGTTCTGTGTGGTCGCTGACATTGACGGTTTCAGTACCATTCAATATAACACTACTGTAAAACCCGACGGGGGTGACGCCAAGGTCTAGTCAAGTTTCAGTACCATTCAATATAACACTACTGTAAAACAGCAACCTACTTTATCAAAACCGACCACGAGTTTCAGTACCATTCAATATAACACTACTGTAAAACACTGGCTTGTATCAAACGCTGAGAAAGCGGGTTTCAGTACCATTCAATATAACACTACTGTAAAACAAATACTTTGATGGCCTAAATGGTTTGAGTAGTTTCAGTACCATTCAATATAACACTACTGTAAAACGATATCACCCAGACCCTGAATGATAAAAGCGTTTCAGTACCATTCAATATAACACTACTGTAAAACAGACAAGAAACAGGCAAAAGAAACTGACAAGTTTCAGTACCATTCAATATAACACTACTGTAAAACCGTATTCGCTCATTTGCTTGGCAAGAATACGTTTCAGTACCATTCAATATAACACTACTGTAAAACCAGAGGTCGGATAAGCCTTGGGATATCTCTGTTTCAGTACCATTCAATATAACACTACTGTAAAACTGCGAGTTGTCGCTGTGATTCCAGCACCAGGTTTCAGTACCATTCAATATAACACTACTGTAAAACTATTAGAGGGCGACAAACTGATAATCGACAGTTTCAGTACCATTCAATATAACACTACTGTAAAACTGGCGAGAAGCGGCCGCCTGCTGAAAACCAGTTTCAGTACCATTCAATATAACACTACTGTAAAACGAAGATTTGGTCGTCATTTATTCCGCTCGAGTTTCAGTACTATTCAATATAACACTACTGTAAAACGCACTGCCTGCTCGGCTTTTATGTCAATATGTTTCAGTACCATTCAATATAACACTACTGTAAAACTTTGGCGATAAGTGATATATCTAAAACAATGTTTCAGTACCATTCAATATAACACTACTGTAAAACCGAGGCAGAGGCTTGCATACCTGTTTATGAGTTTCAGTACCATTCAATATAACACTACTGTAAAACCGTAGCCGCGAATAAGCGCGTGAAAATGAAGTTTCAGTACCATTCAATATAACACTACTGTAAAACCGTATGTGTAATCAGGATGAGCAGGCAACCGTTTCAGTACCATTCAATATAACACTACTGTAAAACCCTCAATCATGAAGTTTTACAGAGGTAAACATGATAACGCTTACCTTGTATTATTACGAATTGGTACTAAAATCGTACAAATCATCGTCAATGGTGAGAATGTTTTCGTCATCTAATTTATCTTTACAGTTTTTCTCAATAAAAAGTACTGAAAAATGATTGTTTTGTACATATTGTAAAAGAGCCTGCAGCTCGCTGTGCGACAATAATTGGCGCTGGTTTATCAAAATAACTAAACGTTTTGATAATAATTGTTGCGCTGAATCTATAATACCATAAAGTTTATCAAGATAGTTATTACCTGTGTTGGCTTCTAATCCCACGTGTGCCATTTTCAATAGGTCATTGATGGATATTTCTGTTTGATAGTTCAGATTTTGCGAAAACCCAGTATTTATAGCGCCAAGGATATCTAAAATATCTGTTTCTATCTGCGCTAGCTTTGCTGTATCGATGTCGCTGTTGTCTTGAATATTTTTGTAGAGGGCCGCCGTGATGGTTCGATTGGCTAGATCGTATGAATATATATCGGTGACAATCAGAATGTCTTTTGCGAAATTCAGAGGGTCGTGGCTGCTATCGTAAATAACGGTGCGATTGTTCTCTTCCCTCTTAGCATATGCGTCAAGAATGTCTTCAACAACTCTCCTGAAGAACAAGTCATTGCAGATTACTAAGGTTGCGATACCGCCATCGCTTGGTATGAATAGTGTATTATCGAATCCTGAAATGCTAATATTCATAAAACCACTGTCCTATCGGTGCTTTGAATTGATAACTCCTCATACTCCCCTGCCAAATATTCCATTGAGGCGAATTGCCGCTCGGTTATTGTCAGTAGCTGGATAACACCGTTGTCGGGTATGATTTTCTTTAGCCTGTCGTAGGTTGATTTTTCATTGGTGGAGTTGAGTACTAGCTTGCTGTAGACGGATTGTTGCATCATGACAAAGCCTTCTTGGGTAAGTTGTTTGCGGAATGTCGCGTATATTTTGCGCTCGCGAGCGCTAACCATTGGTAAGTCAAAAAATAAAATCATTCTCATGTAGCGTACTTTCATAATTATGTTAAATCGTATTCGGGTAGCTCTTTTTCGCCACCCTCTTCCATTGCTCTAAAAAATAACTTTACATAAATGTTGATCGCGTTTGACAGGAATTGTTCTTTACCAAGAATAATGACTTTGTGGTTGAGAATATCAATGAGGCGACTCTTGAAGAAGTCATCAAACGCGAAACTTCGACACTTATACACTTCACGGTCAACGACAGGACGAAACGGCTCCATAAGATCACAGGTGAGATTAAAAGGATTGTATTCGTTGCAATGATTAACTCCCATGGTTGTTGAATAGCCAGCGGCGGTAATTTCTCTATTGAAGGCCGAGAGAAGAATTGCATAGCCATAGTTGAGTGCTGCATTTATGTCGCTAGAGCTGTCGCGCGAAAACTGCGGACCGAATAACTCCTTGAAATAGAGTTTGGCGGCATGCGCCTCGCGATTGGTGGTGTCTCCTGGCAAAACTGATGTGGCAAAGTTCATAAGTATTTCGCATGTTGTTTGATTTGCAGTCTCTTTATAAACTACTTGAGCTTGTTTAATGATTTTTTGAGTGATAATTCTCTGCCATATGCAGTCTTTGGTTGATTGTGGCCACTGGCTTTGGCGACGCATTTGTTTGCTGGCATTATGCGCGCCGTAATATGGTATTATTTCGCTGTATGGATTGCGCTGATGATCACAGAATATTATTTTCACCTTATAGCGAGACAGCTCACACAGTAAGTAGGCTGTTAAATTGACAGCGGTATTTTCAATTATTAGGGTGCCAATTTCGCTAATATGAAGAGATTTTTCGCTGCCATCACTGATAATAAGCATGTAGTCGTTTTTATAGCTTAGTTTACAGCGATTCTTGACGATGACAGTTCGCCAAGACATGCCTTATCGATCCTGTCCTAACGACTTTCCGTCTAATTTTCGGCGATGTAATCCAGTGATAGATTCGTAAACGAAAGTTAGCTTGGTTGGGTTGAGGTTCTTGTCTTTCATTCTTCCAAATCCATCCGGTAAGCCCAGTTTTGGGAAGCTCTTTTTCATGTCTACGCGTCCTGATCCAGCGTGTGTAGCTACTAAGACTAACCTTATGACTTTAATCTTATCCTCTACAGACATTGCTTGGTAATCGCTATTGGCAGCCTTTGCTTTTTCGACAGCGCTTCCAAACTGCTGGTATTGATTAGTAAGCTTATCGGTATAGATCTCCCAAAACTTCTCTACCCCACTCATAACCCTGTCTCTTCTTTCTATTTGTTTAGCGTGCTTATTGCGTAGATTGTTGTCTTCTTCGGCCTGTTCCTCTGAAATTGCGATACGCGTAATTCCCTGTTTTAAGGCGATTGCCACTGCGTACTCAATATCATAAGGTAGTTTCAGCTGTTTGGCATTAGTAACCTCGCTACTGCCAACGACGAATTGCTCATTGCCGTCATATTCAATTTTCTGGTTGATCGGTATTTTAGACAGAAGGATCGTGGCCTGCCTATAGTTGTTGCGGAGATATTCGTTGATTGAACCCGGTTTAGTTTTTTCTAGTGTATAAATTTGAGTTGGCACGCTGATAATCTCGTTTACAAAAACATCCTTGTTACGCACCTGTTTAAGATATCTTATGGCCATAAAATAGGCTGCTTTTCTCCCTGAATAGCCACCGTATTTATCGACTGGCAGGTTCGCTTTTCTGGTGATCATGGTGGCGCCAGAATTTTTACCGTAAATAGTCTGGTCGTAGAATTGATTGTCGCCAATCTCAGTTTTCTTTGTAATCAGACAGTCATTGTATTTCATCGTTCGGTCTATGACATCGTGTGTGATTCTACTCTGCCATATAATTTCACCAGTTTCTGTATTGGTAAGATCGTAGCTCATTGACGCGAGGATAAAGCTGCTGCGATCCGTGTTGATCTGTTTTTTAGATTTGAACTTCATGTATTCACCGTAGACGAAAGCCTTATCTAGCTTTGGATAACGAATCTTTATATATTGCGCTAGTACTGCGGCTAGATAGGCGTCTTTGGCATGGTGTAAATCGTTGACCTCGCGACATTTTGGCAAGTCATGAATGCGACGGTATTCTGTGCTCATGCCAGCACGAATGGTAAATACTTCGGTAGCTGAGTCATGATATTTTTCGGTCAGCATTCTGGCTAGGTGCTTGGTGATTTGCCGTGTCTCAATGAGTTGGCGATTAACGAATCCAGCCACGCGGTCTTCAGACAGTTGCTTTTGGCTCGTTAGGCGTTGAAATTTGAGCTGCGACATGAGTTTGGCGTTTTTCAGAGATGTCCAAATCGGGCGCATATGGTTTTGGATATCGGACGCGATAGGATAATCATCAAGTTTTCGCTGGTTTTCTTTGCGTAGCACCAACACAGTATTGTCTAGCGAATCGTCTTTGGTTAGTGACCGCGGCAAGATGTGGTCAATCTCACTATCTCTGAGATCGTTTTCGATGTCGAGCGGGTCGCCTGTATAAGCGCACTTGCCGTTCTGGAGGAAATATAGGTAATATTTTTTCCGATCAAGCTTATCTTTATAGTCGGCTAATTGCGATTTTATATCAGATTTGGTATATGCCTTGCCGTAAAGATCCTTATACATTTTTTCCAGTTGGCCGTATCGGCTTTTGGTTCTAACTTTCTCGTCTTCATTGCGAGCCATCTCAATGCTAATCAGTTTTGGCTCGTAACCAATTGTATCGACAATCTCGTCAATAATCCTAACGCTTCGCCACAAAGCGCGTTTGATGCCGGGAGAACCAGCAAGATTTTTGATATCGTCGTAAGTAATCTCCGTGCGCTGGTCCAGGGACAATATATCGTCGATAATTTTCTTAAACTCATATTGGTCGCTCTGGACAATCTGCATAAAATTATTCGAACAACGGCGCATTGTCTCTATGACAGTCAGCTCGCCATAAGGCGTGTGCGCAGTAATGCCGTCGAGGAGTTTACGAGATAGTCGTCCCCAGCCGCTATAATTTAGCTTCAAAATAGTACGTAGTTGATTTTCATTAAATATGTCGCTATACTTTTGTAGCTTCTTAGCTAGGATCTTTTTGTCTTCAAATAGAGTAATCCATTTAATAATTTCTTCGATTGCCTGCTGATTTTTTGGCGTAATTGAGGACCCAACTTTTTGTGTAAAATCAATATAGGACTTCCGCGACGAAGCAAATGATTTCTCTTTGGCGGTTCCGGAAATAATGAGAGAGTCGGTGTTGTATATTTGATTATCGTAGAGATATTTAATAAACTTTTTGTAAGTAACTGAAAGCTCTTTGGTAAATAATTCATCAACTATGCGGTTTTGGATGTCAGGGCTTAATCTTTCGCCGTTAACGGTTACATTTTTTAATTCGTTACGAACTTCGTATTCCTGATAAAGTAGTGAATTTTTAGGGAGAACTTCTTCGTCTGGTAGATACGTACAATTGTTACGCATTCGGTCAATAAATTTCTCGGCCGAAGCTTCATCGTCTATCATCTCGTCGAAGTTCCAAGGATAAATCACGCCATCTTTCTTTTTGACTGACCAGGCAAAATCACCGCCAGTTTTGAGTGGCCCGATGTAATACGGCAGTTTGAATGTGAATATACTAATGATTTTATCGCGATTTTGAGCCAAGAACGGGTAATATTGCGCTTGGTTGTCGACGATTCTTTCAAGTTCGTATTGGTGGATTTGATGCGGAATGGCGCCGTTGTCTCGGATGCGTTGCCGGGCTAAGAACTCTCCTAGCTCGGCACGCTTTTCGAAGCGTTGGTATCGCGGATCTTCCTTAACTGTATTGCCCAGGTGTTTTTTGATTGACTTATATAAATCTTCTAGACTGTATTTGTGTTTGTTGTATCGTTCAAATTCAGCAGCGTCGCCGTGAAAAAATGATTTATAACTTTCTTTAGGCAAGAACTCATGGAATAACGACTTGAGATCAGATAAATCTTGGCGGTAACCATCGTATTTCTCGACCATAATGTCAGACAGACAGCTATCTTTTCTGATGAATTGACTGAAAATTGTCCATTGGTAGACTGATTCTAAAGTCTCTACGAGTTCATAGCGATCGTCGCCAACTGCAGCTGCAATTTCATCTCGTTGCTCCTCGTAATTTTTATTTGAGAACTCCCCTTTTGCTTCAAGAGAATCGTCCTCGAATAGTTTATTAGCGTTCCATTTTAAACCGATAACTGCACCGACAGCTTCGCTGACGGCTCTCTTCTTGTCAGAAGATGGCTGTAGTAGATTGATGATATCTGATTTTCTGGCACTACGTGACAGGGAGCGGTCAAGCAAAATAGCTTTAACTTTTTTAGCCATTGATTCGTCAGCGCCAATAAAATCCATAAACTTCTGTAGATTTTGGTTGTCGAATGATGAAATTACATTATCTACTCCACCTTCGACTAAGAAATTGCCGCGGTACTTGATAATGTGATGAAGAGCTAGGTAGACTAATCGAATATCTTGTTTTGCAGAGTTGTGAAATAGATCGCTGCGCAAATGATAAATTGTTGGATATTTCTCTCTATATGATTTGTCGGTGAAAGAGTGGTCGGCAAATAGGATGTTAGCATCTAGTTCTAGTGCGGAGTTTTTATCGCCAAGGTGCAGCATTGATTCAGACAGGCGAAGGTAGAAGCGTGGGTCGACTTTCTGCATTTCATTGTCAAATATTTGCTGGAGGAGAGTGATGCGGCGCTTTCGTCTGGCAAGTCGCCGGCGCGATGAGCGAAATGACCGCCGAGTGGCTGCTTTTTGCGCCTCATCAAACAAATGGGCACCCCACATGTTTTGGTGCTTGTATTTGCGCAGATCAAAGCCCTCATTGATAACTGCCCAGCCGACGCTGTTTGTGCCAATATCTAATCCAATAGAATACGGTTGTTTCATCATAAATCCCCTTTAATTATTTTAAGTATATCGCTTATTTTTAGGGTTTACAACGTTGTTTTAATTGGCTATAATTCTTATTGTACCGTTTCGGTACCTCAATATAACACTACAGGTTAAAATAAAGCATTAGCTAAAATGTTTCTATAAAGATTCGGGCGGTAGGCCCGTTTTTTGTTGGATAGTATTAGTTATTATGTTGTGCTCTTCTTCCGCCTTCGC
Source organism: uncultured Candidatus Saccharibacteria bacterium (assembly GCA_963548835.1). GTDB lineage: Bacteria > Patescibacteriota > Saccharimonadia > Saccharimonadales > Saccharimonadaceae > Nanosynbacter. The sequence continues at coordinate 83,231 of CAUUVO010000002.1, forward strand.
CGCCGCTTTTTAGGTGCGGTAGCAGCGGCTGGGTCGGTTGAATCTGCCGGTTTATTGAGCGTGTTATTGCCGCGGATTTGCAGGACAACTTCGCCGCTGTTCGTGGCGGTTTGCGGCGTAGTCGGGCGGGCGTTGGCGGCAGAGTTGGCTTTTTGAGCTGGTTGACTAGCGGACTTTTTAACGGGCTGGGCTAATGCAGCTGCGGCGACGGCTTGCGGGCGCGGCTGGACTGGTTGATTTTTTGGGCGGTGGTTCGGCATGATGGCGGCAGTAATTTCTCGTTCGACGTCTTCCCTGTTTCGCGAGTACATGCGCCGTGAATGTTCGATGATGTGCGGTGTGTTGTCGGCTTGGCTTGGTGGGAGTTCTAAGGTGCGCGCGGAGAAAGCCGGGGTCTTCTCTCCCCCGATGACCATGTTGATGACGAAGTTACGATTGTGCATCTGCAAGAGGTCGAGGGCTTCGAAGTTTGGTTCAAATTGCTTGGCGAGGATTGGTGCGTCGTCGGCAGACACGCGGAAGGAAATCATGGTGCCGACATTGCCAAAGACTGCATCGCGCACGGTCTCGTTCATCTGTGAGATGTATTGGTTGGCGACGGTCAGATTGAGGCCGTATTTGCGGGCTTCAGATAGGATGGTGGCAAATGAATCAGTGGCAAAGTTCTGGAACTCGTCGACGTAAAGATAGAATGGACGGCGGTCGCGGATGTCTGGGATGTCAGAGCGCGACATGGCGGCCAGCTGAATCTTGGTGACCAGGAATGAGCCGAGGATAGCGGCATTGTCCTCGCCGATGAGGCCCTTGGACAAATTGACGATGAGAATCTTACCCTCATCCATAATTTGGCGGATGTTGAAGGTGGATTTGGGCTGGCCGATGATGTTGCGGATGATGGGGTTGGCGGTAAAGGCACCGACTTTGTTGAGGACTGGTGCGACAGCCTCGGCGACGAACTTGTCGTTCCAGCTAGCGAATTCGACGTTCCAGAACTGCAAGACCACGGTGTCGCGGCAATAACCCAGCGTTTCTTTGCGAAAGTTTTTATCAGTCAGCATGCGGGTGATGTCGAGCATGGTCGTCTCTGGCCGGTCGAGCAGCGCCAGAATGGTGTAGCGCAAAATGTACTCTAGCCGCGGTCCCCAGCTTTCGCCGAACATACGCTTCAGGACGCCGATGACCTCTGATGAAATATTGGTTTTTTGGTTCAGGTTGGTGACTTCCAGCGGGTTGAAGCCGAGCGGATAGGCGGTGTCGGCCGGGTTGAAATAGACGACGTCGTTCAGCCGTGAGCCGGGGATGAATTTCATGTTGTTGATGGCGAAGTCGCCGTGCGGGTCGATGATGGCGTAGCCTTGGTTGTGAAAGATATCGCTGAGCGCGAATAACTCTAGCAACCCCGACTTGCCTGCTCCGGTCTGGCCGATGATGTAAACGTGGCGCGAGCGATCAAAGCGCAGCATGCCGAATTGGTGGTTAATACCGCGGAAATTGGTGACACCAAAGGCGGAAATTTGGTCGTCATTGGCGTCGCTGCCGGTCAGGACGGGCAGCTTGGATGGTGGTTCAGCGGTTTTAGCGCTGGCCCAGACGATGTTTGGCGTCTCGACATTGGTGTGCGGCAAGTGAAAGACAGAGGCTAGCTCCTCGATATTTAGCACAAATCCTTCGCCGTAAAATGCCCGCCGCCGATATTTATTTAAGAATTCTTTGCCGAATGCTGATTTCGTAGCTTTAAATCCGTTCAAGTTGGTTGAGTTAAATTGTTTGAAAGTGCCGACCAGCGCCTGCATACGGAGCTTGGCGTTGGTTTGGCTTTCGCCTAGATACGCTAGGCGGATTTTTACTTCGTAGCCTAATTTTTGCGATTTTTTTTCGGCCTCGGCGATGCGGGTTTTATCGCGTTCGGATAATTCTACGGTTTTTGCGCCGTTTTCTCCAGGCTCTGGCGGCTGCCATAATGCGCCAATCAGGCTGACAAGCCACTGCATACCATCGCCGAAACCTGGCAATGATAGTATGCGCCCATTTTTCAAATTATCAATATATCTATCTGCGGCATGCTGCCAATCATCGGTAATCGGCCGCGTTAAAACTTGAATCCATAATTCTTCGCCGGTCGTTTCCAATTTTGCCAGCGTGCCGGTAATGCCTGCCAACGGGTCGACTTCAAAGCTTTGAAAAGTGCGAATCGGTAAGAATTCGGAAGCGGTCATCGTCAGCTCGGCAGAATAGGCAATTTCATGGCTGCGTTCGTGCTCGGTATAATCCTCATCGGCTTGATGAATCTGGACAGTTGGGTATTGCGAGTAAATTTGCCCCTCGACGAAACTTTGCAGCGTCCTTGGCGTCCAAACATAAAAGCGGATCTGGCCGTTAACCGAGGCGATCTCAAAGCTAATATGTTCTTGCTGCCCGCCAGATAGGCGCAATTCTTTTTTATCGCGCAAAATGCCGTGCAGGCTGGCGAATAGCTGCTCGGCGGCTAGTTCTTTTTTATCGTTGGCTTTAGGGATTTCCAGAATCAACAGGACGCTTTCGGCCGGCTCAAACTCATCGGCGCGCTGGTAATTGCGCCAAGTTAGGAAAGACAGGATGGCAACAATTGGCATCCACACATACCATTGCAGCAGCATCTCAATAGTCCATGAAATAATTTGCATGCTAGTTAAATTATCTCACCTCTTACGGGAGTTTGCAACTTAAGCTTTTTCGTCCAAAATGTATGTGGCTTTAGCGGTGCGTTTGAACTGCGGTTTGGATTGCAGATTGAGCAAGATGGTGGTTTCTTTAACGCGCCGTTTGTCCAGAACGCGGCGGACAATTTCGTCGCGGTGCAGCGGCTCGCCAGCTTCTCTTAAGATGTCGGCAATGATGTCGGAAACCGTACCGCGGCTATAGCCCCAGCTGCCTAATGCGTAAATGCCGCGGCCTATAAGAATGAAGCGGCTGTCTTTGATAAGTTCGTTGTGGATTGCCTGCGTGGTGACGTTCTTGCGCTTAAAATCGCTATCTTTGATGGCTTTGGAGATATCTGAGAAGTGCATCGGCTTGCCGTTGTCTTCCAGGATAACGAAGATTTTATCGCGGATGTTTTTCGGGTTGACTGTCGGCCATTTGATTAGTCCCCAATTGCCTTTCAATTGAGCTAGTTTTTTACTGGTGCTTGCCAGCGCGGCGATGTTCGACGGATGTTCGTAGCTTAGCTTTTTATGCATTTCCTCGGCAGTAATCGGCTGTCCGTGCTTTTTAATAAACTTGACGATTTCTTCGATTTTCGTTTTGATAGTCTTTTCGTCGCCTAGCGAGCTAATGGCTGCCGATTGGTAATAATCGTCATTTTCATTGATGATAGTGATGTTTTGCGCTAGCTCGGAAATAAATGCCGTGTGGGCTTTTTCAATCGGCGTAGCTTGCCGCCCCAAAAAATGCGACGCTAAATCTTGCACGCGCGCTATCCGCCCCATCTCTGATAAATGCGATGTCAATTCCTTCTCTATATCAACGACCGACGGTATATTGCCGTCGGTGATACTCAGGCGCAGGCGCACCAGAATCGCCTTCTCTAGCTGGCGGACGCGCTCGCGGGTAATTCCCAGCATATCGCCAATCTGCTCCAGCGTCTCCTTGCGGTCATACAAACCGAAGCGCCGCGAAATAATTTCTTTTTCACGCTCTTGGCTTACATTGGAAAGAATATCTTTGATGACAGAACTTAGTGCAGATTCTTGTTCGGTTTTTGTTGTTTCGTTCATACTATAGAAACGTCCTCTCTGCCTCACCACAGGTTATTGTTGATTGAATTATGTTTTTGATTATACAATGACAATTAATCAATGTCAAGGACTAATTGCTATAATTGTCTAGTCAAATTATAGCATGTATTTTACGTTTTTTGCAATGGATGATGTGAGACTTTTTATTTTTTCTGATTATGGAATTATCTATATACAGTATAAGCGAAATGTGGCGCGGCGATTAAAGCTGTTCTTTTAGGCTATTTTTTTACGCCGAGCGGATGTGCTGCTGCGCCGTCCTGGACGCCGTGTGTTCTTTGCCGGTGCGGCTTTTAGGATCTCTAGGGCTTGCTCATGAGTAATGGTTTTTGGGTCGGTATCTTTAGGGACTTTGGCGTTTTTCGTGCCATCGGTGATGTATGGACCGAAGCGGCCGTTGAGGACCTTGACGTCGCCGAAATCAGCAATATTTTTCTCGGCTTCGGCTTGGAGTTTGGCGGCGTAGAGTTCGCGGGCTTTTTCTAGGGTGATGGTGTGCGGGTCTTCGGGCTTGATGGAGACGAAGAGCTTGCCAACTTGGATGTACGGGCCAAAGCGTCCGATGTTGGCTTTGATGTCTTGTCCGTCTTCGGTTTGGCCGATGACACGCGGCAACTTGAACATTTCTAGTGCTTGCTCCAGGGTTACCGTCTCAATTTTCGTCCCCTTCGGTAGCGGCGCAAAGCGCGGTTTGTCCTCATCGTCAGTGGCTCCCAGCTGCAACATTGGACCGAAGCGGCCAAAGCGCGCCAGGATTGGCTTGCCAGATTTTGGATCGATGCCGACTTCGCGGTTGGCGCCGACTTTACTGCGGTCGATGTCGCCTGATTGTTCAATCAATTTGTGAAATGGCGTGTAAAATCCGTGAAGCATGGCGCTTTTAGCCAGATCAGCGGCAGCGATTTTATCAAATTCAGTTTCGACATTGGCGGTGAAATCATAGTCAACGATTTGCGTGAAATGGTCGGTCAAAAAGTCAGCGATCAGCTCGCCGCTCGGTGTCGGGATGAGTTTGCCGCGAGTCGAGCCAGTTTTTTCTTGGACGATATTGCGGCTGACTTCCTCGCCGTTGTAATTGAGGACGATGACGTCGCGCGGCTGGCCTTCGCTGTCGCCTTTTTCGACGTAGCCGCGGGTTTGCACGGTGTCGATGATGGTGGCATAGGTACTTGGCCGGCCAATGCCGAGGTCTTCAAGCTTCTTGACCAGTGAGCCTTCGGTGTAGCGGGCTGGTGGCCGGGCGAAGGTTTGGCGGGCGGTGATGTCGTGCGTTTCAAGTGTGTCGCCAGTGTGGAGTTTTGGCAAGAGTTCGTCTTTGCCGCCGCCATAGACGCGTAGGAAGCCGTCGAAGGTGATGACTTCGCCTTTGGCTTCAAAATACAACTCCGCAGCCGTTCCACCATCCGCCACCAGAGTACACTCTTCACTCGCATCTCCACTGGAGATGGCTCGTGAGCGTTCGGCTGAAACGTCCGCTGTTCGCGAACGTTTCACAGCCTCTGGTAGCAGAGGTGTCGCGTCTGCGGTCACAGCATTTTTTGAAGACGCTACGCTTGTTGCGGCTTTCTCTGGCGCGAGTGGCGTCTCAGAAAAAATCTGGGCTGGCTTATGTGGGTCCCGGATTGTTTTATGAGATGCCCGAGCGCCGCTAATAGCGATTACCACCGTGGTTTTCTCTAACTTCGCTGCCGACATTTGCGACGCCAAGGTGCGGCGACGAATTAAGTCATAAAGCTTTTGGTCGCGTTCATCTGAGGTAACGGTTTCGCGGGTGATATCGGTCGGGCGGATGGCTTCGTGGGCTTCTTGGGCGGCGGCGGATTTGGTTTTGAATTTGCGCACAGTCGAATAATCTGGGCCGTACAACCGCTTGATAAAGTCAGTCGCACTAGCGATGGCCTGCCCGCTCAAATTGACCGAGTCGGTACGCATGTAGGTGATCTTACCGTCTTGGTAGAGCCGCTGCGCCGAGGCCATGGTGGCTTTGGAGCTGAAGCCAAGCTTAGCATTCGCTTCCTGCTGCAGGGTTGACGTTGTAAACGGCGCGGCTGGGTTGCGGGTGCCGGGCGTTTTGGAGATGTCGCTGACGGTGAACGTGGCCGGTTTGAGACTATTTAAGAACTCGTGAGCGGCCTCTTCGGAATCAAATTTTTGGTTGAGCTCGGCTTTGAATTCTTGATTGTCGTGGATGAATATGGCTGTCACCTTGAACTGTGAGCTGCCCTCAAATTTCATAATTTCTCGTTCGCGTTCGACCAGCAGCCGCACTGCCGGGCTCTGGACGCGACCGGCTGACTTGCCGCCCGGCACTTTTTGCCAGACTACCGGGCTGAGTTCAAAACCAACCAGCCGGTCGAGGATTTGCCGGGCTTGCTGCGCTTGCACCAGATTCATGTCAACGGTGCGCGGGTTCTTGATAGCATTGGTGATGGCATCCTTGGTGATCTCGTGAAAGACGATGCGCTTGGTCGTCTCAACCGGCAAATCCAGCACTTTACAGAGGTGCCAGGCGATAGCCTCCCCTTCGCGGTCTTCATCGGTCGCCAGCCAGACGTTGTCTTTACCGACGGCCTTGACGTTTTTCTTCAGCTCGGTGATGACTTTCTTTTTCTCGGGATCAACTTCGTAGACGGCAAAAAAATCATTCGCCACATCAATTGGCGGCGTACCGTCCTTGGTTTTTTTGACAATTGAGCGGATGTGTCCCACGCTTGACAAGACATGAAAATCCTTGCCCAAATATTTCTCAATGGTTTTAGCTTTGGCTGGCGACTCGACGATGACGAGATTTTTCATAGTTTTATATTATAACAAATCGCCGTGTAGCCACAACCGCCAAAGGAGTTTGACAGTGTAGGTTATCTGTCGCGGCCTTCAAGTTTATTAAGCTCAGCCTGAAGCCGGGCTCTTTTGGCTGCTATTTCTCCTACTCGGCCATTAAGTTGACTTCTCGTCTTTGCGTACTCAGTTTGTTATTTTGCGACATATCCTCGAACCCAAGGGTCGCTGATATTTCTGGATCAATACTAAGCTCATTCGGATCTATTCCAATATCTCTGAGGGCTGCTTCACCTGTTGCCGCCACATCAAGCAGAATATCGCACTCTCTAATTCCCCACTCTAAATCTTCTTTTCTTCCCATAACACTCTTCCCTTCTGCCAAATTTCCGCGTAACTATTTGATAACATCAGACCTTCGTTTTTTGAAAATCTTACATATCAATTAGTGGACAAAAAGTCAAACGATTAGCAAGATTATTTTTTGGAAGCTTCTTCGGCGTATTCTATGCCAGCTTTTATCATAAACGGTACGCCAGCGGTGAACGCGGCAGTGCCAAGTTTGCGCAGAAGTTCTCCGGCAGTGGTTTTTTCGCGGGCTTCTAAAAAGTCCCCAATGGCGTAAGACACGACTGACACGACTTGGCACGCCATGCCTATTTTGCCAGCCTTTACTGGGCGAGATTCTCCAGGATGGCGGACCGTATTAATGGCGGTCATCCCCGCATTAAACGCGTTAGACACGGCAATACCGCCCAGTACAAGATTTGGCGCAGCGTCTCTTCGGTGCAGCTCGTATAGAATGGCAGCTATCTTAATTTTGTCGCCGATATGATCAGCAAGCGTGCCGAGTATGGTTTCGCCGGTTTCTTTGTTTTCTGAGCCTGGGTTATCTGAAGAGTCTTCATTCTTTCCTATAAATTTACTGATAATTTTTTCAATATCAATTTCGCCGCGTGCCATTTTTCCGTCCAAAAGGTCGCCAAACGAACTGGTAGCCAGCATGATAGCGCCCCAGTGTTTATCAATATTTCTTATGCCGACGATTGACCCGATAGTGCCGGCAATACTGACCATTGTCGGCGGAATACCTTTGCGGTTAAAAAACGGTTTTTCGTCGCTATTCGGCTTATTATCCGGCAAATTTTCTGGTTTTTTCGTCGTTCGTTCCATAGAAAAAGGATAATACTAGAGAGCGCTTGGCGGCAAGCATGGGCAGTTTGATTGGTATGATTTACTAGATGAACCGCTGGCTGAACTCTTTGACGCTCAGTTCACCGGCATTATTTAAGCATCCAATTATTCGCCCCAAGCGGCTTGATTACGCCGTTGATTTCCAGCATAGTTAGCGCCGTTGAAAAGTTTGACACCGACAGTCCTGATTGTTGCTGTAATTGGTCGCCGCTGCGTACGCCGCTGGCTATCAGATTGATGATGATCGTTTCTTCCGGCGAGCTGCCGAGCGGTAATTGGTTTTGGTCTGGTTTTTTCAATTGTTCCGGCGCAATTATTTGCAGGATGTCTTTGGCCTCAGTGGCGGGATAGGCGCCTTGTTTGAGTAGCGCGTTGCAGCCGGCAGATAGCGGGCTGGTGATGTTGCCCGGCACGGCAAAGACGTCGCGGCCTTGGGATAAGGCGTGGGCGGCGGTGTTTAGCGTGCCACTGCGCTCGGCGGCTTCGATGATGATGACGGCGTCAGCCAAGCCGGAGACCAAGCGGTTGCGCTCTAAAAAGCTCCAGCGATTGACGATTTTGCCGTCGCCTTTTTTCCATTCAGACAGAATAGCGCCGCCGTTTTCGATGATGTTCATGGCTAGCTTGTAATTGGTTTGCGGCGAGATGTCGGGCAGTTCGTTGGGAATGACGCCGATGACTGTGCCGCCAGCCTCAAGGGCAGCTTTTTGAGCAATGCCGTCGATGCCGAGCGCTAGGCCGCTAACGATGATACAGCCGGCTTTTGCCAGGTCGCTCGCCAGCTGCTCGGTCACTTCCCGGCCATACGCCGAGGGTTTGCGTGAGCCAACGATTGCCACGACCGGTGCACCGCTCGTCGGCAATGTTCCCATAAAACACAAGCTTTTCGGCGGATTAGCAATACTTGCCAACCTCTGGGTAAAATTATGCTCATCTGGACGGATTCTATTGATTTCCATGACTTTTGTGATAAAAAGTATTGACATGTTGTCAAATGCTTGCTATAATCAGGAGCGATTGGTTAGCTTAAAGCGCTAATCAAAAGCACCTTATACCCCCTATTCTAACTATATGTTAGGTTGCGCGCAATGGCATTAAGTATTCTTACCCTCCACTTTTTGCGATTCAACGTTACGCGCATACTAACCCCTTTAACTGCCCTTTTTTAAGGCGACTCAGTTAAGGCGAGCACTGGATGGTGTTGATGATAATCAGGCGCGGGCTTTTGGAGTTTTAGCCGCGACGCTTCGCTGAAACGAGAGCTCGGGTGGGTTGAAGGGCGACAAAGCACCAGGTGATGCCCACCCTTACCTGGTGCTTTTTTGATTGGATTTTTATGGGATTTACGGGAGATTTATCCGGCGATTCGCGGTAGTGCGGAGGAAAAAGCTTTGGCATAATATTGACTTTTTGTCTTTAAAATAGTATAGTCAAATGTATGACAGCCAATGATGTTCAGTACGATAAGTTGCGGCGTGATCAGTGCAATGAGTTAATTCCGCGGGTGTTTCGGGTCAATTTGCCGATTGACGAAATTTTGTTTGATGATATAGAGACTGGCGATGGCTCGTATGCGATTTTATTTCGTAGTTCCGGCGATGTTTACGCGCTGTTCGTTGCGTCGGATGGCGGTCAGCAGACGCTGGCGGATGTCGTCACTATGTCGAAGAATATGGGCATCACCATCGGCAAGTTTTATCTGCCGGACGGCGATTTGAATTATTTTTACCGCAATGGCGTCAAGTTGTTTAAGCAGGCTTTCCCGTCGCTGTATTCTTGGAATAAAAAAGATGTGAAGTGGTACAGCCTGCAAGTGCCGTATAGCCCGGCATTAGTAAAAGTTGCTTCGGTTAACGGCGAAGTTCGCCGGTTTGATAAAGCCGGACGAGCGTGGCAAAAATTATTTGATTATTCATTCAGAAAGGTGAGAGTTCATTATGAGCGAGGTTGAAAGATTGTTTACGACGCGGTTTGCGGCGCTGATAAAAAAAGCTGAAAACCGTCCGCTAAGGTTTCGTGCTGAGGCTGAGGCAGCGTTTGCGGCCTGTCCGCGCCGGTTTCGTAAAATGGCGCGCCGGCTAGACAGAACGGTGCCGATGTCGCTGGAGTTTTTCATGCAGTGGCGCGGCGAACTTTTGCCGCGGTTGGAGACGATTCAGAACGCTCCGCATGATTCGCAGCTGATTGAAGCGTTTAAGTCGGCACTGCTGGCGGAAAACGAAGCGCAACGCTTGGAGGTGCTAGATTCGACGGTTCGGCAGCGGCTGGCGCAGGAACGGCAGACTTTCGTAAATATGCGTTATTCTAAGGGCGAACGGAAAATGTATGAATTGGCATTATCGTTTGTTAATCAGCCGATGGACGTTTGTAACGAGCAAATTGAGCGTTATGTCGTGTACGAACTATACCGGGAGGCAGCTAAAGCGAGCGGCGTGGCGGTTGTCGATGCAAACAAGAACTGGCTGGTGCGCTGGCGGCAGAAGCGGCGGGTACGGCGGCAGACGCGGCGTTTAGAGAAAGAATCTCGGCGGCGGCTGGCAGCGATTGACGGCGAGATGGCGGCCATTGAGCAGCTTAACGGCGGATTGCCGGCGCGGTTGTTTGGTCTGAAAATTGATTTGGTGACGGTGCTGGCGGCGCGGCAGGAATATGAAAAAGCATTGGCGCGCCTTGGTAAAAAGTCAGCGTCGAGTCCGGCGAAGCGATTGGATTTATATCAGAAAAAAACCGAAGCAATTAGGGCTGGATATTTGGATTCCGTGCCGGGATTGTCTAATTTGTCGGACGTGCAGCAGGCATTGAAGGAGATTGACGCGGTGCTATTGGCGATTTTTGATCTTGACAGCAAGCAGCGCAATGCCATGATGAGCGCTATGAAGCAATACCGCCAACTGGTGCGCGAGCGCGAGGCTTTGGCGGCGAAAATTGAGGAGTAGCTTCGTTCGGACTATTTGGAGCTATTTGAGTTCTGGTTTGATTGCAGGTTTATAAAAGCCAAGGAGATGTTTCAATCCTTGGCTTTTTGATTAGATTCTTGGCGGTTTTAGCTTTGGTTTTGCTGGCGCGAGGCTTGCTCGTGCAGCGCTTGCCGGCAATTTTTGCATAAACCTTCCAATTCAAAGTGATGCTCGGTAACTTTGAAATCGTATTTATTGCCAAGATAGCGAATAAGCTGTTCAAGCTCCGGCGTTTGAATTGGCGCAGCGTTTTGGCAGCGGATGCAATATAAATGGTGGTGATGCGGGATGAAAGGCTCGGCTAGCTCGTAGTAATTTTTCCAGCCAATAGTCACGGCATTGACGATCTTCAGCTTGTCAAAGATGACCAGCGCGCGGTAAACACTAGTACGGTCGATAGTTTTGCACTTTTTTGCAATATCGCTGATAGTCAGCGGAACGTCTGATTTTTGCAGCGCGTCGAAGACTTGTTGCCGCGGTTTGGTTAGGCGCAGGTTGTGCTGTTTGAATAGATCGTCGAGGGTCATGATATTGCAAGTATACAACTTATTGCAACAAATTTGCAATAATTCGGAGGGTTTGGCATTATGAAAAGCTATGGATATAGCAATTAAAACAGTGATGAATTTGCACGATTTTGCACCATCGCCAGATGTCAATGCGGCTTTTTCTGGCTTGGTGGCGGCAGTTGTGCAAGCTACAAAGTTACCAAATTGGTGCAATGATGAAGTGTGCCGCGAAGTGCAGCGCCGTTGTTCCCTGTCGGAATCAGAGATGGAAATGTATTGGTCGCGGCGAATTGCCAGCTCAACCCGTCCGCAGCAAGAGCTGGAAAAGTTTTGGTATATTGACAATTACCGCGAGCTGGTGCGGCGTGAAATTGGCTTACTAGGCGGGTCGGGTTTGTCCTTGACCAGTCGTAGCTGTGCGGTGATGATTGGCAGCGGTCCCCTGCCTTTGACCGCTTGGTGTTTGTGGCATCAGACGGGCGCGATGGTTGATTTGGTGGACGTGGCGCCAGCTGCTTTGGCGCAGTCGCGCGAGCTGGCACGGGCGATTGCTTGGCCAGTTGGTAAGTGTTTGTTGGCGGACGGAGCGGCGGTAGCTTTGCCGGACAGTGCTTATGATGTGATTTATGTGGCTGGCCTGGCGGGTGATTCGGTTGAAGTCAAACAGCAAATTATTGATAATATTTTGCCAGCGCTCCGGCCTGGCGGGCGGATCATTGTGCGCGGCGCTCATGGCGCGAAAACGCTGCTATACCCAGCGTTTGACCCGAATGGTTTGCAGCGCGTGCAGCTGCTGGTCGAGTATAATCCTGACGACGATATCATTAACTCAGTATATGTGTACAAGAAAGGCTAATTATGAATGATAAGATTGCGTTATATTTGGTGAATGGTGCGCTGGGCGCTGGTAAAACGACGCTGGTCGATTTTTTAGTACAGCAGCCTGAGTTTGCTGGCGCACGAGTGATTGAAAATGAGTTTGCGTCGGAAAGTGTTGACAGCTGCACTCTGGCGCAACGGGTTGATGAGGTGGCGACAATTGCTGGCGAGTGTATCTGCTGCAGTAGCGGCGAAGAGCTGATTGACATTTTGCACAATTTTGCAATAAGCGGAAAAGCACCGGTTATCATTGAGTCAACTGGCGTTGCTAACACTTTGCGGGTGGTCGAGAAATTGCTGGCTGGTGACACTTTTATGCAGTATGATTTGAAGCAGTCGTTGTATGTTGTGGATGGCGCGCTGAAGCCAAGGCTGATGGCTTGGCGAAGGCGTTGCTAACGGAGGCTCAGGCAGCGGACATGGTATTGATCAGCAAGCTGGATTTACTGGCTGAAAACGACCGCCAGCAGCTAATTGAAACATTGTTGCAACAAGGTTTACCTAAGGTTGTGGGGATGGACCACGGTAAGTTTGATTTGGCGCAGCTTGCTAGCGAGTCGCATATTTTGGACTATTTGCTACTGCACGAATCTGTCGAAAACGCGGCTGAGAATGTCTTAAATTATAGCGTAGTTGATGTGGCCGAATTGGCTATTAGTGCTGAAAAAATTGAGAAAATCTGGGCTAGTTTGCGAGACAAATATGCTTTGCGGCGTATGAAAGGCGCGGTCGCTGATGGTGACGAGATATTTCACATTGAAGCAACGCCGCAGCAAATACGGGTCACGCGCGGTGCCACTGACGAGTCTTTAAAATTAGTTGTCATTGGCGAGCGGGCGCGTGAGATTACGCGCGCAGTAATTATGAAGGAGTCGGGATGATGGAAGGTGTAAATAGCGCGCGAGCGGCGGTTGACAGACTGCTTGATATGTATGATGAATATAAGGCTTTGACAGTAAAGATTGCTGCTGCGGAGCGCCGTTTGGCGTTGGCGAAATTGAAGAATAGCGATATTGAACAAGCACAAACTGAACTTGATGTTTTGCGGCGAGACCAGCAGCAACTGTCTGATGACATGATGTTCGATACGCCACTAGTTTGGGTGATGTACAAGTTTGAGGCCTATCAGGACGAGGCGCAGCCGATTCGAACCGTGCACGATTTTCGCTTGCACTGTTCTAAACCAGGCTATATTTGCACCAAGCGCTTTATATTTCTTAATGCACATTTGTGCAGTAACGGACAACGCCCCCTGACAGACAGCAAAAAATATCCCGACGAAATGCTGCTCAGCGAGATTTTTCCGCTACTTGGCGAAATTGAACAAGATGAAGTTTTCATGTCCAGTTGGCGCGCGCATGAATATTACCAGGAATATGGCGCTATTAAAAAGTGGCAAAATTACACGCCAAGCAGTTCATAAGGATATTTTGGCTGGTCGATTTTAGTGGCGCGCGCATCAGTGATGACATATTCAGCTTGGCCGTTGACGACTTTTTGCGATAGCTTCCCTTTGACGGTTAGCCAAGTCCCATCTGGATAATCGATAAAAAAGTTTTTCTCAACAAGAATTTTCATCGGGACGCTGTCGACGGCGCAGCAGCTGATGACGTAGCGCGCGATATAGAAATAATTGTAGCCGTAGTTTTTTAGCAAACCGTTTGAGACGAAGCCAGTTATAGAGATGTCGGCGTTGTTAAAATATGAAGTTTGTTTGCAGGAATTTATGGCGGTTTTCCAGCGGTTGATTGAAATGGCGGAGCTGCCTTCCCTGGGTTTAGGAGTTTCGCAGCGGCTTTCCGGCTCAATAACGGCTGGGCTTTCTCTCTGAGCGAGGCTGCTGGGCGACAGCGGTTTTGGCGGTAGTAAGTAGCCGGCCAGTAGGATAATTATTGCCAGATAAGACGCTGGCTTGACACTTTTTAAGCTGAGTTTAGTAGGTTTAACAGAGGCTTTAAGTTTCAATTGCAACATTGTGTCAATAAGCAAAAGTATGATTCCGATAATGCTGATAATGCTGGCAAAGATGTGATACCGCGGATGGATATAAAAACCGAGCTGATCGCGGCAAGCTAATAGCAATATATAGCCGCACACGATAATTCCGCCGATTGATTTTAATAAATTAACGCGCATATAGATTTACTCCTATGCCCGCCGCGAACGATAACGCAAAAATTATCAGCACAATTGCCACGATGAAGCGCCAGCGAAAAGTTGTTTTCATGAGCATAATCAGCTTGATATCAACCATCGGGCCGGCTAGTAAGAAAGATAAAATTGAGCCGGTCGTGAAGCTGCGCGCGTATGCCAGAGCAAAGAAGGCGTCGATACTGGAACAGATTGAAACGATAAAACTGAGGCCAATCATGGCGGCAACCGATAAGATAATGTCGCTGCCGACGGCGTTTATAATAAAGCGCGGAACGAAGACTTGAGTGGCGGCGGCGATGCTGGCGCCGATGGCTAGCATGGTGAACAATTGCCAAAATTCGTTGCGCGAGGAGCTGAATAATTCTGGCAGATTTGAATCGTGTTTGTGCGAGCGGCAGTAGCTTTTGAACTCTGGATTTATGATGGAATCTTCCTTGAAAAAGCTGACGATGAAAGCGGTTATCTGAACGATGACAAGCGCAAAAATAACCCGCCACCAAACCATGCGCGGCTCGAAACTGAAGGCGGTGATAGTGGCGATGATGGTGATTGGATTGAGGATTGGCGCGGCGAACAGAAAACTGACGACATCAGCGGGTTTTAGACCGCGGGCTAGCAAGCTGCGGGCGACTGGCACGTTGCCGCATTCACAAACTGGCAGCGCTAACCCCGCTATCGATAAGATAAGCCGGCGGAATAATGCGTTTTTCGGTAAGATTTTGACCAGCTTTTCCGGCGGTAAAAAGCGGCGGATCAGAGCGGAAACGATAGTTCCTAAGATAAGAAATGGGACCGCTTCAACGATGACGCTCAGTGTGAGCGTGAGGAAATCTTGCAGCGATAATGTCGCTTGAGACAGCCATTTGCTAGCCTCGCCGCTAGCTAACCATACGCCAAAATGGAGGCTAAAATTGTGAAAAATGACAACTAGCGAACCAGCCGCAATCCAGCCGAGAAGCTCTCTATTGTTGGATATGAAGCTAGCGAGTCGATTATTAGGCTTTTTAATTTTTGCCATATATAAATTATACCGCACGCGCTTTGTGTTATACTAAATCATTATGAAACATCTCTGGCACTCGCATCACCCATTTCGGATTTTTTGGTTTTCGGCGTTGTTGACGTTGACGTTGGGCGGGTTAATTTTCGGTCATTTCGGCGCGAGCGGCTTGTGGTTGTTCGCGATTCTGGTGGTGCTGGAAGTGACGTTTAGCTTCGATAATGCGGTGATTAATAGCAAGGTGCTGGCTGGCATGAGCCAGGTTTGGCAAAAGGTGTTCTTGACAGTTGGGATTTTCGTGGCGGTGTTCGTGGTGCGGTTCGTGCTGCCGATTATCATCGTGATGGTGGCGAGCGGCCATGGGTTCATGGAAGTGGTTGATTTGGCGCTGCACAGGCCGGCAGAATACGGTCATATTTTGCACGAAGCCTCGCCGATGATTGATGCTTTTGGCGGCGCGTTTCTGATTATGATCGGCCTCAGTTATTTCATTGATTATAACAAGCGCGTGCACTGGATGCGGCATGTCGAGCCGTGGCTGGCCAAGGCTGGGCGGTTTGAGAATTTCAAGGTGTGTCTGATGCTGGGCGTAGCGGCGATGCTGTATTTCACGGTTGAGCCGCCGCATCGGGCGCTGGTGCTGATCTCGTCGGTGTTGGGGATTATACTACACATCGGGCTGGAGCTGTTCGGCTCATTCTTTCATGAGGATGATGCTAAATCGGTCAAGGTCAAGACCGGCTGGGCGGCGTTTGCCAGCCTGCTCTATCTGGAGGTGTTGGACGCTAGTTTTAGCTTCGACGGCGTCATCGGCGCGTTTGCTATCACCAGCAGCGTGCTGCTGATTGTGGCGGGCCTGGGTGCTGGAGCGATTTGGGTGCGGTCGCTGACGGTGTATTTGCTGCGGACGGGCATGCTCAGTAAGTATAAATATCTGGAAAATGGCGCGCACTGGGCGATCATGGCGCTGGGTATGATGATGATTACTAAGTTGTTTCATCTGGAGCTGCCGGAATGGGCGACGGGAGGCTTGGGGCTGCTGTTTGTGAGCTTGGCGGTTGGCAGCAGTATGCTGGAGGCGCGAGCGATTAATTTGCAAGAAGCAGCTGCGGCGAAATTGCATAGCGCTGAGCGGCGGCTGAAGCACGGCGCGGCGAAAATTGTGCCGCGGAGGCGGTGATAGTTAGTGCTCGGGACTTTTCGTTTCGGGCAGGAGCGTTTGCTATTGCGACATTGTTGCAATAAGCATTTTTAATTTCGCAGGCGTAGTGGCGTAGCGATGTGTCGGGGATTAGAGCTTGACGCTTATGGCTGAAATGTGATCGGATAAAAAGTCATGAATCATTGTTCGCGCCGTTGGGATGGCCCAATTTTTCAAAATAGTTAATTCATCGCTATTAAAATTCATCATAACAAAACGGTCGGTTGAGACTTGCCGTCGCAGTAGATTGTCGGTACCGATACGAATATGCCAGAAGTCAGCGCCGATGTGAGCATGAAGCGATTTTAAGCCGTTGCTGCCAGCGTCGCGGCCGCCCTTGCGGACACGGATTTTACCAAAATCAAGGTCAGTGTCATCGTGAATAATCAGTAAGTCATCAAGCGTTAGCTTGTAAAAATCCATGAGCGCTCGCGCGGCAATGCCAACCTCGTTATAGTAGGTGGTCGGTTTGACGAGGAGAATTTTTTCTCCAGACATATTCAATTCGGCAATATTCGCAGAAAATTTCGGCTTATTGCTAAATTGTACACCCTGCTCCGCTGCCAACTGGTCGATTACTAAAAAGCCAGCATTATGCCGAGTGTAGGTGTATTTTTCGCCAGGATTACCGAGGGCTAGGATGACTTTCATAGCCTTAGTATAGCACCTTGGCGCTCATGACGTATAATAGATGTATGGCGAAACGCGATGATGATTTGGAGTTTAGTGTTAATGCGGCGTTTGACGAGGCGCGGACGGTTGTTGATAAAGTGCCGCTATATTTAGTCAATGGATCTTTGGGTGCTGGAAAAACCAGCGTCCTTGAATTCTTATTGCAACAAAGTGACTATAAGGGTGCGCGGGTGATTGAAAATGAATACGCCAATGAAAATGTCGACGGCTATCGGCTGGAGGGGCTGGCGGAGATGGTGACGACGTTGGCTGGCGACTGCGTCTGCTGCTCGTCGAAACATGCGCTAACCAGGATGCTGCTGGATTTTTGCCGGAATTCACCTGCTCCAGTGTTCATCGAGGCGACGGGTGTGGCGCGAACGATGAATTTGGTTGAGAAACTGATAAATGCACAAATCTTCAATAAGTATGAACTGATGCAGAGTTTTTATGTGATTGACGCGCACGAGATTTTGCGCGGGATCGAGCCGGCGCACGAGGTTGAACTACAAGCGGCAGACATGATTTTAGTGACCAAGGAAGATTTGCTGAATGATAGCGAACGAGCTGAATATGACATGAAACGCCGCGCCCTGCCCTACGCCAAGGTGCTGAGCGCCCCACACGGTCGGTTTGACCTCAGTAAAATCACCACGCCGTCGGGACTGCTGGCGTTTTTTGATACGTATGACGGCGAGCTGGCAGTGCCGGATAATCCGACGTACGCGGTGCTGGATGTTTCAGGTATGAAAATTACGGCAGCGACTTTGGAAAAAATATGGCCGGAATTATTTGTGGCGTATGGTCTGCGGCGAATGAAGGGCTGCTTTATTAGTGACAACGGCGCGCGCCAGCACGTGGAGGCGACCGAGCAGCAAATTCAGCTAACTAATGCCAAGCCCGAGGAGGCGGCAAAAATCGTATTCATCGGCGAGCGAGCGGATGAAATTACGCGCGAAGCCTTGGCGGCGCAACTAGTGATGTTTGGATAAAAGTTCGCTTTCGTCGTTTCCGACTCATCAGCATAGACACACATCTATGGAGCGAACTGACAAGCAGGAGAATATAATATGTGCGACGGAGAGAACCGCCAAGTATTCTCGGCGGCTTGCCAGTCCGGAGCTAGACCGAGCGTGAGTGCGCGGCCTCGCTCAAGACGTAGAACGTGTAGGGGCAGAGAAGCTTGCTGAGCTCACAGAATTCCTTGTAGTCGTCGACGCACAGCGCTGCGCTGTACGTCGTGAACTCGATCAAGGCATAGAGGTGCTCCCCCTCTCGGAGCTGCTCCTTTGCCTGGTGATACATGAACGTGTCGAGCTTGCGCCCGACATAGCCCTTGAGGATGTCCTCTGCGTGCTTGTAGTAGGTGCCCATGATGTGTATCTCTCTCCTCACCCAGGCGGATTGCCTGTGTTTTCTTGTAAAAACACTGCTCGACGCCCGGATGGCGGCGAGCAAGATGAGGTTTCACGACACTATTTTACTCCCGCTAAAATAACGCCATAAAATCTCACCTTGCTCTATTCTCAACTGCTTGTCAAAATACACTTTTGGACAAAACGTCAAACATCTGTCAACAAAAGCTGATATATATATATCATATCCGAACGCCGAAGTCAATAGATTAGCGCAATTTTATTGAATTTTAGGCAAAAATAGGGTGAAAATGACGATAAAAAATAAAAACAGCCCCGCGAACTCTGACGTGAGGCGCGGGACTGGCTTTATCAGCCTATAAACTTAAGGCTTATGTATAGCTAATGATTTTTATTCTGCAGAGGAATCTGGATCATCAACGGTGATATTCTCGTAATAATCACCTTTAGCTACTTCTTCAAGCTCTTTTAATGATATAACGACAGTAAAGCCTTCTTGGATTTTAGAGAGTGATTCAGACATTGCCTTAATTACTGCTTTTCCGATGTCGGATAATAGTTCTACTTTTTCTCTCTTTGATTCTGGTATTATCGCAGCATTGGGGTCGTCTTCTGCTTCTGAGGCTTTGGCTCCTATGATCACTCCGTTAAGATCAGGATAGTCATCGCCGCCTGGTGCCACTGTAGTAGATATGCTAGCTTCACTGCATCCTGTTTCCTTAGGCATGTCGACTGTAGATGATTTTACCTCAGCACGTTCACGCAATGGCTCATGAGTGCTTGTGTCGCCAACTATCGCATTGATTTTTATGATATCGCCAGGCTCGCTATCTGCTCCTCCAACTAACTTAATGTTTGTAACAGAGCCTACGCGAAACGTATCTTCCTCGGCGTCTTCGCCAAAGAAGCCTGTAATAGTAACTTCATATCTTTTAATATGTCCAAGACTCATGCATCATGTACTATATCACAAAAATGAATTTTTATAAAATTTGTGGTGCGGCGAGTAAATTGAACTGCAGTTTGGCGGTGGTTTATTGCGGATATCTGTTGTTTAGAGTTTCTTTAGCCTGCTTGTAGGCTTTGGTGACGGGTGCCAGGCCGCGGGCGACGCGTTCGCGGTTGGCTTTTAGCTGCTTTTCGTCGCGGAAAGATAGTTTAATTGGTGTGCCAGCAAAGTTGAAGGCTTCGCGTAAAGTTCGCTCCAGGTAGCGTTTGTAGCTCCAGTGGACGAATTTGAGGTTGCTGCCGTAGATGACGAACCATGGCGGAGCTGTGTCGGTCTGGACGATGTAGCGGAGCTTTGGATGCGAGTTCTTCAGGCCGGCTGGCGGATGAGCGGCGACGGCTTTTTGCAAGAGGTCGTTGAGGATGCGGGTTTTGCATTCTTGGCGGCGGCGAGTGTGGATATCGAGGGCGAGGTCGAACAATTTGGCGACGTTTTGGCCAGTGACTGATGAGGTGAATATCAGCGGTGCGTAGGGTGTGAATTTGAAATGATAGCTAATTTGCGGCGCCAGCTCGTCGCGGGTGTAGGCGTCTTTACCTTCGACGGAGTCCCATTTGCTGACCACCAGCACCAACCCCTTGCCCGCCTCGTCGATGATGCCGGCCAAGCGCTGATCCAACCCAACGTTCAATTCATTGACGTCCATCAAGAGAAAGCAGATATCAGCTTCGTTGATGGCCTGCATGGTGCGCAGCACCGAGAACTTTTCGATGCCAGTTTCTTGCTTGCCCTGGCGGCGGATGCCGGCGGTGTCGAGTAGCTCGATGGTCTGGCCGTGATAGCGGACTTGGACGCGGTTGACGTCGCGGGTGGTGCCAGCAACGTTGGCGACGATGGCTTGCTGCTTACCTGCCAAGGTGTTGAACAAGTTGCTCTTGCCGACGTTTGGCCGGCCGATCAAGGCGACGCGGATGATATCGTCAGGTGTGGTGTCGGTGGCTGGCGGGATGAGTTCGGCGATGTTGTCGAGTAGCTCGGAGATACCGATGTTGTGTTCGGCGGAGGTTTTGATGATGGTTTTGATGCCGAGGCGCTTGAATTCGTCGGTGGGGAGTGAGCCTTTGAGGTCGGCTTTATTGGCGATCAGGAGGACGGGTTTGCCGCTTTTTAAGGCTTTTTTGGCGAGTTGGCGGTCGGCGTCTGATGGATAGGCGGTGGAATCGACCATGACGAGGATGACGTCAGCCGCGGCGGAGGCGTCGGCGATTTGGTCTTGGATGGTGGCTTCGAATTCGTCTTCGGCGGGTTTGAGGCCGGCGGTATCGATGAGCCAGAATTCGGCGGTCGTGTCTGCTGAAGCGCGACCGCCCGCCGTCTCCTCCATGTCGAATGCATCCGGCAACGCCGTCCGCAGAGCTATCGACTTGTCGGAGAGGCTGGCGGTCGCGCCAGCGCCACACTCCTGTGCTGGAGTACTCTTTTTGCTTAAATCTCCACTGGAGATTTGGCGCGAGCGTTCGGCTGAAACGTCCGCTCCTCGCGAACGTTTCACAGCCTCCAGCGCAGGAGGTGTCGCGTCTGCCGCATTCTTATCAGGAGATGAGGCGCCGCGGCGCTTATATGAAACTTTGCCAACGACGTTGTCGCGGGTGGTGCCAGCTTCGCGGGCGACGATGGCGGTGCGGGCGCGCGTCAAGCGGTTGAACAGCGAACTTTTGCCAACGTTAGCTTGGCCGATGATGGCGACAGTAGGTAATTTACTAGACATAATTATGCCCATTATAACAGAGGCGTGGCGATTTGGCGAGGATCAGCTGTGATGTCAAGTTTAATTGCCGTTGTCTGGAGTGGGTGTTGCCTCGGCGGTTGGCGCGGGGCTGTTTTCAGCTGTTGGCGGAGTGTAACCGCATTCGGGACTGTTGGGGATGGCGGTGATACTGCCTTGCCTGCCGGGGCGGCGGTGTCCGTATATTAGAGTGGTACCGTCACAAGCTTTTGATATTTTGCCTAGAGGCTCTCCTTCTTCGCAACCTTGCTCGCAGCCCGCGTCAACCAGCTTCCAGTCAAGGTCAGGGTTGCCTTCTGAATCTGTCTGCGCATCTTCTTGCCCTTGTTCTGTGTCGGCTGGTTTTGTTTCTGATGTTGGCGCGGCACAGCCCGAAACAACCCATGCAGCGGCAGCCATGACGCCAAGAGCTTTCCCTGCTCTTTTTCGTAACGACTCGCTTATGGCGCCAAGCACTCTCCCTGTTCTTTCTCCTAACAACCCGTGTACTTTGCCAATTGAAAACCTTTCGCCTGTTCCCATAATAATATCCTCCTAATATTTATGATGTAAGGTATAGTACACTATCGTTAATTTGGTGTCAAATTGCTTTCCTGAAATTCCCCTCGCTTCATGCCACCAAGCGAGTAATTGCCAAAATCTGTCCGGTGGAGTTTTTTAACCGTGTAGCCAAGTGCGGCGAAGGTGCGGCGGATTTGGCGGTTGCGGCCTTCGCTCATCTGGACGATCCAGCGGTGGTCGTCGCCCTCGTGCTGGCGCTCAAGCGTCAAGCGGCTCGGTCCGTCAGGCAGCTGCACGCCAAAGTCATTGATCATTTGCCGGTGTAATGGCTGGAGCGGCTGGTCGAGCGTCACCAGATAGCGCTTAATTTTATAAAACGACGGGTGTGTCATTTGGTGAGCGAAGTCGCCGTCGTTGGTGAGGAGAATTAGTCCGGAGCTGTCTTTGTCCAGGCGGCCGACGGGCTTCAGATGATGAAGGCTTTTTGGTAATAATTCGTAAATGGTCGGTGCGCCGCCCTGAGAGGCGCGCGAGCAAAGATAGCCAACGGGCTTGTGGAGGAGGATGAGTTTTTTTGGCTGAATGTGCAGCTCTTGGGAATTGTGCAGGACAGTGTCGGACTGGCTTATCTGTCGGCCTAAAACCGCGCGGTCGCCGTTAACTAGTATTTCCCCCTGCTCTATCAGCTCGTCAGCTTTTCGGCGCGACACGCCGAGGCTTAAAGCTATAAATTTGTTTAGTCTCATCGGATTTTTTACGGGCTGCCATCCGGTCATTGTTGCGGCGCTGTCGGCATGGAAGTCGGTGCCGGAGCTGGTTGTTGCTGAGCTGGATCGTCTGCTTGAGCTTGGGCGGATTGCTGCATGGCAGCTGCGGGGTCTGGCGCCGCGGGTGTTAGTACTGCTGCGTCCGATGGATTTGGAGCTGCGGGCTGCGGTGTTAATTGCGCTGCGTTTGGATCAGCTGTAGGCATGGAAGTCGGTGCCGGAGCTGGTTGTTGCTGAGCTGGATCATCTGCTTGAGCTTGGGCGGATTGCTGCATGGCAGCCTGAATCGGACTCTGCGGGCTAATCTGCGGAACTGGCTGTAAGACTGGCGCTGTATTTTCCGGAGCAGCTGGCTCTGGCGGCGTCTGAGCTGCTTGAGGCGATTCAGCCGTTGGCAATACTGGCGGTTCTTCCGGGGCTGGCTGGGTTGGCTGCGGAATAGGCGCAGCGATAGGTTCCATAGCCGCTGCCGGCTCTGCTGCTGGAACGGTAGGAATAGCGGGTGCGTTTAATTCCTGGTCAATTAATTCCGAAACATCAACCGACTCGCCTTTCTCTGATGCTGGCAGCGGCTGAATAACTCTGTCGCCTAGACCAGCTGGACGCGGCATTGGCGATGAGAATGGCGCTAGAGGCTGCGGTAGTCCACTTGGCTGCGCGGGCTGCGGTGCGGCTGACGCCGGCCGAGGCAAGCCATTTGATTGAGGCGCAGCCTGAATCGGACTCTGCGGGCTAATCTGCGGAACTGGCTGTAAGACTGGCGCTGTATTTTCCGGAGCAGCTGGCTCTGGCGGCGTCTGAGCTGCTTGAGGCGATTCAGCCGTTGGCAATACTGGCGGTTCTTCCGGGGCTGGCTGCGGTGACAGCGATTCGACATCCGGCCGTTCAACCGATGGAGTGTCGTTTGGGTCTACTTCAAGGTTTTCTACGTACGACATATCTTGGCTTGAATTATCGGATTCGGCGGCAGCAGACGGCTTTGGCTCGGTGCCAATTCCTGGTACATCGCGCAAAACTTCGTGAACTGCCCTGACAACGTCTTCAATGCCTACTTGCGATTTAACCAAATATCTGTCAGCACCCAGCTGCTCGCCGCGTTTGCGCTGGTCTTCGGACGATAAGGCGGTCATCATAATGACTTTGACGTCCTTCGTTTCAGTAGTGGATCTCAGAATGTCCAGCATATCGAAGCCGGATATCTTTGGCATCATTACATCGCTCAGAATAAGACGCGGACGTTCTTTGATTGCCATGGCCAAAGCTTCTTCACCGTCGCCCGCCGAAACGATATCGTAGCCCTCCGCCAAAAGCCGCACGCCGTAAATTTCGCGCAGGCTTTTGTCGTCTTCAACCAATAAAATTTTCGTCATATACTTATACTATACTTAAATTTCTCTAAAAAATCTATAGTTCTTATGGTTACTTTCTGTCCGGTATTGACAGATTGCTGCGTTGAGTGTTTAAGCTATCCTCAATCTCTGCCAGCGTCGGCGGTTTGGCAGCTGGTTGAGTTGGTGCTTCCTGGGATTGTGCGGATGGCTCCTGGGGTGTTATGGGTGTTCCCTGAGGCGGCGCGGGCGCTTGCGATGCAAGTTCATCCGGCGGCCTGGTCGGCATTTGCGTAGTCGGCGTCGGCGCTAATGTTTGCATTGGTGAAAGGTCTGATTTGGCTAGTTCTGATGATAAAATAACAGGATTAGCCTGGCTGGACTCAGTACTAGCGGCTATTTCTTGCGGCATAGCCATGGATTGCATTTGCATTTCTAATTCATCGGAGACTTCTTTAGTAGCAGGGTCGATTTGAGATTCTTCCAACTTTCGTTTCGCTTCGATATTACTCATTCTGGGGATATCTAAGAAGAACGTGCTGCCCTTTTTATATTCGCTTTCGACATGTAAATTGCCGGACATAGCTTCTGCTAGCCGCCGGCTAAGATACAGCCCCAGGCCGGTGCCATTGATTTCTTGGGTGTCGGAATTGTTGACGCGGTAAAATTTTTGGAATAAATGCGGGATATCTTCTTTCGGGATGCCAATTCCGCTGTCTTTGACGCTGATGGAAATTTGTTTTTCATCGCCAGTTATATCAACGACTACCTCGCCGTACGGCGTATATTTGATGGCGTTTTCGATCAAGTTGCTGACAACTTCGCGGAAGTGATCGGGATCGACATTGGCGTAAAAAATTGGCTGCAAAGATTTCTCGCTGCCGTCGTCGTTAATCTTCACTGCCGGATTAAAAATATAGTCAAGCTTTTTTTCAGCGGCTTTCTGGGCTAGTCCGTCAAATATTTCTTTCACGAACTCGTTAACATCTATTACCTTTGGTTCGTTTTTTAACCGGCCGTCCTCGGCTTTGCTAATATCCAGCAAATCTTGGAATAATTTGCCTAAATGCCGCGCCGATTTGTGGGCTTTGGTAATAAAATCGCGGGCTTTTTCGTCGATATGAGCGGTGGCTGGGTTTAATGCCAGACCCAAATATCCCTCAATTGACGCTACTGGCGTGCGCATTTCGTGGCTGGCGGTGGAGATAAATTCGGCTTGCTGGCGCTCCTCGGCTTTTTCCCTGGTGATATCGCGGAAAACGACGATAATTCCCTCGCCGTCCTTGCCGACTGGCGAACTAACGATTGACACCAGAATGCGTTTTTCAGAACTGGTGATAAGGAATAATTTATCGCTGTGCGTCGGCTTGTTAGATATCAAGGCTTGAGCTACTGGATTGTCAATTTCTGCGACGTCTTTACCGTCAGAGGATGCTAATTTTAAGACGCTTTTCCAATTTAACCCCAGCGCATCGCCCTGATCCCAGCCGATAATCCGCTGCGCCGACGGATTGATCAGTTCAATATTGCCCTGGCGCGAGATCGCCAGTACGCCGTCGTCGATAGTATTGATAACTACTTCAGATTTGCCTTCGACAGTTGACAGCCGGTTGGCTAAATCGGCATAGTCGCTGCCTTCTGCCGGCGGCTGGCGGCGGCTCCATAGGATAAAACTGAATATCAGCGGCGCGAAGCCGAAGAATAGATAGCCGATGATTGTTTGGACGTTAAATCCAGTTTGGATAGCTGCTATGACTGTCTGAAGGGCAACGAGGGTTGCGATGGAACTTATGACAATTGCGCCGAAAAATCCGGAGAAAATTGCCGCGACAATCCAAACAGCCAGGAATGGCGACGATGGACCGCCGCTTGTGCAGACAGCGATGGCAGCGACAGCGGCAGACAGCAGATAGACGAAAATTGCGATGGCGGTTTCATTGTTTTTTGGCAGCCAAAAGCATAAAATGAGCGAGACTAAACTGCCGATGGCAGCTACTGCGGCTGTCAGGTCGGTGACGGATAAGCCAATTGGCAACTGGTAACCAGTCGGAATAAATCGGGCCCAAATATAGAGGATGACAATTGTGCAGCAGCCAAAAAGCGCGGTTTCGCATAGCCGCCGCAGCCAAAATCTGGAAATCGTACGAGGTTTTTCTCCAAGCCCTCCCTTTTTCATAATTCTATTATGGCGAATCGGTGAAAAAAGCGCAAGTTTGGTGTCTGGCTGTAACTGGCCAGTTGGCGCGCCTTGGTATTTTGCGCTGTTTGAGTGCTGAGGCTGCGAGTTGGATACGAGATCCCTTAACCTAAAACGGAACATCCCGTAGAATTAGGTTTGTAACAACAACTA
>CAUUVO010000003.1:0-91826 GCA_963548835.1 uncultured Candidatus Saccharibacteria bacterium
ACGGTGTAGGTTTGGCTGACCGAATTGCCGTCATGGTAGGCGGTGAATTCGCTATGGCTGGATGGATAGACTGGCGCTCTGTCAAAGCACGCGCTGCGCACCAAATCAAGCAATATCGGGTATATACAGAAAAAGGCGGCAGTTGCTTGGTCGCTGGCGTCGGGTATTTCAACCGTCAGTGTGATATCTATAAAATCTTCTGGCTGGCAGTCAATTTCTAGCGGCGGATTTGTGGATGGTTCGGTAATTTTGCCAAGTCTAGCGGAGCGGCGACCAGTGAAAGCCTTTTGACAGCGCGCCAGTTGCTTGTATAGTTCTGCTTTATCCCAGATGGCGACGCTTGACTTCATCTCCGCCTCAATGTGGGCGACGGATTCGTGAATCATGGATAGATCAAACGGTTTTACGTCGGCGATAGTTTTTTCAAATAGCGTAATTGATTCGCGGGTAAAGAACGCGATATCAAAAAACACGCCTGATTCAGACGTCGTGCCGTGTAATTCGCCGACGAAAGCGCGCTCATTGCCAGATTTTTCTACCGCTCGTAAGAACCGCCGAATAACCAAATGCTCAAACAAATGGCAGACATCATGGTCGGCTGGCAGGTCGTAGGCAGAATATAGCTTGTGAATCATGAGTTTATTGTAGCAAGGTGAGTACTCCGCCCCAACAGATTGTACTACCGGGGCGGGGTCTTCTCGAACTCAGAAACTCTTAAGTTAATATAAAAACAAATCTACCAATCCATCTTCTGCTTCACCGCTGCTAAATAATAACGATAATAACTCTTCGGGTCTGGTATAAAAAAGCTGTCATCCATGTCGTCATTCGGACGAATCTCAATATGCTGGTTGTTGGCGTACGGCTTGATGAGGTGCGCGAATTCAAACTCGAACCCGCCAGACAAACTCTTTACTTGTTGACTTTCGTCGATGGGGTCAGGATAATCAATCGCTACAAGTATGAGCGACTGGCCAGATGCTGTCTGAAACAAATAATAGATTGCGTCTGGATATAGTGTGATGAAAGAAGCAAACTCACGGACGTACGTCGCCTCTTTAAGTATAGGAAAGGCTTGAGTAATGAAATCTGGTATTACGATATTGATGCTATTTTTCATGCTCCTATAATTGTACTATTTTTTGAATGGGAAAATGGACAGTTTTGTGACTTGTCCAGGTCTAGGAACTCTACCAGAGACCAGACATGTGATCTGAGAGACGCTCAGAGCTGGCCCAGTTGTCGATGACAGTAGCACCGCCCTCGCTCTCAGGCAGTCGCCAGTAGACAATGAACTCGCCGAGAGAGCCTCCCTGCGCCTTCACGTGTCCGTGACCATCGCCAGGGATGTTACCCCAAGCGCCACCATAGAAGATCTCAGTAGTTCCGCCGGAGCGCCGAATCTTTGCCGGTTTCCCGTCAAACCATCCGGTGGTTTCCATTTTGTACTCCTTCTGGAGTCGGGCGGAGAATGAATTCTCTGCGAAGTGGGACGTCTCAAGCCCAATGGCTTTGGGCGAAACGCCGACCTCTGCGGACGCAAAGGCTGATATATATATCAATAATAGAACTTGAAGTCAAGCGATTTTACGTAAATCGCAGTAAACCTATGGTAACTTCCCATCCGCCCATGCTAAAATAAAACCATAACCAACATCCGCGCGCTGCCATCAGCAAGGGGATGTTTGTAATCCGAAAAGAGGTGGGCTAATGATATAACTTGCGGGAAGTCCGCGTGTTATAGCGGCGTTTTTTTGCTCGTCAGACGTAAATCGCGCCATCTGCCAAGTGCAAATTGCCACCTGCTAAGTGTCATTCTCAGAAACTAGCGCGCTCCTTTCCGCAGACACCCAGACAAAATGAAAATCTCACACGGAAGATTCACAAATCACACATGGAAGATTTGAAACACGCAAACGGCGCGGCAAGGTGGTACGCCATGTTATCACGGACATCATCATTGTTTGCGGAGTAATCTTATTGGCGGACAGGCTGGCTTTTATGCTGAGCGGAGAGTGGCTGTTGTCTGAGTAAATGCGTTTGCGTTTATATTTTTATTTGCTAGAATAATAAGCAAGGTGTAATAAGACACAAACAGTGAGGGAAAAATGAAGATTCATCAGCGATATAAAAGGTTTATACCAAAAGTTGTCGGCATTACTGCTGTTGTCATTGTGGCGTTTGGCGCTATAGTGCTGCAAATACCGTCGACCAAGGCGGCCTCTTTGCATAAAAAATACCAGTTTATTGACACAAACTACAGTATTCCCTCCTCTAATGTGGCGTGGGTGGCTTCGAACGGTAATGATGCTACGGGCAATGGCAGCGAAAACTCGCCGTATAAGACCTTTGCTAAAGCCTTGGCGGTTCTTCCAAGCGGCGGTACTGTAGTTGCGAAAAGCGGTATTTACCGCGAGCCGCACTTTTTTGTGTCTAAGAATAATATTACGTTGCAAGCCGCGCCGCATGCTGAAGTTTGGCTGAAGGGAAGCGATATCGTTACGAATTGGACGAGCGACAATGGCATCTGGAAAACTACAGGTAATTATCATAATTTTTGCCATGTTTGCACGACGAATTCCGATCCTGGCAAAGAAGGCGTAGCTGCGTATCCGGAGCAAGTGTTCATCAATGATGAGCCAATGCAGCAGGTCGCTACTAAAGCCGAGGTAACCCCGGGCAGCAATACGTTTTATGTCGAGGATAAAACGCCAACTACGCTAAAAGTGCCGGGTGACAACTCCAAGGGTTATAACATCGGCGCTCAGGATAATATAACGTACTATATTGGTAAAAATCCAGCTACCAGCCAAGTTGAGATTTCGGAGCGGACGAGGGCGTTCACGGCTACTGGCCAAAACTTTACAGCCAGGGGTATCAACGTCGCCCAATACGCATCAGTCCAGGCATGGGGATTTGCAGATCCTGTGTATGGCAAGGATATTTCCGGGCCGACAGCGGTGAGTCTGAATGGTAATGATTCGCTTGTGCAGAATATGATTATCACTCAAAATTCAAACCAGGGATTGTTCTTTAATCAAGCGAAAGCTTCGGCTAACGGTGTTAAAGTTATTGACAATGGCGGTTCTGGGGCTGGCGCTAATAAAGCCCACGATTCGGTATTCGAGAATAGCGAACTGCATGGCAATAATGCGGCTGGTTTTATAACGTCAGGTTGCGGCGCTTACTGTACGATGGCTGATATTAAGGTGGCGCATACTAAGAATTTTATATTTCGCAATAATATTTTAGACAATTCAAACAGTGGCAAAGTGCAATCCGCGCCTACCAATGCTGATAATGTCGGTACAATTAATTTTTGGTGCGATGAAGGTTGTATCGATACGAAAATTGTTAACAACTTCTTTACAAACTCGTCGCTGGCGATTATGTATGAAGTTTCAGGCAGCGCCGTCATTGCTTCGAATATAATCGAAAGTTCCGGCACGGGAATCCGCGTATCTGGCAGCGAGAAAGTTAAGCTGTATAATAATACAATTTCGCGCACCTACCGGCCGGTTTATCTTTTTGAAGATTGGCGCATGAATGGCTGTAACGCTTGGAATGCCGCCGGGGTGTGTACCGCGAAAGAAAATTGGTCGGCATCGCAAGGTCTGAGCTGGAACACTTCTGGCGTTGAGATGTATAACAATATTATTTCATCGCGGCCGCTGGCGGACTCAAATGACCTGGCGGGCGAGGCGTATCAGCGCGCTTATTCTCTGCGGGTCGAGGGCGCAAAAAATGAACCGAAAGGACCGTACGTCGATGCGAATAGTATGCTGAAGGGCTTTGATTATAATGCGTATTATCGGAATGACGCCAAGGATGTGAACTTGTCGGTTTGGGATTTTGAAAGCGTGCCTGGCAAAACGGATACTGTACTTAAAAGCGTGGCAGAAATATCGTCGAGCAGTAAGCTGTCAGGCGCTATTGACGGCAGAGACAGTCATTCGTACGACACGTTTGGCGCTCGCGCCGCAAATCCGTATTTTATAAAAGAGGCTGCTGCTAATACGGATTATAACAAAAGCAATTACAACTTAAAGCCTGGCAGCAGTGCTATTGGGTCCGGAAAAGCTTTGCCAAACGATGTTGCGCTGGCAATTGATCCATCTGGCGCTAAGGTAAAACCTGGAGCGGCAGTAAACCGCGGAGCGCTGCTTAATGTAAAGATGAACGCGGCTGGCGGAGCTACTCCAGCAGTCGAGGCTGTACATATTCCGGATGCTAACCTAAAGGCTAAATTGAATGCGCTATTAGCGAAAAATAGCGGTACAGTACGCGCTGACAATCAAGACATAACCAAGGATGAGATGAAAAGCCTAACAGTCATTTCTCTTAAGGCGGATTCAAATACCCCGGCTAATAAAAAGATTGCTGATATTACTGGCCTGGAGGCGGCCGTGAATGCGTCGCAGTTGTCGCTGGATAATAATGCTATTTCTAATCTGTCGCCGATTGCTAATCTTGCGAAGCTGCAGGAACTGACCTTTTCTGATAACAAGGTAACGTCTTTAGCAAACATAGCTTCTTTATCTAAACTTACGGTACTGCATGCCGCTGCAAATCCCATAAAGTCGTTCTCGCCTGTTTCCGGGCTGCCAAAGCTAAGCGATGTGTCGCTGTCTGGAGAATCGCTGGAAACTCCTCTTGATATGGCTAATTTCAGCGCTAGCGCTGCTACGATTAAGTCGTTCAAGTTTTACAGCTATAACAATAAAATAACCGCGAAGAATATCGCCGCGCTGAAGTCGATGCCTGGCTTAAAGGCTCTTCGCTTAAGCGGCGTGCCGCTGTCCGCTGGCGACGTAAACTCCATCGGCAGTATGGCGCAGTTGGCTTCTTTGGAAATTGATGGCAGCACGGTGGCGGATATATCGCCGCTGGCGGGGCTAACTAATTTGACTAAGTTTAACCTGAGTAATCAGAATGTATCCATGTCTATTACTGCCGCGTCAGCGCCGTCGCCGCTGGTAGGCAAAAGCGGGGCTGTAGTGCCTATTTCCGATAATAGCCAGGTTGCTAACGACAGCGGAGCTCCGGGGAATATTAAGCTGGTGTCGCCTGTGTATGATGGAAATTCTCATAATGTCAATGCCGTGTGGTCTGTTCCTGTAACTATTGGTGCGGCGAGTACCAACTTTAGCGGCAATCTAAACATTACATATAAGCTAAGCAAACCTGATTTGACTGCACTGAATAATGAAATCGCCCGCGCTAAATCATCGCCAAGCTACATCCAGAACGACGCAGCTGTCAAATCAGCGCTGGCGGCCGCTGAAACTGTTGCCGGCAAGCCGTCGCCGTCTCCAAATGAAATAAAAACTGCCGTCGAGGGCTTGAAACAAGCCTTGGATAACGCCTATCAAAAGGAAGCTGATGCTCAAGCCAAAGCGCAGGCTGCTGTCGATAAAGCAAAAAATAGCAAATTGCCGGCGGACATTCAGGCGGCAGAAAATCTACTGAGTAAGGTTCAGGACACGGCTAAAAAGAACGAATTACAGAATGTTTTGAACGGTATTAAGCAAGAAATTACTAATGTGCGCACTAGTCTGGTGCAGCTGGTGACGGATGCTAAGCAGGTCTCGACCGACGGCATGACAGCAGCTTCGGCGAATGCCTTGCGAGCTGGAATTACTGCTGCAGAAGCGGTAATTGCTGATCACGGCGCTTCTCTAGGCCAATTAACTGCCGCTAAAAACGCATTACAAGCGGCGCTTGACGGGTTGCGCGCTGACAAAACTAGCCTGCAAAAAGCCATCCATGATGCCGAGAGTAAACCAAGTTATATTAAAGATCAAGCTAGCATTAAGCAGGCTCTGCAGGAGGCAAAAGCTGTCGACGCTGCGTCAAATCCGACGCCCTCAGTAGTGCGTACTGCTGCTAAGAAGCTTAATGACGCCGTGGCTGCCGCTAAGCAGAGTGAAGCTGCTATTCAATCAGCGGCGTTGGCTGCTGTCGTTAAGGCAGAAAGCGATAAAACCGCTCAAGCTAAAAATGATGCCCAAGCCTTGGTTAATCAAGTAAAAGACCCGCAGAAGAAGGCCGAACTGCAGCGGCGCTTAGATAACGTTGTTGTGCCAGCTTCAGCGAGCAGGATAGCTGTTGCCCAGCCAAACGGTAAAAACACGATCATTAATGCAACTGGCGACAAGTGCTATAACATAGCGAGCGCCAGTACCGCCGCGCCGCAGCAGGGAAAGCCAGCGGGGTATCAGCTTGGCGAGTCGGTCGCGTTTAAAATTGATTGCGCCAACTATGGTAGTAGTCAGTTTGGCTATACAACGAAGATAACCTTAGAGCTAACTAAAAAATACGCAAACACGGCTGGTGTAAGGGTAGTCAAGTATAGCGGTGCTGGCACAGATGCGGTTGATATAACCAGCAAAGTATCTTTCGGCGTTACAGCCGACGGACAGCGGACGACGATTAGCTATTCGGTGACCGACGGCGGTTTTGGCGACCAAGATAAAACCGCAAATGGTGTAATTGAAGATCCGGTGGCTGTGTACGAGCGCGGGGGTGCTGCAAATCCAGCGCATAATAATTCAGGACAAACGAGTTCAGGGCGGATGGGAAGTGATAATTCGAGGGTTGCAAAGTCTGGCGGCATCCTTTCCGATACTGGCGTGAGTTTTTACGGTTATATCGCGGGTGCTGCGGCTGTAGTAATTGTTGGCGGCGGCTTGTACAAGCTAAGTAGCACGCGAAAAAAGCGCCGGTCATAAAGCCGGCGCCGCGGGTATTCTAAAAATAATTATAATTATTAATGTTTTTAGGCAATTACAAATCTGAATTGGTGGGGGCGGCTGGGATCGAACCAGCGACCAATCGGTTATGAGCCGACTGCTCTAACCCCTGAGCTACGCCCCCGCCAGAAAATATTATAACGCATCAGAGATAATTAGAGAAGTTTTCCAGCAGCAATTCTTACGGCTTCCGACCAGGAAGTGAAGCAGTGCGGCGTCTCCATGAGTTGTTTGCCAGTTAATTTATAGCGGATTGCCAAAGTTAGTTCAGCGATCATATCGCTGGCATTTGGGGCAACGATGGACGCGCCAATAATAGTGTCTTTTTTATCGGTAATTATTTTTACAAAACCAGTTCGCTGATCAGTAATATTGCTGCGCGCTGTTAAAGTTAGCGGCGCTATTGATATTCTTAGGTCTTGCCTTTCGCTCGCTTCTTCGCCGAATCCTACTTGGGCGATTTCCGGCTGCGTAAAGGCAACCAGCAGGCGCGGCTGAATATCGGCCTTCATTGAATTTTTATGCAGCAAATTATGCGCGCACACGCGGCTTTGCGCTAAAATATCGTGCGTTTGTATAGTTGTATCGACAACGCTGCCCGCGGCGAAGACGTGCCGAGCCGAGGTTTGCAAATAAGCATTGGCGGATATCCCTTCCGCGGTATATTTGATGCCGGCATTTTCCAGACCCAAATCAGTTGCCGGGCGGCGCTCGCTGGCGATTAATATCTCATCGACGCGCACTGAGCGTTCGGCTCGTCCTTGAACAAAGGTAACCCGTTTTTGCAAACCAGATTTTTGCACGGCGATAACTTCTGTTTGTATCAATATATTTATACCGCGGTTTTCCTTCGCGTCGTCAATAATCAGCCTGCTCGCCTCACTATCAAAGTCAGCCAAGATGTGTTTGGATGCTTCAGCTAGGTAAATTTTTGTACCGAGAGTGGAGAACAAATGCGCCAGCTCCCAGGCCTCTATGCCTGAACCGATAATAAACAGCGATTTCGGCGGTCTAGCAAGGGAAAATATGGTTTTTGGCGTGTGGTGCGGCGTGCTTTCTAATCCGGGAATTTCTGGAACGTGCCATTCTGATCCGGTGGCAATGAGAAACTTGCGGGCCGATAAATGCCGCCGATTGACCGTAATCTCATTTGGGCTTAAAAAATGCGCGTTGCCAGCGAAAACGCTAATATCTTGCTTCTCGTAATAATGACGGTTTCCGCCCGCCCCGGTGCGTTTGATGGCAATATCTTTCCAGGATAATAAGGAAGGGTAGTTGTAACCGACAGAGCCGGTTCGTAATCCGAACTTCGCTGTCATCTTGGCGTTATAATACGTGCTGGCCGCGTGGATTAGGGCGCCTGCCGGAACGTCGCCCCAGTTTGGCGACTCGCCGCCAAACGTTGACTTCTCGATGATAGCGACCTTTTTCCCAGAATTTGCCAGGATGCTGGCAGCTGGCGAACCGCCCGCCCCGCTGCCGATAACGATATAATCATAGTCAAAAGTCGGTTTCTGCGCCATACTGCCCCCTACAATATATTTTTGTAATTTTCGTATAAATATGCCGCGTCCGGATGCAATCCTTTCAGTACTTGGCAAGCTCGCCGCCTGATGTCGGCAGAAGTAATTTCCGGGCGGGTTTCGCACCAGTTCATAACGCCCAGCGTTACGGTCTTGGCAATATCTTCAGCCTGTCCTTCGGGAATGCGAACGCTTAAACAGGTAGCAATAATTGAATTATGTATTTTATCCGGGCTGAATTCTTCGGCTGGTCGTTTGCCTCGCTTTATTACGTCGATTCTCGGCGATTTTACCACAGGCTGCCTCCGTAGCTGGCAATGCCGATGACGCGGTCAACGAACATAAAGCCAGCCAAGATTAACAAGCTGCCGCCGCTGGCGAATTGTAAGAATCTTTTATGAGATTCACGCCATTGCTGCAAACTGGCGATGTTGCGACCAGCGCCGACCAGCGCCATCATAACCGCTAGCGGTAAAATCGACACCATAACATATATTACAATTCCGGCAATTTGCATCATAAAGTCAGGCAGGGTAATAATTGCCAAGCTGGCTGCGATAACCGGCCCGATAATAAAAATAGTTTCTGCGGCTACGCTAGCCATGCCAAGCGCAAAACTTTCTGCGCTGTTTTTTGTCTTTTTCGTGCGTTTGGTTAAATAGTCGGCGAAACTTCTGGGTATCCACAGTGCTGTGCCGCGTCCGCGCCGGTAATAGAATACCCAAATAGCAATTCCCAGGGCGATCATCAAGTCGCAGCAAATCGCTGCAATGTATTGCTCGGCGGAATCAATATGACTAATAAACAGGGCAAAATAATAAGAAACCGCGCTTAAAATCAGGCAAGTTAATAACAGCACGCCAGCGGTAAATCCGCCCATTCGGCGCAGAACTCTTTTATAGGCAGTTTTTTTACCAATGGCATGACCGCTGAGCAGCGTTAATACGCTAATACTGAGCTGAAAACTAGCGTGAATCAATGCCGCGAAGACGATGATGGCTAGAGACGATATCATTACAGGGGTCATGTTTGTATATAAATCCTTCCCCGCCAGTATAGCATAAGCAGCATAAAAACGAAAGATTTTCATAAAAAGCTATTGCTTTTTTGTCAAATTTGTGATACCCTAAAAAATAGGTTAAATAAATTAACACAAAAAGGAAAAACCATGCGGATTAATGACAATGAATTAGCAGAATTTTTAGAAGCAACGAAAAAGAAGGAATTGGAAACCTGGAATCAGGGGCGCAGCTCGCGGGAGCTTAGCGGCTTCGTGGCGCGGCGGCTGGCTGCCTTGGACGGCGTTGAACTTGACAATTTTGACAGTGATTTGGAAGAGGTGTTTTAGAGAGATCAATAAAATATTCCCCGCCGCCAAGCGAGGAATACCAATCATTTCTGGTAGCACCGGGTGGACCCGAACCACCGACCTCAGGCTTATGAGTCCTGCGCTCTAACCAGCTGAGCTACGGTGCCACGCCTCATGATTGTAACAGATGTGCTTGATTTTGCCAAACCACCATTGGCGTGTTTTTCTGGTTTTATGATTCCGCCGAGAGATAATGGCATTACAACGTAGATTTCGTTCGGCTCTGCGCGTAATTTGTGAGATAATGGTTATGTGAGATATGTCTTAGCGATTAGCGGCGGGGTTGATTCGGTAGTCCTACTGGATGTAATGTCGCGGACAGAGAAGGATGTCGTAGTGGCGCATTTTGACCATGGTATTCGCCAAGATTCGGCTGCCGATGCGCGGTTTGTTGAGGCTTTGGCGGCAAAATACCGGGCGCAGTATATCGGTCAGCGGGAAGAATTGGGTGTTGATGCTAGCGAGGAGCAAGCCCGCGAACGGCGATATGCGTTTTTGAACGATATTGCTGCGGATTTTGGCGGTACTGTGGCGACGGCGCATCATCAGGATGATATTGTCGAGACGGTGGCGCTAAATCTTCGGCGCGGTGCGCGCTGGCGCGGCTTGGCAGGTATGAGCGATTCGCGGATTCTGCGTCCGCTGAGCAGCTGGACGAAACAGCAGGTTTATGAATATGCCGCCAAACATAGATTGGAATGGTGCGAGGACGAGACTAATAGCAGCGAAAAATACACGCGCAATATTTTGCGCCGGCGCATACGCCAGCAGATAAGCCCGGAAGCCCGATCTGAAATATATGAGTTATGGCGGGCGCAGCGGAAATTGCGGCGCACCCTTGAAGCTGAACTAAAAAGGTTCGACAAACAAGTCCTGAGCCGCCATTTTCTAATACAGATCGAGGAAAATGTGGCGTTGGAATTATTATATTATTACGTCTTGCGGCATGTCGGCGCGTCGCTGCTGACTGCTCAACTGGAACGAATGCTTGTCGCCATAAAAACCGGTCGTCCCGGGACAGTATGGCAGCTTGGTTCTGGCGCGGTGATGAAATTGACGGCAAGAGATGTTATAATAGACGGAGTTGATTAGTATAGGCGAAAGGATTATGCGAGAATGGCTGTTAAGATGCCGAAAAAAAATGGTAAGAACGGAATAAAGCAGGTTGCGCGATTTGGGTTGTTTTGGGCGATTATAATTTTCGTGGCGCTGATTTTTTATGCAGTTTTATTCCCTGCTGTTAATTTGAAAGAGGCGGCGCTGTCTGACGTAGTGCGGCGGGCAAACGAGGGTAAAATTGCTAAGCTGGAAATTCAGGGCAACGACATAAAAGTAACCGCCAAAGATCAAAACAAACCGACCGAGCGTTCGGTTAAGGAATCGGGTAGTATTTACGAGCAGGGTCTGAATAAGAATGCTAAGGTTGAGGTGAAGGTGATTCCGCCGTCAACGACTGGCGAAACGATGTGGAATTTGGCGGTGATGGTGGTGCCTGTGTTGATTATTGTAGTGTTCTTCATGTTTATGATGCGCCAGGCGCAGGGGCAGAATAATCAAGCGATGGGCTTCGGCAAATCAAAGGCGCGGCTGTACGGCGAGGATAAAGAGAAAATTGTGTTTGAGGACATTGCCGGTAATGATAATGCTAAGCAGGACTTGCAAGAAGTTGTCGATTTCTTGAAACACCCAAAGAAGTACAAGGAACTAGGCGCTAAGATTCCGAAAGGTGTCTTGCTGGTCGGTAATCCGGGTACTGGTAAAACCATGCTGGCGCGGGCAGTAGCTGGCGAGGCAGGTGTGCCGTTCTTCTCGATTTCTGGATCAGAGTTTGTGGAGATGTTCGTCGGTGTTGGTGCTAGCCGGGTACGCGACCTTTTCTCAAAGGCTAAGAAAAATGCGCCGTGTATCGTCTTTATCGATGAGATTGACGCGGTAGGCCGCAAGCGAGGTTCGGGTATGGGTGGCGGCCATGATGAGCGCGAGCAAACCTTGAACCAGATTTTGGTGGAGATGGACGGATTTGATGGCGACACTAATGTGATTGTCTTGGCGGCGACTAACCGGGCGGACGTGCTCGATCCTGCCCTGCTTCGGCCGGGGCGGTTTGATCGGCGGGTGACAATTACCCTGCCGGAGCGCAAAGACCGCGAGGCGATTCTGAAGGTTCACTTTAAGAAAAAGCCGACCGACGAGACGGTTGACCTGGACAAATTGGCCGCCAAGACAGCTGGCTCATCGGGGGCGGATCTCGCTAATATGGCTAATGAAGCAGCAATTATCGCGGCGCGCCGCAACAAAAAGAAGATTACCAACGAGGAATTAACCGAGGCATTTGAGCGGGTAGCCATCGGCCCGGAGCGCAAGGCCAAGGTAATGAACGACCACGAGAAGGAATTGACGGCGTATCATGAAGCTGGCCACGCCATAGTCGGCCACGTCTTGCCGGATTCTGATCCAGTTCACAAGGTAACGATTATTCCACGCGGCGGCACCGGCGGCGTGACATGGTTCTTGCCGCCAGAGGACAAGAGCTACACCAACGTCTATGAGTTCAAGGATATCTTGGCGCGGGCGATGGGCGGCCGAATCGCTGAGCAGATTATTTACGGCGATGATGGCATTACGACTGGCGCTGGCTCAGACTTGCGTAAAGCCACTGAGATTGCCCGGGAAATGGTGATTGAGCAGGGTATGGGCAAGAGCTTGCGCGACCAAGTGTTCCACGAAGACAACGGCGGGCTAATGTTTGATAAGATGACTCGCGAGCGGCCGTACTCGGATGAGACTGCTAAATTGATCGATCAGGAAGTGTCGCAGCTGATCACCGAGGCCAAGCAGCGGGCAATGCTGGTACTAAAAGCTAACCGTCCGTTCCTTGACAAATTGGCCGAGGCGCTGCTGAAAGAAGAGACATTGGAAGAAACAGCGGTGGATGAGATTCTTAAAGGAACGAAACTGCCAAAGGAAGCAAAATTACACGCGTAAATTGTTATGGGACGCGTCCGGAGAACTGTCGATAAGATAAATCAGCGGCTGACAGTCAAGTTGGCCGCAACCATTCTGGCTGGCTCGACGCTACTGTCAAGTTTGCTGGGATTTTTCCGCGACCGGTTGTTGAACGCGGCGTATATGCCGAGTCCTGAGGCGGGGTTGGCTGGCTATCCAGTCGGCTTGGATGCCTACACGGCGGCGTTTATGGTGCCGGATTTCATGTTTGCCGTGCTGGTGTCCGGCGCATTAAGCGTGACATTTATTCCAGTCTTTAACGAGCGCTGGATGAAGGGTAATAAACAATCAGCGTGGCAAATTAGCTCCAGCATGATTAATTTTATGGCGCTGGTGACGCTGGCGGCGAGCATATTGATTATCATTTTTGCTGATCCGCTGATGAAATACCTAATTGCGCCGGGTCTGAGCGAATCAGGCCACGCATTGGCGGTCAGTATGATGCGGGTAATTGCGGTTAATCCGTTTATTTTCGCCATTGCTTCGGTAATTGCCAGTATCCAGCAGGCGGTCGGGCGGTTTATGTTCTGTGCCTTGGCGCCAATGATTTACAATATCGGCATTATCATTGGTACGGTGTGGTTTACTAACGGTATCAATCTGTTCGGCTGGCAGATCTTTGACGGCGGTATTATGGGTGTGGCACTGGGCGTAGTTCTGGGATCGTTTCTGCAGTTGATCGTGAGTGCTATTGGTTTGGTTGGTTTAGGCTTTGATTATAATTTTAAGTTATATTGTCGGAACAGAGGTTTTCGGAAAGTGTTGTCTCTATTGCCAGCACGGTCGGTTGATCAGGGAATGGATTATGTAGTAAGCCTGGTGGAGGTCAACTTGGCGTCGCGGTTGGCGGACGGTACGATTCGCGCTTATCAGCAGGCGCTGACATTGCATTTAATGCCGATTAATCTTATCGGCGTGGCTATTTCTAATGCCGCCTTTCCGCAGTTAACCGAGCGGCTAGGCGAAGGAAGACTTGATCTGTTTCAGAAGGATCTGCGGTCGCTACTGAGGATTATTTTTTGGATGGCGCTGCCGACGTCGGTTGTGATATTTTTCACGCGCGGTTACATTGTCCATTTTATCCGAAATACTGGCGATCAGCTGATGGCGGGGATATTGGGCTGCTTGGTGGTGGCGATTTTGTTTCGGACGATTTATCACATGGCGGCGCGGGCATTTTATGCGCGGCAGGATACTAAAACGCCGTTGTATATTTCTGTATTCTCTATTTCTTTGAATATTGCTTTGGCAATTATTTTAACGATGAACCTTAATATGGGTGCGTACGGCTTGGCGTGGGCGCAGTCAACGGTAGCAGTGTTTGAAGTGGTGATACTTTTATTGGTGATGAGCAAGCAGATGCCGAGGATGTTTAATCGGGCGTTTGTCACGGCTATCGGCAAGATGATTGCCGCCAGTGCGGTAGCCGGAGTAGTATGCTATATCGGTGTTTCCGTGATGCCGTTCCGCGATACTGACAGCAGTTTTTTCAGCGCTTTTCCAAAATTTACTATTATCTCGATTGTTAGCTTCGGCGTTTATCTGCTGATGTCGAAGTTGTTGCGTCTGCCGGAAGTTGATCCGATCTTAAAGAAGGGCAAGAAGCTGCTATTTGGGCGGCTGGATGGCGTGTGGCGATGAACAATATCCGCAATTTTTGTATCATCGCTCACATCGACCACGGCAAATCGACGCTGGCTGACCGGATGATGGAGATGACGGGGACGGTGGAGAAGCGCGAGATGAAGTCGCAGCTGCTGGATAGTATGGATTTGGAGCGCGAAAAGGGGATCACGATTAAGCTCGCGCCGGTGCGGATGAAATATGAATATCAGGAGGTGGAAGCGAGTGGCACATCACCACTCCCATTGTCGAAGACTCTTAAAGAGTCTTCACGTCGGTCGCTAGACGCGGGTCCCGTCAGTCGATCCGCCCCTTCTTCTGAAAAATCAGAGATTTCTTCAGAAGTAGGCGCTACCCCATCGACTGCCACCCGCTTAGCGCAGCCTGATTCTCGGGCTTGTGCAGATGTTGGCGTGAACGGGTTGGCTCAATCAACTATCTACGATCTCAATCTCATCGACACGCCTGGTCACGTCGATTTTAGTTACGAAGTTAGTCGCTCGTTGCAAGCCTGCGAGGGGGCGGTGCTGGTAGTTGATGCTAGCCAGGGTATTCAGGCGCAGACGCTGGCGAATGTGTACTTGGCGATGGAACAGGACCTCACGATCATTCCGGTGCTCAATAAAGTTGATTTGCCAGCCGCCGATGTGCCGCGCGTGTCCAAGCAAGTGATCAATTTGCTGGGCTGTGATGAAAGCGAGATTATTCATATTTCTGCCAAAACGGGGCAGAATGTCGATCAAGTTTTGGAGGCGATCGTTGAGCGAATTCCAGCACCGACTGGCCAGCCAGACGACCCGACGCGGGCGTTGATTTTTGATAGTTATTATGATGATTATCGCGGGGTGATTTTGTATGTGCGAGTGGTTGATGGTCAGATCAAAAAAGGCGAAGCGATTCACATGATGGCGACTGGCGCTAATGGGCTGGCGCTGGAAGTTGGTCATCTCAGCCCCGGCATGATTGCCGACCCGTCGCTTGACACCGGTGAAATTGGTTACATCGTCACCAACTTGAAGACTACGCGTGAAGCGCGGGTGGGCGATACGGTGACATTGAAAAAATATTTTGCGAAAGATTAATAATGACAAGGAGTGTAGTTAGGCGATGACGTCACCTATAACCCAGACAACGCAACTTGCTAATTTAATATATTAGTTAGAAGGCTGCGACTAAAGGGAGTTTTGTATGCGCACAAGTAGTATTGAATTACCGTCAGCAGATGAGATTCGTGCGATAATAAGCGAGGAGTCGCCTCGGCTAGCGGTTCACCGGGACTATCTCGCTACACGGCCATGGTTATTTGCGGAACTTAGCCGTGTAGCGGCGCAAGCAGGTATAGATGCGGCTGTCTTTGAGCGATATCAGGCATGGGATTTTGATAAAGTTGTCGATGCGCTACACATTTTTGTGTCGGAATGTTCGGCTTATTTGGCTCAACATGTCGACAGTATCAAGGCGGAGCGACTCTATGAGCCGCTTAAAACAGGAAATACTCCCAAGCAATCCGATGTCATCTTCGTGTTTGGTTCGGCAAAGAATATGCGGATTGCAAAAGCGGTGGAACTGTATCATTCCGGGGTTGCTTCCAAAATAATGGCAACTGGTGCGGCGCCGCGTTGGGCGGCTTCTCAGGGTGAAAATAATATAACCGAAGCGCAGCGTATGGCAGATTATGCTATAACACACGGTGTTCCGGCGGACGATATTATCATTGAAGATCAGGCGATATCAATCCCAGATAATGTGAAGCGTAGCATCGATCTTTGGGAGGCGATGCAGTGGTACCCGCAGCGTATCATGTTGGTAACGAGTGAATTTAATGTTCGCCGCGCCGAAATGAACGTATATGAGTTTACGCCGTGGCCAGTGGAAATCTTTACCGCAAGCCCTGAGCCTAGCTCAATGCTGAAGGCAGCTACATGGATAGAGACCGAGCGTGGTCGTCGGTTGATTCTTAACGAATATGCTAAACTTATTATAGAAAGCGCCATTGACCATCTGCTGGCGGCTAAAGGAAAAATATAATTGAGTAACTGGTTTGCGGATGTGCTGAATTATTTGATATATCTGGTGCTAGCAATTATGAGTAATTTCAAAAATTTTACAGAGAAAATCAGCTGCCGTGTAATTCCGATAACACGTGACCGCCGCGTGTGGTTAGACGAAAAAGTTGTCGACGATGATTCGTATTATGCTTTTATAAATGGAAGATCATACGAACTCGGCGAGGAATATGATGACTTTTTGTGTGTTACGGTTGACAGTTTTGCCGAGCTAGCAGACGCTATTCTCCGCGAGTTGTACGCACGCGGATTTTCATCGTCAGGTTATAAGATAATCAACGAAAATCATGTTCATTTAGATTATAGCTTTTTGAGCGATGACATACCTTGGATTACTTGGCATAATGTTGATGCGATAGTTACGGGTGATATCACCGATGAAAACGACCATCGCCGCGACAAAACTAAACGCGGTCGCTGGATGGGTTAC
This sequence comes from uncultured Candidatus Saccharibacteria bacterium, assembly GCA_963548835.1. Taxonomy (GTDB): domain Bacteria; phylum Patescibacteriota; class Saccharimonadia; order Saccharimonadales; family Saccharimonadaceae; genus Nanosynbacter. Next base: position 16,770 of record CAUUVO010000003.1, read on the forward strand.
GCTGAATTAGTTCAGGCTATTGGCAAGAATCAAGCCCATAAGATTTTTGATAAGTTATAGATTAAGTTGCAATACTCCTTTCAAGATGTAATTAATAAAATAAAAGCGTAAGAAACGCGACAATTTATTATTGACATTATATTAACAAAATAGTATAATTGCGGTCTATGGATACATATCATGATGGTGGCAACAATAGCGAATTAGGCGCTCAGAAAGAAACTTTTAAGAATCGATTGTCTAAAGCGATCGACAATCCATTAACGCTGGAAAATACGGATACGTATGTCGATGACGCGCTGGACGCGGTTATTAAGCTGGTCGACGATGTGGTTGCCAAATACGACGCCCAGCCGGGTGCTGAGTGGCAGCAGCTTGAATCTGGCGCAGAAAAAGAACACGAGGATGCGGCGCTTGCGTATTTTGAATTGGAGGGCGTAGAAGGCATTCTTAATAACTTGGATGGTAAAGCTGAGGAATTTGCGGCAATTGATCGGGTGATTGCGCAGGTTAACGAATCTAGCGAGGTGTTCGTGCCGACAGACAGCACGCCCATTCCGCAGACAACAGGCAGCGGTGTTGGAATGGAGAAAAAAGACAAGCAGCCGAAGCTGGAAAATCTGCTGTTTGTGTTAATGAATGATTTTGGCATAGATCCTGACGATTCTGATGCAGTGTCTATTGTTCGGGGAAGCGTTAATCCGAATATGATGCGCGAAGAGCCGTATTATCAAGTTACCGTGCCTGGAATTGATAAAGTTATTCTAGTCTGCCAGGAATACGGCAACGCTACGTTCGTATTTAATGGCGAATGGGTGTGCGAGCAAGTTAGCGCTAACCGTTCGTCGAAGGACGAGTCGGCACGCCCGCTAACGGACTATACGAAAGAGGAATTGAGCAAACTAATAAAGGATAATCCAGGACAAGGCGCGCGAATTATGGCGACGAAGAATTTTACAGCTAATTTGGTAAATGCACTAAAAGACGGATTTAGCCAACAGAAATTGAATAAGCCTGTTGATACGAGGTATTTAAGAAGTTCAAAAGATTTGCCTCTGGTTCCGGATGGGTATATTACTCTTGGTAATATACTGGAAAGACTAGATATAGGTGAAAAACACAGAACGAGGATTCGAGACATTGCTATAGATCTGGAAAGAAAAGGAAAAATAACAATAGGGAAATATCATAACAAAAGAAGACGACAGGTGCTTGCTTTTACCGAAGAATCCGCCCAGCAGATTATGAACGAGTGGGTGAATCATAGAATATTAATTCCAGAAGGTTCTCTTAAGACTCAAGATATTGCGAATATAGCAGGTGTGTCGCGTGGTACCGTAAGATCTGTGGCTGAGGAGCTTGGGGTGATTGGTGACAAAAAATATGGAAGAGGGCGATTCATTATTTTTTCTAAGGATGAAGCTAGTGCAATTCTTGATGTTATAAGAGAGCGCCATTCTATTCCAGACGGTTATGTTCCTGTCACTGAGTTTGTACAAGATCGTAATGGCAGAGATCGTGTAGATTACGGTGATGTGACATATGTTGTCAGAAAGCTTGGGTTGAAACCGGTTAAGATAGGAGGGTTTAAATCATATCTCCCCGAAGAGGATGCCCTGAGAGTTGTAGAAGAGATTAAAAAATTATTAGAGAAACGACGAGATAGAACTAAAGGACAGCTTGGCGGAACTGCCTTAAAATAGGTTGGCTGCCGCTGGCGGCGGTAAATCATCGCACTAATATTGACAAGTAGACGAAAGAATATTATCATTAATAACTAATTATGATTGATAGCTATCCAAATTCACCGTTTCATCGTCACGCTGAAGCAGAGATGCTGCATAATGATGGCGTTGACGGCGGCGATTCACTTGCTAATTCGGTGAACGGCACTGCCCTTGATCCAGATTTAGAAAGTATACTCCGCAAGGAGAGGTTTCTAGCCTTTACTGATGGTAAAAAGATGAGTCAAGCTGCAGAAAGACTGCGAGAAGAAAACTCCGACGGGTTTGACTTAGCCGGACAAATGGCTGAGGCTATTCGCGTGTCTTTGGATGATTACAAAGATCCGGAGGAAAGTTGGAGATTGCAAGAACGAAGCGAGAGAATATTTGGGGCTTTTGATACTATGGCGAACCTGGCTACTCCTGGGGAAATGGAGCGGTTTCTGAGGAATTGCATACTTAAAAGGCTGAGAAATGAGTGGAGCGGTAGTCTGAATACACTCCCAAAAAGGTATAATTATTTGGGCTACTCGAACAGTTCAGAAGAAAAGCCGGGCGGTCCAAAGAAGCTGAAATTATTGACCCGGTATGTTTTAGGTCAAGTAATTGAAGCGGGGGAAGAAGCGTCTTTGGATCCGCACCGGAAGGAAGCTGCGAAGAAGCCTGAAAGCGATCATGCGCCTTTTGCCCCTTCGTCGCAAATACGAGAAGGTTCTTCTATTGATGCCACTATACCTAAAAAACCAGTCAAATCGTCCTTTTTGGATGCTGTAGAGATTGATGGGACTACGGATGTATGTTATTCGCATGATATGGGAATATCAGCGGCTAAAGAAAGAATTGCTAATAATCCGCCTGATTTGGAGAGTTTGTCCCAGCTAGCTGGTTCATCGCCTGGCTGGTATAGGAGATTTGGGCTTCCTGATAATACTTATTCTCAACGGGAAGAGTTAGTTAGAGGCTTTCAAGATTTGCAGGTCGGGCGTTTGGAGCGGATGAAGAAAGCGCTGATAGTCGGCAAATATCCTGATTGGTTTTCTTCTTATGTTATAAGCGCCTATACAGAGTTGGGCGAGTTTGATCCGCAGGCTGAGAGGTTCAATGCGCGCGAGTCTGGAAGTGCAACACTGCTGCCAGAAGTTAATACCGAGGCGCTCTATGAGGTGTATAAGGAGACGGCGAGATATTACAAATCTGGCAAATTAGAATCTGCTGATTTTAGCGAATTATATGGTAAAGAAGTTGCAGCTGCGACGAGCCTAGGATTAGAACAGCGCCGGGAAGATCAGCTGGGAGAATGGCATGAAATACGTGTCCGACGTAAAAAAGAAACATTTGATCCCAATGATGACTCGTTTGAACAGCTGCATGGTTTGCTTGCCGGACAATGTACTGATTGGTTCCCTGGCGACGTTGAATCGATAAAGCGTTATTTATACGACAATAGCTTTTATGCTGTCAGTGTACTGACGACTGGCAAAAATAACATTCCTCGCATTATAATGTGTACAGACGAGCGGGGTGGTATACAGCTGATTTTGGGTATTGGCGAAAACGACCAAGTTGAGCCAGCTATGATGGGCGTTCTGCGCGAAGAAATAGGCAAATTGATGCGGGGTCAAGATAAGCTGGACACTATGGATGTAATCGACAGTATTGATAAAATTTTTGCTAAACAGCAGAAAGACGAAGAGTTGTCTATTGAAGAAATAAGAAGGTTGTGGTTTGGGTTTAATCCTAATGGCGGCGAAAGTTATTTTTGGAGAAATGGCGGTGCGGCCAAGCTTCGGGCTATCAGGAGCAAGCGTGATTTTGTGGAAGATGTGAAAACTGTTGTTGAGTGCAGCGGTTTTTCCGCCGAACACTTGGCCGAATTCGTATTGGATCATTACGTTGACCAAGCAGAGAAGCTTAAAGGATTTTTCTATGATAAGGGTATATTCTTTACGGATGATGAGCGCTACCAAAAGCGCTATGGTAAAGATCCGCTGGACTATTACCGTAACAGCTGTGGATATGGCGTTGACAGTAGTTGTACGGATATTGTTAACCGGTTGATAGAGGATGGGCGGCAAGCTGATCTTTTCCGGCAGCCTAAGCTTTTTGCGGGAGGTTTAGTAAAAGAGATGGGCAGCAAGTTTGACCCGCGTAGGGGAGTTCGTGTTATTGATAGCTCTTTAGATGCAGAGGAATTGCATTGGACTGCTGATATTGATTTTACCGAGCTAGCAAAAGAGGCTGAGGAGAAAAAGCGCCTGCCGGGTTTCATCGAATTTATCGCCCGAGTGAAGCCTCCCCTGGGTAATTTTGATATAAATAAGTTTGCTGACGACTTGTTGGGTACAGAGAACTTTAAAGTTATGAGTCGGTTGGCTGACTGGCTAGATGAACTAGAAGATGTAGGCTTAAAAAGCAATTTCCGCGAGCTGGCAGCGTGGCGATTGTGCGAACTGTGCGAAACGGTCAATAGTCGTGAAAGTAGACTGTTAGCAAGCATGCTATCAGGCTGGTTTGATGATGATTTTTGGGCTGATATGCCAGGCAACTTGGCTGAATATGTCAGGGCTATGAGAGCGGGGGTTATTCCGCGCGAGTATAGGTGGGTGTAGGGCGCAGGTATTTTCTGTTTCCATGGTTAAAAATCTGATAAAATAACCCTATGATTCGGATAAGGAAAGCTGAGGGAGAATCGCTTGAATTTAAGAGCTGTCGCGGTAAGCGCGGCGCAAAGCTGCCAGAAAAATTATGGCAGATTATAAGTGTGTTTGCTAATACTCGCGGCGGTAGTATTTTGTTAGGTGTGAGCGATAGCGGCGAGATTAAAAACCCGACTACAAGAAAGCTCGATGTGAACTGGCGCAGTCGGTGGAATTTGGTGTTATGGAGAGGGCTGGTGAGAACAGGAATAGCCGCTATGTTATTAAAAAATAAGTTTATCGGACATTATCCGGACATTATCCGGACAAGAGGGGTGGCAGCATGACGGAGAAAATAACCGTCCAGCCCCTACCCGGCTACAAAGAAGTTAAGCCCTTCGTCTACGCGGGCTTTTTTCCGGTGTCTAACGAAGATTACAATGATTTGAAAGAAGCTATTGAGAAACTGAGTCTGAGCGACTCGGCACTGCAGTTTGAGCCGGAAAATTCGCCAGTGCTGGGTTATGGCGTGCGGATTGGCTTCCTCGGCTTACTCCACATGGATATCATTCGCGAGCGACTGGAGCGGGAGTATAATTTGGATCTCATCGTCACCAATCCGAGCACGGATTATCAAGTCAGCCTGACCAATGGCGAGGAGCTGGACATTAAGTCAGCCAGCGAATTGCCCGATCCAGCGCAGATCGCGGAGGTTCGCGAGCCGTGGATTGATGGTGAAATTGTGGTGCCGCAGGATTACATCGGTGCAGTGATTCAGCTGATTGTCGCCAAGCGCGGCCGGCAGAAAAACCTCAGTTACATCGACGAGCGGGCGCTGATTTCTTTCACGGCGCCGCTGGCAAATTTGCTGACGGATTTTTATGATCAATTGAAGTCGGTAACTAGCGGCTACGGTTCGTTTAACTATGAACTGGCGGGTTATCAAGCGGAAGATTTGGTGCGGGTGGATTTTTATGTGGCGGGCGAGATGGTCGATGCGCTCAGCGTGATGTGCCATCGCTCAGAAGCTCAGCATTTGGGCCGCGATATCGTCAAAAAATTGAAAGAAGTCGTGCCGCGCCAGAGCTTTGAAGTATCATTGCAGGCAGCAATCGGCGGCAAGTTTATCGCCCGCGAAAACATTGGCGCTTACCGTAAAGATGTTACTGGCTACCTCTACGGCGGCGATGTCAGCCGAAAAAAGAAACTTCTCGCCAAACAAGCTCGCGGCAAAAAGCGCATGAAGCGCTTCGGCAAGGTTGACATTCCATCAGAAGCGTTTATGGTGATGTTGAAGAGGGATTGATTATGAAGAAGCCGATTATCTACATCGATATGGACGGCGTACTGGTCGACTTTACGTCGGCTTTGACGAAAGTTCCGCCCGAGATGTTAGAGAAATTTGCGGGTGAATATGACAATATTCCGGGTGTTTTTGCATTGATGGATCCGATGCCGGGCGCCCTTGAGGCGGTTGATAAGCTGAAGGAAAAGTATGATCTATACATTCTCTCGTCATCGCCATGGGAAAATCCAACGGCGCTAGGCGACAAACTGGCGTGGGTGAAGAAGTATTTTGGTGGTGATGGCCAGGAAAATATTTTCTTTCGCAAAGTTATATTTTCGTCGGTCAAGCATTTGAGCCGTGGCGATATTTTGATTGACGATCGGACGGCAAATGGCGCGGGCGATTTTTCAGGCCGGCATGTTCATTTTGGTAGTCCCGAGTTTCCTGATTGGCAATCGGTGCTAGATGAGTTATCATAAATAAATATTATGTCGGAGATTGAAAAACTTATCGCAGAATATCAGCCGGTTGAGTCGACTATTCAGCTGGTGCGGGATACAAAGATTGCGCTGCTGGCGGGGATTTCTGGTGCTGGCAAAGACACTATAAAAAAGCAGTTATTAAAGCTGCCGGAATTTCGCGATATCGTCTCCCACACCACGCGCCCGCCGCGGATTAATAATGGCAGCGCCGAGCAAGATGGTGTCGATTATCATTTTATTGATAAAAAAATAGCCGAGGAAATGCTGCTTGACCATAAATTCATTGAGGCGAAATTTGTGCATGGCACGGTGTATGGAACCTCGGCGGCCGAGCTAAAATTGGCGCATGATCAAAATCAAGTGGCAATCACTGACGTCGATGTCCAGGGCGTAGCGGAATATGAGCAATTAGCGCCAGGTTGTATCGCGATTTTTATCGTGCCGCCGGATTATAAAACATGGCTGGAGCGGCTAAAAAAGCGCTATGCCACCGAGGAGGATTTTCAAGCCGAATGGCCAAAGCGTCATCAATCAGCCATTAAAGAACTGGCGCATGCGCTGGAAGTGCCGTATTACCACGTGATTATTAATGATGATCTGGAGCGGGCTGTCAGGGTGTGCAAGGAGATTATTGAGCGCGGTGATTTGTTCAGCCGCAAGGATGACGAGGCGCGGTTGGCGGCTCGCAATCTCCTGAATGATATAATAAAGCTATGAGCTTGGCAAAATCGCCCAAAAAACTAGCTGCCGCGTTGATGCGACCGTTAAAATCAATTAACGTTTTATTAGACCAGGCGTTCTTTATTTTTGCCGGTCTGGCGTCGTTGTGGTTGGCATGGCTGGTTTTTAGGGAAAGCTGGTTTACGGGCGGCTGGTGGATGGTCGGGCTGTTTTTTGTGGTTTGGATAATTGTGGCTTATTTGGCCTTGCCGCGGCTTCATCGGATTTTAAGCAGTATTTACGTGCCGAATTATTTTATTGGCCGGACGCGGACGGCGGATGGAATATTAAGCGACCCAGTCAATTTGGCGGCGCGCGGATCGGAAGAACAGCTACACAAAGTAATGGACGCAGCAGGTTGGAGTCTGGCGGATGATATTACCCCCCGCTCGGCGTGGAAAATGGTGACGACTGTTTTACGGCGTAAAAGTTATCCGAATGCGCCAGTGTCGCCGGCTTTTTTGTTTGGGCGCAAGCAGGATTTTGCTTATCAGCAAGAAGTTGACAATAACCCTAATCAGCGCCACCATGTGCGTTTTTGGCGCTGTCCGAAGGGCTGGTTGCTGCCAGGCGGACACCGGGTGGATTGGCTGGCCGCGGGAACATACGACAGAAGTATCGGCTTGTCGCTGTTTACGTTTCAATTGACGCATCGGATTGACGAGAATACCGATATTGAGCGCGATTATATTATTCAGACAGTACAAGATAGTTCCGAGCCAGTGCGAGTAGCGATTTTGAAGGATTTTTCCTCCGGTTATCATTCGCGAAACGGCGGCGGCGATTCTATTCGGACGGACGGCGATTTACCTATTCTGGAATTGTCGAAAGTAAAGTCGCAGAAAAGCACGCTGCAGCAATTTGGCATTATTATGGACGGAACAATTCACGACCGCTTGCCGAAGAACCATGAAACGTTATTGAAAGAACTATGGAGCCGCCGACCGCCGCAAATACTATTCGGCTGCGGGTTGATAGTAATCGTGTCGCTGTTTACGATTGGGCAGATGCTGTTTGACACGGCAAATTGGTCAGAATTCACACGGGAAATGGTTACTGAAGCTACTGTTAGTGTTGAGTCGGCTAATGTAATTGTTTTTAGTACGATGGTTCTGAATTTTGCGATTGTGATTATTGAATTAGCGCTAGCGGGAGCGCTGTTGAGGGGCAGCAATCGGGCGCGAATTATGCTGCTGGCAGTGGCTAGCGCGACGATCATTACCGAATCTTTGTCAATTACTGTCGGGCGGATTAATATGGCGATGGCTTTTTTGTTTGTGATGATTGGCATTCATATTATGGTCGTGATGCTGTTTTCTTCGGACGCGGCGCGGTTTTTTACGGATAAGCGTTTTCGATGAATTATTTGGCACTCGCTTGAATAGAGTGCTAATTTTTGATACAATTTACACATGACTGAACGTCAACAGGCGATTCTCGCCGCCATCATTGAGCAGTATGCCGAAATTGCGGCGCCAGTTGGCAGCGTGACGCTGGCTAAATTGTTTGGCGTGTCCAGCGCCACCATTCGTAGCGAAATGGCCAAACTCGAGGAGATGGGTTTTATTGAGGCGCCGCACACTAGCGCCGGGCGAATTCCTACGGATAAGGGCTACCGGTTGTACGTCAATGGCATCACCGATGCTCAGATGACCGAGCTGCCGAGCGGTATCGATCGCAGTGCGAGAGCGATCGAAGCGCATGTTAACTCGCACGTTGATAAGTCTGACCGGGCAATTCGCAGCGCCGTTGATAGTCTGGTTGAGCTGACGGGTAACTTTGGTTTTGCGTCATTTGGTGCGCATTTGTATATGAATGGCATGACGCAGCTATTTTCTCAGCCAGAGTTTGCTGGCGGTGATCACGTGCAAGCGATTGCCAGACTGATTGACAATATTGAGCCGTGGCTACGTGAAGCGGCACCGAACGAGCCGTTGAATGTATTTATCGGCAGTGAGAATCCGATTGGTAAAAGTTCTGGAGCAACGTTGATTATTAGTAGGTTTTGTTCAAAGTTTAGTAATAATAGTTACATCGGCGTGATTGGTCCGACGCGGCAAAATTATCGCCGGACGATGGAGTTGGTTAGGCGAACGGGTGCGATGTTGGAGGAGGTATTGTAATGGCTGAATGGATTGGCGGACTACTGAGCGGCTTGCCAACGTGGTTAACTGTCGTTATTTTGGTCGTTATGTTTATAGTTATAGCGGTCGGCGAATTAATAATTTCGCCTTCCATGTACCATGAAGAGCCGTTTTGGCCGTTCAGAAGGAGGAAAAAATGACGAAAAGTAAGACTAAGAAAACTGAAGATTTAGAACAGCAATTGGGCGAGTTGACGCTGGATTTGCAGCGGACGCGGGCGGATTTCGAGAATTATCGCAAGCGCGTGGAGGCGGAAAAGCGGTCGGCGCACCAAATGGGCCAGGCGAAGTCGGTGATGAAGCTGCTGCCAGTGATCGATACGATTGAGCGAGCGATCGCCAATGTGCCAGAGGAATTGCAGGATAACGCGTGGGCTAAGGGTGTGGCTGGCCTGAATAAACAGCTTGACAAGCAACTCAAAGAAATCGGCCTTGAGAAAATTGACGCCAAACCCGGTACGCCGTTTAACCCTGAACTGCACCAAGCTATTCAATTTGACGAAGAAGCAGAGGGCGACAAAGAAGTCATAGCTGAGGAATTGCGTGCTGGCTATATCTTGAATGGCGCGGTGGTTCGCGACGCTATGGTCAAAGTCACGCGGCAATAAATCCAGCATTCCCGTACTTATTTCGCTTGCATTGTATCGTCATTAGCTATATAATCATAAGCGTCATCAGGCGTTAAAACAAAAAGAGTTGAGGGATTCAATGAAAAAGAAAATAGTAGGATTATTCATCGCCGCTGTTGTTGCGGTGAATTTTATCGTGCCGCCGGCTGCGCATGCTGGTTCAAAAACCATTCGGCTTCGCAGCGTGGTCAAAAGTTCGCTATCGAAAACCGAACAGAATTCCATCGCCTCAGGAAAAATAACGTTGACCGCTAATGACGCCAATTCGGAATTTTTGCTGGCGGCGCTGGGCGGCTATTTCTTGCTGCGCAGCAAAAAGGGCCGCGCTCTGCTGCTACTAGCGGTTAGCGTTGGCGGGTTGGCGCTTAACAATCAAGCGGCTTCGGCTATCATTGATAGTATCGGCGCAACCGATACGGTGACCGTGCAAGACGGCGAAAGTGTTGAGTATTCTCCACCAAAGATCGACGGCTATGAATATCTGGGGTATGCCAAGAGACCGGTTTCTGCGTCATCGGCAAATAATAACACAACTCCAAATCCGACACCAACTCCTACACCTACACCGACTCCGTCGCCAACCGTCCCGGCAGCAGCTGGCAAATATAATCGCTTGGCTTTTGAAGATGATTTTGACTCAATCAGTACTATCGACACCGGCAATACTGGCGCGCCAGGTTTCAAATGGTACCCGGCGGGCGTACACAAATGGGGCAAGCCCGATACCCAGCCCAACGAGTATTCCGTGAATAATTCGGTGCTGCGGATTGCTCCGACGCACAGTACCTACAACCGTAATTTCATGACGCGCGACCCGAATACGTATGCAGGACAGTCGTTTGAACATGGCTATTACGAAGTGCGGATGCGCGTTGACGCTAATGGCGTGCGCAACGTGCCGCCGGAAAATTCTTCATGGCCGGCGTTTTGGGCGCAATCGCATTCCAGGCATCGTAATAACGCCATACCGTCTGCTGAACTTGATATGGTTGAAATCATGCGGCCGGGCGAGATGTTAGGGTCGGCATGGGCGTATTATGATTCAATGGATCAAACTAAAATTATACGCAACCGAGGACATTATACTTCGCAGGCAGGGCTAGATGTGTCGCAATGGCATACATACGGATGTTTATGGACTACCGAAAAAATTGAGTGGTATATTGATGGTAAATTAACTATACGCTACTATTGGGGTGCTACCCGCGATCAGCTAGCGCCGAACGACCCTCGGCAAGACCCGGTGACGCAAGCCGGTGGTCCATCGCCAATTAGTAACCCGCTCGCGATATTTGATTCAGAGACAGCGATGGATGTCATATTGGGCACGGGCAAGACCTGGCCGATGGAAGTCGATTGGGTTCGAATTTGGCAGCTGCCGCAGTAAGATTTGCCTTGCTTGACGCGGAATTCACTGCGACAGTCGCTTTTATTGCACTTTTGGCTAATTATTGCTGCTAATAATGATAGTCGCTGGATCTTATAATAGCATGGTGGCTAGCCGCGAGTCGGTTAATACGGCATGGAGCAAGGTTGAATCGCAATATCAACGGCGCAGCGACTTAATTCCTAATCTCGTGAACACCGTTAAGGGTGCGGCTAATTTCGAGCAAGAGACATTAACAAAGGTGGTCGAGGCGCGCGCTAAAGCTACGCAAATCAAAGTCGATGCCAATAATCCAGATGACATAGCCAAATTCCAGCAGGCTCAAAGCGAGGTTAGCTCGTCGCTCAGTCGGCTTTTGGCGGTTGCCGAAAACTATCCGCAGCTCAAAGCAACGGAAAACTTCAGAGATTTGCAATCGCAGTTAGAAGGTACAGAAAATCGTATAACTGTGGCGCGCAATGATTTTAATGACGCTGCTAAATCATATAACACGAAGGTTAAATCTTTCCCGACGAATTTGTTAGCGGGCATGTTCGGTTTCAAGGAGCGACCGTATTTTGAGTCGGATGCTGGTGCTAATAAAGCTCCGTCGGTTGATTTCAGCGCAGCAAATTCAACCAAACAAGAAAACTAGATATGCGTTGGCGAAGCTTGGCGGTCGGTCTGGTTGGATTGTCTGTATCGGCAATATTGTTTAGTTGGCTATTAAGCGGTACGGCTTTTGCTAAGTTGCAAATCCCGGCCGCGCCGCCACTTGATCGGCCGATTGTCGATCAGACGAAAACTTTGTCGGATGGAGATATTGCGCGCATTTCCAATCTGATTAAAGCTGAGCGTCAAAAGAAATCGCTGCAAATTGGCGTATTGATGATTCCGACGCTTGGTAGTGATGATAGTCTAGAGGAATATAGCCTCAAAGTAGCCCGCCAATGGGGTATCGGCGACAAGAAAAAGAGTAATGGCGTATTACTGCTTATTGCCAAGAATGACCGTAAAATGCGAATCGAGATCGGCAATAGTATGGAAGGTTCGTTAACCGATGCGCGAGCTAGTCAAATTGTCCGTAACACAATCGCACCAAAGTTTCGCAGCGGTGATTATGCTGGCGGCGTTGAGGCTGGCGTGAAACGAATCATTGACGCTGCGGAAGGTAAAGACCAATCAGCCGATAGCGAGGACATGGAATCGATAGTCTCCTTAGTACTGATTATAATCCTCATATTTATTGTTGCAATAATAGCTACAAGAAGGGGTGGCCGATCTGGCAGACGCCGATCAAGCCGCTGGTGGTGGATTGGCGGTATCGGTTCGGGCGGCAGTTCTAACAGCTCAGGCAGCTCGTCTGGCGGCAGCTTTGGCGGCGGCGGATTCTCGGGCGGCGGCGCCAGCGGCGGTTGGTAAAATTTAACTTTCTGTATTATAATTCTAAGCATGCGTAAAGTTTTTGGGATAATTTTAGCTGCGCTTGTCGCAGTGTCGGCTGGAGGTTCGTTTGCTAGTGCAGCCGGTTATGTAAATCAAGCTGATATTGATATAATTACCGCTTCGGATAAGGCGTATACAGATTTTATAAAATCGACAAATGACGAGAAATCCGTAACCAACGGCATGGTACTTGTTCGAGCTACAGCTGCGTCATCGGCATTCAGAAATGTCGCTAATCATAATTTTTCTTCTAAGCTAGGTGTTGAATATAGCAGGAAAGCGGCGGAAGTTAAAAAGTATGCCGGAGAAACCAAGGTGCTGCTCGACAAGATTGTTGCCGCTTTGCGCGGAAATGACTATAATAGCGCTAACCAATATTTGAACCAAATCCAGAACTCTGCCAAGAAATACTATGCAGCTACGGAAGGAATGAATAAAGCTGTTAGCAAGTCTAATTCGCATTCAGGAATTTTGTACTTGTCGGTGACAATTGTTGCAGCGGTCATAGCAGCCGGATCGTTTGTTTGGTTTGCTATTGGCAGAGGTAAGCAGTTGAGCCCTAGTCTTTTGGCGGCGCGTAAATCGGTTGCCTTTTCGTCATTAGCTCCGCTGGTTGGCGCTGTTATCACGTATGCAACGTTTATACTGGCCAGCAACACCGGCGGCACTTACACGATTGCTTACGGTTTGATTTTGGTTGGTTCGGCAGTTTATATTATTTCGGTTGTGCAATATATTACACTAGCCAGAAAGACGTCGGCAGTGCCGCCAGTCCAGTCAACTACTACAAAATAGACAGTAATGCAAAAATCTAAATTAGCACTCTTGACACCAGAGTGCTAATTATTTATACTGAAATAGTTGGCACTCGACATAAAAGAGTGCTAAAATGAATATAAGAAAAACCAGATGTGATCAAAACAAGAAAGGGGAATCATATGGGTAAAATTATCGGAATTGACCTCGGTACAACCAACAGCGCCTTTGCGTATATGCTGGCGGGCAAACCAGAGGTTATCGCTAATGCTGAGGGTAATCGTACGACGCCGTCAGTGGTGGCGATTAATAAAAAGGGCGAGCGCTTGGTTGGGCAAGTGGCGCAGCGCCAACGTGTAACCAATCCAAAGAACACGATTTACGGTGTCAAGCGGTTGATCGGCCGTAAGTTTACTGACAAGGAAGTCCAAAAAGACCTCGATATCATGCCGTACCAGATTGTCAAAAAAGGCACCGGCGTGGCGGTAAAGATGGGCGACAAAGAATACACACCAGAAGAAGTTTCAGCGATGATCCTCAGTAAAATCAAAGCTGACGCCGAGGCGTTCCTGGGTGAAAAAGTTACCGAAGCGGTCATCACGGTGCCGGCCTACTTTGACGATTCGCAGCGCCAAGCCACCAAAGACGCTGGTAAAATTGCCGGCCTGGAAGTCAAGCGTATCATCAATGAACCAACGGCGGCAGCTTTGGCGTACGGCCTGGAAAAGGGTAAAAATGACGAAACTATCGTGGTGTTCGACCTTGGTGGCGGTACGTTTGACGTTTCCATCTTGGAGCTTGGCGACGGCGTGTTTGAGGTGAAAGCTACGAACGGTGATACCCACCTCGGTGGTGAGGACTTTGACAATGTCATTGTTAATTACTTCCTGGATGACTTTAAGTCTAAAGAAGGTATCGACCTACGCAAAGACAATGCAGCCATGCAGCGCCTCAAGGATGAAGCGGAAAAGGCCAAGAAAGAATTATCGACAGTCACCGAATACGAGGTGAACATCCCGTTCATTACCGCTGACGCTGACGGGCCAAAGCACTTTGAGTTGAGTCTGACACGGGCCAAGTTGGAAGATTTGGTGAAAGATCTGTTGGATCGCCTGGACGGCCCAGTTGAAAAAGCGCTCAAAGACGCTAAATTGTCAAAATCTGATGTCAATGAAATCGTCATGGTTGGCGGTATGACCCGTATGCCAGCGGTGGTTGAGCGGGTGAAGAAGCTGTTCGGTAAAGACCCAATGCAAGGTGTCAACCCGGACGAAGTGGTGGCAGTTGGTGCGGCTATCCAGGGTGGTGTGCTGGCTGGCGATGTTAAGGACGTGCTGCTGCTAGACGTGACGCCTCTCAGTCTTGGTATTGAGACGATGGGCGGCGTGTCGACCAAGCTGATCGAGCGCAACACCACCGTACCAACCAGCAAGAGTGAAGTATTCTCGACGGCCGCTGACAATCAGCCACAAGTGGAGATTCACGTCTTGCAGGGTGAGCGCGAATTTGCCAATGACAACAAGAGTTTGGGTCGCTTTGTGCTTGATGGCATCGCGCCAGCACCACGCGGCGTGCCGCAGATTGAAGTGACGTTTAACATCGACGCCAACGGTATCCTTAATGTTACCGCCAAAGATAAAGGCACTGGCAAGGAGCAATCAATTACCATCCAAAACTCTGGCAACATGAGCAAAGAAGATATCGAAAAAGCCCAGAAAGAAGCTGAACTCCACGCTGACGAGGACAAGAAAAAGCGTGAAACCGTTGACGCTAAAAACCAGCTAGAAAATGCCATCTATCAAGCAAAGAAAATGCCGGATGAGTTTAAGGACAAGGTCTCTGACGACGATAAAAAGGCGATTGACGAGGCGGTCAAAGAAGCAGAAAAGCACAAAGATGCTGATGATAAAGATGAGCTAGAAGCAGCCGTGAAAGCGCTTAACGACGCCATCATGCCAATCGGTGCCAAAATGTACCAGCAAGCCGCTGAGGACAAAAAGGCTGATGAGTCTAAGGACGACAAAAAGTCGGATAAAGACGAGCCGGTCGAGGGCGAGGTGGTCGACGAGAAATAATCAGTCATAGCCTAAAAGAAGAGCGCTGATTTGGCGTTCTTCTTTTATATTAAAGCGCATTTTCTAGTTTCAGTAATTTAACTTTTCTCTCAATTCCGCCGGCGTAACCAGTCATTTTACCGTCGCTACCGACGACGCGGTGGCACGGTACAAGAATCGAGACAGGGTTGCGGCCGACAGCATTGCCAACAGCGCGTGCCGACATTTTGGTGATGCCACGTTTTTTGGCTATGAGTTCAGCGATTTCCCGGTAGGTAATTAATTTACCGTATGGTACAGCTTGGAGAATTTGCCAAACTTCCAGTTGGAACGGCGTACCATTCATACGCACAGCCGGGATCTCTCCAGGGTTATTGCCTGTGAAATATATATCTAGCCAATGCGAAACCTCGTCGAAAATCGGTAAATCCTTGTCAGTTATACATCCTTCTACCTCTATGTCAAAGTGTCTTTGCCCGACAAGCCATAGGCCGGTAATTGCTGTGTCATCGCTGGCGATAACGATTTCACCAAGAGGTGATTGATAATTATGCGTATAAATACTAGTTACTGCCACATTTTTATTCTAGCATTTATAAACGACGAGTAGCGCGACAATTTAGCGGTGCAATATTGGTGCTATCGGGTGTTCGATCGACAATCGTTACACTTTGGGTCTCAGTGTTATTGAATATTCCGTTAAGTATGTAAATCATAGCACTGTAGTAGCGCTCTTCGTCTGGTAGTGTGGCGCATTCAGTTTGCGGCACTAACGGTGTAGCCCAACAGCAACTTGCTTGAATGTCGTGCGCAGTATTTTCCTCGATATAACTAAATAAATCAGCACAAATCACATTATGGGTGGAGTCTTGTGATAAATAACCTGGCGTGAAAGATGTAGATTCGGCAGGCGTGATGAGTTGTTTGCGCGCGATAACACGAGCAAGTCCGTTTTTTACAGACAATAATGCATTGTAGTTTCCTGCCGATGAAAATTCTGGTGTACCTAAAATTATTTCAGTACGCGGAGTGAACTTTGATATTTTTGCAATATCGTTGACGCGTTGGCGGATAACTGATAGAAGAGCTAAACTGTCCAGCGATATGCCTGAGGCCGTCATCAGCTCTGGGCTGATGGCACGTCCGGTATAATTGCGTGGGATTTTGTGCATCAAGTAGATATATTCTTCCCAGCTATTTGCAGAAACACCAGCAATTTCATTTTTCTCGCCAGTGTAGAATATACCAGTTTGGCGCCACCACTGTAGGTTGTATTTGCCGCTAGGATAGTATTTAGTTGGATTTCGTTGTTGCATGTGATTATCGTAAGTACATTCTTGTTGATTACCAAAGGAATATTTAAATATTATACCATAAAATTATAGAAGACGATGTCTAGCACGTTGTACTTTTGTGTAATTTTGTTGGTATAATAGTCTTTATGAATCTCGAGGTAACTCTATGAACGGTAGATGATCTGGTGAATTTCGGTGCGAAAATCGGCGGCTTGTTGCTTGGTGGCGAGGTGGTTGACGAGAAATAGCCCCAGAGTTTTAGACTATAAAATTATAATGCTGCAGTTTCATGAGACTGCAGCATTTTATTAAGCTTAAGATTTTCCTGTTTCAATTTTCCTTGCCAGTCTTCTCTGGCTATCCTTGAGTCGTTTTACTGACACGATCCCTGTTGCTACGAGATGAGCGTCAGTTACTGTTGCTAGGGTTTCGCGAGCCCAGCCCGGTATTTTTTTGCCAAGCGGGGAATCAAGAAGAGCGTTCACAAAAAGATAAGTCACAGTGCTGTATTTACCGCTGAACGGATCGCTTTTTGGCGAGGCATCAACGCTGACGGCACCGCCGGTTTCCTCAGTTATTTTATCGCGCTGGTATGTGACGCAAAGGTCGCGAACTATTCGCGTTATTACGTGAGGCCAAGATATTCGACCTCGGGATGCCATGCTAATTTCCTTAACCCAACGGGGAATTTTATCGCCAAAAAATTGGTCGGCGAATCCACCGAAGGCGGTTTTTCCGCTAGTTCCTCTGGCGATCATACCATCAAGCCCGTCGCTGGCCGCAAAGATCACATCGCCAATTGTATCTGTCCATCCGCGTTCGCTGTCTGGTTTGCCAAGCTTAACGCCTTCCCGAACCAGCCGCCCGAAAGAAACTGCTGTTGCTGCAACAGCGCCTAACTTTTGTTTGGTGGTCATATTTGGCCATTCTTTATCGCGGGTTTCTTGAAACTTTTCGGAAGCCAGGTTGATTCCTGTTGCTCTGGCGGTTACTTCAGCCATCTTTCTAAAGATGCGCTTAGGGGTTTCTGGATATTCTTTATGTTCCGGTTTGCAATTGGTGTCAGATTCTTTCATGGATTAATTATAGCAAACACTAAAACTGTCATAATGTGAAAGCTGAATCGTTTTTATTATTAGCGTGTTTGCGATGCTGGCGAGAGGGTAGTGTCAGAAAGGGCAGACGCACCCAAACCTCCTTTTATTTTTACATCTTCTCCCAATCCTTCGTCTCTAAGAGGCTGCACGATTCTATCGAATTCATCTGCTTCTTTATTTGCCTTTATCTCTGCCTCTATCTTTGGATCAACTATTTCGTCAAGCGGTAAAAATTCTATACCGCGATTATCTGCTGCTACTGCTAACCTTTTACCTTTACCTTTACCTTTATCTTTACCTTCATCTTCATCTTTGTTTTTGTCTTCTTTCCAGAAAATATTAATGCTGGGCCCACCACCAGCAAGATGAAGCGTATCAACGCCTTCAACGCCAATTGGCAAAAAACTATATCCTTCGCTCTTAGTTTTTTCAACTTTATATATTTTTTGATTTTCTACGTTTATTTCTGATCGATTTTTATCGTCCTCGTTAGACGCACAGCGAACCACTAACCAATCATTGGGTACCGTGCCGTATTTTCTGTTTCTAATACCCCAAACAGCACCATCCGGACCAACAAACATACCAACTAAAATATCATAATCGGCTCCCTTAAAAAACTCGTTTACGGCGTCGCGCTGCTTAATAATAAGTTTTAGTTGCTCGTCCTGTCTTAGCTGCTCTATGCGCTCTTGCCTAGACAAAGGTCTAGCCCCTTCAAGTTTAAGGTTGCTATTTTCTGGTGACATATTCCGTGCCATAACATCCGCCTTCTTGCTTAAGCTAACTGTAGTTAGATTATACCACAGTTGTAAATATTTGTCTATGTTTTCTAGGCTGTTTGAGTGAACTCGATTTTGTCATAATTACTGGTATAATAAAATCATGAGTAGAGATTCGGCTCTTCGGTTTTGCCGTCGTAATCGCTTGCAGATTCTTTGCGTACTATATACGGCAATTCTGACGTTTGGCGTGCTGGTGGCGGCAACTCTATCTGATGATTCGCGCTGGATGGGCTGGAGTCTTAGCCGGCTGGGTGAGACGGTAGTTAACCGTCATTCTGCTTTAGCCTTTAATGCCGGAGTTTTTATGTCAAGCTTGGTGCTTATTATGATAGGTGTTGGCATGTCTAAAGGCTATGTCAAATTGCGGCAGCTGCGTACTGCCAAGGTATCTGTTTGGTTGATAACACTGCTGGCGATTTGTATGATTGGCGTGGCGCTTTGTCCTAACGATACCATGCATGCAGTGCATTTTATTTTCTCGCGGGGCGTAGTCGTTATGATGGTGGCTGTCATGCTGATGTTGCCGTCAAGCCTCAGCTATTTAACGCGCCGCCAGCGGATGCTGTCGTTTAGTTTTCCGGTTTTTATGGCTTTATTGGCAGCGCAGGGTTATGTTTTGAGAAGTTTTTGGTTTGTAATTGTTGAAGTAATACTTGGGCTTTTTGCGGCGGCGTGGCTGTTTGCAGTGTGCCGTCATCTGGATATGCGCCTACAGGAGCAGAACGACTAATCTGGCACTCTTGCGCGTCGAGTGCTAAAAGCGTATAATAAACGTATATGAGCAAGCGTGATTATTATGAAGTGTTAGGCGTGCCAAAGACCGCTTCTGAGGATGCGATAAAGAAGGCTTTTCGCAAATTGGCGGTAAAATATCACCCGGATAAACAGGGCGGTGACGAGGCGAAATTCAAAGAAATTAATGAAGCATACGAAGTTCTGAAAGATAAGCAAAAACGCCAGCGCTACGATCAATTTGGCCATGCTGGCGTCGGCGGTGCGCCGGGCGGCGGTTTTTCTGGCAATCCGTTTGAAGGTTTTGGTGGATTTGGCGGGCAAAATATTCATTTTGACTTTGGCGATGGCGGCTTGGGAGATATTTTCAGCCAGTTTTTCGGCAGCGCGGCTGGCAGTTCGGGCGGTGGACGTCCGCGCGGGCGTGATATTGAAACGAACATAACATTAAGTTTTGAAGATGCGGTGTTTGGCGTGGAAAAGAAAATTAGCTTGAGTCTGGAGGACGAGTGTGAACACTGTCATGGCAACGGCGCCGAGCCTGGATTCGGTATGAAAACATGTCCGACCTGCAAGGGTGCCGGCCAGCAAACGCGGGTGATGAATTCATTGTTCGGGCAAATCCAGCAGGCGGTTACTTGTGAAACCTGCCGGGGCAAGGGGAAAATTCCAGAAAAAGAATGCTCGGTTTGCCGCGGCAAAGGTACGACTCGCAAGCATCAGGATATTACTGTCAAGATTCCGGCGGGGATTGATGATGGTGCGACCATTCGCCTGCGTGAGCGCGGCGAGGCGGCAGCAGGCGGCAGCAAAGGAGATTTATATATCCATATCCGCGTTAAGGCACATAAAAAGTTCACCCGCGAGGGAGATATTATCCTTTCAGAAGAGCATATTTCCATGGTTGATGCGGCATTGGGGACGGAAATTGATGTGGAGACTGTGGATGGCGTTATTACTATGAAAATTCCAGCTGGCACGCAGAGCGGTACTGATTTTAAGCTATCCGGCCACGGCGTGCCGCATTTGCGCAGTGAATCGCGCGGTCCGCATATTGTGGGCGTAGTGGTTGATACGCCAACCAAATTAACGAAAAAACAGAAAGAACTTTTAGAGCAGTTTAAGGGAACGAAGAAGCGCGGCTTGTTTTCGTAGTAAAATTTCTCCATGAAAATCCCTCTCGTGCTATACTAAAATTAGTATAAGAGGGATTAGGCATGGAATTGATTTTTCTGTTAGTGATTATCATCGTGATAATTAAGGTGGCGCAGGGAGGCAGCAATCGGCTGTCTCGTCAATCTGAGGATTATCAGCGCGGTTATTGGGATGGCGTGCGCGATGCGCAGAATGGCCGTGCAAAAATTGAAGATAGCGACAGTCAAGCCAAGCTTATTACCGAAAATCAGGCTGCAGCTTCGCAGTCTACTGGTCTTGTGCTAATTGGCGACGAAGAGGAAGAACCTGGCGATTCATCGGCTACTGATGCTGCGCCAATTGAAGAAAAGACGAATATTCCCGATGAAAAGACGCAGATTATCCAGTGGCTATCCCCAGCCAGTAATAAAGATAAAGAGAAAAATCGTCAAACCACCATCAATGTGGCGCTTTACACGGCATCATTATTGCTAACCGCCGGTATATTATTATTGGCACAAACGATTGAACTTTCGGCGCAGCTCAGGTTTAGTCTGGTGTGGCTGTTTATTTTTGTCTATTATGCCATTGGCCAGGTGTTGTACGCCCGATTGCCGATCTTAAAGCCAGCCTCGACGGCGTTTATCGGTACGGCGCTGGCTGCTGTGCCGATTGGCGGCTGGAGTATGCATTTGCTTTTGGGGATTGATCCAGCGCTGTGCTGGCTTGTTACCTCCTTCATCGGCACTTTCTTATGCGTGGATGCTACAGTTAGGCTCAATAGCCAACCGCTTGCCTATATTTCGCTGCTGTCGATGTTTACGATGACCACCAGCTTGCCGGCTGTTATGCACGCTCAGTTGGTGTGGTATTATGCTGCGGTGCTATTGTTCGGATGCCTGATGACCTTGGCTGCGTATTTTTCGAATCGTTTTCCACGCCAATTCACCGAGCCGTTGACGCTAGTTAATCCATTTATCATCCCGTCTACCTTACTTCTCGCTATCGGTTCGTCGGTGCATATGGGCACGCTTGACGTCAGCATGCTGCTGCTCATCAGCGTTATATATTATTTTACTGTTGCCCTCGTCGAGAAATCAAAGGATATGCGCACGTATGAGCTAACGACGGCGCGCGTGCTGTTGATGGCGATGACTGCTAGTTTTGCGCTGTACTTATCGAATAACGACAGGCTGGTTACGGGTGTAGCGCTGGGGGTAGTGGCACTTGGTAATATGGTTTGGTCTATTGGCTCGATGCATGTCCAAAAGCAGTCTGATAAGCAGCACGAAATAGTACTGTGGATTAGTTTCGTTGCGTCGCTAGTTGCTTTCTTGGTTATAGCTGGCGTCGAAAGTCCGCTAAGAGATATAATTATATTTATCCTGCTGAGTATGATATCGGCAGTGAGTTTTATGGCGCTTTCATTGCTGCGCCGCGCCCGTTTTGGCGGCATGGTAGTAATGTCTGGAATTTTGTTAGTGCCGGCTGGCGTCAGGCTATTTGATCTCGAACCCATAACAGCCCTGCACGTACACTACTCTATCTTTATGTTTATGGCTTTCCTGCCGGTTATCTGCCGATTATTAGTTTTGAAACGCCCAAATATTACTAAAAGTCAAGCAATACTAGTGTACGGCGCTGTGGCCGCTTGGTGGTTAATGACGGTGTTTATAGCCTTAGCTTTTTTGACTGCTTATCCAGCAGGAGAGGGCATGCTATATCTGTCAGATTCGGTGGCGGTTGCTGCTATCATCATGGGTATTGCCGCGCGGCATGAGAAGGTTTATGTCTTAGTGATTGGTATTCATGCTTCTTTTCTGGCGATAGCTTTGCTGATAGCTTCTTATTTCAAGATGGCTGGCGAAAATCTTGCTATTTTGATGGCATGGCTGAACGGTTTGTCGTTGCTGTTATTAGTAGAGTGGCTGTACAATTACCGTAGCGAGGCGGCGGTTAAGTGCCGCGAATTGTTGTTATATTATGCCATTGGCGCGGCTATCTTGATTGTCTTTTCGTCTATTCATCCGGCGGTTTGGCTGCCGTTAGTAGCGCTGCTGTATTATGCGTTTTATCGGCGGCGTGAGGATAGCTATCTGGGCGGAGCATACTTGGCGACGATTACTTTGGTGCTGCTGTTCTTGCATTGGCTACACGTGCCGCTAAGCGACAATTTCACCATCACTGCTTGGGTGACGTTTGTCGGCTTCGGGGTAGTATATTGGTCGTTGGCGATGAATAAGCGAGCGTCAATCACTAGCGATATTACACTGCTGGCTGCTACGGTACCAGCGGTGATATTACCGATGATAAATCTATCGACGACATACGAATTGCCGTTCAAAATCTTGGGCTGGTTGGCGGCTGTCGCGGCACTTTATATGGTAGTGTATGCCAAGCGGGATTGGCGGCCGATGGCGGTATTGGCACATCCAAGTTTGGTATTGTTATTCTACCTAACTGCAGAGTGGCTCGGCATTAAGCTTGAGTTCATGTCGATCGTTTCGCTGATTATCTTTGCGGTGTTTTATGGCGCCGCCGTGGCTATGCGAACCAAGAAATTATCAGTTTATTGGTATTATGCATCATTTTGGAGCGCTATCGGTTGGTCGATGACTTTACTGCTGATGGCCATGCCAGCCAGTGTCGCAACCGAGGCGGTGCTGCTAGTAACACTAACGTGGGCGGTCAATGGCAGCGCCCTAATAGCCGAGGGGTTGCCGAAGAAGAATATTCCGTATTTCGATTCGGGCGTCCTTTTAGTATTGTGCGGTATTTTATTTGCTATTCATATGCTAATTGCGCCTATTCACGACATAGTGGTGCCATATCTGTGTTCAGCAGCAATTCTTTCAGGGGCGGTGATGTCGTGGCGCTGGCTAGGGTATGCTCATGTATACACCATCGCGCATTTGGTGCTGGCGCTTACTGTATTTAGTTTATCGACTCTTGTCCTGGCGCTAGCGGGTGACAATGCTATGGAAATATTGTTCCTAGTCGAGCATTCGCTGATGGTTATCATCGGCTTGGTGCTTGGCAGGCGGCTGATTACTATCTGGGGTGCTGTCGGCGTGACGCTAGCTTTAATTTATCTGCTATCGGGCTATGCCTACGCGCTGGCTATTTTGGCCGGACTATCGATTATCACGGCAGTGGTGGTTGTGGTGGCCAGAGGACAGAGGAATAAGCAGAAAAAAGTTGCAAAGAATAGCGTCAGAAAAGACAAAAAAACTCCTGAAAATAAGTAAAGGAAACGATAGGACGGAGGCTGTTTTCGTAGCGCTATTGCAAGTTATTCGTTTTGCTCTTCTTCGTCGTAATATCTACGTCCGAGCTCAAGCACTGATTCTGGTATGGTGGGATGAATACGGTAGACAAGGAAAGTCCCGGGTTTTTGTTTTTTTTGTGGTTCGTCGCTATGTTTTGATGCTGTCAGTCTATTTAACGCCGCGCGTCCTAATTCTGATAGCCGCTTTAACGGCGTAGGGGGGGCAGTATCTGCATTTGAGTACCCGCAAGTCTTCTCATATTCACGGAGACCTGCTTGCGGATAAATTCTTCCTCTCATTATTCTCACCATGTGTCTATTGTAAATAAGTTTGCGAATTAGCACAACCGGCAATTGAAATGTACTGCAATTTCTTGCTATATTTTATGAAATATGTTATAATAAAAGTTCTGGCAAATGGAGAAGTTAAAATTTTAACTAATGCCATGATGGTAGCAAATGGCGCGTCGATTTACGATGTAACAGATGAAACGCACCAGGATTATGTAGTGATGGCGGAGCGATTCGCCCAGGATATCGGCGTTGGTTTTGTGGATAGAACGGCTGACATCATTGACAAATGAGTATTTTTATACATAATAAAAAGTATGTCAAATGATGGCAATAATAAGAAAATTTTATTGTTAACCCCCGGCGCGAGTACTGAAGGTAAGCGTAAGCCTACGGCTTTTGCTGAGCACATACGGGGTTTTGTTGGCGATAAAGTAGTTATCGAAGACTGTGCAATTTCTGAGTTGTTTTTTGAACTTAGCTCCAGTAAGATCGCGATTTATCATCCAGGAAAGAGCTTTGACCTTCGTGATTTTGATTTAGTTGTTATTCGTCATATTGGTAAAATGATAAATGAGGCTCAGGCGATAGTCCAATATTGTGAATATTTTGGCATTCGTTATACTGATGGTTATCTCAATCGATTAATGCTTGATAGTAAAATAGGTACCCAGTTTTTGTTATGGTTTAATGGCATTAGAAATTGGCCGCATACCTTTTATGGAAATGTTGATGAGATGAAGCGGCGATTTGCTGAATTTGGCGATGAGGTAATATTAAAGGATAACGAAGGTTCAAAAGGGAGATTAAACTTTTTGGTACATTCTGCGGCAGAAGTAGACCAGATCCATAATGATAATCCAGACAAACATTTTATGCTGCAGCAGTTTATTGCAAATCAAGGAGATTTAAGAATACTGATTTTTAACGGAAAACCAGCGCTAGCTATCGCAAGGAAAAGCAGTGGTACTTCTCATTTGAATAATACATCTCAAGGCGGTAGTGCGCGTATCGTGCCAGTTGAGTCAATACAGCAAAAGGTTATTGACATGTGTATAAAAGCAGCTGAAGTAACAAAATTACAAGTAGCTGGCGTGGACGTAATGTTTGCTGCTGACGGCGAGCCGTATTTGCTCGAAATTAACAATGCACCTCAAGTTTCATCGGGTTCATTCAAGGAGGAAAAAGCTCAAAAATATAGCGAGATGCTACTAGAAATGGTGGGTCGTAATGATCGAGAAAAGCATAATCGGTAGTACTACGCATGTTGATTTTGGGAAACGGGCTGTCGGTGTGCCGGCTAAAATTGATACGGGGGCTGATTCAAGTGCGGTGTGGGCAACAAAAATTCGTGTAGATAAGGATGGAGTGTTGAGGTTCGCATTATTTGGCGAGGGCTCGCCCTACTACAATGGGAAGATTTTTAAGAGAACAGATTATATGGTAGCAAAAGTGCGCAGTTCGTCAGGACATGAACAGATTCGCTACAGGACACACTTTACGGTAACTGTAAAAGGGCGTAGAATTAGAGCGTTGTTTAATCTATCGGACCGTTCTGTCAATTTGTATCCAGTTTTAATAGGCCGTCGTACTATAGCAGGTAAGTTTTTAGTTGACGTGCGCGAAAGAGGTCTCGCTCGTCAATACAAATATGCCACAGATAATAAAGCATTGAACAAAGAACTAGCTAAAAATCCGCATAAGTTTTATAAAAAATACCATAAATCAAAGGAGGAGGCGTCATGAATATCGCAATATTAAGCAATGGTAATGCCAACTACTCTACGCTTCGCCTGAAAGAAGAGGCCGAAAAACACGGACATCAGGTTAAGGTTATCAAGTATAAGAATTGCTACGTGTCGATCGATGAGCAGCATCCGAAAGTCATTTATCGCGGCAGGGAAATCGGCAATTTTGATGTATTTATCCCGCGGATTGCCAGCTATATGACGCGTTACGGGACGGCAGTGCTGCGGCAATTGGAAATGGCGAATCCGCAGGCGTTTTTTATGAATCGGTCAATCGCCATTACGCGGGCGCGGGATAAATTACGTTCGACCCAGCTATTAGCGCGGGCTGGCGTAGCAATCCCGAAGACAGTGTTCTCGCGCAATGAAACGGATATCGATGTTCTGCTGGATGAGATTGGCGGCACGCCGGCGATTATCAAGCTGGCGCGCGGTACACATGGTAACGGCGTGGTACTGGCGGAGACAATTAAAGCCGCTAAGTCGGTTATGCAAGCGTTTTACCTCAGTGATTCTGACGGCACAAACGTGCTGCTGCAAGAGTTTATCAAAGAATCGGCTGGCACAGATATTCGGGCATTTGTGGTTGGCAGCCAAGTGGTAGCTAGTATGAAACGGCAGAGTTTGGATGACGATTTTCGCAGTAATCTGCATAAGGGCGGATTGGGAGAAATTGTGAAACTGACTCCTGACGAGCGAAAAACGTGCATCAAAGCCGCCAAAGCGATGGGCTTGACGATGGCTGGCGTCGATTTTATGCGCTCGGAGCGCGGCGCATTGGTATTGGAGGTGAACGCTAGTCCGGGATTTGGCATTGAAAAAGTTACGGGCCGTAATGTGGCTGGTCGGATTATTGATTATATTGACCGCAATGCCAAGCGCGGCAGTAAAAAAGACCGCATTGGCGCATGAATCTGTATCGGCTCTCATAAAACTTGTTATAATAAGGTTATGCAGGCGGTTCAAACGGTAATGAAGTGGTTGATAATCCTTGGCGTTTTGGGGATGATTGGCTGGGCGATATTTTCTGCAAAAACAGCTATGAATATGAAAACCACAACAGTTTACGCGGGCAAGGCGATTCTGCGGGCGCAAATCGCTAAGGATGACGCAGCAAAAGAAAAAGGTTTGGCTGGACGGGCACAAATTGCCAGGGATGAGGCGATGATTTTTGTATTTGATAAAGACGGCGATATACCGATATGGATGAAAGGCATGGAGACATCGATTGATATCATTTGGCTGAACGATAAGAAAAAGGTCGTCCATGTCGAGAATAGCGTCGAGCCGGATTTTGAGCCGCATCAAGTGTATAAATCGCCGATGCCAGCACGCTATGTTTTAGAGACGCGGGCGGGCACGGCAAAAAAGTTTGGAATTAAGCCGGGGCTGTCGGTCAGATTTGAGCTGGAGGAGCAGAAGTGAGCGTCGCGATTTTATTTGGCGTAATTGTGGCGGTGATTTTCGCAGCTGCATTCGTGTCGTCGCGCCGGTTCGGGCCGCTGGCATTGGCGCTGGCCGCTGGTTTTTTACTGGCTGAATGGTGGTCAAATTGGCTGGGCAGCATATTGGACGGCTTCGGCATGGAGCTGGATTGGCTGCCGAACGGCGTGATTGCAGTTTTATTATTATTGTTAGCGCCGTTGTTCGCGTTGCTGGCTAGCGGGCCGAAGTACCAGAAAAAGCATATGAAGATTGTTTCTGCGGCAGGTATCGCTTTTCTGGCGGCAGCTTTGCTAGTCATGCCGCTTGGCAAGTTTATGTCGCTGGACGGTCAGGCTTTGGAGCTATATAAAATGTTTGCTGGTGCTTGGCGGTATATAGCAACAGCTGGTCTGGTGCTGGGGGTGGTTGATTTGTTTTTAGCGCATACAGCGAGCGCCCGCACCTCAAAGAAGCATTGACTCAGGCAGTCGGTTCGTGGTAGCATGAAATAGCGGACGGATGTCCCGACGGTTTACGACGGGCCCATAGCTCAGCTGGTTAGAGCACCTGCCTTTTAAGCAGGGTGTCCCGGGTTCAAGCCCCGGTGGGCCCTCCATATAATTAATATCTGGCGCAGTGGGTCAGATTTTTTATTCTCGGGTGGCAGAAAGTTGCGAGAAATGGAACGGTATATAGACGGGCTGGATGTGCCTCCTCGGTATGAGGAAATAGTATAAAAGCATAGAGACAAGGCTTTAGGAAATTTGATTGGAGTTTTCTGCGGTTATCCCGTATTCTCTAAGTCGCAGGAGATTATTCATCCAACAATGGACAAGGTTGTCGGATATTCTAATGATATACAGGTAGGTCGTCAGAATAAAGTATGGATGGTGCCATTTGAAAATATGCTTGGAACGGTATACGACAAAGAGCATATGACGATTCATGAACTTTTGGCGCACGGCGAGACGCTTTTGGAAAAAGAACGCCGAAGAAGTATTCCTGTCGATATGGGTTGGGCTGGGATAAGAGCGGCTGCACTTTCTGGTGCAGTGGGTGGGTTGCTGGAATGGTTTGACTATTCTTCGGAAACTAGCTTGGCTGGAGCAGCTGCCGGAGCAGCGATTGGCGGACTCAGTTCGGTTTATCGTCGTCATCGGGATAAAGAGCGATTTAGGCGACATATTAACGTGCTTTCCAGGGTATTCCTTAGTATGGAAAAGACTACTTTTTCCGTTAACTTGTTAGCGCCTGATTCTCTCGTCGATAGCGATATGCAAACCGGTTCAGTGGACAATAGGCAAGCAAGAAACGTCTATCTTATTGGCAAAGTGCCGGTTGACCAGCAGCAGCGATTCGATTCATTCTGGGATCAAGCTGATAAAATTTTAGAAGAATACGGATTTACAGAATGGCAAGGATATAGAACTGTCGGTATGCCGGAGCTAATTAGAAGGATATTAGAAGACTCTCACAATAACAGTGATTTTAGGGATGATCATAAAAATAAAATAGGCTCTGAAGTAGGATATTTTGGACAAAGTCGATCTTTGGCGATTAAGGGCGTGGAAGAAATTCAAAAGAAGCTCCTTCGTATAAAACACGGCCTTGAGAAGAACGATCTTACAGATCCGGATAAGCTGGTTATTAGCGAAATTGAACAGGCTGATCAGAAGTACGCGGAAGCGTTTCGTAATTTTATTGCGAGAATAAGAAAAATTGATATTGAGGCTAAGAAAGAATCCATACAGGATTTATTAGTGAGTATCTATGGAGGAAAAAGTTCGTTACAGGGATATTTCTGGGGCGAACTGAGCCGGGTTCTAGCTGAAAATAGTATTGACCCGTCCGATGAAGTGGCAACTGAACCTATTCAATTTATTGTAGATATACCTGACATAATAACAGCGGGCAACGAAAATTATCCATCTAAAGATACGGCACGTCAGTTGTATGAAGCTTTCTATAAATCGTATTCAGAGAAATATCCTGGTATGTTGCTGCCTGATGAATTTATGACTAATTTTTCAATTTCTGAGTATGGAATATACTCTATAGTACCTTTACCTTGGTAATTATGTAAACAACAAGTTTGTGCCATACTAAATACATGGCGATACGCAGGCTGACCAAAAAATTGCACATTTCTTGGCTAGTGGCGGCGTGGTGTTTGGGGTCGGTGGTTGGTGTAATTGCGGTTCATTATCTACAGCGCCCGCCCGCACCTCAAAGAAACATTGACTTAGCTGGCTATTTCGTAGTAGCATGAAATAGCGGACGGATAGTCCCGGCGGTTTACGACGGGCCCATAGCTCAGCTGGTTAGAGCACCTGCCTTTTAAGCAGGGTGTCCCGGGTTCAAGCCCCGGTGGGCCCTCCATATAATTAATATCTGGCGCAGTGGGTCAGATTTTTTATTCTCGGGTGGCAGAAAGTTGTTGGAAGTGGATAGATATATAGATGGACTAGATGTTCCCAAACAATATGAAAGAATAGTAGAAGATAGTGATGATTTGAAGAATTTTATTGGGATGCGTTGTGGCCTCCCAGTTTTTTCTGGTACGCAAGGAGTAACCAATCCTACTACTGAAGGGTTGGTTGGATATGGTCAATACATTCAATTGGGACAAAGTCTAGTGTCTATGGGTAGTGGCCGTCTTTGTCGTCGGGTGGGCATTCAAAATGAGTTGACAGAGATTGATGAGTTTTTGGAACGAGAACGCAAACGAAAGGTTATCGACATGGGCCGTGCTGGCGTTGGGGGGACGGTACTTGCGGGTGCTGCTGGCGGAGCATTGGAATGGCTCAACGCTGATCCGACGGTCAGCCTGTCAGGAGTGGTGGCGGGAATCGCTGTTGGTGGATTGAGTTTTGCTTATAATCGTTGGCGACATAAAAAAGAGTTTGAAGCACGGGTCAAAGGGTTGGCTAATTGTTTTTCAGATATGCCCAAAAAGGTGGTTACGCCGAATTTATTAGCCCCCGACTCGTATATTGATGATGACATGCGGATTTGTTTGACAGATGACGAAGATATGGGCAACGTTTATTACATTGGTAATATGCCAGTTGATCAGCAAAAACGGGCTGGTCATTTTTGGCGTTATGCTGATGAGGTTTTGGCAAAACATGGTTTTTCGACATGGAAGGGGTATGCTTCTATGGGTATGTCAGCACTCCTCCAACAAATACTTGATGACGTTGATGGCGATGATACATTTGACTATGGTGAAAAAATTCTTGTGGGAGATGCGGTAAAGTCTTTTATGGATTGGCGTGAGAATGCAATTAGTAGTATGCAGCAGCTAAAGGAACGTCAGCAGTATGATGATACTAATCATTCTGAGAGGTCAGCGCCAGATAAAAAGAATGTAGCGGTAATGTCTGCTCGAGCAGTTTTGTCAAAAGTGCTTGGCCATAAAGATAATACAGCGCAAGAATTTACTGGTTCACTGCCAGGAGATAATCCTCAGAATAGGCTAACTCAGCAAATTGGGAGTATTGACCGCCAGTACAGAGAGGATTTTTATAGATTTATTACAAACCTAAGAGAAGCTGTCATCCTTCCAAGGAGAAGAACTATCCAAGATAGGCTAATGAAAACTCATGGAGGCAAAAGTAATTTACAAAAATTTTTCTGGGGAGAGCTCAGTGGAATTTTGGCTAGAAACAACATCGATACGTATGATGAGTCCGTCTCCCGACTTGTGCGATTTATTTTAGATCTACCCAAAACAGTTTCAGAGGAGGATATGTGTCGTCCATATCCTACCGGCAGTTTAAATAGACTATATAAATCATTTCGGAAAAAATGTTCCCAAGAATATACTAATATTGAAACATCCACTACATCTTTACGTATATTTTTTAGGTAGATGTGTCATACTAAAGATATATGACGATACGCCGCCTGACTAGGAAGCTGCACATTTCTTGGTTGGTGGCGGCGTGGTGTTTGGGGTTGACGGTTGGCGTAATTGCGGTTCATTATTTGCCGCGGTCGGTCGAGTTTAACGTGCTGGCGTTATTTGGCGGGCTGATGTTGTTTGTGCCGGCGCTCGTCTGGAGACGGAGGGCGCTGCTGATTATGGCAATTATTTCTGGTGGTTTGGTGGGGTTGTGGCGCGGTGAAATGGGCCGAGCGGGTTTGGAGGCGTATGATTCACTGATTGGCAAAACCGCCGTTATTCAGGGTCGTGTTCTGGAAGATCCTGACATTGATAAGAAAGGGCAAACGGTGTTGCGATTGAGTGATTTACGGATCAATGGCGAGAAATTGGCAGGACAATTGTGGGTGGTGACGGCTGACAAGCATCCCATTAAACGCAGCGACATCGTTCAGGCTCAAGGAAAATTGACGGCGGGATTTGGTGCTTTTTCAGCAAGCATGTATCGGGCAAAAGTCGGCAGGGTTGAGCGTCCAGTCCCGGGCGATGTGGCGGTTGGAGCGCGCGATTGGTTTGCCAAGCGAGTGCGCAAGCATATTCCAGAGTCTGAGTCGGCGCTGGGTTTGGGATTTTTACTGGGATTACGGCGAGCCATGCCGACGGAGTTAAGCGACAATCTAAAGATTGCTGGACTGACGCACATTGTGGTGGCTAGCGGCTATAATTTGACGATTTTAGTGCGCCTAGCGCGGCGGTTATTTGCCAAGCGGTCAAAATATCTGGCAATGCTCAGCGCGGCAACGATGATCCTTGGTTTCATGGCGGTAACGGGTTTGAGTCCGAGCATGTCGCGGGCTGGGTTGGTGGCGGGCCTAAGTCTGGCAGCCTGGTATTACGGCCGGACGATTCATCCGCTGGTACTGCTGCCAGTCTCAGCAGCGATTACGTTGATGGTCAATCCGCAATTTGGCTGGGGTGATTTGGGCTGGCAACTGAGCTTTGCGTCGTTTACTGGCGTGATCATTCTGGCTCCGCTGCTGCACAAGTATTTCTTTGGCGGCAAAGACCCTGGTACGTTTCGGCAGATCTTGATCGAGACGTTGTCAGCGCAGCTTGCGACGCTGCCGCTGTTGATGATGAGCCTTGGCGTGGTTAGTAACGTGGCGCTGATTGCTAATATGCTGATCTTGCCGTTTGTACCGCTGGCGATGCTATTGACCTTTGCGTCGGGCGTGCTGGCGGTAGTGCCGATGATTGGTGCGGCTATTGCTCTGCCAACAACCTGGCTGCTTGGCTATATGATTCAGGCGGCTAATTGGCTGGCGAGACTGGAATGGGCGCAGATGGAAGTGAATATTACTTGGTGGCAGTGCGGTTTGATGTATGCGGCGATGATTGGCGCTATGTGGTGGATGAAGAAACAGACGAAATTGGATCTCATTCAGGTGAATATCGTGGAGTAGTGTATAATAGTAACAGATTGAAATAGCAAATAAACGGTAGGAGAAATGTATGTCAGGACATAGTAAATGGGCAACGACGCACCGGCAGAAGGCAGTTGTGGACGCTAAACGCGGCGCGATTTTCACGAAATTGGGTAATCAAATTGCAATCGCGGCACGCGGCGGCACCGACCCGGCGCTTAATTCAAGTTTGGCGATGGCCATTGAAAAAGCTAAAGCCGCCAATATGCCAAGCGCTAACATTCAGCGAGCAATTGACCGCGTGGCGGATAAAAATGCAGCGGCGCTGGAAGAGATTACTTACGAAGGTTACGGCCCGGGCGGCGTCGGCATTATCATTGAAACAGCGACCGATAATCGTAATCGCACGTTGCCAGAAGTGAAAACAGCATTGGTTAAAAACGGCGGGCGAATCGCTGACGCCGGCAGTGTGGCGTTTCAATTTACTCGCAAGGGTGTGATCGCCGTGGAAGGCACAGGCGAGGAATTGCTATTACAAGTGCTGGACGCTGGCGCTGAAGACGCGGTCGAAGAAGACGGCGAACTTATCGTTTACACCGAGCTGAAAGATTTGGCGAGTGTTAGGAATAAATTGGTCGAGCAGGGTTTGAAGGTAAAAGACGCCGAACTGCGCTATATCGCTAACACGCCAGTCGAGATTGCTGATTCGGAAACCGCGCAAAAATTAATGAAAGTCGTTGACGCACTGGATGATTTGGATGATGTGGTGAACGTCCATACCAACGCTGATATTACCGCAGAATAAAAATTAATGGCAGAAAAAATCGCTCCTTATTTCCGGGGCGGTTTTTATTTTAGTAAAAAGTACGCTACACTAAGGGTAGTCAAACATAAGCAAGGGGCAAGCATGAAATATTTGCGATACACACTACTTATGATACTAATTACGGCGTTGGTTATACCGCCGCCGTCGACTCAGGCTGAGTCTGGTGACGCTGTTGTCGAAAATACATCAGTCGTTGACAATAAACCTGATTTAACTCCAAAGCCCAGCGACGACTCACGGGAAGATAAACCTGCGCCGCCGGAAGCTTCTGATGCTGGTGTAAAAATTCACCAGCCGAATGACTCTTCTGCCGTTAAAAAAGGAGATACTCTGCCAGCGAATACCGTCGTCGATAAACCAACCACTACACCGGTTGATTTGCCTGAGGATGATGTTGATGTGGTGTCGGAGATTGTTATTTCTAAGATACGATTGTCGCCCGCCAACGATAAATATGTTGAACTATATAATCCATCAAACCGGGCGGTAAACTTGGCTAAATGGAAGCTGGAATACATTGCCAGCAGCGGTAAGGTAAGGATATTGAGCGAGTTTACTAATAGGCAATTAATTGCTCCTGGCGGTTTCTTAATTATCAAAGATGTAAAATCGGCTAAAGACTACGATATAAAAAGCGATGCAAATTGGCAGTCTGTATTATCAAAGACAAGCGGTGCTGTGCGGTTGCTGCGTCCGAATTCCACGAAATCTGATACGATTGGCTGGGGCAAAGAAGCGCAGGATTTTGAAAAGAGGGCAGCTGCTGGCAATAAGGAAATTTTATGGCGGTGTTTTACGGGTGGTGCCGTAGTTGACAGTAATGATAACGCAGATGACTTGGACGGGAATGGTGATACGTTGATTGAAGCGCGGACGAAGCCGAGCTGTCCGAGAGAATCTGATCCGCCAGCTGTAACTCCGTCTAATCCTGACCCGCCGCTAAATCGCTGCGATGGCTTGAGCTTGAGCGAGATTGGCGCAAATCTGGACGAACAGTTTGTCGAAATTGTTAACAATAATAATCGGGACGCCAATATTTCCGGCTGCAAACTGGCGACAAATCGCATGAAAAAACCTTATGTATTTGGCGACAAGGTATTGCGGGCGGGCGAATATTTGAAGGTTGACGTGAAGTCTGCGAAGCTAATGTTACCAAAGAGAAGCCGCGGCGAGGTTTATTTACTTGACTCCGCTGGAAATAAAATTGATACGGCTACCTATGAATCGATGCCGGACAATTCGTCGTGGAGTTTAATCGGCAGCGAATGGGTAAAAACTTATGCGCCGACGCCAGGCGGGAAGAATATATTTAAGGAGTTCGCCGACTGTAAGCCGGGTTATGTGCGCAATGAACTTACGGGCAAGTGTAATAAAATTCCAGCGCCAGCCGTGCTGCCTGCTCCGTGTCCGGCTGGCCAATACCGTCATCCCGAGACGGGCCGCTGCCGGAAAATTGCTGTAGCAAAAACCGTTACGCCGTGTAAAGAGGGGTATTATCGCAGCGAGGCGACGGGTCGGTGCCGGTCGATTGCCTCAGCTGCAGCTAAGACTCTGAAGCCTTGTCCTGACGGTCAATTCCGCAACCCGGCTACTGGCCGTTGTAAGAAAATTGCGTCTGCGGATGATGTTTTGAAAGAATGCCCGGAAGGCTTTGAGCGTAATCCAAAAACGCGCCGCTGCCGGAAAATTGCCAAAAAATCTGCTCCGGCGGCAGCGTTTGCGCCGGAAAATATTAAGCAAGTTGCCGGTGCAACTTGGGGATGGTGGGCGTTCGGCGGTATTAGCTCGCTAGCGGCTGGCTACGGAGCGTGGCAATGGCGCTGGGAAGTTTCGCAAATTGGACGAAAAATCCGCAAGTTCGTATCGCGCGGGAAATAACCGGAAATAGTATAATTAAGTAATATGAGAATTATCGGTATTGATCCGGGAACGGGAATTTTAGGGTTTGGCGTTGTCGATTTTAGGCGCGGCGGCAATAAATTTAAGATGGTAACGGCGGGAGTGATTACAACGCCGGCGCATACGCCGACCGATGAGCGGCTGGAGGAAATATTTAATTCGCTAACAGAGATAATTAACGAGACGAAACCTGATGTTATGTCGATTGAAAAGTTGTTTTTCGCGCGCAATGTGACGACGGCAATTTCTGTGGCGGAAGCGCGCGGCGTGGCGATGCTGACAGGACGCCGGGCTGGCATATCAATCGCTGAATATACGCCGCTGCAAATCAAGCAAACACTCACTGGCTATGGCAAGGCTGATAAAAAACAAATACAAGAAATGGTGCGGCTGAATTTGGGACTAACAGAGGTGCCTAAGCCAGACGACTGTGCTGATGCGCTGGCGGCAGCAATTACTCATGCGGCTATGAGCCGTTTGGCGTGATATAATATTAGATATGGTTAGACGATCTTCTAGCGCCAAGCCGCAGACAACTCGCATGAGCCGGTATGCTAACATTGGCCGAGTAAAATCGAAGCATAAAAAACAGCCGCGGCAGCACAAGCATTGCCTCTGGTTTTGGAATTTAAGCCGGCGGAAAAAGATATTAGTATGCTTGGCGCCGGTGCTGCTATTTTTATTGATTGTGCCAATTGCCAGTTATCTCTATTATGCGCGCGATATCGGCGATCAAGAACGGCTGATGAATCGTAATAAAACTGGCATCGTGCTGACCGATAATACTGGCAAGGAAATTTATAGCATCGGCAATGTTGATAGGCGCAATATGGTGCCGCTTGGCGAGATTTCCGATGATATGAAACATGCTTTGATAGCTAGCGAGGATAAGGATTTCTACAAGCACGGCGGCTTTAATCTATTAAGTATCTTCCGGGCAGCAGTGACGCGCCACGGCGGCGGGTCGACATTAACGCAGCAGCTGGTTAAGAATAATTTGCTGAGCGACGAACATAGTCTTTTGCGTAAATACCAGGAGCTATTTATGTCGATTGCTGTTGAACGAAGGTATAATAAAGACCAAATTTTAACGATGTATCTCAACTCGGTTTATTTCGGCGAGAATGCTTTTGGCATTGAAGAAGCAGCGAAAGTTTATTTCGGTAAGCTGCCGAAAGATTTGAATGTAGCAGAGAGCAGTATGCTAGTTGGCTTATTGCCGGCGCCTAGCTTGTATTCGCCGGTTAGCGGTGATGCTGCTGAAGCTAAGCGGCAGCAAAAGACAGTGTTAAAGCGCATGGCAAACGAGGGTTATATTACGAAGGACCAGCAAAAGCAAGCCGAGGAGCAGCAACTGGCGTATGCTGATAATAAATCTCAAAAAACCAACTCAACCGCGCCGCATTTTACAGAGATGGTTATTAAAGAGCTAATTAATAAGTACGGCGGCGAAAAGAAAGGCTATGAGAAAATAATACGCTCTGGATACCGCGTTAAGACGTCGCTGAACTTGGAAACGCAGCAAATATTAGAGCAGAGTATTGCCAAGCAAATGAGGCGGATAAATCTGGCTGGCGGCAGTAACGCCAGCGGCGTTGTGGTGGATCCGTCAACTGGCGAAGTACGGGCGCTGGTTGGCAGTGCCGATTACAACAACCCTGATTGGGGCAAGGTTAATATGGCGACCACGCCGCGCCAGCCGGGCTCAAGCTTCAAGCCGATCTATTACTCGCAGGCTTTGGCTGACGGGGTTATTACGCCGGCGACAGTCTTTGAAGACAAGCTGACTGACTTTGGCGGTTATGTACCATATAATGCTACGCGCCAATGGTTCGGCAACGTGACAACTCGCAAAGCGCTGAACTTTTCTCTCAATATTCCAAGCGTGCTGGTAATGAAAAAATACGGCATCAGCCGGTCAATTCAAGCGGCTAAAAGACTTGGCATTACTACGCTTGATGAGAATAAAAACTACGGTTTATCGTTGGCGCTAGGTTCGGCGGAAGTTCGATTGACGGAAATGACTAATGCCTATGCAGCTTTTGCTAACCAGGGCGAGCGGTATTCATCGCTGAATTTAATTACTGAAGTCAAGGATAAATTCGGCAAGAACGCCAACTGGCAAGCATCCAATAAGCAGCAGTCGATCAGCAAAGGCGGCGCTTACTTGATTTCAAATATCTTATCCGATAATGCAGCGCGCGCTGGTATGTTTGGCTCCAGTCTGACTATTAGCGGTAAAACTGTAGCAGTAAAAACCGGCACGACCAACGATAACCGCGACGCTTGGACGATTGGCTATACGCCGCAGTATGCTATTGGCGTTTGGGTTGGTAATAATAATAATGCAGTTATGAGCCACGGCGGCGCTGATGCGGCAGCACCAATTTGGCGCAGCGCGATGACTCAGCTGTTATCTGGCGTTAAAACTGGCTTTACTATGCCGGGCGATGTGGTGCAGCGCAGCGTGTGCAGCAGTAATGGCGGTTTGGCGGATAATTCCAGCCCAGGCACGTATAAGGAATATTTCCTAAGCAGTGCCGTGCCGACACACAAGTGTAATCAAACTAAGCCAAAAATCGAAGTTTGTAACCTGAGTACCAAAAAGATGGAGTCGATTTTTGAGGATGAGTTTGATGCGGGCAAGCATTCTAAGAATGCTAGCGATTGTGCTGATACTAAGAAGAAAAAAATAACCGTTTGCGACAGAACGGCTCGCAGGGTTGTGACTATTGACGAGGATAAATTTGACAGTACAAAGCACTCGAGAAATACGAGCAGTTGTAGCAGCTCTGGGTCTTCTACTGACGACGATGGCGATACATCGGGTGGCGGCAGTTCCGGCTCAGGAAACTCTGGCGGTTCTAATAATCCGAGCAACCCAGGCGGCGGTAATAATAATGGCGGCGGCCAAACAAATCCACCGCCAGGCGGCAGCGGCGATAATAATGGCGGCGGAGGGCAGACTCCTTGATCGCTCACCTCTCGGGAACGATAGCTGAAAAGTTTGGCGCGGGTAGTATCGTGATTGACGTTCGCGGCGTCGGTTACGAAGTTAGCGTGTCGGCTGGCGATTTTGAGGCGGTGGCGCTCAGTCAAGACGCCAAGTTTTATACCTACCATCATGTGCGCGAGCAGGCGGAAGAGCTATTCGGTTTTTCGAGTCTGGCGGCGAAGAAGCTGTTTGAAATGCTGATCACCGTTCAGGGTGTCGGCCCGAAGGCAGCGTTAGCGATTCTCAGCCTGGGCGATTCAGAGCACGTGCGCAATGCCATCGCCAACGCTGACAGTGCTTTTGTGCAAAAAGCTGCTGGCGTCGGCAAAAAGACTGCCGAGCGCGTGGTGGTTGATTTGCGCGATAAGGTTGGCTTGCCAACACACTACGGTCGAGCGGACACGCCAGTCCAAACTGAATTGAATACTTCTGATGAGGCGCTGGAGGCGCTGATGGCACTGGGCTACACTTTGGCTGACGCTACCAAGGCGCTGGAAAATGTTGATGTCAATCTGCCGACGGCGCAGCGGGTGACCGAAGCGCTGAAGAAATAAAGTTATTTAGGAACCGAAATTACTAGCTTGCTCCGGTTCGTTTTCTGCTGCCAGTTTTTGCCTTGCTTCTCTGATGAGATCTTCTATGTCGTCAACTGTTAGCCTGCTGCTGTCGTGGGAACTTTGAACACTACTGCGCAATTGCTGGCCCTGCAGATCGGTAATTCCACATAGACCAGAGAGATTATAGTATAGACAGATATCTACGTTACCCATAAGTTCTCCAGCCAACTCTTTGTTGGAAATTCCCTCTTCTGATGCTTTTTTGCTGCATCCTAAGAATGGATATCTTGTCGTTAAGTCAATAATATGTCTCGCGATTTCTTTTGATTTAGGATCATCGTATTCTTTCGTATGTTCAAAATTGCCATACCCTCGCTCTGTTAGGGTGTCGCTAATTCTTCGTATATCAATTGCGGTTCTTTGCGACTCAATACCTTTAGATTCGTCGGAAGGTTTTAACTCTAATATTGCCAAAAGATACGGCACTGCTTCTGACATTAGCCTAATTCCCTCTGGAACTTGGTTGTATATCTCTCTTACGTCTTTTTTGACTTCTGGCGTTGAATTTGGCATTGAGAACTCCTATTTTAACTGTAGACACTCCTATTGTACTACAAATGATATAATTAGTTTATGGCAATTCAAAGAATAGTCGATACCAGTCCGCACGATGATGATGCTGAGGAGCAGCGAATTGAAGTTAGCTTGCGCCCGCAGAGTTTTAGTGAGTACGTTGGTCAGGAACGGTTGAAGCGTAATTTGCGGTTAGCGATTGACGCGGCGAAGAAGCGCAGCGAGCCGCTGGATCATGTGCTGCTGTACGGCCCGCCAGGACTGGGCAAGACCACCATGGCGACGGTGATCGCCAATGAGATGGGCACGAATTTGCGCATCACCAGCGGTCCGGCCATTGAAAAGGCGGGTGATTTGGCATCAATCTTGACGAATTTGGCGGACGGTGACATTTTGTTCATCGATGAAATCCATCGACTCGGCCGGGCAGTGGAAGAGATTTTATATTCGGCGATGGAAGATTTCAAGCTGGATATTGTCATCGGTAAAGGACCAGCGGCCCGGTCGATTCGGCTGGACTTGCCGCGGTTTACGGTCATCGGTGCGACGACGCGGACAGGTAGTTTGGCGGCGCCGCTGCGCGATCGATTTGGGCATATTTATCGGTTGGAGTTTTATGAGCCAGAGGATATCGCTAAAATTGTGACGCGGAGTGCAGCCATCCTGGAGTCGTCGATTCGGCGTGAAGCAGCGAACCTGTTGTCGACACGGGCTCGCCTGACACCGCGCATCGCCAACCGCCTGCTCAAGCGCGTACGCGATTACGCCGACGTGAACGGCGATGGGATAATTGATGTAAAAACCACAACGAGCGCCTTGGAAATGTTGGAAGTGGACGAGTTGGGATTAGACCCAGCCGACCGCAATTTACTACAATCAATTCTGGAAAATTATGGTGATAATCCGGTGGGTCTAACCACCATTGCTGCCCTGACTGGCGACGAAGCAACGACGATTGAGGATTTTTATGAGCCGTATTTACTGCAAATCGGTTTCATCGAGCGCACGCCGCGCGGCCGCCGGGTAACGATTAAGGCGAAGCGGCATCTTCAGAAATAGCGCTCGTATTCTGCGGCCTTTTATGATTTAATGAAAGTAGCAAACTTAACTAGGAGCCGCTATGGGCAAACAGCAAACAACGACATCACCAGTTAAGAAATCTAAACTACAGCGTTGGCGGCGGCGCTTTATAATTTTGGCAGGAATATTAGCTGGTTTGTGGCTGATCAATTTTTTAACATGGGTGCCAGCGTATTTGGAAGTCTGGGATATGTCGCGCGACCCGATGGCGGAAAAGGGCATCTTGGGGTTGGAGTTAAAGTCGTCGTTTGAAGAGCATCGCATCCCTCCGGAAAGAAGTTTTTTAGGGAAAGGTAAATATCCGTCTGTGAACAGATATTATAAAATGCCTAAAAATGAATCGGTGGACGGTTTGTTGAAGAAATTGCGTCAGCAGGCTGAGGGGTCTGGTTGGAAAATGGACAAGGAAAGATCTGGTGCGGATTATTTTGTCGGTTATAAGAATATAGGTTCTAGGGAATATTCTCTTCAGGTGAGTATTATTTTAGACGATGAATATAATAATGGCGTTCATGTGATTATAAAAGGGTTAGGCAAATAATATGAAAATTAAAATTACTATACTTGCCATTATCACTGCGGCAACTATTGTGCTTTTTATGCAGCAAACAGTCCAGGGAGAGGTTATAGTCCACAACTACGCTGGTAAGAAACTTAATGTTACAGTATTGGGCGATTCTTATTCGGCTGGTAACGGTGCTAATGGCTATGAATATGGTCCTGGTGAATGCCATCGCAACAGCAATAACTGGGCGGAGATCTATAAAAGATGGCTAAGCGGTAACGGCTTGGCGATAACGCTGATAAATCGCGCTTGTTCTGGTGCTAAAACTGATGACTTCTTTAAAGACAAGGAGGCGGGCAACACTATAAAGACAATCAGCGGCGACCCGGACAAATTAGCGACAGACAAACAGATTATGAAGTATTTGGAAGACAAGGACGTTTGTAATGTAAAGCCTAACAACGAACTAAAAGCTTCTTATTCTATTACTAGTAACGTAGTTGGCTCGCGGCGCGGTGAGAGGCAGCGAAGGATTGGCGTAAGATGTAATTATATGATTCGGCGCCAGCTGGATAATGTCAATACCAGTACGGATATGGTGATGATGACAATCGGCGGTAATGATTTGGGCTTTGACGATATTATTAAATCTTGCTTTGCAGCCGTATTGAGATCAGCTGAGGACTGTCGGTCTAAAATTAATGAAGCTAAGAACGGTATGGGTGATTTAGAGAGAAATACTCGAAATATCTTATCCTCGCTCAACTCCCGTTTGCGCCCAGATGCGAAGATTGTTCTTCTGGGTTATCCGCTACTGGCGCTAAATAACAATGAGAATCTATCTGGTTTTCCGGTTGCCAAAGAGGTGCGTAAATTAGGACTGGAGGGAAATTCGCGCCAGAAAAAGATTGTCGATGCTTATAATAAAAGTATTGGCCAGGAAAAAGTGATCTTTATTGATAGTATACCGCAGCGGTTTTCCGGTCATGAGCCTGATGCATCAATTTTTCGGAAGAATCATGATCGTTGGATTCACGAATTTTTTGAGCCGAGCGCATTTAATATGAATTCATGGTATCACCCAAATTTCTTCGGGCACAGTAGCTACATGTCGGCCCTGCGAGAAAGAGTGCCGCTGCCAAACTTAGTAAAGCCAATCGTGCGTACAAATGGCGATATTGACATAGTGTTCGTCGTTGATACGACAGGCTCAATGTCTGGTTCAATTTATGCGGTAAAAAACAA
Organism: uncultured Candidatus Saccharibacteria bacterium; assembly: GCA_963548835.1. GTDB lineage: Bacteria > Patescibacteriota > Saccharimonadia > Saccharimonadales > Saccharimonadaceae > Nanosynbacter. The sequence continues at coordinate 58,779 of CAUUVO010000003.1, forward strand.
CATCCAAAATATCGTAAGCTCAGTTAACGCAAAAACTAAAAGCGCCCGGTTCGCATTGGTAACCTATCGCGACCATTCAAGTCATGGCGGCGACGCGACTGATTATCCGTCGCGGATTGAGACAGATTTTACGAATAATATTGAGGTTATAAAGCAAGCGGCCAGCTCAATGCGTCTTGGCGATGGCGGCGATTGGGAGGAGTCTGTCTATTCTGGTATGCGGGCGGGGTTAGATTTACAATGGCGGGCTGGCGTGAAGAAAATGATGATTGTGATTGGCGATGCGCCAGCTAAAGACCCTGAGCCTGTGACAGGTTTAACGAAGCAGTCTATCGTTAATGCTGCTTATGCCGTTGATCCGGCGCAGGTATATGTTATTGATACAAGCAGCGACTACTCTCTGGCGGTTATGAAATCTTTAGCTGAACAGACTGGCGGCGAGTATGCAAGAGCTAATAATGCCGGCAGCGAACTGGTTGACTATATCAACGCGTCAATTGAAAATGTGGCCAGCAAGCCAAATGCTTGGATAAACCGTCAATATGTGGCGAAAGTTGGCGAAACATTAGAACTCGACGGCGCTGGCTCGTATTCGACAAGCGGCAAAATTGTTAAATATGAATGGGACGTCGATCAAGACGGCGTGTACGATATGGAAACCGATCAGCCTTTCGCGAATTACACATTCACTAAGGAGTTTTCCGGATTGTTGACGCTCAGGGTAACTGACAGCAATGGAGTAACAAGTATAGCGACGACAACCTTGACTGTTAGCGATGATGGCGACGAACATGAGCGCGAGTTTGACAATTGTCCTGATGCGGCAAATCCGGATCAGGCGGATTATGATAAGGACGGAATTGGCGATGTTTGCGACTCTAGCCCTGGATATTTGGAGGAGTATGGCTACTATCAAATACTGAAACACGAAAAAAATCAGGCGAGAAAAAATGATAATCCGAAAAAAGACAATACGGGTCGCCGTCCTGGCGGCGCAAACATGAATAGGCAGCTTAAAAATAATAGCAATAAAAAGGAGGTGGCGGTTCGAACTCCGGATGATAAAACGTCAGAATTGCAGAAAAATGATAGCCTGGATGTGAAGGAAGAGACTGCAGGAGAGAAGAAAATGGATAGTAAAAATAAAGACGAATTACCGTGGATAAGAATCGCTTTAGCGGTCGCTATAGTAATTGCTGCTGTCGCGGGAATAGTTTTCATAAAAATTTATCGTCGAAAAGCAGGCTCATCATAGCGCAGATCATGCTATAATATGGTCATGAAGACGCAATCATCGTCAGAAGATTTAACGCAGCCAGTGGCCTATGACGCTGATGGGCGTCCGCTGTATCATCATCCGCCGCAGACCGGTCAGCCGGCGCCTGTAGTTGGGCAGACGATGTCTCATGTGACTTCGCGTCCAGAGATAATTGATGGCGAAAATTTTGATCCGCGAATTCGTAGCCAATATGCTAATGAGCCGCAGGTGGTGCATGTTGCCAGAGAGATTGACCCCAAGCCGTTTATGATCAGCGATGAAATCAAGGCAAAGCATGACGAGTCGGTTGCGCGCTATCCGGATTTGAATTTGAGCGAAGGCGAGTATGTTATTTTGGATATTAAGCGTCATCCGATTGGTATGATTATTCCAGTCGCTGTTGCCGTATTGCTTATCGTTGCTATCATGGCGTTTGTGGTGACATATCCATCGTTAGCTGCCGATTCAATAATTTCCGGCATGCCATCGCTGACGACCGTCTTTGGTATAGCGTTGTTGTTTATCGGTTTAGTGGCTTTGGGCGGCGCGGTAGCGTTGTGGATTTATTTGCAAAATCAGTTCTATTTAACAAACGAAAGCGTCATTCAGGAAATTCAGGAAAGCTTAGTGTCGCGCCATGAACAGACGGTGAGTTTGGGCAGTATTGAGGACGCTAGTTTTCGCCAATCGGGAATTATTCAAACGATCCTTAATTACGGGACGATTCGTCTTAGTACGGAGGGCGAGGAGACAACTTATATTTTTCAGTATGTTGCCAATCCGCGCCGACAAATCGCTATTATAAACAATGCGATTGAAGACTTTAAAAACGGTCGTCCTGTCTGCGACGATTAGTTAGGTTATTTATGGCGGCTTTCTTTGATGTAGTCGTCTTCGCCGGCTAGCACGGCGCGCAGCTTATAAGATTTGCATTTGCCATTGTTGCAGTTTGCCGCTTCGTAGCGGTAAGCGCTCGCTCTGTCGCCTATTTTTTTATTGTTCGGATCGTTTAATAAGGCCGTATCCATAGTCAGCAGTGTCCTGTCTTCTAATTTTTCCGGATAATAGCCGTTTTTAGCATAAAAACCTTCCTCCAGGCTGTAATACATGGCGTTTATGGCGGTGCGTTTTTTAGTGTTGTCGGACTCGTCTCGTATCTTTGACAGCTGGAAAAATCCTAAAACTGCGACTGCAATTAAGAAAGCTATGACGACCAATAATTCAATAACAGTAAAACCATTTCGCTTATTCATAGACTAATTATAGCAAATATAGCAACAAATCGGTATAATAAAAGTAACAACTAAGGAGGGGAGCGTTATGGCGAAAGCAGACGGTAAAAAATCAGATAAGACAGTGGCGGCTGAGAAGAAGGTTGATGACGGGAAATTGAAAGCGCTGGGACTGGCCATGGATCAAATCACTAAGCAGTTTGGTGATGGCTCGATCATGAAGCTGGGCGAAGCTCATAAAGTTGATGTTGAAGTGATTCCATCGGGTTCGCTAAGCCTCGATTTGGCGCTAGGCGGCGGCTATCCAAAGGGTCGCATCATTGAAATTTACGGCCCAGAAAGTTCGGGTAAGACAACGCTGACACTACACGCTATCGCCGAAATCCAAAAACAGGGCGGTACGGCAGCCTTTATCGACGCTGAGCATGCGCTTGACCCGAGCTATGCCAAGCGCCTGGGCGTGGATACCGAAAATCTGCTGGTATCGCAGCCAGACAACGGCGAGCAGGCGCTGGAAATTACCGAAACCTTGGTGCGCTCAAACGCGGTGGATCTGATTGTGGTGGACTCGGTGGCGGCACTGACACCGCAAGCGGAAATTGACGGCGATATGGGTGATTCGCACATGGGGCTGCAGGCGCGGCTGATGAGCCAGGCACTGCGTAAACTGACCGGCATCATCAATAAATCGAAGGCCACGGTGATTTTCATCAACCAGATTCGCATGAAGATTGGCGTGATGTTTGGTAATCCTGAGACTACGACGGGTGGTAACGCACTGAAGTTTTACGCCTCGCAGCGGGTTGATATTCGCCGGATTGGGCAGATCAAGGTTGGTGATGATATCCTCGGTAATCGCACCAAGATCAAGGTGGTGAAAAATAAGATTGCGCCGCCATTCCGCATCGCTGAGTTTGACATTATGTATAACGAAGGCATTTCTAAAACTGGCGATATTCTGGATTTGGCAGCCACGCACGGCATTGTTGAAAAATCTGGCGCCTTTTACAAATATAACGGTGAAACTATTGGTCAAGGCCGTGATAAAACTAAGTTGTATCTGAAGGAAAACCCTAAAGTCTTGGCGGAAATTGACCAGAAGGTTCGCGATAAGGTAAAAGAAGCGGAAGTCTGAAGTTAATTTTAGATAGATAGTGCATGAAAATCACTGACATTTCTCTCCAGGCTCGCGATAAAACTCGAGTAAATATTAGCGTTGATGGCAAATATCGCTTTAGCCTCGACGTGTTTCAGGTGGGCGAGTTGGGGCTGAAGGTTGGGTGCGAATATACCGACGACGAATTGACAGCACTGGAGGACGAGAGCCAGTTTGGTAAGTTGTACGCCCGCGCCATGGAGTATTGCTTGGCGCGGCCGCGCTCGGTTAAAGAAATGCGCGATTATTTACGGCGTAAAACCAGGCCAATCAAAAAGCGTTCGCCAAAGACTGGTAAAATTACCGAGCGTCCGGGCGTGAAGTCGGAAATTACCGAGCGGGTGCTGGCGCGGCTGATTGAGAAAAAATACCTCGATGATGAAAAGTTTGCCCGCTTTTGGCTGGAGCATCGTTTTTTACAGAAAGGCACTAGTGTCAGGCGGCTCAAATTAGAATTGGCGCAAAAGGGGATTGACCGCGAGACAATAGAACAGTTGGTTAGCGAAAATATCCGTTCCGACGACGAGGAGTTACAAAAAATTATCGCTAAAAAACGCTATAAATACGCTGGTGATGAGCAAAAATTTATCGCTTATCTAGCCCGTCAAGGGTTTTCATACGATGATATAAGATCCGCCCTAAATGCCAAGAACGATAATAATTAAACAGTTAGCGCCTGTCTGTTGATTCTGGCTGGGTGCGCGGTTGTTTTCGGAAAGGGTTTTCGTAGCGGGTTGCCGGCGCTGCTTGCTGCCGTTTTTCAATTTTATGCGAAACGGTGGCGGATTTGACAACGATTTGCGTGTCGGTAACCTTAATTATCTGCGAACGATGAATTAATAGTTCGGTATCGCCAAAGCTTTTCAGAAATGGCCGCCGAATACGCAGCTGCTGAACTAGGAAATCACCAGCGGTTATCGTATAGCCGATAACTTTGCCGATTTTATGTTTCTTTTCGTCAATGACGGTTTTATCGTTTAGCGAGAAATTGATCTCATAAATTTTCTTAAGCTCAATAACATCGCTAACGCTGACCAGCTCGTCAACAGAGTCGATAATCATGCCGAGCGGTCCGATCTCGCGAACGTCTGCTACTCGTAAAAAACTTGGGTTTTGATCAAGCAGTCTGCCTTCAAGTTCATACGCTATGATCGATAAGTTTCGCGGGTCAATAATTTCTCTAGAAGTCCGCGCTAACTCAGAACCAGTCTGTAAGCTCATTACGGGCATATGTATAAATCTATCGGCGGCTATTAACATACCCTTATTATAATCTATTTATGCTTTATTCGGCAAATGGATTTGATCTGCCGGCAGGAAGCGAGAACGAATCAATCGACGAACTGGCCGGCTCAAAGTTTTCGATTGACTTAATAGTTTTTTTATCAAAGATAGTCTCTGTGGTTTGAGATTGGTCGGGCGAGGTTGATAATAGGCTAATGAATAAGACGATAACCACTGCCACGCCGCCAATCACGATGAAGCTATAGAGCGTGACATGAAACCGCCATAAAAACTTGGCAACGGGCTTTATGATAGGTTCTAATTGTGCTGATAGTGAATCTTTCATCGTACGTATACTCCCAATTCTAATGATTGCGCTGAGACTTCGCCTCGCTGTTCGCCTCTGGATATAGACACGCCGGAAATCTGCATTCGTGTCACGTTATTTTCCACCAAATGCAGGAAATGTAGTAGATTGTTGTAAGGGACTTTGTCGCCGAGCTGAATGGATACCGTGATACTTTTTACGCCGTTCACTGAAGTTGGCTTTTTAGTGGTGGTTTGGCTGCTTGACGAAGATGACTTGGCGGAGGAGGTGCTGCTGTCCTGGAAAGTGAACGATTGTATCGGTACGTTTGCCTTGGCGGCGTAAATAGATAGATCGTTGATGATCTGGTTCTGGTACTGGTAGCTTTTTGACTCGGCAACAATCTGCTCTGCTTTTTTAGTAGCCACCGGATTTTTCTCTAGCTGGTCTTTCAATTTCAGCAAATTTTGAATTTTCATATCAACAGCTGAAGCTTCTGTTTGCATATCGGCGACTTCTTTCGATGTGGTGCTTAAAAAAGAATAAGCGAAGTACGATCCGGCAACCATCGCTGCTAAGATTATAAGAAGAAACAGCGCTAAGACAATGCGTGCCGAACTAGCAGTTAAACCTTTTTTCATTGCTTGGCTACCTCCGGTTTTAGCGTAACGTTAATACTGATAGAAACTGGATAGTCTCCTTTTTCGGCGCCGCTGGTGGCTGAGCTGATTGACTCCAGATGAACATTCTGAAAGATACCGGATTCTTCTAAGCTAGTTTTTAAGCGCAGAGCATCGTTATTAGTTTTTCCAAGAGCGCTTAGAGATGTCGGCGCTCCAAATGTTGATGAATCAAGCGTTAATGATTGCAATACAACATTTGACGGCAGTGCTTTGGCAATTTTGGCGATGACGCTTGAGTAATGCACCTCATTACCTAAAATAGCCTTCGCTGTTGATAGGTTGTTTTTAAAAGAGTCAACATTCTTTTGCACTACTTGATATTCGGTTAATTTGCGGTTGCCTTCGTCGATAGCTTCTTGGGCTGTCGTTTTATTATTAGTTAACAGCAAATAAAACCCGGCAATCGTTACAGCCAGCAGTCCTAACAAAGATAACGACACGATACAATAGCGGCGCAGCAGCACGTTTACCCTTCCGGCGGTAATTTGTTTTTTCTCTTGGGGAGGGAGAAGGTTAATCATAAATATCCTCCGATCTTATTAAGGCTAATCCTGCGACAGCCACAAACTGCGCCCGCTGCTGTTTCGCTGGTTGTTCCAGCTTGCCAAAATCCAGCGATTGCCACGGGCTGGCGACGCGCGCTGGCATAATTAACTCATTCGTGAAAAACTCGCCAATTCCCGGCAGGTTGCTGCCGCCGCCAACGATAAGCACTTGCTCAATCTTTTTATCTGACGGAAAGCGGTCGGTATAGTACCGCATAACCTTCTTAATCTCGCTGGTCATTTTCAACAAGCTAGGTTTCAGCGCTTCCATGATCCTGGCCTGGCGAGGTCCCGGGTTAAGACCATTCAGCACTTTGAACTGGTGGGCCGTCTCAACAGGGACATCCATTTTTTTCGCTAAGTCTAAGGTCAGCGTATGTCCGCCTACGTTCAGTCCGCCAGTCACTCGAACGTCAGAATTAAGAATAACGATATCGGTCGTAGCTAAGCCGACATCGACGATAATTGTTGGCAAAACGCCTTCTTCGGTCCTTTTTATTAAGCGGGCTATTGAGTTAGCGTCTGGCTCAATGGTAGCAACCTCCAGCCGGCATTGTTTAGCTGCTTCAAGTACGTTATCAATAAGCTTTTTCGGTGCCGCGCACATTAAAACGGTCAACTCTTCTTTACCGCGGCTAATTACCTGATAATCCAAATAAAGCGATTCCAAAGAAACCGGTATGTATTGTTCAGCCTCAAGGTTAACGGCATTGCGGATATTTTTTTCTTCGCTGATCGGCATTGAAAATGTTCGTGAAAATGTCCGGCTTGTCGGCACGCCCAGCGCCACCCGATTACTGTCAATTCTGCCGACGATATTATTATTAAGCATCTCTTTCAACTTACCAGCAATATATTCGACGTCGTCTCCGGAATCATTGCCGCTTTTTTGCGGATCTAAACTGATCGAACCGTAGCCGTGGACAAGCATTTTATTCTTGTCCACCGACATAATCCTCATGCTAGTTTTACTAACATCAAGTCCGATGATTGGTTTGTTCTTATAAAAAATGTTTGACATTTAATTTTCCCACCTGTACTTAAAGTATTGTAGCATAAACATTTTATAAATACTATGATTTTATTTGCTGAGCCAGTCCAGTTATCGGCATCATGACGCTGGCGGCGACCAACCCGACCATTCCGCCCATAAACACAATCATCACCGGCTCGATAATGGAGCTGATGCTGTCGATGGCGGTATCGACCTCTTCTTCATAAAAATCAGCGACTTTAACGAGGACTTTATCGGTTTGTCCAGTCTCTTCGCCGACGGAAAGCATTTGGGCGACAATCGGCGGGTATAATTCTTCATCTTCAGCAATTATTTTTGACAAAACTTCGCCGCCTTGAACACGCTTGGCAGCGCTTTTCAGGGATTCCTCGTAAACGGTGTTGCCAACTGCTCTGGCTGTCACGTCGAGAGCCTCTAGAACAGCCACGCCGGCACCGATCAAGGCTGAGAATGTCCGCGTAAAACGCGCTATCGCTATTTTTCTGATGATTTTACCAACGAGCGGCGCTTTAATTAGGAATTTGTCAAATTTTTTCTTGCCGTTTGGCGTTTTAATGTAGCGGAGTATCGCCCAAACCATGCCGGCTAAAACGGGAATAATCAAATACCAAAACGACACTAAAAAGCCGCTGATGCCGAGCATCGCTTGGGTAAGTGCTGGCAATTCCGCGTCTTCGCCGGCGAGGTCTTTGATAGTTCTGCCGATAACCGGAATCACGAATATCATCAAGCCGAAGAATGCGCCGATAGTAATGACGACCAGCACCATCGGGTATGTCATAGCGCCTTTAATTTTCTTTTTAATAGAAGCGTTTTTTTCTTGCTGCAATGCCAAGCGTTTCAAAATATCGTCCAAAATACCGCCTGCTTCGCCGGCTGCCACCATATTTACATAGATATCGTTAAATGAATCGGGATGTTTTCCTAGGGCATCGGCGAGTGCCATTCCGCCTTCAACGTCCTTGATGATAGCGTTAATCGTATCGCGGAAACCAGCAGTCTCGGCATGTTGCGCCATTGAGCTAAGCGCGCGAAGAATTGGCACGCCGGCTGAAACCATAGCGCTCAGCTGCCGGGTGAACATCACCAGTTCTTCAGTTTTAACGCCTTTTTTCTTGCCAAATGTGAAACCGGAACTTTTGCTGTTCTGCTCCTTTATACTAATTAATTTCAAGCCGCGGGTTTTTACAAGGTTGATGGCTGACAAACGGTCAGTGGCTTCAATTGTCGAACTGACGGTTTCTTTTTTTGAGTTAACTGCTAAAAATTCAAAACTTGGCATATATTTACTCCCTTGTTGCTCGTAATACTTCCTCAATTGTTGTTACTCCCCGCAGGGATTTTATTAGACCATCTGTTTGCATAGTGACCATTCCTTCTGAGATAGCTTGTTCTTGTATATCATTGCTGGTGGCGTTAGCGGTAATCATTTTTTGGATAGGCACGGATATGCCGAGCACCTCGTAAATACCAACACGCCCCTTAAAGCCGACATGATTGCACTCATCGCAGCCCTCGGGATTCGGCCGCCACAGGCGCTGAATTGTCACATCGGTCGAGCCCATCGGCGTGTCGCCGCCAATTTTATCGGCAAAGGCCTGTCCTTCAAGTTCGTGCAGCCGCTGGATAGAACCCTGTTTTAGGCTAAACATTTGCACGATATAACTGAGTTCTTCGGCATTAGGTACATATTCTTGCCGGCAATTCATACACAATCGCCGCACCAAGCGCTGTCCAATCACCGCCTTAACCGTCGAAGCGATCAAGAAGGGTTCAATCCCCATATCCAATAAGCGCGGCAAACAGGTCGCTGCATTGTTGGTGTGCAGGGTGGAAAACACCAAGTGTCCAGTCAACGCCGCCTGCACACCGAGGTTGGCAGTCTCGCCGTCGCGGATCTCGCCGACCATGATGATGTTTGGGTCCTGGCGAAGCAATGCGCGCAGTCCCGAGGCAAAGGTCATGCCAGCCTTGGCGTTAGTCTGGGTTTGGTTGACGCCGGGGATTTTATACTCGACTGGGTCTTCAATAGTTGAAATATTCACGTCCGGCGTGTTGAGTTCCGATAGTATGCTAAACAAGCTGGTTGACTTTCCCGAACCAGTCGGCCCAGTCACCAAAATCATACCGTTTGGCTGGGCCATGGCGTCTTTCACGGTAGCTAGCGATAGTCCCCAGTAGCCAAGTTTGTCGAGCGAAATTGCCTGGTTTGACTCGTCCAGAATACGCATCACCACCTTTTCGCCATCTGCAATTGGCAGGGTCGAGACGCGCAGCGCGTATTGCTTGCCGGAAACTTTTATCTTAAAGCGTCCGTCTTGCGGCACGCGGCGTTCGTCAATCTTCAGATTTGATAAAATTTTAATACGGCTAACCAATGCGCCGTGAACATTGCGCGGCAGCTTGTTGACCTCTTTTAATACGCCGTCGATGCGGTAGCGGACTTGGACGTAATCCTCGCGCGGCTCGATATGAATGTCAGATGCATTGGATTTGATGGCGTATTCCAGTAACAAATTAACCGTCTGGGCAATCGGTGAATTTTCCGCAAAATCATCTTGGCTAACGTTTTGATCTTCGGCAGAAGCGTCTTTTTGGACAGAAATAACCTCGTCCAATTCGTCGTTCATGTCGCCGCGGTAATTCTCCAAGCAATCCAGAATATTGCTTTTTGTTGCTAAGAAAACCTTAGTGTTGTAGCCAATTTCTTTCTGGATAAAGTTAAGCGCCTGCACATCGTCCGGATCTTCCATCGCCAGCGATAAGCTGCCGTCATCGTTTATCGCGAACAGAACGACATTATATTGGCGGGCAATATGCTCCGGGATTTTCTTCAAAACATCATCCAAAATATCTTTCGGTTCAATTCTGACAAACGGCACGTCGATCAGTTCGCCGATCATTTTTGTCAGCTTTTCATCGGAGACGACTTTTTGGTCGATAACAGTTTCCTGCAAGCTCTGCTTTGATCGTTTGGCGAGCGTCTTTAACTCATCAAGCTGCGAATCATTAACGATCCCACCCTGTTTCAGAAGTTTCTCAACTGTCTCGTCCGAAACGCGCATAATTCTTATGGTTATTGTACTATTGTCGCTAAAAAAAAGCTAGCGCATACCGCCGTGAATTTTAAAGTCAGGCCCCACTCAAATCAAAAATCTAATACGCGTCAATATATCGCTATAAAATGGTATAATTAAAAGTAGTGAAAATTGATAACGAGGCAAGAATGAAGCAGCTGGGCGAGGCGATCGGCCAGTCGGTTTCTGGCGGCGAAGTTTTGGAATTGGTCGGCGATATCGGCGCGGGAAAAACCACGTTGACTAAAGGTATTGCGCGGGCGCTAGGGATTAACGAGCCAGTGCAAAGTCCGACTTTCACAATTTCACGCGTGTATGATTCGCCAAAAGGGCTGCGTTTGGCGCATTATGATTTTTATCGTTTGGGCGAGGCGGGTGTTATGGGCGATGAGATTCGCGAAGCTGCGGACGATGATTCGGTGGTGGTTGTCGAGTGGGCAGGCGCGGTTGATGATGATTTGCCGAAAGATCGCTTGGTGGTAAAAATTACAACAATTAGCGAGGAAGAGCGGCTAGTGGAATTTCATCCTGGCGGTAAAAAATCGACCGAACTTTGGCAGAAGATAAAGGAGAATTTGGCATGATAATTTTATTAGACACCTCGACGGCAACTTGTTTTTTGACGGTGGTTGATGATGAGGCTCGGCAGGATTTTGAGTGGCAAGCAGGGCGGACATTGGCGCGCGGTTTACTGAAGTTTTTGGAAGAAAAAACCGGTGATTTGCATAATATCAGCGGTATCGGCGTAATGAAAGGGCCGGGCAGTTTTACTGGACTGAGGATTGGGCTGACGGTTGCCAATACGCTGGCGGATAGCCTGAATATACCAATTGTCGGTGCAACGGGCGAAGATTGGCGGGGGACGGCGCTTAAAAAACTGCGTGCTGGTGAGAATGAGAAAATAGTTATGCCAGAGTATGGCGCTGCCGCTCATATTACCGCGCCGCGAAAATGATTACGGTTATGCTATAATTACGGCATGACAGAGCGCGCCATAAAACCAAAACAACCGATAAAACGTAGGAAGAAGACCGCAAAATCTGTAAAAACTGACATGCCTCAGCCAAACAGCGCGGCGGAAGCGGCTATTTTTGTCGGTAGTTTGGGGATGGCGTTGTATGCGGTCTTTATGTTTATGCTAGCATTTGTAGCTTTAGCATTTAATGATACTGGTCGCAGTGGGATGGAGTTTGCTAGTCTTGTATTATTCTTATTTGGCATTAATATTATGGTTCAAAGTGTTCGTGTTTCCAAGGAGAAGTGGCGTGTAGATCGTTATGGTCAGAGAATTATTGCTATATTTATGACAATTGCTCCGCTGGTACTTTTTATATTATCTATAATAACAACGATGCTTTATCGCTATGATAGCGATTGCATACATGGTTATAGTTCAAGTTCGCCATGCGTATTTACTTATGAGATGTCTATGCTTACGATGATGATGTCTAAATTATTACCTATTATATCCGTGGTCGGATCAGTATATTTGTGGTTTCTATTGAGAAGAAAAGACAAATTATTCTGGATATATGATGAATCTTCAAAAAATAAAATTGCCAATGAAAAGATAATAGAGCGATCAGAAAGTTTTCGCAGAATTGGCATCATACTCATGTCTATACCAGTGGCGCTTTACGCGACTAAAATAATTGTGACCATATTTGGCGGCGGCTATAATGGTGTAGAAGGGGGCTGGCTCCGGTTTATCATGCTCGGGGTGATTGATTATTTCTTTGCCTCTATGGTTTGGGTAATATTCATTATTGCTGGAATTATATTTTTCATAAAAAGCAAGTAGCTGTTCGGCGATTTTTCTGCCAACTTTCCGTGCGAAAACTTCTAAAACCGTGTATAATTAAATTACGGCGGTTTGTAAATTTTGACTCGCCAGGTTAGATAGTTTGAAATTGATTGGTTGTTGATATATTTCCTTGAGGCGAATACTCAGGGGCGGCTAATCGGAAAGGAATGACAATGATAGGAATAATTATTGCCGCCATCGTCGGAGCTGGGCTTGGTGCGGGCGGATTTTTTGGTTATCAGCGGTCGCGCCAGATTAACGGTAAAAATCAGATTGAGCGCGATTTGGCGGATGCTAAAATTAAAGCTGGCGACATCGTTCTGAAGGCTAAAGACGAGGCGCTGAAAATTGAGAACGAACGCCGGCGCGAATGGCAAAAAACCGAGAATCGTTTGGCTGACCGCGAAAAGACGCTGGATAACAAGCTGGAAGAGTTAGATAGGCGATCAGAAAAGTTGCGAACCCACGAGGACGAGATTGACAATCTAAAAAGTGAAATTCGTGATATTCGTTCCCGCCAGCAGGAAAAATTAGAGAAAATTGCCGGACTAAAGAAAAAGGATGCAGCCGACAAATTGATGAAAATGACCGAGCGCGACATTAAGCAGGACTTGATAGGACTGGTAGCGAAGCTGCAGCATGACGCAATGGACGATGCTGAAGAGCGGGCGCAGATGATTTTAGTAACTGCTATGGAGCGGATGAGCAGCGAAGTAACAGCTGAACGGACGGTGACGGCAGTTAAGCTGACCGACGACGAGATGAAGGGCCGTATTATTGGTAAAGAAGGCCGCAATATTCAATCTTTGCAGCGCGAAACGGGCGTCGATATTCTAGTAGATGATACGCCGGGCATGGTTGTTTTATCTAGTTTCGATCCGATTCGCCGGCAAGTTGCCCGCCTGAGTTTGGAGATGCTGATGAAAGACGGCCGCATTCATCCGGCGCGTATCGAGGAAGTGGTCGCCAAGGCGAAAAAACAGATTGATAAAGAGGTCAAGCAGGCTGGCGAGGATGCAGCGCGCGAAGTCGGCGTGGTCGGTATTCCTAAAGAAATGCTGCGAATGTTGGGCGAGTTGAAATTCCGGACGAGTTACGGCCAGAATGTTTTGAAACACTCGACAGAGATGGCGCAAATTGCCGGCATGATTGCCGAGGAAATCGGCGCGGACGTGCGCATCACTAAAATTGCCACGCTGCTGCATGATGTTGGCAAGGCAGTGACGCATAAAATTGAAGGCAAACATCATCATATTGGCGCGGAATTTGCCCGCAAGTACGGCATGGACGAGCGGATTGTACATGCTATTGAAGCGCACCACGATGATATTGAGGCGACGACGCCAGAGGCGATTATTGTCCGCGTATGCGATGCAGCTTCAGCCGCGCGTCCGGGTGCCCGCAATGTTTCGGCTGAAAACTTTGCCGAGCGAATGCGCGACTTGGAGAATGTGGCGACTAGCTTTGAGGGAATTGATAAAGCCTATGCAATTTCAGCTGGCCGCGAAGTGCGTATAATTGTTAACCCAAAGAAAATCGATGATTTGTCGGCAATCAAGCTATCGCGCGACATTGCTACTAAAATTGAAAGTACCATGCAATATCCCGGCGAAATTAAAGTTAACGTTATCCGCGAAACGCGGGCATTTGAATACGCGAAATAATGGTGCAATATACTAAAGAGCAGCGGCAGAAGTGGATGGCTAGTTTGGATGCTCGCTTCTCCAGCGCGGCGGTATTGATCGAAAATACTAAAGGCGAGCTGCTAATTCTAAAAGCCAATTATAAAGATAATTGGGGGCTTCCTAGCGGTGTTGTCGATGCTGGCGAATCGCCGCTGGCGGCTGCCGTCCGCGAGGCTAAAGAGGAAGCTAATATCGACTTAGCGCCAGGAGAGCTTACCTTGGCGATGGTTGCGTCGCGCCAATCCGAAGATTATCTGTCGCATCAGTTTGTGTTTACGGCAGCGCTGCCTGACGATAGACTCGCTAATATTCGTTTGCAAGAATCGGAAATCGAGGATAGTTATTTCATAAGTAAAGAGGAAGTTGCTCAGGCTAATTTTCCGCTGCTTTGGGCGGTGAAACTATGGGCGAAGCAAGAGTTCGGTTATGTTGAAACTAAAATCACTAGCACGGTCGCCGGTTCGCAGGACGAGAAAATAGTTGCTATCACGCCGATGTATTCATCAGCTAAGAAGGAGGATAAAAAGATGGGAAAATTGGTTATTAGCCGCCACGGTGAAAGCGAATGGAATTTGCTTGGCAAATGGACGGGATTGACTGATGTTGGCCTGACGGAAAAGGGCGTAGCCGACACAGAGCGGCTGGGCGAATTGCTAAAAGGTATGGCGTTTGACGAGGCATATACTTCGGCTTTGAAGCGGACGCACCAAACGCTTGACGCGCTGCTGAAAGGCGCAGGCATAACAGAAGATATGCCAGTAGTGCGGGCAGCAGAATTAAATGAACGCGATTACGGCGATTTAACTGGCAAGAATAAATGGGAAGTTAAGGACGAAATCGGCGAGGAAGCCTTTAACGGCATTCGCCGGGGTTGGGATTATCCAGTGCCTGGCGGCGAAACATTGAAAGATGTTTATGCGCGTGCTGTACCATATTTTCAGTCTGAGATTTTACCGAAATTACAGGCTGGCGAAAATATTTTATTAGTGGCGCACGGTAATTCTATTCGGGCGTTAATAAAATACTTAGATCAAGTTCCTGACTCAGATATGGCGCACGTGGAAATGCCGTTCGGGCAATTATTAGTCTATACATTCACGGCAGATTCAGCGCTGCCAAAAAACAAAGAAGTTCGCTCGGTGGAGATTGAGCCGGTGAATGCGTAGCCTCAAAGCGAAAACACCAGCTAGCCGCAAAGAAAGTATCTATAACGCTGCTTGTGAAGTATTGCCGGCTATTGCTTACGGCGATGCTGCCGGTTTACCAGTGGAGGCAATGTCGGCAGAACAAATATCTGAAAATTACGGCAGAATTACCGAATTGCAGGCGCCGTCGGATCATCCGTTTTTTCCAGGAAGCGCGCGCGGCACGGTCAGTGATGATACGCAGCTGAGTCTGGCAGTGGCTGAGAGTCTCATAAGAACTGGCGGTTTTTCGCTTAAATCTTTAGCGGCTGGGCATGTTGCAGCTTATCGTCAGACTCCGCGCACAGCCGAGGGCGCGCCGTGCGGCTGGGGCGGCTCCACAATAAAGGCGATGGAGCGGATGATTAGCGGCGTCTCGCCTCGCGAATCTGGCGAAAAAGGCAAGGCGGGCAACGGGGTCGTCATGAAAATGGCGCCGCTAGTTGTTTGGCAAGTCTTGGGCGAAGTTGATGGGCGAACACGCCGCGGACAATATGATTTACTTACTAATATGACGCACAATAGCGAAATTGCGCGTATATGCACGCGCCTGCATGGCGAGGTGTTGAGCGCTTTGCTCGAAGAGCGAACGGTATCAGAAGCGGCTGATCGATTTATTCAAGGTTTAGCCGTAAATGGTTTTTCCAGGGAAAGCGAGCTGTTGTATCAGGCAGTTAACCATCCATGTCAGACCGATGAAGAGCTAGTCAAACGGTATGCTGCCGGCAAGTCGGGCAAAGACTACGGTTTTTATGCGCCGGAAACATTAGCGATTGCTTACGATATATTCTTAGGGGCTGGCGGTGATATGTCGGCGGCGGTGTACAGGGCGGTGAACCTTGGAGGCGACAGTGATAGCACAGCGTCGATAGTTGCCGCGATGATAGCATGCCAGTCGGGCGGTGTATACAAAGAGCCGCCTGATATGGAATCTGTTCAAGGTATTGAGCAATTTCGTACAGTATCGACGCAACTAGCCGAGGCGGCATTACGGCGAACAGTGAAATTGGGATGACGGCAACTGGATTTTTTGCCCGATCCATGCTAGAATTGAGCTAGGCAATTAGTTCAGCCTTTTCGGGGTGTGGCGCAGTTGGCTAGCGCGCGCGGTTTGGGACCGTGAGGTCGAAGGTTCGAGTCCTTTCACCCCGACCAGATGAGAAAATCGTCATTAGAGAACCTTTTTGGGGTTCTTTTAATTTTGCATTTAGCGTATCTTTGTCTCTACGGGTATATTGCAGGAAGCGGAACTAGGAAATCACCGTATCTGATACCGCTTGTGTATAATCCATTATCAAGGTAGAATAGTGACGTAGATAGCTAATTATAAACAAGGTGGATTTCCATGAAAAAAGCTAGCAAAAACACTAACGCTAAACGGGGTGCAAGCAAGCGAACTATGTGGATTATTATGGCAGTTGTGCTAATTCCAGCGGCTATTATCTTTTGGAATATCGCAGGAAGACCTTTAGCCGCTCAGGCAAGCATGAAAAGGTATTTGGAAGATAAGTATAAAGATAAATTTGTAGTTGAAAGACCCGAACATAAGAATGGCGGGCTTGGAGTTAGGGGTTCCTGGAAATCTCATGCATATCCAGTATCAAATCCAAAATTAAAATTTTATGTGGGGTGTGATATAGCATGTAATGATGAATATTTAGACTCATATTTCTCAAGGCAGGAGTACGAGCGGCTGCAGTTGTCGATGAAAACTATGGGAGTGACAGAATATTCAGTACGGCTAATTATTAAAAATGAGGTATTAAAATATATCACAAAAGATAGCAACCTAGATATTATAAAACGAAAGTACGATCCTATATATAAGCTACGCATTAAGATATCTGAAGCAAATAACGAAGATGACAGCACTAGTAAAATATCAGACATAATTGAAGATATATACAAACAGGGAGTATCTAGGGTAGAGATTGACTACACCCTCATCGCTAAAGATAAAAAAGTTTATAAATGTGCAACTGGCTATGATACGGTTTCGCGTCTTAACTATGAAACTATAAAGCAATGCTTAAAGGAGGGTTAGCGTGGCGTTAAGTACTAAAAGTTATAGCTAGGGGCTTTGTAGGTGATTTCGAAAAGTAATTCAAAAAACTATAATAATAAAAAGAGACGAAAGTGGACCTATATAATAGTAGCAATTTGTTTTATTATGCTATTGATATTTGCGTATAGTCACATTGGGATTTATACAGAGAAGATGAAAATGGAACATTACCTAAATGAGCGTTATGGTAAAAACTTTAAAGTTAGTAATGTTCGTAGGGTAGGGTCTGGTATTGGCGTGGAGGGAGTCATCTTTGCGGACGCTGAATTAAAAGACGGTAGCGTGGAAAAGTTTATGATCAGGCGATGGGGCAAGACTAGGTATCTAGATGAGTACCCAAATACAGTTTACAACGATAGAGAAAGACTTGAATTGGATAAAATTATAAGAGGCCTATCTGTAAAACCATCAAGATATTTAGTAGACATCAATATAAATCCAGAGATCTATGACAAGGTGCGTGATATGCCTAAGTTGATTGACTTACTAAAAGATTATGGAAAGGAAGTTGACTATGGTGTTAAGGTTATAGTCCAAGGAAATTCACCCACAAGGGATAATATAAACGACGTTAAAAAGCTTGCCTCCTATACCGCTCTAAAGAATCCGAAAAATAGCTCAGTAAGGTATGTTATAAACTCTAAAGACGGTACGTATAGGTATGTGTGTCAGCACTATAATGAGAATACGGATGTAAGTAGTATTCAAATAGATGAAAAATGTTTTACTAGAAGCGGAGGAGTGGAATAATGTCATTAAGTCCAGAACAGTACATAGCCCTAAGCGCCGCCGCTTATGGAGATTATAGCAATGATGATAAAAACCAAAAGATTGATAGAATTCGTAAAAAAATACAGAATAATGAGCTAGAGTGTTCTAATTTGGGGTCGCTATCGGATTATACCCTTCTCGACTTCATCTCCACTCCCTCCGGTTTCCGCGGGGCTGCTTTTCAAGTATCAGGTAAAAAGATTATTTTGGGCAAGTTGTTTTATGCTTATGTTTAGTATAAGATAAAGAGCATAAAGACTATAGCTGTAGAGTGGAGATGGGAAATGGATACAACTGAACGAAACAATACTAGAAGCGCTAAAGTTGACATTGCTAAGAAAACTGATATAAAAAGGTGGGTAGTATTGTTCGGTTTGATTATTATTTTTATACTGGTATTCGCTATTTTTTGGATGATAGTGATAGAAAGAGTAACTGATCGAGAGGGAATGTCTCGCTATCTAAAAGATAAATATGGTAGGGAGTTTGTAATTGAAAATATACGCGCAGAAGGAGCTGGCTTGGGTGTCAAGGGTTCTGTGTGTGCTGACGTATCAGTTAAAAATTCTGATATAAAGTCTAAACTATGCAAGTCGCAAGTGACAGGCGATTATAATAACGACACCTATCCTCAAGAAGTATGGAGCAAGCAGGATTATGATAAAACGAAGAAGTTTTTAGAAGGTAATGTAAAGGGTGTGGACTTGTATAGAGTAACAGTTAGAGTTAATACGGAAGATGGTTTGTATCAAACCCTAAGAGGAGATTTACCATCATTTGAATATATCAAGAATAAGAGTAATGATTTCGGATATGTGCTTAGTGTGTTTGTCACTAAAGGTAAAATTGACAGTAGCATATATGATGATGTATATAAGTTAGTTCAATATGTAAGAAATAAAAATAGTGTAAATCCAGAAATATATTTTAACTATAAAGATGCTGATTTTGGTAATAAACATCCTGGCGATAAATACCAATATTTTATAAGTATAGATAAAAATCGTCTTAATAAAATAACGTCCCCAAATGACATAGCCCAGTATGTTGAGGAGATAAAGTAAGTAAGGAGCTGATAAAATATGGAGGTAATAGATTACGTAGCATTTAGTGCTTTATCATATAATAATTTTCCAAAAGGCAATAATCCGGACACCAATAAACCGTGGACACTGTCTAATTTGGTAAAAGCAGGTAAGATAGAAGGCGCATCGTTTATCGAAAAAGAGAATAAAATACATGTTTCTAAACCCGAACTCTCCGCCCTCAAAGGCTCATCTAATCCTCTCCACTCCTATACCCTTCTCGACTTCATCTCTACTCCCTCCGGCTTCCGCGCCGCCGCCTTTCAGAACCCTAAAACAGGTGAAATAGTCTTTAGTTTCAGAGGCACCGACTTCAATCTTTCGAGCGTAAAAGGGTATATAGAAGCAGGTAAAGACATCGCCAACGCTGATGCTCAAATAGCTTTAGGGATGTCATTAAACTTACCAGCGCAGTTCGCTGATGCTGAAAAGTTTGTTAATTCAGTTCTGGCTTCTCACCCAAAGGCAGATTATACTTTTACTGGGCATTCGCTTGGCGGATCGTTAGCTCAGTATATGACATACAAAACAGGACATAAATCTACCACGTTTAATGGTCCGGGTATTGGCTCTCTCGTAGAGAGTGTAACCGGGGAAAAGATAAATTACTCTGCATACGAAAATCTTTCGACCAACTATGCCAATGAAAGCGATTTGATAGGCAACCTTTGGAATAAATTCCGAATAGGCAAAAATAAAGTTATACAGTCTAGTCTTAATAGCACCTCGGCTGAGGATTTTATGGCGGTAGCTAAAATGCAAGCGATGGCGACGCTTATGTCAGCCACTGGTTTCATTCCCAGTACAGCTCCTAAAATTATTAAAGAAAGCGCAGAGGCGCTCAAGAGACTAGCCAAGAACGCAACACCTACTGGCAATCATGGGATGTCTGACATGATGGCAAAAGATGGGAAATTAAATGATTCAAAGGAAAATCCTGATGATTCTGTCTTGTTTATGAAATCTATAACAGAAGGAGCTAAGGCTGAACTTGAGGGCGTAATACTTGTCTTTTATGTGGCTGGCGGACTTTTGACTTATAGTGCAGAAGGAGTGGTAAAATTTGTTAAGACAAGCAAGTTTGTAATTGAGGGCTTAGCCTATTACGGTGCAGAAGGGGTAGAAAAATTTATTGATACAAGCAAGTTTGTAATTGAAGGGCTGGCTTATCATGCAGCAGACGGCACTATAAAATTCGTCGATACGACTGGCAACCTTATCGCTGACAGCGTGTGGGGAAGTTACAGCCTCCTTCGCGGTTGGTTTTCTAACGGATTAAAAGGTATACAAGACCTCTTTAATTCAGCAACTGCCGCGGCTCCTGTTCGGGTTGATCCTCTGATATTTGATCTCGATGGCGATGGCATAAAAACAACGAGTCTTGATCGATCTCGTACTTATTTTGATTTGGATAACAACGGTTTTGCTGAAAGAACCGCGTGGGTGGATGCTAGCGATGGATTGTTGGTGCTTGATCGTAATAATGATGGGCAGATAACCAGCGGCCAGGAACTGTTTGGCGATCAGACTTTGCTGGCTAATAGTGTTCGCGCTACCAGCGGCTTTGAAGCTTTAAAAGAGTTTGATAGTAACCGGGATGGGAGAATTGATGCTAAAGACGAAGTCTACTCTAAACTAAAGATTTGGCGAGATTTGAATGGTGACGGCATATCTCAGGCTGAGGAGCTAAAAGGTTTGAGTGACTATAATATCGCAAGTATTAGTTTAAGCTCAACGTCGTCTAACGCATCCGATGTGATGAATAATATTCAGCGCCGCGTTGGTAGTTTTATAAAAACGGACGGATCTGGCGGAGTAATTGGCGAATATTTGCTTAATCGAAACACTCTTGAGTCGCATGATTTGCTTGATGGCAAGATTACTATGTCAGAGGATATTTTGGCTTTACCAGATTTACCGGGTGCAGGTAATGTTTCGTCGCTGCGCGTGGCTATGGCAAAAGATACGAGTGGACGGCTGAAGAAATTGGTATCAGATTTGGTTAATGAGAACGATACTGTCAACCGCAATCAATTATTTACAGAGGCTGTATATAAATGGACGGGTGCAGACATAATTGATCCAAAGAGCCGCGGTAATTTCATTGATGCTCGCCGCTTGGCTGTTTTGGAAAAGTTTATGGGTACGGATTTTGCGGGGTCTAATGGAGCTAACCCGAATGAAAATGCCGCACCGCTATTGAATAAGGCTTATCGTAAGCTAATGAACCGTCTGTACGCGTCAATTGCAGGTAGTACTTTCTTAAAGGAGCTTGTTAACAAAGTGGAGTATTCTGCTACTGTAGAATCTGGATTGGTGGTTGATTTGTCTAGAATCAGAGCTGAAATTGATGAAAAATTGGCTGTAAATCCAGCTGCCGGAAGGCAAATGCTAGATGATTTCTTAAGGGTTGCCTATGGATCAGGATTAGAGGATAGCGAGAGTCTAAAAGATTTTTGCGCACACTACGCTACAGAATCGTCAGAGACAGCGAAAATAGTGTATGCTGTTGACAGAGATGCTATTATTGGAAGTGAAAAAGCAGATTCGCTTTATGCGACTGCGGCTGACACTCTTCTTTATGGTGGTGTCGGTAATGACACCTTGTCTGGTAGTCAGGGTAACGACATACTTATCGGCGGTCAGGGCGACGATGTTCTTTATGGCAGTACTGGCGACGATATATACGTCTTTAGTAAAGGCGATGGCGTAGACTATATTTCAGACGGCGGCGGTATAGACACTATTCAATTTTGTAAAGATATTCGCCCGGATGATGTTAGCATAAAAAGAGTAGCCCGGGGCGATTACTACAACTTGGAGCTTTCCATAAAAGATTCCACAGATCGGATAGTGGTTGAAGATTATTTTGGACACTACTATTATTCCGGATTTTCGGAAACTCCGCAGAAAAAGATAGATAAGGTCGTTTTTGCCGATGGGACTATATGGACGCAAGACACAATTTACCAGAAAACACACAATATTACCGGTACTAATGATAAAGACGGCATATATGCTTATGACGATGGCGACGTTATGTATCATGGTTTGGCGGGTGACGATACACTCTATGGCGGTAAGGGGAACGACAAATTATACGGTGATGGCGGCAATGATATTCTTGCTGGCAGGGATGGCGACGACTTGATTGATGGCGGCACTGGCAATGATTATCTTATTGGCGAGGCTGGCAACGATATTCTAATCGGCGGTCAAGGCAATGATGAGCTTAGAGGTGGTGCCGGCGACGACGCTTATATGTTCAATAAGGGCGACGGAATAGATATAATAGAAGAAGCTGATGGATTTGATAAGATTTGCCTGGGCGAGGGAATTACTCCGAATGATGTCGTTGCCCGGGTCTCATTGGTAAATAGTAACGAAGTTTCGCTTGAGTTGTCACTCAAAGGAGCAGGCGATAAAATTACCGTTCGCCGCCAGTTTGGTACTTTTTCCTATTCAAATGGAGATACTGCCTCGCCGAGCGCGCAAATAGAGCAAATTACATTTGCCGATGGGACAATCTGGGGCATTGACGAGATTTACCGCCGGGCGCATGTCATGTTTGGAACGGACGGTAGTGATAATTTCCATGCCGCTGGCGGCTCGTCAGTGGTCTATAACGGTCGTAGCGGCGATGACTACATCGCAGGAACTATGGGTGACGATAAACTCTACGGCGATGACGGAGATGACACAATATATAGCGGGGAGGGCAATGACCTGCTGGTTGGCGGTAGGGGTAATGATATTATTAATGGTTTCCGTGGAGATGATACGTACGTCTTTAATCTCGGTGACGGCAGAGATATTATTCACGATAACTATGGATTCGACATACTTAAATTTGGTGAAGGAATTGCGCCAGAAGATATAAGCATAAAACGAGTAGAAAAAAATAGTGATTATAATTTAGAGCTATCAATAAAAAATTCGGAGGATTCCGTAACAGTTAGTAACTACTTCGGGAGCTTTAGCTATTTTAGCGGAGCTGTTAATTCACGAGGTGGCGCAATTGACCAAGTGGTCTTTGCTGATGGTACGGTTTGGACGGTGGATATCATTCATGAAATGATGCACAACATCACTGGTACAGACAAAGACGACACTATACGATTTTATGATGATGATTCGGTGGAATATCACGGACTGGCTGGCAATGATGTGCTAGTTGGCGGACGAGGAAATGACAAACTCTATGGCGATGACGGCAATGATACAATATATGGTGGAGAAGGCAATGACTTACTGGTCGGCGGCAAGGGCAATGACGAATTAAGCGGCTCTCGCGGCGACGATACATATATATTCAATAAAGGCGACGGCTCTGACATGATTAGCGAATGCGGCGGTATAGATACGATTAAGTTCGGCGAGGGAATTACTCCAGATGATGTTGATGTCAAGCGGGTATATAAAAGTGGTAGCGATTATGGTTATGTTCTTGAATTATCTCTCAAAGGAACGAGCGATAAAATCTCTGTAAAAAACTACTTTGGATACTATAGCTATAGTGGTTTTCATAAGCCATCTCCGGAAAGCCTGATCGAAAAAGTAGTTTTCGCCGATGGCACTGTCTGGACTCAGGATACGATCAATAGTAAAGTACATAATATTACTGGTACCGAAGACGGCGAGACTATACAAGCCTTTGATGACGATGCGGTAACCTATTACGGCTTGGGCGGTAATGACAATCTTTACGGATCGAAGTCAAACGACAAACTTTATGGCGGTACTGGCAACGACCGTATATCTGGCGGTGAAGGTGATGACCTAATTGTCGGTGGTATAGGAGATGATTACTTGGACGGATATTATGGTAATGATACATATATCTTTAACAAAGGCGACGGTTCTGACACAGTGTATGACGCTAACGGTAACGATGACAAGATCATACTGGGTTATAACTCCCAAGATATTATGTTTGAAAGGTTTGGCAATAATTTGCGTCTGCGTATGATCGGCTCGTCAGATTCGGTAACTATCAATTCATGGTATACAAACAATAGTAATCAATATAAAATCGAAACCTTCAAATCCGCCACAGGCAACACCATCACTCACACTCAAATTGAAAACCTAATCCAAGCCATGTCCTCTTTCCAAAAAGACACTGGCATGACCTGGGAGCAAGCCTTAACAAACCAACCATCGCAAGTCCAAGCCATTGTTCAGGAGTATTGGACGGTGCCGGGGATGTGATTGGTGAATAGAAGATTGAGAAAATTTCTAACCTTTCTCATACAGTCCAACAATCAAATCGCCGTCATGAAATTCCTGTTGTAATTTCCAGTTTTTTGGCACGATAGCCATAAATTGGTCGTAGTTTTTAGTTCGGCTGATAAGCCAAATACGCCTTGAGGACACACTATCCATCGTCGGGATTTGCGGCGTTTTTGTTTTTTTCACCAAGCCCCATTCGCCCCAGCCGTCGTCGCCTTCCGGTGCCAGCAGCACGATTTCCTGCCCGGTTTTATTATAATAAGATGTATTGAAGTATGTATAAATTTCTGTCGATAATATCGTGTCGCCCGGCTTAATTCCGCCGTTGATATGGCTCATTGCTGTATTTGTATTATTCCAAGCCGCTTTCGCGACCTCATGAATGCCAACGTTCCACATGTATCTGCCGATGTATGTAGCTAAGAGGAGCGCTATTACTGTTTTCCACCATTTTTTAGCGCCGATTAAACACAAATAAACCGCCAGCAATGCGTAAAATGCTGGCGCTGAGTAGGTGAAGTAGCGGTCAAGATATACCGGCTGGCGCAAGCTTAATAAGTAGACGATCATCATCGGTGCAAGTAGCCAGGATGTTAGCAGCCAGATTGCGGCGCGTTTTTTCGGGTAATGTTTTGCCAGGCAATACGATACGGCGATCATCATCGGCGCTAGCATTAAACCAAAGTATTTGGTTGTTCGGTAATCGTATGATATGAACATTGATAAGGTGTTTGGTATACTGAATCTGTCAACTTCTGGAATCCAAAAACCGCCGCCGACTTTGGTTGTCTGGGAGATCATAATTGGCAGCCATGGTAAAAATAACAACATTCCGAAACCAGCGCTTAGCCAGAGATTTTTATTTCGTATTACTTTCAGGAAGGCTTTTTTATTGCCGCCGAAGGTTAGCCATATATATATAAAGTGTGCTGGAATAATAAGCGCCAAAAAATACTGCGTGTAAATTCCAGCGGCAACTAAAGCGCCATACAATAGCCACCAGTGTTTTTGTTTTTTATGATCAATCGCCTTAATAAAAACATATGTGGCAGCCAAGGCGATGAGCGCAGCCAATGCGTACATCCTGGCTTCATTACTGTAACGAACTAAGAACGGTCCAATTGCTGCGAAAATTGCTCCCAGAACAGCGATTTTTTTGGAAAATAATTTTTGTAGCAGAAAAAAAAGCAGTGCTACGGTAGCAACTCCGCAAACAACGCTAAAGCCGCGCAGCGATTCGACCGATCCGCCGAATAGCAGCTGCCAAACATGCATAATCATGTAGTAAAGCGGCGGATGGACGTCGGTGATGGTTATGGATAGAATGTCGCCGATTGGTTGCTTAACGAGGGCGGCAGTGTAGCCTTCGTCATGCCAAATGTCTGCCTTATTAAGGTATAGTAGCCGGGCGTGGACGGCTAAAAGTAATATTGGGATAAGATATATCCAGCCGGGAATTTTATGGCATAAGCTAGCAAGGCGTTTGGCTGCTGATTGAGCTTGTTTCATCGCGGGCGTTTCTCAGCTGTTTCTCGCGCTTTTCTGGCTAAATTGTCGTCAATAAAATAATTAGCAATTTCAAGGTTGCGCCGCTTCAGGGCGGTATCAATCAAAAAGTCGGCAATTTGCGGATTCTTCGGCAGCAGCGGCCCGTGCAGGTATGTGGCGATGATATTGTTATATCTTACGCCTTCATAACCGTTGTCACTGTTTCCCGCGCCTCTAACAACCCGCCCCAAGGGCAGGACATTTTCGTCCAAGAAGGTTTGTCCGCTGTGGTTTTCATAGCCGACGATTCCGCCGAATTCTTTACTCTCCAAAGTAATGTTGCCAATCATCCGCTCATCGCCAGCTCTGGTCTCGATTGGTAGTATGCCTGCTCCGATGATTCTTTCGCCGCTATTAGTGACGAAAAACTTGCCAAACAATTGATACATACCGCAAATCATGAGCATCGGCACGCCGTCTTCGGCGAGTTTTTTTAGCTCCGCAGCGCGCCGCAGCAAATCTTCTTGGATAACATTTTGGCCGGAATCTTGGCCGCCGCCGCCAACGAAAATATCGCCTGCCGAAAAATCTGTAGAATCGCCTGGATTGTGATCGATAATTTTGACCGGATAATCTCGCCATTGCAAGCGTTTTTTTAAGACTAGAGTATTACCCCAATCGCCGTACAGATTCATGTCGTGCGGGTACAGCTGAATGATAGTTATAGGCTTCACGATATTTTCTCCACTTCAGTTTTATCGCTGAGTAATTTTCTGAGCGTTGTCATGGCAGTGTAGCTGCAAAAAATCTGCTTCGGTTCATCTGGATTATTGTCTATAAAATAATCCAATGCTTTTGCCAGGTTCGGTTCGACTTTTTCAACCGGCACTTCGTCGTATTGCAGCCGTAAAGCCATGTCGTAGGCGCGGATACCGCTGACAGTTGATACGGCTTTTATTTTTGAAAAGCCAACGTCCCACAGCCAGCTCATATCGCGGCCGTCGGCATAATTATCGTTGATGGCGATCATCATAGCGGCCTGGCTGCGGGCAAACGACAGTAGTGCCAGGCGAAAACCGCTGGGGTTTTTTACGAGGATTAATTCGATTGGTACGCCGTGCAGCATAATAGTTTCGCCGCGGCCAAACGCTGGCTGGATGTTTTTTAGCGCCAAAAGCAGCGCGCCAGTTACTTCGTTGCCGGCAATCTGCCGTGCTAAGGCAATGGCCGCCGCGGCGTTCAATAAATTATACACGCCAGTCAGCTGCGTGCTAATGAGCGCATTTTTATCGGATATCCGGAAGACTGCCCGCTGCCCGTCGATTTTTGATAGTAGCACGTCGGCAATTACCCGGCTGTTAGCTCTGGCTGATCCGGATTTGAGCGTATCGTCGGTCGGCATTAGCTGTAATAACTCGCTGGTTGTACCGAAGAAAACGGATTTTGCCCGGATTTTTTTGCTGATTGCGAATATCCTTGGATCATCGCGGTTCAATACTACCGTGTCGATTGTTGCTGCGGCGATTTTTTCTAATAGTTTGGCAGTTGTATCAATCTCGCCGAAACGATCTAGCTGGTCGCGCATGACATTAAGCAGCAAGGAGAATCGCGGCTGCACCATTTTAACAAATTTAACCGCCCAAGCCTCGTCTAGTTCTAGTACGGCGATGTCGGCGTCCAGCTTGCCATGAATATCAACCTCGTTTAATAACGCTGCCGCTACGCCGCGGGAAAAATTGCTGCCGGTACGGTTGGTAAAGACCTTCATCCCGACCGATTCTAATAGTTCGACAACTATTTTCGTGGTAGTTGTTTTACCGTTAGTGCCGCTGATAATTACTACTCCTTGCGGTAAATCCTCTAAGGTACGCCTGATAAAATCCGGATCAATTTTTTCCACCACCAGACCTGGCAAAGCCGATCCGCCGCCGCGTAATTGCGCCACTTTTTTTACGCTTTTGCCAATAATCGTACTGATCATCTGCCTCTGCATACTAGCTATTATAACCCGATTAGCAAATATGCTACAATAAAAACATGTTTTTGGTGGGGATTTTTCAATGGTGGTATGGCAGCGGCCTATGGGATTACGCTAGGCGAAGCTTCGTGACAGTATTAAGAGTGGCCGATCACTTCTCTGTTGGGTTGTTGCTAAGGACATTATTTAATCCGTTTCGCCAAATATCCGCCAGTTATGTTGACGGTCCGCTGCCAGTCAAATTAAGAGCCTTTTTCGACAGGCTGATTTCCAGAATAATCGGCGCGGTTGTTCGTACGCTGGTTATTTTTATCGGTATTATAGCGATTGCTATTGTAGTTATTTTTGAACTAATCGGCGTTTTGGCATGGCTAGTTTTGCCAGTGCTGCCAGTTGTCGGATTTATCTTATGGCGATTGGGGGTGACGCTATGAATGTTGCCCCAAGGCTCAATTATCACAGTTTACGTTCACAAAAAGCGCGTTTTTCCGTTCGTTTCGGCAAGGCTTGGCATTTGCTGACTGGCGTTTTAAGCTGCGGATTGCTTTTGCTGGGGGTTTGGTCGCTATTTACGCATGGCGCAGCCGGCTGGCTGTTAATCGGCTTGAGCGGCCCGCTTATTATGCTGGCGATTTGGTGGGAAAAAGATTTGAAAACAGCTGAAATTAGTAAAAATCCGCAAACAATTGACGATGTTATGGCGGCGGATGTTTTAGGAAAGTTATCGCCTCAGCCAACGCCGAAAGACGTGGCTTTAGCGGTCGCTGGAACGCGTGCCGGGTTTTTTCTGGCGGTACGTTTGGGCGTGACGCCAAATTTGCTGCAAAATATCGCGTCGGAAAATCCGGCAGATATTGAGGCGATTTGGCAAACAGCGATTGAAATTTGGCAGGAAACCGCCAGTCCAAAGATTACCGGCGCAGTCTTAGCAGCGGCAATTGTCAAACAGCTGCCGCAACACGACGCACTGCTGGCAAATATGAAAATTGACTTTCAAGATGTACTGGAGGGAATTCGCTGGTACGAACGAAGCAAAGAGCTAATCGAGCAGCGCAAGGTTAAGCCGCTTCGGACGGGCGGTATTGCCCGGGATTGGTCGTTTGGCTATACACCGCTACTAAGCCGTTTCGCGCAGAATATTAGCGCGCAGGTAAGCGGCGGCATAATGGCGACCAAGCTTGATATGCATAATAATGCGCTGGAACAGATGCTGGCAACATTTAGTTCCGGCGGGCGGCAAAATGTTACGCTGGTTGGCGCTGACGGCGCGGGCAAAACGACGGTAGTGGCGGCGTTTGCCGAGATGTTAATCGACGGCTATAAAGGCGTGCCGCGGCATTTGCTGTATCAGCAAGTTTTTATGCTGGATGCCTCGTCGCTTGTGAGTTCGGCGTCCGGCCGCGGTGATTTGGAGAACTTGGTGACGATGATTATTAACGAGGCTTATTTGTCGAAAAATGTTATTTTATGCTTGGATAATGCGCAGTTATTCTTTGAGGAAGGCGTTGGATCGGTTGATTTAAGTAATGTACTACTGCCAATCCTGGAGGCGGGGCGGCTGCGCATGATTTTGGCGATGGACGAGCAGCGGTTTTTGCAGATTTCCCAGATGAAACCGCAGTTGGCGCATGCGCTGAATACAATCGCTATTCGTCCGACCGACGAGGCGGGAACGATGAAAATTATGCGCGACCAACTCTTCTTTTTTGAGGCGCAATACCGGGTGGCGTATATGTATCAAGCTTTGGCCGAGGCTTATCGGGTCGGTGATCGCTACGTCCAAGATTTGGCGATGCCAGGCAAAGCTTTGAAGATTCTAGAATCAGCTGCTAGCTGTGCTCAGAATGGGCTGGTGACAGCGCAATCGGTGGACGATGCAATTGAAAAAACGCTTGGTATAAAAATATCCACAGCGAATACTGGCGACGAGCGTGAGAAATTGCTTAATTTGGAAACACTGATTCATCAGCGGATGATTAATCAGTCGCGGGCGGTGACAGTTGTTTCCGATGCTATTCGCCGCGCCCGTACTGGCGTCAGAAACCAAAATCGGCCGATTGGCGCTTTCCTGTTTCTCGGCCCGACTGGCGTTGGTAAAACTGAACTATCCAAAGCGCTGGCGGATGTTTATTTTGGCGGCGAGGGCAGCATGATTCGGTTGGATCTTAACGAGTTTGTTCGCCCAGATGACGTAGCGCGGCTGATTGCTGATGGCGCGCATGATCCAGGCAGTTTGACTGCCCAGGTGCAGAAACGGCCGTTTTCTGTTGTGCTGCTGGATGAGATTGAGAAGGCTCATCCGCAAGTTTTAACAACGCTGCTGCAGCTACTGGACGAGGGCATCCTACGCGATGAGAATAACCGGGAAATTAGTTTTCGCGATACGATTGTTATTGCTACGTCGAACGCTGGAGCGGACAGAATTCGCGAATATATTGAACGCGGCTACCAGCTGGAACAGTTTGAACAAACATTTATCAATGAGCTAATTAACGCTAATCTATTCCGGCCGGAGTTTTTGAACCGTTTTGACGAAATTGTCTTATTCCGTCCGCTGGGCAAGGAAGAGTTACTGCAGGTTGTCGATTTAATTTTGGCTGGCGTTAATAAAACTTTGGCGCCGCAAAAAATCCAGGTTGCTGTTGAGGAAGAAGGTAAGAAATTATTGGTTGAAGCTGGTTACGATCCGCGCCTGGGCGCGCGTCCGATGCGCCGCGTTGTCCAGCGAGCAGTTGAGAATACTATCGCCAAGCAGATGCTAGCTGGCCTGATCGCGCCGGGTTCGACGGCAACTATTACTGCCCAGCAAATTAGCCAGGTGCTTGATGTATCAGAAGTTTCGCAGTCAGCACCGCTTCCGCCAACAGATACCCAAGGCTTCGGCACCCAATCTTAGCTAGCGAATTTACTTTGCTGTAATTGTTGTTTTAACGTCTGCCGATGCGATTATCGCGCCAGCCAGCAAAGGCTGCGTTGTGTTTCTGTTTGGATCAAACGGTCGTCTATTTAGATTGTTGACATTATCGACAAGAGCAGGGAAATTAGCTGCCAAATCATTGTACGGCCTGCCATCAGGTATCGTACTATCGGTAGTGATAAATACCCAGCCAGCATTGCGCTGACGCGATAAATTGATTATTTTTTGGTAATCGCTAGCCTTTGCGGCATAAATCGTATGGAAAATACGATGGGAATTAGCTGGGTCTTTTTCAAAGGCAGAGTAAGCGGTCTTATAGTTATTAATATATTCGTCAGCAGTGCCTTCGTTAGTCATGAAGATATCGGCGTATGGCGCAATTGCGTCGGTGATGTGCGTACCAGGATTGGCGACGACCAACTTGTTGCCGTAGGTGCTTTTCGTGTAGTTATATAATTCTGCCATGTAAGCCGTTGCGCCGTTATTTCTGGATGATATCTCGTCGAAGTAAAACCCGTGAATTTTATCTGTCCCGTAAAGTTCAATGAACTTAGCCATGGCGGCTTTAACTTCGGCAATTGGGCGGGTTTGATGAATAGTGCGGATGTAAGCGACAGTTTTGAAGCCAAGCTCGGCGTTCTTTTTTAGCAGCCGCACATAGCCTGGGTCGAGTTTAGCGTCAGGACTGCCGTCTGGCATGATGAGTGTGTACGGGATTTTGCTGCTGCCTGCTGTATGAACCGCTTTCCAGTAGTCAGAGAACTCGCTGCCGCCAGCTTCAGCGAGTGGATAAACGTACGATAACATAAAGACCGATTGAGCGTTGACCGCGGTATAGGAACTGGTATTTGTTTTATTAACCATACCAGCGACAGCGTTGCTAAGGGAAACGGTGTAAGCTTTACCTTTGCCGTCGGTGCCAGCATTGGTGTCAACGTAGAATTTGGCGCTAGTCTCTCCGGCTTTAATAACCACTCGCTGGCTGTCCCAACGGACGTTGAGATTGTTCGGATTGCTAGTATTGTGCGTGATTTTGATATCCGCGCTAACATCAGTACTGGCTGCTTTGTCTAAAGTTGCCGTGTAAACAGCAGTTTCGCCTTCTTTGACGCTGGCTGGCCCATGAAGGGTAATTTTTGGCGCAGTCGCAGCAGGACTGATTATTCCCGCGCCAGTGCCGCCGCCTGAATTATCAACGACCGACCCGCTAAATCCGCTGGTGACGCTCTCTTTATGTCCTTTCTTGTCAATGTAACTGGCCTGGACGATGACTTGCATACCGAGGTGGTCTCTGGTTTGCGCGAGAGTTTTGCCAGTTCCCAAGAATTTACCGTAAAATTCATACCATCGATAAGTAATGTCGCCCTCTGGTACGCCGTCGGCATCGGTAATGTGAGCAGTGAATACTTGTCCGACTCGGTTAATTCCGTCGATGGTGACGCTACCATGGTTATTATTTGATGCGGCGTTGCCGACAGCTGCTGTAGCTGAGCTAATTAAATCTTTCATTACGTTTTTGTTGTTAGCATGAGTTGTTTTGACAGTGATTTTTTTACCCACTTCTGATGGTGTCAACTTGTATGAGAAATAACTAGCCCCAGGAATAGCCGCGCCGTCGGCAAACCATTGATAATATCGTATGCCGCCGTCTTTCAATCCGTCGGGATCGTCGATTTGCGCGATTAGGGTTGATCCGACTTCTGCGGCGCCGACGATTTTTACGGCTGCCTGCGCTGGCTCGGGTGTTGGCTTGGGTGTACTTGGCGGTGTAGTTGGTTTGTTGCCGCCAGGTTTAGTGATTGGTCTGTGTTTAGGTTTTTGAAAAATACTATTGTGAGTTGACGGCTTTTTGCTTGCCAAGGTTGCCTGGCGGTGGCGGGAAGCGGCGCTGTTACGGTACATGACGGCAGTATTATTGCTAGTTGTCTCGGCGGAGCCGTTGGATGAATTTTCTATGTCGTCATTATGTTGAGATTGATCAGTTTTATTATCGTCCGAACTCGATTTTGAGTTTGTGTTTGGTCGCTGCGGACTGGTGTTCTCATCGTCCATCTGATAGTTAGCAGTACGGCTAGGATCCTGTTTTGTTTGGCTATGCTGATTTGTATTCAGCAGGCTAGTAAATAGCCAATATAATAAAGCCGCCACCAGTGCAATGGCAAATATCCCAGCGACAATTTTTATTTTTCCATGATTTGTTTGTTTATTTTCCATATCCCTCTCCTCAGAGTACTAATGCTTATGATTTAAGCACAGGCGATATGGAAAGTCAAATAACGAATATGGGGATCCCTTAACCTAAAACGGAACATCCCGTAGAATTAGGTTTGTAACAACAACTA
>CAUUVO010000004.1:0-79013 GCA_963548835.1 uncultured Candidatus Saccharibacteria bacterium
GCAGCAACCATGGGCGCACTGGTCGTCGACGTACCAGAGCCAGAAGCTCCAGCTGCGCCTGGCGGTATGCCGGGCATGGGGATGATGTAATCTCTAGCGGCTGGTTGAGCGGGCGGTTTTGCAAATTTTTACCAAAGCCGCCCGTAGCCGATAAAAATACCCGCCGGGCAGCGGGTATTTTTATTTAATAAACTAAACTTTTATTTGCTGGATTCAGAAAAGTAATCGATTTCTTTAACAATATCCAACAATGCTTGGGCGCGCCGAGATTCGTCAACTATAGCAACAGCAGCTTCATGTGCTGGCGCGATCAAATCTCTGTCGTCAGTTGAACGCAGCAGTAATAGGTAGGTGTCAAACTTTTCTTCTGGCGATACGTTAAGCTTGTTAATAAGCGGACGCAGTTCGTATAGGGCGGTTTGTTTGATTTCATCAAGTGTTGAATCAGATGTAGTTGACTGCTGCGGCGCTCCTGGCTGGACAGTTCGCCCTGAACCCGAAGATAAAGACGTTTTCGCTACATCCTTCGCGGCAGACGTAGCGTTCTGTACTGGATCTGGGTCGGCAGTTTGCACCGGGTCAGCAGCAGGCGCTGGATCTGGCGAGATAGTAGCTGGATTTACAGTTGATGGTGCTGCGACACTGCCAGTTTCCTCGAACTGCATATTATTATCCGCCTCTTGAGAAACGCCGGCCAACACCTTGGCTAGTTCTTGATCGTCGCTGATTGATTGATTAGTATGAGAACTCATATACCCACCTTTATATTAATTCTGTTTACGCTTATGTTATACTTTAACATGGACAAAGGGAGAAATGCAAGATGTTAGATGATTTGAATGTAATAAAACAACGCGATCCGTCTGATACGCTCGGCGGTATTTTAGATATTTCCAAGCAGGCAGTGTACGAGATAGAGGTGATTCCTGGCGATAACCAGCGGCGCGAATTTAAGAATGTGGTTTTAGCTGGGATGGGCGGATCGGCTTTGGCGGCGGATATGATTAAAGTCTTAACGGACGGCTGGCTGCATGTACCGCTTGTGGTGGTAAAAGGCTATGATCTGCCGGGATTTGTCGGTGAGGAGACGCTGGTGATTACTATTAGCCACTCGGGTAATACTGAGGAAACGCTGAGCTGCTATCAGCAGGCATTGAAGAAACAGGCTTGTTTGGCGGCTTTATCGACGGGAGGATCGCTGATTGAGTGCGCTAAGTCTGACCGCGCGGCGTACGTGGAAGTTCCATCAGGCGCGCAGCCTAGAATGTCAACAGTGTATCATTTGCGAGGTTTGTTGAAATTATTACAACATTTTTGGATTATTGACGGTGATCTATACCAGCAGGTCGCGGATAGCGCAGGCTGGCTGCGCAGCGAAGCGGCTGGCTGGGCGGCGGACGTCCCTGAGTCGCATAATTACGCGAAACAGATTGCTAAAATGGTAATCGGTAAAACGCCAGAGTTTTTTGCTGGGGAATTAACCTGGCCGCTGGCATATAAATGGAAAATCAGCTGGAACGAATCGGCGAAGAATTTGGCTTTTTCCAACCAGTATCCAGAGTTTAATCACAATGAGTTTATCGGCTGGTCGTCGCATCCGGTAGAAAAGCCGTTCGCCATTTTTGACCTTCGAAGCAGCTTAGAGCGGCCGAGAATTCGCGAGCGTATGGAATTAAGCGACCGCCTGCTGAGCGGCAAGCGTCCGAAGGCATATGTGGTGGAACTCGCCGGCGAGACGCTGATGAGGCAGTTGCTTTGGGGTTTGGTGCTGGCAGATGCTGCTAGTATTTATACCGCTATATTAAACGGTGTTAATCCTGGCCCAGTAGCGCTGGTTGAGCGGTTGAAGCAAGAATTGAGTTAGCGATTAGCTCAATTCTTAAGCCAGTTGGCTCTATTAAGTGCGGCAGTTTGATCTGCTTCCACTTCGTTGCTCAGAGAATTTGCTGCTCTGGACAGAGGATTTAATACCGAAGCGATTCAATCGGGTCGCGCTTGGTGGCGCGGAAGGCTGGATATAGGCCAGCGATGATGCCGATAAGCAGCGATAGGAAGATCGTTATTACAATAGTTTGCCAATAAATATATGGTGTAAACGATAAATAAGCGCCAACTATATAAGCGCCGCAAAGGCCTAAGACGTAACCGATGATGCCGCCCAGTAGACCGACGATTGCCGATTCAATGACGAACTGATTGATGATGTGCTGACCGGTAGCGCCCACAGCGCGGCGAATTCCTACTTCGCGCCGGCGTTCAGCGACATTAACTAGCATAATATTCATAATACCGACACCGCCAACTATCAGTGATACGCCGCCGATAACAGCCATCACGAATGACAATAAATTGACTAAGTTGCTT
The DNA here is from genome assembly GCA_963548835.1 of uncultured Candidatus Saccharibacteria bacterium. GTDB lineage: Bacteria > Patescibacteriota > Saccharimonadia > Saccharimonadales > Saccharimonadaceae > Nanosynbacter. The sequence continues at coordinate 2,365 of CAUUVO010000004.1, forward strand.
TTACTCTCGTTTATTTCATTACCCGTAAGGATGCGGTAATCATTATTGCCGTCGTGGTTTTTATTCAGTATTTTCTCGGCTTCAGAAAGGCCAGATTGTAATTGTTCGCGAGAGTCTGCGGCGACAGCGATTTGCTGAATTTGAGCAGCATTCTGAGTGAATCTTTTTATGACAGACAACGGCATAATGGCGGCATTATTAAAGTCGACATTAAGGTGTTTGGCGGGATGGCTGACGTTTTTTAAGACGCCAGCGACTGTAACTGGCTGTCCGTGGATATTGATGACATTGCCGATAGATTTGTCGGTACCAAATAAGTCGACAGATAATTGCTGTCCGACGATGATGCCGTCAGCCTCGTCGATGAACTGGCCTTCGCTAACTTCCAGGTTGGCGATTGACTTTAATGAGCCGGTACTGCCGACTATCGCGGCTTTCTGGGTGTCGACTTTACCGTCGCGCGCTTTTAGCTCGCTGTGTAAAAAAGCGATGGGCGCTGTCTTAAGATTGGGAATTTTCCCCAAATCGCTTACATCTTGCTCGGTTAGCGTATTGACTGTAGTTGATCCGTCTGCTTCAGTAAAAATGTTCGCGCCAGTTTTTTGTCCGCCGGATCGGATGATGGCGACTGGCTCATTAGTGTTGATGTTCTGCTGTCCGCTAAACAGTTTGGTAACGCTGCTGGCTAACGATAATACCATGGTTATACTGGCGATACCGACAGTGATGCCGATAATCGTCAAAAATGTCCGGCCGCGGTTAGCCTTCAAAGCCTGAGTGGCGTTTTCAAAATGGTTCTTTAATAACATACTCACGATTCTTTTTCCTTTTTCTTATCAGCTTTTTCGGGTTTTTCAATTTTCTCCGCTTTCTCCGCTTTCTCTGGTTTATCGGTCTTCTCGGTCTTTTTAGTCTCTGCTTTAGGGTGTTTGCTTTCTTTATTTTCTTCATCGTCTTTGGCGGTCTTATTTACGGCTTCTTTGCTGGTTTCCTGCTTTTCTTTATGACTTTCGCTTTTATGTTTAGTGTCTTTATCTTTCTTTTCTTTATCATCGTCTGCAATCAATTTTTTGGTAAATTTTTTCCTGCCCAGGTGTTCGTCGGTGTCGATTTTACCGTCCAGCATAGTGATAACGCGGCTGGCGTAACTGGTTAATTCCGGATTATGCGTCACCATAATAATAGTGTTGCCGCGGCGATGAATGTCCGCCAATTCTTCCATGATCAAGTGGCTAGCCTTGCTGTCTAGGTTGCCGGTTGGTTCGTCTGCTAGAATGATCGACGGGCTATTGACTAGCGCCCGGGCGATAGCGACGCGCTGCACTTGGCCGCCGGACAATTGATGCGGCATGTAATATTCGCGTTCGTTCAAATGAAACGTTTTCAATATTCGGCTAGCTTCCTGTAATCGTTTAACTTTGCCGAGGCCTGTGTACGTCAGCGGCAGGGCGACATTGTCGATAACGGTTAGCCGCGGTACTAAATTAAAATTCTGAAAAATAAAACCAATTTGCTTAGAGCGAATCTGGGCGCGCTGGCGCGGCGTCAAAAAATCAACCGGCCGATTATCCAGGTAATATTCGCCGTCAGACGGCTGGTCTAATAGCCCAATCATATTAAGCAGCGTCGTCTTACCGCAGCCGCTTGGACCCATAATGGCGATAAATTCGCCCTTTTTGACGGTTAAATCAACGTTATCCAAGGCGCTAATCTCAGCATCGCCGATACCGAACCGCTTGGTAACATTGGTGAGTTTAATACGTATTGAAGGATCGTTCATCATTGCTTTTTATTATAGACAAAAAGCAGGCGATGTTGCAACCGCCATCTGATCTTCTGTTATAATACTGATAACGGAAGGATGCAGGAGTGGTTGAACTGGCACGCCTGGAAAGTGTGTAGACTCTTCACGGGGTCTCCGGGGTTCGAATCCCCGTCCTTCCGCCAAGAGACAAAGGCAGGGAAAACTGGACGCTAGCCCCTAGTGAGTTTAGTATCAAGAAAATAGCCCACCGAACTGGCTCAAACCGGAATTGGGTGTATTTCAACCCAGGAAACGCGTCATGCGTCTCAACCAGGTTGAGCCAATTCGGCAAGCGATTTTCGGTGGGCGGTTAGCCCTTGCTGCTGTTGTCCTCCTCTCTGGTGATGGTGATGTTGATTCGGGGCCTAGACTCGATCATGTCGAGTCTAGCGGAGTTCAACAGTGTCATAGCGAACGCATACGCTGCCAGCGTCATGCTAGGACCACTTCCGAAGTCGAAGGCGAGATTTGCCACGCCGTAGACAATTGTGACAGCTGCGAGTAGCTGCTTGAGGAAGATTCTAATGCCATTTGGCATCTCTTCTCTCCTTTCTAGAAGGAAGCTCAGCTCAAAGTAAAGGGCGCTCCTCGCCCTAAAAGACTACCTTTGAGCAAAAAGCTAATATATATATATCAATAATTGATTAAAAAGTCAATAGTTTTAGGCAATTTTCTTGAATTTTATGCAAAAATAGGTGGTTTCGGCTAAAATAAAGTGGTGATTTTCTATGCTATAATGATCTGCAGCATGTCAAAGCAGAACACAAAATTAGAATCAATTGCAAAAATCCTAATCATTGATGGTGACGGTAATGTTTTAACTTTGACTTTGAGCGAACACTTAAAATATCCAGAGAGATCATATCAGCCAGACTTGCCGGGTGGAATCGTGGATGCGGGTGAGCCGGAGCATTTGGGGGTGATCCGCGAGGTACAGGAAGAATGCGGAATAGACTTAGATCCAGCAAAAATACAATTAGCGTACGCCGAGACTACATACGATGAGAAAGAGAATAAGTCGGTTACGAAGCTATTATACGTCACGCATTTGGATAATACGCCGGCGGTGAAGTTGAGCTGGGAGCATAGCGATTATAAGTGGGTGTCTGTCGCTGAGCTGCAGAATATTAATATGCGTCCTTTTTTCAATCGGGCAATTCAGTACGTAATCGAACACAAGATAATTTAGTTATAGTAGCGGTTTAGCTTGCTGCAAATTCACTCAATAAATAAAACGACCCAGTAACAACGACGTACATATCAAGCTGCCGGGCCTTTTTGATGGCTTTCGCGAGGGCCTTGTCTGTATTATGTTCAATCTCGACGGCAGATTTCATGAGGTGCTGGATGGTTTCTGGCGGTACGTTGCGGTGGTTTTTGCCGTAATTGGCGCTAAATGTGGTGGCGTAGGTTAGTTGCGTCAGACCGTCAATTATGGCAAGCGATTCTGCCAGCGACGAATGCTTATTTTGCCCGAATGCTACTACGAAGATAGGCTTTTTATCCGGATACAATTTTCGTAATGAATCAGCCAAGGCGCAGATTTTCTGCGGATTATGCGCAACATCAAATATGACGTTAATTCCATCAGTAATGCGTTTTTCCAATCGTCCGGGGATAGTGATGTGTGTAGATTTTTCCAGAACTTCTTTTGGCAGGGACGGCTTTTCATCCAATGACAGCCGCTTTTCAACGGCGCGGTACGCCAATGTCCAATTCCGCTGCTGAAAATCCGGCAGTATTTTCAGAAAATCGTCAATAATTGGCGAAGCAATTGAGAACTGTGAGTGCTGTGACTCTGCATATTGCCGAATAATCGTTTCAATCTCAGAAGCTTGTCGGTTCATCACGACTGAATCGCTTTGATGGATAATGCCAGCTTTTTCTTGGGCGATTTCTGTCAGAGTATTGCCTAATAATTCCGTATGGTCTAGTCCGATATCAGTGATGACGCGTACAGTTGGCGAACGGAAAATCACGTTGGTTGTATCTAGCCGACCGCCAATCCCAACCTCAATTATGATATAATCAACACCTATTTCCTTAAATAGCCAAAAACTAAAAATCGTCAAAAATTCAAAATACGATAGATGCAGGTTGTGTACTACGTAAAGATTGGCAAACGCTTGAAAATAATGCAAATATTCTTGTTCAGGCAGCGGCTGTCCGTTGATTAGCGAACGTTCGGCGACGCTGGCAATATGCGGCGACACTAATGTGCCGGTAGTATAGCCAGCCCGGTTCAGTAAACTGGTAGCATAATAAGCAGTCGAACCCTTGCCGGAGGTGCCGGCGATGTGGATGGCGGGAATTTGACTTTGCGGACTACCAAGGGTTTCTAAAATATGCGCCACACATACCAGCCGATTATGTTTTTCGGGCGGATGGGCGATTAGTTCGTCTAAAAAATAAGTGACGTCGCGCATTGAGGCAAATTTCATACCGTATCTGATTATAGCAAAAATAGGTTGTAAAATTTACCAAATGTCTTGAAAAACACTATATGTAGCGGCTATAGTTAGTGTTGTACGCTATATATGTAGCGAACCCATAAATAAACAAAAAGGCAAATTATTCTATCAAGCCACCAGATAGGGTACTGGCGGCTGATTTTTAGCAGGGCAAATTAAGGAGGGTACATGCAACAAATCAACGTCATCAAACGCGACGGAACGAAAGAGCCGTTTGATGCCAATAAAATTAATGCGGCGATTTTGAAGGCCTGCGATGGTCTACCAGATCAGGTTTCTAAAGTGGTACAGGTGGCGACCGAGTTGCAGCTGACGCTATTTGACGGGATTACTACTGAGCAGCTGGATGAGGCGGTGATTCAGACGGTTTTACAGAATGTCAAGGATGATCCGGATTATGATAAAATCGCAGCCCGCCTGCTACTAAAGACTATTTATAAGAGTATTTTGGGTGATTATGAGACGGCAGACGAATTAAAGAAATTGCATGCGCGGGAGTTTCCGAAGTTTGTTAAAGCGGCGGTCAAAGATGGTTTGCTTGATGAGCGGATGAGTGACGGTCGGTTTGATCTAAAAAAATTGGGTGAAGCATTACGTCCAGAACGCGACGACCTCAGTAAATACCTCGGTGTAATGACCAATAAAAACCGCTATGCCTTGCGCAAACAAAGCGGCGACCCGCTGGAAACGCCGCAATTTACTCATATGCGTATCGCTATGGGGCTTAGCTATAACGAGCCAGATCCAACTGCGGCAGCGATTGAATTTTATGAACATATGAGCAAGTTAGAATATCTGCCGGGCGGTTCGACACGGGTTAATGCTGGTGGCTCCTTCCCGCAGCTCAGTAACTGCTTTTTACTAAATGTCGACGATGACATGGAGTCAATTGCCAAGAGTGTGCGCGATACGATGTTTATCGCCAAGGGTACTGGCGGCATCGGCATCGGTTTTACTAAGTTGCGGGCAGCCGGTAGCCCAGTTAAGACTACTAATACTGAATCAACTGGCCCAATTCCTTTCATGAAGATGATCGATACGGCGCTGTTTGCGGTTAGCCGTAAGGGCAAGAAAGCCGGTGCAGCCGCCATTTATATGGAGAACTGGCACCTTAATTTTGGGCAATTTATTGATCTGCGTTCTAACTCTGGCGACCCGTATATGCGCACGCGTTTTGCCAACACCGCGGTATTTATCTCTGATGAGTTTATGAAGCGGGTGCAGAAAGATCAAGATTGGTATCTGTTCGACCCAGCGGAAACGCCAGATTTGCCAGAGTTATATGGTGAAGAATTTTCCGTGCGCTACAAAGAGTACATCAAGTTGGCTGAAGCTGGTAAAATGCGCGTCTTTGAGAAGACATCGGCTCGCCAGCAATTTAAGCAGATTTTGACTAGCCTGCAGGCCACCAGCCACCCGTGGCTCACCTGGAAAGACACTATCAATGTGCGGGCACTGAATAATAACACTGGTACAATTCATTTGTCCAACCTTTGTACGGAGATTACCCTGCCTCAAGACAAGGATAATATCGCCACCTGTAACTTGGTTAGTATCAATCTGTCGGCGTTTTTGCGTGAGGATAAGACGTGGGACTGGGACCGTTTACAAGAGGCTTCACGGGCAGCGATTCGGCAATTGGATAATCTGATTGACATTACTGAGACGCCAGTTAAAGAGGCAATGCACGCCAACCAGCAGACGCGAGCTGTCGGCCTGGGCATGATGGGTTTTTCGGACGTATTGGAAAAACTTGGCTATTGTTATGAGTCGAATGAAGCCTATGAGTTGATCAACCAATTGACGGAGTTTATCAGTTATCACGCCATCGACCAGTCGGCGGATTTGGCGACCAAGTTAGGTAGTTATCCGACATATAACGGTAGCGGCTGGAGTAAGGGTGTTTTGCCGATTGATACGGTGGCGGAATTGTCGAATAATCGCAAGGTTAAGGTGAAAATTGATAACAAAACCCGTCTAGATTGGGATAAACTACGTAAGAAAGTTAAAAAAGGCATGCGTAACGCCACATTGATGGCCATTGCACCGACCGCTAACATCGGTCATGTGGCAGGGACGACCCCCGGAATTGATCCGCAATTTGCCCAGATTTTTAGCCGCTCGACACTGAATGGTAAGTTTCTGGAGGTAAACAATAATTTAGTGCGTGATCTTAAGCGGTTGAACTTGTGGGATGAAATTAAGGAAGAGGTTTTTGCTAATCAGGGTGATATTCAACACATTGACGCCATTCCGCAGAAACTGAAAGATGTTTATAAAACCAGCTTCCAATTAAGCCCGTATGCATTCATTGAAGTAGCAGCCCGGGCACAGAAGTGGGTTGATCAGGCGATTTCTCGAAATATGTATCTGGAGACTCGTGATATTGATGAATATGTGGAGATTTATTCTGAAGCGTGGCAGCGCGGTTTGAAAACCACCTATTACCTGCATGTTAAGCCGCGTCATCAATCAGAGCAGACCACAGTGTCGGTGGAAAAATTAGCAGAACAGAAGATTCGAACTGGCGCTAAAACGCGCGGGTTTGGATTTGCCAAAGTTAAAAAAGGAGAATAATATGGCAGATTATCAACATCCTAAACAGGGAATTTTGGGCTCAGGCTTGCGCGATGGGCTCAGCTTACACCCAATTCGCTACCCATGGGCATACGATTTATACAACCAAGCAGTGGCCAACACTTGGTTCCCAAACGAGGTGCAGTTGGTCCAGGATTTGGCAGATTTTGAAAAACTTAGTGACGAGGAAAAGCATGCGCTCAAAACGGTAATTAGCTATCTCAACCCGAACGAGCTATTGATCAACAAATCGCTGGCATTTGGTATTTATCCGTACGTTAACGCCGCTGAAGCGCAGCTGTATTTGTCGAAGCAGATGTGGGAAGAAGCCAACCACTTCATGACCTTTGAGTACATCATCGAGACGTTTCCGTTTGATCGCGAGGAGATTTACGCGGCGGGCTTTGGTAAAAAATCATTGGCCGACAAGGCGGATTTTCAGAACAAGCACCTCGATGTGATGCTTGATCCAAACCTGGATATCTACTCTTTGGAGGGTAAAAAAGATTTTGTCCGCTCACTGGTGGCCTATAACATTGTGCTGGAAGGCATTTGGTTCTACTCGGGCTTTATGGTTGGTATGAGCTTCCGTCAGCGTAATTTATTGCGCAATGTCGGCACGCTGCTAGACTGGATCACCAAGGATGAGAATTTGCACCTGACCTTTGGTATCAACTTACTACTGACCATTTTGGACGAAAACCCAGAACTGCAAACCCAGGAATTCGCTGAGGAAATTCGCGGGCTTATCCTGCAGGCGGTTGAGCTAGAAAAGGAGTACAACAAGGATATGCTGCCAAAGGGAATCCTCGGCTTAAACGCTGATTATGTCAATCAGTACGTTATGCACATGACTGACCGCCGCTTGGTCGAGCTTGGTTTTGAGCCTGAGTACAACGTGGCCAACCCGGCCAAATGGATGGCTACGGCAAATGACACCCTGGAATTGGTCAATTTCTTTGAAAGTACCAACACCAGCTATGAAGTAAACACCACGAAGTAACTGCCATGGACAAAATTACAACAGATATTTTAGACACCGTGGAAGTTGGCGCCTTGGCAACCGTCAATCGTGACAGAACACCATTGATTACGCCACTTCACTTCGTCCGTTATAAAAATAACAACATTATTTGGATTTCTGACCGACAATCTCGTCACGCTGTTAATGCCTATCGCAGCGGTGTTGTCGAATTTGTGGTTTGGAACGATCAAAAGAGTGCTGTCTTTTTGACAACAAAGGTACGAGAACTACCAGAGGAAGAAGAGGCGGCGGCTTTGGAGGTGTATGCCAACAAGCTGGGCGACTTCATGCCGCGCGTGGAAAATAGGCAAATTTACATTATGCCAATCGGTAGCCTTGATGAAAAAACTACAACAGGAAATTGGCGGCACTATATTGCATAAGCGCTATATATAGCGTAATATAAGCGTAAGCGATACTAAATATATAGAAAGACAGGAACATGAACGCAAGTCAAATTATTTCTGACGACATGACTTTGGAAGAAAAATTGAATGCCATTGACGCGGCGATGAAGGCAGCGCAGGCGGTGGCGGACGAGCAGGCTAAGGCGAGCGGGGGCGTCGCTGCGCCCATTGATCCGGCGAGTCTGACGATTTGTGATGGTTGTGAATAAAACGATCAAAAATATACTTTGTTGTTGATGTGTTATACTTAAGACAACGTAAAGGGGGCGTATAGGGTTAACAATCAAAAAGCGACACGGTAATTTGCAAACTATTGGCTTGGTAACTATGACGGCACTCATTGGAGTGTCGTTTTTATTACATCAGGTGACGACTTCTGCTGCTGGGGCTAATTGGATGGATAATGATCCGGTGATAAAACATGTGCGACCGCTTGATCTGGCGGTTGATCCAAATGCTAATGTGCGCGGACATTGTAAACTAGAAACAGTAACGGTGGCAAAGACGTATGACGACAGAGAGCCGACAATGCAGTTAACGCTCTGTTTGAATGAGTTTAACGGCTGGCGCTTTGGGCAGGCAAATGGGTGGTATGATGTGTATGTATCAAATGGTGGTCTCTTTTATAAGGTGAATAATCTCAGCGCAGTTCATTGGTTCAAGGGGACGGATACGATTATCGGTATGCACCGCGGGTATGCGTTTGACTATGACGAAATCTCTCATCTAAAGAAATACAATAATTTCACCAAGCGCCTCAAGATGAGTAGCAGTAAAAAATCGTTTGACTTTGACATGTCAAATCCAGCGTTTTCACTTGATTATAAAGGGAAACCTATGTACGCCATTAGCTGGGGAATTTCTAATAACGGGCGGTATCTCGTCTATTCTGGTAGCGCAAGGCATGTTAATGCTTATGATATATTTTCGCGCATTGATCTAGAGACGGGCGAGCGAAAGGTATTTGGCAGAGGATATTATGATCACACGCACAACGTAGAACCGCAACCAAGTGTGGCGGTGTCAAATGACGGAACACAGGTGATTATTGGCGGAACGGCGGCATTCAAGGTGTGGCGAATTACACCCGAGTGTCTTGTTGATCGCGATAAAATGGAGGATGAGTTTCATGATCCATGCCCGACTAGGATTATATACCCGAAGTTTTATGGTGATCAGTGGAAAAATATTGAGGCATCACATGAGCGAATATCTGCGAATGATGATTTTACAGAATTAACGTATCAACATCGGGCGCTACGTGGTCAAGCGATTAACGAAGTGGTGACGATATCTATAGCTAAGAATGAACCGCTGTCTTCCTGGCTTGACTATCTCGCAATGGGCGATTCGTATTCGAGTGGGGAGGGGGATATTGAGAATGGGTTTTCGGAATTTTACATAAAGAACACCGGGTCGCCAAAGGATTGTCATCTAAGTTCCCGATCGTACCCATATATATTAGCCAAAAGGCAAAATATCAAGGGGGTTCAGTCGGTTGCCTGTTCGGGTGCTCGAATGATTCATGACTATGTTATGAATCCGAGGTATTATATAGGCCAGAATGAAGTAACGCAAAAGGTTATAAAAGAAAAAGGTATGGATAATATAAAGGATGACGTGTTGCAATCGTTTTTGCCTGGATATATACCGCAATTGGAGTTTGTGAAAAAATATAAGCCGCGCATGATTACATTAACTGGCGGGGGAAACGATGTAGGGTTCGGCGATGTGTTAAAGACTTGCGTACTTGATAGAGGAACCTGTAGTTATGCGAACAATCCAGAAGTAATTCTGGCGACAAACAATCTCGTATACAATCAATATGGCGCTGCTCGTACTGTTATTAAAAAATTACAACAAGCTTCGCCCAATTCAAAAATATTTATTATCGGTTATCCGCAGTTTATAAGCGATAATAGCGATAAGTGTGAGGGGGTTGGATTTTTGAATAAAATAGAGCGTAAGATGATACGGCAACATACTTCAAGATTAAATAATGTATTAAGGCGCGCAGCAAAAGACAGCGGTGTTCAATATATCTCGATAGCCGATAGTTTGGAGACTGGAAAATTATGTGAAAATAAAAAATACGTTACTAGTCTGGCCGATGTTGGAATAGGTGGTCTTGCTGCTGATGCGCTTCAAAATGCATTTCATCCAAACGCTGCTGGGCATATTCTAATAGCAAAGGCTATAGATGATGCAATTAGGAAGGAGGATATAAATAAAGACAAGTCAGCTAGCAGCCTGTACGATTTGCCGCAGAAAGTTACTCTAACAAAGCGCTTAGATATGAGCAGTATGGGCGGTGTTAATCCTGGTGGAGATGTCCCGCTTAAAATTAAAGGAGAAGGTCTGAGTCCAGGAAGCTTGCTTACTATTAAGCTATTCTCAAAACCTACAGCCCTTACTGGTCTTAAGATCAATAAAAACGGTGACATTAATGGTAATGTTAAGATACCTAATGAGGTCGGAGCCGGATACCATACTCTTTTAATGAAAGGGATTGCATCGTCAGGGAGAGAGATCGTATTTTTAGGAACAATATTTGTGAAGGATACTCATGGCGACCAAGATGGGGATGGTGTTCCCGACGCGTCAGATCGTTGCATAGGTTTGCCTCCTGTTGTGAAAAATGGAAAGGATATGTGTGTTAGATCTGTCGACAAAGCGTTGCCTGAAATGGGTCATAGGGATGTTGCAGCTGGCAGGCATTCTGAGTTATCACAGAAACAAAATAGTATACTGATAATCGGAGCTCCTCTTGTGTTAATTATTGTTTTTAGTTTAATTATAAAAGTAAGGAGATTATAAAGTGGGTAATAATAAAAAATCATCATTGGTCGAAGGCAGACGTATCAATGTAGCCATAGCTATAATGAGCGTTCTTGGTATATTTATTCTTTGCGACCTCGCGTTTCTTGGTAATACAGTGTTCTATATTAAATGGGTGGAGTGTGGACATAAACCGATTATTCTTCATGATCCAAATCCGTTTGATGCAGCGAGCAATCGCTCCTATATTGATCCTCCTACAGTTTCATTGCGAAGAGGTTATCCGCGTTATGTGTGTTCTGCGGATAGTTGATTAGTCTTGTGTGCCCAATCATTGAATGGGGAGATGCTTACTAGCAACTGATCATATGTTAAAATAAGCACAAAGAATATTGGTAAAATTCTCTGCGTGTCTAATGAAACCGAGATGGCCGGCTATTCAGCTAATCCAAATAAGCCAGATTTTCCGCATTTAACTCCGGAAGAAAAAGCCGATATGTGGCGGCGACGCCAGCAGCGGTGATGGCTAAATATCTTCTGATTTATACTAAAAAGTGTTACAATAGGGTCTCATGGAGGCGAATAAAACTGTGAGGAAAAAACAAAAATATATCTTTGTTACTGGTGGCGTGCTGTCGGGTGTAGGTAAAGGGATCACGGCCGCCAGTATCGGCGCAGTGCTGCAGGCCAAAGGTATTGCCGTGTCGGCACAAAAGTGCGATCCGTATCTGAATGTTGATGCCGGACTACTGAATCCAAAAGAGCACGGTGAGTGCTTTGTGACCAAAGATGGCGCTGAGACTGATTTAGATTTGGGGCATTACGAGCGGTTTTTGGATTTGGAACTGACGCGGAAAAACACCACGCTGTCGGGTCGGCTGCTGCGCGATTTGATCGCCGATGAGCGGGCTGGCAAATTTGGCGGCCAGACGGTACAGATGGTGCCGCATTTGACTAATTCTGTCAAGGCGGCTATTCGTGAGGCGGCTGAGGGCGACGTTCACATCGTGGAAATTGGCGGCACAGTCGGCGACTACGAAGGTCTGAGTTTTATAGAGGCGATCCGCGGTTTTGCGCTGGATGTGGGGCGGGAAAATTGCCTGTTCGTGCACGTGGTGTACGTGCCGTTTTTGGAGGCGTCGCATGAGTATAAGACCAAGCCGGCTCAGAATGCGCTGGCGGATCTTCGCGGTTTTGGGATTATGCCGGATGTGGTGGCAGTCCGTACCGAGGGTCACGACAAGCCGCCGCGTAGTATCGGCGAAAAAATTGCTATTTCGTCTGGCGTACGCCAGGAGGGAATTATTATGATGCCAAATGTCGATACGGTATATGAAGTGCCGCTGACGGTGCACCGTGATTTGGGCAAGTTGCTTGGCGAATTTACCGACAATTCAGTGGAGCCAAATTTACAGCGATGGAAACGTTTGGCAAAGCGTGATAAAACTGAGTATGACAAGCGGGTAACCGTCGGCCTGGTGGCTAAATACATTGATAATTCTGATACTTACTTGTCGGTGACTGAGGCGCTGAAGTCTGCCGCTTGGGCGAACAAAAGCGAGATTTCTATCAAGTGGATTAATGCTGAGACGGCGAACGAAGCTGATTTCGCCAGCGTTGACGCTATCGTGGTGCCGGGTGGTTTCGGTACGCGCGGCGTTGAGAGTAAGATCAAGGCGGCTGAATATTGTATAAAAAACAACAAGCCGTATTTAGGAATTTGCCTGGGTTTGCAGGCGGCGGTCATTGCAGCAGCGCGTTTGGGCGGCGTGGCGAATGCTAACAGTGAAGAGTTTGGTGCTGAGCCTGGCGCGAATGTGGTGTACATTATGGACGGCCAGCAGGGTAAGCAGTCGACCGGCGGCACAATGCGCCTCGGCGATTATCCGGCGGTGCTGAAATCTGGTTCACTTGTTGCTAAAATTTATGATAAGACAGAGGTAATTGAGCGGCATCGCCACCGCTACGAAGTGAATCAAGATTTTGTTCAAGCGATTGAGCGGGGCGGCCTCGTGATTTCTGGCACGTCGCCGAACGACCAGCTGGTGGAATTTATCGAAGCGCCGCATCATCGGTATTTCGCGGCTACGCAAGCTCATCCTGAATTTAAGTCGCGCCCGTTCCGCCCGCATCCACTATTTGATGGATTGATTCGGGCTATTTTAGCTGGAGATTCTTAGTCAAATATTCTTATTCCAGCCTGGTTAGGGAATACTGCGCTGATGATATATTATGCAGACTACATAAAAGTCATTTTTGCTACTTTTGACAACTGGGGGGGGGTGGGTAGTAGAATGAGGCTATCATGACACTATTTTCACGTTCTCCAGCTATACAAGAAATTACTCGGCAAGCTAAAGCCGGGGCGGCCGAAGGACTATATGAGCCTAGTCAGCGGCGATTACGAGTTCCGCTGTCGATGGTGGCAGATATGTTGCTAGGTAACGTTACGGTTGAAGTTGAAGGCGAAAAACATCTGCTTAAAGCAGCTGAAAAGACTAAAGGTACTGAAGAAGATAATGACTTTATAGCGGCAACTAGCCATTTAACTGATGTTGATGTCTCGACTATTACTAGTATTATCGCCAATATGAATAAAATTGTAGTGCCGGTTGCTGAAACTAATATGAGGCTCTGGCATCAGAGATTACCATATGAACTTGTTGGTATGGATAATGTTTACCCAGTAGCTTATGAGAATATGTCAGGTGTTAGCGGTGAAAGTAGCGGTGAAAGTAAATATCCGCTGCGGTTTAATAGCAGCTACTACGACGGACTGACACAAAGAATGACAGACAGCGGCTTGACGGTTGTGACGGCAGCGCATAATCCGGTGACTGGCTACGGCGTGGAGAATAACGGCGAATTGCCAAACAAGCCAGGCAAATTAGTGCCGCATTTGGCACTGTCAACGGGGCGGGCGATTTTGCCGGCGCTTATGCAGGTTGAGGGACAGCGCCGCAATCCAAACCAGCTTAATGATAATAAAATTCATCCGTCATGGTTGCTTACGAAAAAAGGTGTGTTGCTAGTGTTTGGCGAGCCGATTACGCCAAGCGATCAGGACGTTGAGAACTATAAGGATGTGCTGGATAGTTTGAATGGTTCGTCGCCAGAAGTAGCTAGCCGCAAGCAGCGGAAGATATTAAACGCTCTTGGTGGGGTGGTGCTGGATTGGATGCATCAGAATTACGATTGGGAATTAGCATCATAATATTGACAAAATAAAAAGCATATGTTATCATTAAATAGTATATTAAACTAAACATAAAAAGGAATAAAAATGGCTGAAGAAAGCAATATCTGCGAGCTGGATGATAATAGCGTGCTGAGCCGCGACGATATGTCGGCTTTGGACTATGTCTTAAAGCACGTCAAAGGTTCTAGCCCAAGTTCAATGAGTTTGTTGCAGTTGGAGGAAATGAGCGAGGAATAATTTAGGCCATATCTGTTATACTAAACAGTATGGAACGAGTTATTTCTGAGATTATTACAAAACTTTTTGATCAAGATGTATCGGTGCAGTTAACGCGCCCCGATCCAAAATTCGGCGACTTTGCGACGAATGTGGCGCTGCAATTGGCGAAACCCTTGGGTAAAAGTCCGCGCGAGATTGCCGAGGCGATTGCCGAAGAGTTGCGCGGTCACGAGGAGCTGAGCGAGGTTAGTGTGGCTGGGCCGGGTTTTATTAATGTGAAATTAAGCGACCAAGCGGTATTGGAATCGCTGAAGGTGCGGCCAGCGACTAATCGTTCAGGGCAAACGGTCGTTATTGAAACGAATTGCTCAAATCCGTTTAAAGCTATGCATATTGGTCATGCTTTGAATGTGGTTTTGGCAGATACTATGGCGAATTTGCTGGCGGTGGATGGTGCGGCGGTGCATCGGGTCAGTTACCACGGCGACGTCGGCACGCATGTCGGTAAAAGCATGTGGGCGATTCTTCGCGAAATTGACGGCGATGTTGGCAAGTTAGACGCTATTCCGGCTGATAAGCGCAATGAATTTATGAGCCGTACATATGCTGAAGGGGCGCGGGCAGCCAAGGAGTCGCCAGAGGCACGGGCAGAAATCGACGAGCTAGCCAAGCAATCTTTCGTGCTGGACGATCCGCTGTACAAGCAGGTGTACGACACTTGCAAGGCCTGGAGTTTTGATGAAATTGACGCCAATGTGGCGCGGCTGGGGAATGTGCCAATTGAACGGCGCTATGTCGAGAGCGAGACTGAAGTACCAGGCAAGGCCTTAATCAAAGCAAAAACCCCAGAGGTCTTTACCAAATCAGACGGTGCGTACATTTTCAGGGGCAGCCGGTATGGTGCGTTTGATAATGTGTTTATCGGTTCGCACGGCAACGGTTTGTACGGTGCGCACGACATGGGGCTGATTCAGTTGAAGCACCAAGATTATCCGAACTTGGACTTATCGATCACGGTCAATGGCGAAGAACAGGCGGCATATTTCCGCGGGGTGATCGCCGCTAGTGAACTGGCAATTCCAGAATTGAAAGGTAAATTGTTTAATTATGCGACCGGATTAGTCAAATTAACAACCGGTAAGATGAGTTCGCGCACTGGCGAGGTGATTACCATCGACTGGCTGTTTAACGAGTTCAAGAAAGCCATCATACAAGCTGGCGGCGAGCCGACCGACGAGGTGGTGGCGGGTGCGCTGCGCTATCAATTCTTGAAGGTGAAAATCGGTAGCGACGTAGTATTTGACATCAACGATGCGGTTAGCTTGACTGGTAACACTGGTAGCTACCTGCAATACGCGCACGCTCGGGCGCGGGGTATTTTGGCAAAATCTGAGCAAACAGTTGCATTCCCGAAGGAATTGTTCGACGAAGATCGGCTGCTAGTCAGGAAATTGAGCGAATACGCTGAGGCAGTTAACCGCGCTACCGAAAGTCTGGAGCCGCATCATGTCTGTGCCTACCTGTTTGAATTGGCGCAAGAATTCAACCGCTACTACGAGAAAAACCAAGTTGTTGGTAGCGACAAAGAAGCACACCGTGTTGGTTTGGTGGCGGTGTATGCTGATATATTGGAAGCAGGGCTGACGATTCTGGGGATTGCGGCACCTGAACGCTTGTAAATATTAAATATTAGTATATGATAATGCTGTTATGGATGAACGATGTCTGGCGTCCCAGTTATTGACACCGAAACGTAGGTTTGTAGAGCAGGATGATAGTCTTCAGCGTGAACCGTTGTTAGAGTCACAACAACTCCGACTTATCCGTGCGACATACGAGCAGTCGCCGAAAACATTTGACGATATAACCGAGGCAGCTACGTCTGTCGCGCACCTTATACGCCAAACGCTTGACTTTGCATCAACAGGCAGCCTTTCGCCTGCGCTTGAACCAGAAACAATTGCCGAAACCGAGGCAGCCAACTGCTTTGGCCACACGATTGTGGCGTCCGAGTGCTTGGAGGAACTGGGTATTGAGCATTTTATTAGTTATGCCAATCAGCACGCCTTCGTTACGCTATTTGATAGACAGAGTGACCGATCGTTCATGATAGATGTCGTGACAAAGGAGCTGTGTTGTGAAATGACAGGAACAATTGGCCGCCAGAACCCGCTTGATCAATTGTGTCGGGGTCAGCTGCGGGCTGAAAATAGCCTATTTACTGATGATTTGTTATTGCGGCAATTACCACCGTCAATTAATCGGGAAGATTTTTTGGCGGTGCGCGAGTGGCTAAGATTTCCGGATAATCAATTTGAACATCGCGATTCTCGGCGTGAATCAATATTACAAATGTTTACGCTGCCGTCAATTCCGGGAAGGTTGCTGCTGCTTGATGAATATAATGCTCAGATTGACCGATTACATGGGCGATATAAAGAAGCGGCTGATACATTGGTGGATTTGCCTGGGTTGTATCTTGATGTTGATCCGCGGAATAATTTGGAAGAAGTGGGTAGATTGTGTGAACAGCTTATCAAACGAGGTTGTGGCGAGCTGGCTATTGAAGTGGCTAGAACGGTTAATGAAAGTTTACCGGAGGATGATCGTTCAAAAACTAAGCTATTTCTACCTGACGTTATACGGCGGGTTGCCAAAGAGAATAAGGACATTGGTCTAATGGAGGAGGCTGTACGGCTATATGAGTCTTTACCTCGTAATAGTTTAACTGAGGGTAAGCTAAGGGCTGCTAAGAAGGATCTCTACGAGCTTATGATACAATTAAGCAAATAACCGTTACAAAGGAGTTTTTATGGTAACAAAATCTACCGAGTCGAAAAAGTCGACTGCCAAGAACGTTAAAACGGCAAAAGCTACTGCCGATAAACCAGCTAAAAAGTCGGTTGCCAGCAGCGCTAAAGCTGTCGTGAAGGCGATGTCTGCCAAGGAGAATAAAGTAGTCCGCGAGGCAATTAAAGACACCCACATGGGCGGTTTCGTTAATTTTATCCGCGAACAGGGTATAGTCGGTCTAGCGGTTGGTCTGGCAATTGGTACAGCGGCTGGCGATACGGTGAAGAAGCTGGTGACAGCGTTTATTGACCCGCTGGTGCAGCTGATTGTTGGTTCGCAGAAGGGGCTTCAGTCGGCATCATTCACGGTGGAAATTGCTGGACGTAAGGGTGAATTTCTATATGGGGCGTTTATTAGTTCGCTGATCACATTGCTGGCGGTGGCGTTTGTGGTGTATGCAATTGTGCAACTTTTCAAACTCGATAAATTAGATAAGAAAAAAGATTAATTGGGCTTTGAAAAACATATCCGCCGGACAAGTACGGCGGATTTTATGTAAGGCGATTTATGCCGGGACAAGATGTGTCAATAAACTAGGAGATAAGCGTGCCGACTGTCTCGCCGCGGGCGGCTCGGGCGATATTGCCGTCGGTGAGTAAGTCGCAGATGACAACTGGAATATGCTCGTCCATAGCCAGACCGATGGCGGCTTTGTCCATGACGGTGATGTCAGGGTTGGTCAGAGCTTCGTGATAGCTGAGCTGATCAAATTTGGCGGCATCAGGGAATTTGGCAGGATCTTTATCGTACACGCCGTCAACTTTCGTTGTTTTAATCACAACATCGCATTGCATTTCTAGGGCGAGATTTAGAGCGGCGGTGTCGGTGGTCAGGAACGGCCGGCCAGTGCCACAGGCAACGATGACGATACGGCCCTTCTTGATATGACTAAGGGCGCGGCGGAAGGTGTATTGGTCGATGAATTGATTAATCTCGACGGTGGACAGGGCGCGGGTTGGCAAGCCAGCGTCGTTGAAGACGTCAGCCAGAGCGATGGCGTTCATTAGGGTGGAGAGCATACCGATGTTATGGGCTGAGACGGGCTGAATGCCGTGGCCGATGATTTGGTTGCCGCGGACGTAATTGCCGCCGCCAACCATGATGACGATTTCAGCGCCGGTTTCTAATGCTGGTTTGATTTGTTCGGCGATCCAGCGGGCGCGAGCGGGATCGAAGCCGCTGGTGAACTCGCCCTGAAGCTGCTCGCCGGATAATTTGAGGAGGATACGTTTAGTCATGGTTTTAGTGTAGCACGCTGCAAGGAAGTGGTAAAATAGAAATATGAAAGCCAGTTTTAAGCCAAAAAAGATTTTATGGATGGATTTGGAGATGACCGGGCTGGATCCGGTACACGATGAGATTTTGGAGGTAGCGGCGATCGTCACGGATTGGGATTTTACGGAGATTGCGACGTATGAGGGAGTGGTGTGTCATGATTCAGAGAAGCTAGGTAAACTACTGGATCGAAATGCTAGCTTTTGGAATGAACATCCGGAGGCGCGGCGTGGTTTGGAGGAACAAAATGCCTCGGGCAAGCCGCTGGCAGAGGTGGAACGTGGTTTGCTGGTGTTTTGCGATAAATATTTTGCGGACGAGCCGCGGATTTTACTGGGCGGCAATTCAATCCACCAAGACCGGCGGTTTATCGACCAATGGTGGCCTGCGTTGTCAAAAAAACTACACTACCGGATGCTGGATGTCAGTGCTTGGAAAGTAGTGTTTGAAGGTAAATATGGCAAAAAATTTGCCAAACCAGAGGATCATCGGGCGCTGGAGGACATTCGCGGTAGTATTCAAGAATTAAAATATTATTTGAAGAAGGTGAAGGGCTAGGTTTACCAGTCGGCACCTTCACGGCTGCTGAGTTATTTGACAAGAGTGTACTTCTCTGATACTCTCCTGATAAAAGGAGTTGGAAAATGCGTGCAGTAAGTTCTGAGCTACAGCAATATATGGCCGGGCTAACGAATGAGATTTCGCGCGGTCATTTTGATGAGGCTGTGCAGTTTGGCGAGAAAGCGCTGGCAATGGAGGAATTACATGGCGAGGGTAACGAGTCGCTGCTAGGGGAGGTATGTCGCAACATGGCCGCCGCAAGTGATCGTTTGGGCCAAAATGATACGGCACTTAAATATATTAATCAGGCACATGATATTCATAATGCGGCAGCTAACGAGAATCCCGGGGCTGAAACGCTACGCGAGCGGTTAGCGACGGCGTCGTATGTTGGTGTGTTTGCGTTGAAGGCGTATCTATTGGCAGATAATAGGGATGAAGCGTTGGCAGACAAGGCGCGGCTCATGACGCGGCAGGCCGAACTAGATATGGCAAAGGTAAATCAGCTCTCTGAAAAGAATAGCGTTGATCAGTATGAGATAAATATGGCATCCCGCTGGAGTATGATTGAAAGCTTGGCGGGCGACAAGCGGCGAGGTTTGGTGTTGGCAGGTCGGGCAATTCGGTTGGCGTGGCAATCAGAGCGGGATCAGCAAAAGGGCTTGACGGGGCGAGATATTCTCAGGGCGCGAACGCGAGCGGCGCTTCGCGGTATGGCGGCTGTGGCGGTGAATGCCGCGAGTCGGTTTGGCGCGACGCGGGGCATTGCTGAGAAAATTGCTCTTAAGACATTGTGATTGTATAATTAGGTTATGACCCATAAACAATTTGAAGAGTTTATCCTAAGTTTGCCCGGTGTGTGGCTGGATTATCCGTTTGGCGAGGATGTTGCTGTGTATAAGTTTGGTAAGAATAATGACGGTGCGGGGAAGATGGTGGCTCTAGTGGCGGAGGGCTCGAAGCCCTTGCGGGTGAGTCTGAAGTGCGACTCGTTGCTGGCTGAGAATCTCCGCGAGAAGTACGAGACGGTGTTGCCGGGGTATCATCTGAATAAGAAGCATTGGAATACTATTATTTGTTCAGGACAATTGAGCGATGAAGAAATTTTTGATTTGGCGCGGCTAAGTTATCGGCTGGTGGCGGAAAACACTAATTAGTTTTTAAAAACTCTTCTAGTTGTTTTTGAATATTTTTTAGATCAGCGACTGTTTTTACGAGGTATTCTTTGGTTGATTTGGATCTAGTGCTTTTTTGCAGTTTTTGCATCATCACAAGCGTATCAGTAATTTGTACGTTCATTTCATGCGCGTATATGGAGTCGAGTTGTGCATTTAAAGCGGCGTCTTCAAGTTTTTTATCCATTTTTTCTGAAGGTTCCATTTTCACAATTTCTTTTTTCTGCTTTTTATAATCAATACCGGAATTTTGGAGCGGTTCAGTCAGGCCAGCTTCGGCGCTAGTTAAAACAGAGACGAACGAAATATTAATAGCCTGCATGGTACTGGTTTGTAATTTTTTATCGTATTTCTGAGAAATAGTTAGAAGCTTATTTACGCGGGCAGCAACTTGAATTGGCGAGGCGCTGGACGAGCCCTGCGACATTATAAAAATGGCTACCAAGCTGATAATGCCGAATAAGCCGATAATAGCAAGAATGAGCTTGGTTTTTTTATCAAAACCTTGGGCTGGCGGCGGGGTAGCTATTTGATTAAGGTAATCTATCCCCGATGGTTGGGGGCTAACAGAATTGTTCAAATTATCTGGATACATGTATTTATTTAAGCACAAACGATAACAGAGGTAAAGAGTGATATAATAAAAACCATGAATGATGCCAAGGAAGAAGTGCGGGCGCGGCTGAATATTGAGGATGTAATCGGTGAATATATTCAGCTGAAGCGGGCGGGCCGTAATCTGAAAGGGCTCAGTCCATTCACTGATGAGCGGACGCCGAGTTTTATGGTCAGTCCGGAGAAGCAGATTTGGCATGATTTTTCGTCGGGTAAGGGCGGCGATATTTTTACGTTTGTGATGCTGGTGGAGGGGATGGATTTTCGCCAGGCGCTGGAGCATTTGGCGCGCAAGGCGGGCGTGGATTTGAGTTTGTTTTCCCGCGGTGATGGACGGACGGCCAAGCGGCGAACTAGAGCGCGGGAGGCGCTGAAATTGGCAGCGAATTTTTATCAGCAAAATTTGGTGAAAAATCCGGCGGCGCTCGAATACGCGGTGAAAAAACGGCGGCTGAATCGGCAGACGATCGGTGATTTTATCATCGGCTATGCGCCAGATCAGGGCGATGCGCTGACGAAGGCGCTGGAGAAGCGGGGGTTTTCGCGCCGGGAGCTGGCTGACGCGGGGCTGGTTAATCGGTTTGGCGGCGACTTGTTTCGGGGGCGGATGATGGTGGCTTTGAGCGATAGCAGCGGCGAGGTGGTTGGCTTTACAGGACGAATTATTCATGATGATCCGCCCGCGCCAAAGTATCTGAATACGCCGCAGACCCTGCTGTTTGATAAATCGCGCCATATTTTTGGGTTGTATCAGGCGAAAGAGGCGATTCGTAAGAGCGACATGGCGGTGATTGTCGAGGGGAATTTGGATGTGGTTAGCAGCCATCAAGCTGGCGTCAAAAACGTGGTGGCGACGGCGGGAACGGCGATGACGCTGCAGCATTTGAAGGCGCTGAGCCGGCTGGCGGGGCGGATTCGTTTGGCGTTTGATGGCGACCGGGCGGGCGTGAGCGCAACGGAGCGGGCAATTAATTTGGCGCAGGAAATTGGCGTGGAACTAGAGGTGGTGAGTCTGCCGGATGATGTAAAAGATCCGGATGAATTGATCCAAAAGGATGCGGCATTATGGAAAGCGGCGGTTGAGCGGGCGCAGCCAGCCGTCGATTGGGTGATCGCTCGGCACGCCGAAATGGAAGATTTGGCGACGGCTGAGGGCAAACGGCGATTTTCGACAACTGCGCTGAGAATCGTGCGCAGCTTGAAAGATCCGGTGGAGCAGGAGCATTACTTGGCGGTGATTTCTAAAAAAACTGGCGCCTCGATTACTGCCTTGAAGGCGAAGCTGGCGGGCGAAAGAACGGTAAATCAGCAGCTAAGAAAAACTAAAATTGACAAGGAAAAACCGCACCCTGTTCAAGATGAAACTGAGGATATGCTAGCGGGTCTGGCAGCAAGCGAAAAAACAGTGCGGCGCTGGCTGGCAGCGATTTCCGGCGAGATGCTTGAGAATGACAATGCGTGGCAGCTAATTGGCTATTTACGGGAAAATTTGGATATTGACCTAAGTAATATTCCTCAAGGCTTGCAAAAAATTGAGCAGTATGTGAAAATAGTACAGTTAAAAAGTGAAAGTCGTTATGCCAATTGGGAGCAGAAAAGCTTGGATGAAGAAATGGCTCGGCTAGTCAGGCAAATAACAATAAAACATCGCGAAAACCAAAAGAATCAATTATTAACCCAGCTGCGGGAAGCTGAGGCGGCAGGTAACGAGGTTTTATCTCAGCGCTTGCGCCAGAATCTGAACCAGCTGATTAAGGAGAAGATGTGAGCGACGATACGACTACCAAGCCGGCAAATTTGAACGACGATGCGGATTTTGATCCGGCAGCTATAGACGAGGAAGAATCGGAAGATTTAACTTCGCTTTCAACTGGTCAATATTTGGATGATGTGTCGGACGATTCGGTGCGGCTGTATTTAAGGGAAATTGGTAAAATTCCGCTGCTAAGCGCCGAAGAGGAGATGGAACTAGCGCGCCGGATTATTAAAGGCGATAAGAAGGCTAAGGATAAGATGGCCGAGGCGAACATGCGTTTGGTGGTGTCAATTGCCAAGCGGTATTCGGGGCGCGGTTTGGATTTCCTAGATTTGATTCAGGAAGGAAATACTGGCTTGCTCCGGGCAGTTGAGAAGTTTGATCCGGATAAAGGATTTAAGTTTTCGACATACGCGACGTGGTGGATTCGCCAGGCGATTACCCGGGCGATTGCCGACCAGGCGCGGACGATTCGTATTCCAGTTCACATGGTGGAAACCATCAATAAATTGCTGCGTACGCAGCGGCGAATGACGCAGGAGTTGAACCGCGAACCGACGATTGAGGAATTGTCTAAAGAACTAGACATGGAGCCGGAGAAAATTGAATATGTCATTAAGATTAAGCAAGACATTTCTTCTCTGGATGCCAGCGTGGGGCGCGATGGCGAAGACGACGAGTCGGCTCTTCAAGATTTTATCGTTGACGAGGATACAGTTTCGCCAGAAGATTCTGCTACAAGCCAGTTATTAAAAGAGCAGGTTCAGGATATGTTATCCAGTTTAAGCGACCGCGAGCAAAAAATTGTGCGCATGCGGTTTGGACTAGATAATGGCAAGAATCACACGCTGGAAGAAGTCGGCCAGGAATTTGCGGTGACGCGCGAACGAATCCGGCAAATTGAAGCCAAAGCTCTGGCAAAGCTCAGGAAGCATAAAGACGCTAAAAAATTGTATGAATACTTGGATTAATTAGCACTGTTCGGGTGCTTTACAAAAATGGGCGTCGCGGGTAACGGCGTCTATTTTTTGGTGTAGTTGGGTCAAATCGCTGTCGTTAATAATGAAATAGTCGGCGATAGCAATCGGTCCGCCTTTTTCTAGATTTTCAATTTCCGACCAATCGCGTTGGTCAACTTCGCGCGGCTGCATTGGCCGTTCGAGGCGTTTCATCATGCGCTGGTAGCGGAGGTGTTTTGGCGTGACGATGGCGATGACAACGACTTGTCCGGGAAATTCGTGCTTGAGGATTTTATATTCGCTCCATGTGTATAGCCCGTCCAAGACGATTTTATTTTGTCCGGCATTGATCAAATCATGAATATTCTTAATTACACGCTTGATAACGAAATCTTTGCCTTCGCGCTGGCGGATTTCTTCGCGGAATTTTTGCTGATTGTCCCAGGTTGGTTCAATGCCAGCTTCTTCCATGGCTTTGTAGATAACGCCGCCAAAATAAATTTTAGGGAAGCCTTTTTTTGTTAAATATTCGACGGCCGAACTTTTGCCGCTACCAGCCAGACCGACGAGGGCGATGATTTTTGCGTGTGGTTGTGTCATGTTGTTAGTATAGCAAACCTGATATACTAAATACATGAAGCGTTTGGCAGTTATCGACGGAAAATCAGTGTTTTACCGAGGGTATTATGCTATGCCGGGGCTGAGTACGGCGGACGGTACGCCGACGGGCGGAGTGTACGGGTTTGTGAGTTTGGCGATTGAGCTGATCAAGAAATTGGAGCCGGATTATGTAGCGGTGGCGTGGGATAAGCGCGGCACCAATATCCGCAAGCGTCGGGAACTATACCCAGAATACAAGGCCGGTCGCAAGCCAGCGCCCGATGATTTTTATCAGCAAATTCCGATTTTGATGGAGCTTTTGGATGCGTTCGGCTGGCCGCTGTATGAGCTGGATGACTATGAGGCGGACGATATCATGGGCGCATTTGCTAGGCAAGCGGAGGCGCGCGGCGTGCAGACGTGTCTGCTGACGTCAGATTTGGATGCGCTGCAATTGGTGTCGCCCCTCACCAAAGTTTACGCCATGAAAAATGGTCTGAGGAATATTGAGGAATTTACGGCGGAATATTTTGAACAAAAATATGGCATTCGGACGGACCAGTTTTTAGATTTGAAGGCGCTGAAGGGCGATTCCAGTGACAATTTGCCGGGTGTGCCGGGTGTTGGTGAAAAGACAGCGGTGAAATTATTGCAAGCATACGACACACTGGACGGAGTGTATGCACATTTGGATGAGCAAAAAGGTGCTTTGCGAACGAAGCTAGCAAATGGCCGCGAGTCGGCATATCTGACCAAGCAAGTGGCAGAAATCTGGACGGACGCGCCAGTGGAGCTGGATTGGGAAGTGGCGGATGTCAATGACTGCGACTTTGCGCGGGTGGCGGAAATTTTGCGGAAATTGGAGTTTCATTCGCTGATTGGGCGGCTGCCGCGAACGATGCAAGCGGTGGACGAGGCAGCAGAGACGGCGGAGTTGGAATTGCCGCGCGTCGAAAATCTGCCGGTTGAGCCACTGTTTGAGGCAGAAAATATTATCTATATTGATTCATCGGAGCCGGACACGGTCTATATTAATTCCAAGCCTGGCGTGGCGTGGCGGGCCAAGGTCAGTGAGATTGGCTGGTCGGTTTGGCAATTGTTGGCGCAGGGCGTGGTGATCGCGGCGGACGTCAAGGGGCTATATCACGCACTGGACTCTCACGGTGTGACGGTGCGGTTTCATGAGGTGTGGGATGTTGGGCAGGCGGCGTTTTTGATCGATCCGCTCAGGCGCGATCGCAGTTTGATGGCGCTGGCGGGCGATTTTTCTGGGGACAATTCAGCGTCGCGGCAGCTGGCACGACTACGCCAAATATACTGCCATCAACAGGATTATATGGCGACGCATCAGCAGATTGCCCGAGTGCTCCGCGAGTTTGATTTTCCGGTGATTTGGCCGCTGTTTCAGATGGAAAAGCGCGGTATGAAGTTAGACACGGCACTCCTTGAACACATGGGTGAGGAGCTGGCGGCGGAAGTCAGCCAGCTTGAACAACAAATGTATGCGATGGCTGGGCGCGAGTTCAACGCTGCTAGTCCGGCGCAGCTGTCTGAGGTGTTATTTACCAAGTTGCAGCTGCCGACGGCTGGTATCAAAAAGGGCAAAACTGGCTATTCAACGGGGCAGAAAGAGCTGGACAAGTTGCGCGGGCAACACCCGATTATTGAGCTGATTGAGCGGTACCGGGAGCTGACTAAATTGATCAGCACCTACATTGAAGCACTGCCGAAGCTAGTGGCCGAGGACGGACGGATTCACACCACCTTCAACCAAGATGTCACCAGTACCGGGCGGCTGAGCAGCACAAATCCTAACCTGCAGAACATTCCCGTGCGAACGGAATTGGGTCGGAAAATTCGCCAGGCGTTTGTGCCGAGCGAAGGTAAGGTCTTCGTTGTTGCGGATTATTCACAATTTGAGCTGCGGCTGGCGGCGGTGTTGGCGGGTGATGAGCAGTTGATTAACGATTTTAATAGCGATGTTGATATTCATACGAAGACGGCGGCCGAGACCTACGGCGTGCCGATAGAGCAGGTGACGAAAGCACAGCGGCGTGCGGCCAAGGTGATCAACTTTGGCGTACTGTATGGCATGAGTCCGCACGGCTTGGCGGCAGCTACCGGCATGACCTTTACTGAGGCGAAGCGGTTTATTGAACACTATTTTGCGGTGCGCCAGCCAATCCGCCAATATCTGGATACAATTTTAGTTCAAGCGCGCGAACAAGGTTTTGTCGAGACTTATTTTGGCCGGCGGCGGCCCACACCAGACGTTAAGTCGAGCAATTTTATGGTGCGTTCGGCGGCCGAGCGGGCAGCGATGAACATGCCAATCCAGGGCACGGAAGCGGATTTGATGAAACTGGCGATGATTCGGCTGGAGGACAAATTGGCTGGGCTGGCTGAACCGGTCTTGCAGGTTCACGACTCGATTTTGGTGGAGTGCCGAGCAGCAGATGCCGAGCAAGTCGGCGAAATGATGCGCGCGGAAATGGAAGGCATTTGTCCGGAACTGCCGATTCGATTGAAGGTTGATGTGAAAATAGGCAAGAAC
Source organism: uncultured Candidatus Saccharibacteria bacterium (assembly GCA_963548835.1). Taxonomy (GTDB): domain Bacteria; phylum Patescibacteriota; class Saccharimonadia; order Saccharimonadales; family Saccharimonadaceae; genus Nanosynbacter. The sequence continues at coordinate 29,192 of CAUUVO010000004.1, forward strand.
TGGGAGGAGACATAATATGACGGAGCAGTTATTTCAAATCGGAATAAAAGCCATTATCCGAAATGATGAAAATCAAATTTTACTGCTCGAAAATAAGGACTATTGGGATATTCCAGGCGGTAGAATGGATCAAGGCGAGGATATAGAAGCTGCACTTTTGCGTGAACTAAACGAAGAGATTGGCGTTGATCGCGTTGTCGGAAAGCAGCTTTGGAATGTGGCAAGAGCGGTCCAGCAGCTACCGTATGGTAATATGATGACGAGTCTGATGTTGATTGTCTACCGTGTGCGGCTGCCAGCAGACCAAATCCCTCATTCATGCGAGCCGGGTACTACACTTCATTGGGTGAGCCTCGAAGAAGCGGCCGATCGTTTGAAAAATAAGTATCCCGATTCGTTTTGCCAAGCAATAGCACAGCTTTCCTAGGTCAGGTCAGGTAACTAGCGCAAAAAATCTAATATTATGGTATAATCACCCCATGAAATATGCTCAACCACGGAACTCAATCTCTCGCTTCATCCCGATTCTGCTAGTTATTATCATTACTATTGTGGCGGTGGCGGCGGTTATCGCTATCGGCCGGGCGCTATTTGGTGATGGTTCGTCTAATAATACCCAGCCAAACCCAAACATTGAGGATGCAAAAACCGCTTTATTATCAACCGATGTTGACCGATCGGTGCGCTTGACGGTGCGCGGTCCAATTGTGGCGAACGAGAATTTTCGTTCGTATAGCATTACTATCACGCCGGATTCGCGCGAGATGATAACGTATGAGGGTTATTTGGATAATCAAATTGACCGGAAAAGGTTAGACAATAATACGAAAGCTTATACGGAACTGGTTTATGCGCTGGATAAACGTAAAATGATGGATGGCAAGGATTTAACTGAAGAACAAAACGATTTGCGCGGTATCTGTGCCAGCGGTAAGATTTATAAATTTGAAACCATAAAAAATAATTCGGTTGTCAAGAGCTTATGGACGTCAGACTGCAGCGGATCCAAGGGCTCGGCGCAGGCAAATGTTAATGAAATTTTGGACATGTTTCTGAAGCAAATCCCCGATGGTAAAAAAATGGCAAGCGGCATTGGTTTAGGCCAAGACGAATCGCCGTTTAGGCTGTAATAATTATGCCAGAACTTCCCGAAGTCGAGACAGTTCGCCGCGGTTTGGCAGAGCTGTTGCCAGGCCGAGTGGTGGCGCGAGTGGCAGTGTTTGACTCGCCGAAGAGTTTTCCGAATGCGCCGGCTGATGTCGAACAATTTTTATATGGTGCGCGCGTGACGGCGGCGCGGCGGCGGGCAAAGGTGCTGATGATTGATCTGGATACGCACTATTCGCTGGTGGTACATCTGAAGATGACGGGGCAGTTGGTGTTTCGCCAAAGCTCTCGCTATAGCGCTCGGGTATCCCCAAAAAAGTCTCGGGACCCACGTAAAGTTGCCCAAGATTTTTCTGTGGATACCGCTCGCGAGATCGACGATTTTGCTGGCGGCCACCCGAACGACAGCTTAATCGGCGAGCTGCCAGATCGGTCGACGCGGGTGCAGATTGATTTTGTGGACGGGTCGCGGCTGTTCTTTAACGATCAGCGCAAATTTGGCTGGGTGAAATTGTTGCCGACTGATGAGGTGAAAAACCTGCCGTTCATGCAAAAAGTTGGGCCGGAACCGCTTGATCCTCAGACGCGCGCCGAGGATTTCATTCAGCGGATTCGTCGCCGTCAAAACTCGATGATCAAGCCAGCTTTCCTTGACCAAGCGGTGATCGCTGGGGTTGGTAATATTTATGCGGACGAGGCGCTGTGGGCGGCACGGATTCATCCGCAAACGCGCGTCAAGCATGTCGCCGACCAGCAATTGAACACATTATTTACGGAACTTAGAAAAATTTTGCAACTCAGTATCGATCAGGGCGGCTCGACTGATAGGAATTACGTTGATGCCGAGGGCCGGAAAGGGAATTATTTGGCGTTTGCCCGTGTGTTTCGCCGCGAAGGCCAGGCTTGCCACCGCCACCCTGACCAAGAAATCATCAAGCTGAAAGTCGGCGGTCGCGGCACGCATATTTGTCCAATCTGTCAAAAACCGCCAAAATTTGACAAATAACGGTTTATAGTGTATATTGCAAGATATGGCAGGATTAGAACAACCGCGCGGTGGATTCGACCAACCTGATGATTTGGATCGGGAATGGGCGGAGTTTGCTGCTTGCTTGGACGGACAACTGGCCGCCATCCCTGGTAGCGCGGATGATGTAGACAGTGAGCTGTTTGAATTAGTAAATAGAGGAGAGCGTGTTTCTGCGCAAGAAAACGAGCTTCATGTAATAATCAGTGACATGCTGAAAAGATATGGGGTAGATACTATTGCTTACTTTCCAGAAGGTAGCCAGAAAGAGGGGCTTGAAAAAAGAGAAGTCTCCCGTCGGGGCTATATACAAGCAGTAGAAGATGGTGACCTAAGCAGAGTGGATTTACAGTCCATTGAGCCTTTATTTGAAGCGTACAGTGATGAACCAGAGACCCTTGAACGATTAGTTCGTGAGAATCTTGAGATACAATCGTCACTCTGGGTTGCTAGGCGTACTTCTGCTGAGATTTTTGCTATAACTATGGCTTCTATGGAGTTAGGGAAGCGGTTATTTTCAGATAATTCGGGTAATTCTGAGGGTGAGATTGATTTATCGAGGAAGATAAATGATATTGCTAGGCATTTGTTGGATCTTGACGAAGATGCTAAATCGTCTTGGTTTGGTTTCCTGAATGAAGGGTTCGGCAGTAAAGATGTTTCGTCCGAGCAAGTAGAGCAGGCGATGAACAACCTGGCTGCTGTTAAAAAGGCAAAATCGACGTCGAATAAAGGCATGGTTGTCATTGAACAGATAATTGAGGAAACTGGTGGAAAGCTTGATGCTGTTGATGGAGTGCTTATCGCAATCCGCATGCAAGATATATGGATAAAAAAGATTAACGGTGATAATGGAGAGATGATGTGCCGTATCGCTGATTTGAGTAACAGAACCGGATTGTCTTCTGACCAAATAGAACGTATCGTAGACCAGTTTGATAATGTAATTCGAAATACTGATAATGATGAAAAAGAGGGTAGTACAGATGAGTAAAGATCCTTCTGATCAAATAATTGATGACAGGGAAGCTGGCAGGTCGAGCGGCGTAGGCGATAATCCGTGGAATAAACTGGCTGGTGAATTTGGCGGTGAAGATTCCGCGAGTTATGGCGCAGACTTAGATACGCTTTTTATTCCTGAAGGAAAACGCGAGGCGTACATAAATCCGGACCTTCGCGATCAGCTTAATTGTGTAAAAGCTTTTATAGAAAAGAACTTTCCTGATTGGCAAAAAGACGATTCGAATCGGCTCATTCTTTACCCTGGCAGTAATTCCGACGGGACGATGGCGGACGTGTTTGGGGGTGGAGTTGTTCATGTCGATCCAGACGGTCATGCGTTGGGATTTCTAGAGCGAAAAAACCTTGAGACAAAGCATATGACGATTGAGGAATATATTGGTAATATGCCTGGAGGGCAGCAGATCGATATATTGCTGTCGTATAATGCGGGTTGTGTGCCTGAGTCGGCGCTAGAACGTTTGCGGGAGGGTGGCATCGTCCTGGCAAATAATTGGCACGGCTCGGCGGATGATTTGTATGCCAAAGAAAGGCTTGAAATGGTTGGTGCGGTTGTATACGAAAGCAAAGAGTTTGTTGCCGATGAAGAGGCGGAGTCTCTGTTGGGTACAGAGCAGTCTGTGTATACTCCGGGCAGCATAAAACCCAACCCAACAGAGGAAGAAAGAGCGGCAGGTACGGTTTTTGAACAGTACAGAAGCCCGGATACACTGTGGATATTTCATAAGAAGCCTGTTGAATCTGAATAAAACGCTGCGCCGCTCCCGGAAACAGAGAGTTGTTTATTATTCTGCGACTAATAAAGAAGGAGTGTCTAAGGTAGTCCTAACCATCAAAAACCAGACAAAACCCGTCTCCTATCACGAGGCGGGTTTTATTAATATGCGGTATAATTACTGATAAATGCTATACGTATTATGCGGTGAAAATGAGTTTGATAAGCGTCAAAAGCTGGCGGCGCTGATTGCTGGCGGTGCTGTACCGGAGCGCTATAACGGCGAGCAGCTGGACGCGGCAAGTTTATGCGATATTATGCAGGGGCAATCGTTGTTTACATTGGAGCGTACAGTAATTATTTCGCGGCTGAGCGATAACGCTGCGCTGTGGGCGGAATTACCAGAAATCACTGTTAGTGGCAATACTGAGGTGGTTTTGCTGGAGAATAAGTTGGATAAGCGCACGAAAACATACAAATGGCTGCGGAAAAATGCTGAAATTTACGAATTTACACCGCTGAATGAACGGCAAAAACCGCGATTGGCGAAGTGGTGTGCCGACGAGGCGAGGAAACGGGGTTACGCGCTGAGTGCGGTGCAGGCGGAAACATTGATTGATCGTCTGGGTTATGATCAGCTGCGGTTGAGTAATTTTATTGAACAATTGTCTTTTGCTAGGGAAATTACCGATGATTTGCTTGATAAACTAGTACCTTTGGCGAAAACGGAAAGTGCTTTTGAACTGTTTACGGCAGCGCTATCTGGAAACTCTGGCCGTATTCATGAAATTATCGCATATTTGGAGGCTGAGGGGGGGGTAGAAAGCGCATATCAAACAATGGGATTATTAGCATCGCAGACGGTCAATTTGAATGCTTTAGTACTGTCTGGCAATGATAATGTATCTGTTGCAGCGGATTTTTCAACCAGTCCGTATGTTTTACAGAAATTATCTTCTTACGCTAATAAGATTGATTCCAGCCAGTTGGCGGTGATAAACAAAGCGTTGTTCTACGCGGATTTACAAGTGAAAACAACCAGCGCTTCGCCTTGGCTGCTGATAGAGACGGCGCTGATTGAAGTCTCTTTGGTAAGAAAAACGGATAAAATCTAGCGGAACTTTTGCTATTTAGCCGTTTCCAGCTTTACGCCGGCGTTTTTGGCAATTTTACTTAAAGCGCTTTTACGGCGGGCGGCAGTATTTTTCTTAAGCAAGCCCTTTTTTACAGCGGTATCAAGCTCGCTCTGAGCGCTGGCCAGCGTTTTGGCGCTTGGGCTGGCATGGAAAGCTTTAACGGCAGTTTTAATATCTTTTTTAATGCCTATATTGCGTTCGCGGCGTTTGACGGTTTGTTTAGCGCGTTTTATGGCGGATTTTATGATTGGCATGGTACTCCTTAAAAGTTAATTTAATCTCTAATTTTTTATTGCTAATCAGGAGGAATTATACAGAAAATAGCCAAAATTGTAAAGAGGCGGTAAAACTATTGACTTTATGGTAATGCTTATGGTATAGTGGAGGCAAGTCGTAATTAGATAAAAAAACAAAAAATAGGAAAAAATATGGCTGATGGATCTTCAAAGCAGAGAATAATTGACAGCATCAAGGATGTTACCAATATTTTGGTGACGGTTAGCGCTAATCCATCGGTTGATGAATTGTCGGCAGCGCTGGCGTTGACGATTTTTTTGAACAAGCTGGGCAAGCATGCCACGGCGGTGTTCAGCGGCGAAGTACCGCCGGCGATTTCGTTTTTGAATCCAGATAAGACGTTTGAACAGACGGCGAATAGTTTGCGCGATTTTATTATTGCGCTGGATAAAGAAAAAGCTGATCATTTGCGGTATAAAGTGGTTGACGATGCGGTGAAGATTTTTATTACGCCGTACCGCACGACGATTTCCGAGAAGGATTTGGAGTTCTCGCAGGGTGATTATAATGTTGAGTTGGTGGTGGCGTTGAATGTCGAGAATAGCGAGCGTATCGACGCTGCATTGACAGCGCACGGTCGAATTTTACATGACGCGATTGTGGTAACTATGACGGCGGGCGGCGTTAAGAGCGGTTTGGGGTCGGTTGATTGGCATGAAGATAGCGCGAGTGGTGTCAGCGAGATGATGGTTGAGCTGATTAACGATCTGAGAACGCAAAATGCAGCGCTGGACGAACAGATAGCGACGGCATTGTTAACTGGTATTGTGGCGGTGACGAACAGGTTTAGTAATAATTTGACGTCATCTAGGGTGATGACGGTTGCCGCAAATCTGATGGCGATTGGTGCTAATCAGCAGCTGGTGGCGATGAAGATAGCCGAAAGCGAGGCTCGGGCTGAGCGTCCGCAAGCTATTGAAGAAGCGAAAGACCGGAAAAAACCAGGCGCAGATAAGAAGAGCTCGGAAAGCGAACAGGCTAGAGCTGACGGTGCATTGTCGATTAACCATGAAAAAGAGGGCAGCTTAGACGAGGTTTCACATCAGACTATCCAAGAAAAACGGCATGAAGCGGCACAATCGACGCAAACTAAGCTAGCTCATATTGAGATGGTAAATAATTCTGCCGCGTCAAGCCAGACAGATTCGGCTGCTAGTAATGATGATAAAGAAGATGACGAGCCAGCTCCAGTAAAACCTCCAGAGATTAAGTTACCGCCAGTGCAGAGTAGCGTAAAAACTTCGACGCCTGAGCCGATAGGTAGTATGCCGTTGATGGGCGGCACATTGAATGCAACTACCGAGCAAGCGGCTAAGGATAAAGAAAGAGAATTGCAAAATAATCAGAATAAGACAATTTTGACGCATGGCGAATATATCGGGTCGAATGAGCCGTCATTTGGCGATACTCCGCTGAATGCTGCGATGGGCAAATCTGACGAACCGCCAAAGATTGATCCGTTTGCAAATAACTCTTCGACGGCTGCTTTGCCTGGTATGGGAGCGCCGGAAACTCCTCTAGCTTCTCCGGCGGATGAATCAATTATGGATGCGATCGCTAAAGATACAACACAGTTAACCGGTAAACCAGCAGCGTCAGCTTCACCGGCGGTTAACGACCGCGAATCTGCTTTGGCGGCGGTTGATGCTGCGCTTTCTGCCGCTCCTCCAGCTGCGGCTGTAGCTTCGCCGGTGCAGCCTGCTCAGGGGCCAATGCAGAGTGCAAATAAATCAGCGACACCGACACTAGCCGAGCTTGAAGCTGCTGCTCCAGCTTCATCTGCGCCAACACTGCCGCCAATGCCAGACTTTAGTACATTGCCGCCAATACCGTCAGCACCAGCAGGAACGCCGGCTGGTTTGCCGCCAGTTCCGCCGCTGGGCGGCGGTATGCCTTCCGCTCCAGTAGCGCCTGAACCTGCCGCTGCTCCGCAGAGTACAGGTTTTAATCCTTCGCAGTTTCAAATTCCAGGTCAGAAGTAGTTGATGGATGAAATATTGCTGATTGATAAGCCGGCTGGCATGACGAGTTTTGGCGTAGTGGCGCGTCTGCGCCGGGTTTTGTCTGAACGAGCGGGTAAAAAAGTTAAAGTCGGGCATACGGGAACGCTGGATCCGTTCGCAACTGGGCTGATGATTATCGTTACAGGTCAAATGTGCCGCCGGGCTATGGAGTTTACTAAATTAGACAAGTGGTACGAGACGGAGATTATTCTTGGCGTAGAATCGACGACTGGCGATCCGGAGGGCGAACGTGTTAAGATGTCTGACAGGCAGCCGGATATGGACGAGGTTAAGCAAGTTCTCCAAAAGTTTATTGGCAAAATAGAGCAGACGCCGCCGATATTTAGCGCTGTAAAAATTAACGGTCGTCGGGCGTATCAGTTGGCGCGCGCGGGCAAAGAAGTTGCTATTCCCAAACGAACAGTAATGATTTACGCCTTGGAGCTGACGAAATACAGCTATCCGGTTTTGAAGCTGCGGGCACACGTTTCCAGCGGCACGTATATTCGCAGTTTGGCGGCGGATGTTGGCAAAGAGTTAAAAACTGGCGCTTACTGCCAGAATTTACGGCGAATTAAAATCGCTGATTATGACGTGAAAAATGCTAAGGTGCTGGCGGATTTTGGAATTCTGTCGTGAAGTGGTATCATCAGGATATGGGCAAACATAAGGGTTTTACGATAGTTGAAATATTAGTTGTCGTTACAGTTATTGCTATTCTGGCGACGATTTCAGTAGTTTCTTATACAGGCATGACCGAACGTGCCAGGGATTCTAAAATTCGTTCTGTTGTGAAGACAGCGGGCGATGCTCTGCAGTTGTATGAAACGAAAAATAATAGCTTGCCGTCAGGACAGGGGAAATTTAACCAGGCAAATAGCGTAGATTCTTTGGCGCCGCAGTATCTTCAGCGTGGATATAGAGATGATGCTATAAGTAAAAATTCTTCTAATAAAGATGATATTTTTCTTTGGTATCAATGCAAGGACGGAAGCGGCGCAGTAACTGGCGTGGCGGTTTTTGCCTCGCTGAACAGTCCTACTAGTGACGAAGCATCTCGGGTTGCTACGATAAAGGCTGATTGTCATATCGCTGCCAGTGTTCCTACTTCTGGTAATCCTGCGTATAATTACGCGCAGGTGTTCTAGGTTGCGTTTACAGGTTAGGCTTGGTATAATGACAGGGCTATGATTAGCAAAGATAATAAAGCGAAAGCAATTGCTTTGACTCAGGTCAATAAAAACGACGTCGGCAGTCCGCAGGCTCAGGTGTCGGTTTTAACGGCTCGTATCAAAGAGGTCACGGAGCATTTGAAGGCGAATAAGCACGACTTCATGGCGCGCCGCGGCTTAATCCAAATGGTTGGTAAGCGTAAGCGTTTGCTAAAATATTTGGAGCGAACTGATTTTGAGAGTTACAAAGCAGTTGTTGCCAAGTTAGGTTTGCGTAAATAATTCCTATTTAGCAAACTAGACTGCTTAAACCCCTTTGTTAGAAGGGGTTTTTGATTTATGGCTAACGTTTGGTTTGGCGATGATTACTTCGCGTCCGTCGTTGGCGCCGCCTAAAGTACAGGAATAGAGGGTTAGTTGCGGTTGGGCGGTTCGTTGCTCGATTTCTACCGCTTCCGGCTTAACGCTGCGTTTTTCGCTGATAAGGTACTCGTAGCGCTTGCCGTTATAATCAACGATGATTTTATCGCCGATATCCAGCCGGTTGATATTATAAAATGGTGATTTTCTGAGCGTTTGCTGCGGGGTCATGCCCATAATAAAACGGTGTGCGGATAGAATAAAATTGCCGCCGTCCTTCGGGTTACCGTTCTCTGGCTTGCGCCACCAAGCACCGTGTTCCATAACGCTGGCGGGACCGGTAAGATATGGCAAATTAATATCAATTTTAGGGATATAAAGGCGATTTTCGGTGATGGTTTGAGTTTGGGCCAGGCGTTTCGTTGTAGAATTGTTGGCTATGTCAATAAATTGCGACTGAAAAAGCGGTGTTAATATTGTAAACAGCATATACGCGCCCGCCAAAATCATGGATAGGGCTATAATGGCAGTAAGTAGACTTTTGGATTTGCGGGATTTATCATTGTTCAGCTTTAGGGACATAGATAAAGTATAACATGGTTGATGGAGGATGATTTGTCTGATGTTTTAAGGGTTTGAGAGTTTTATATTTTGGCATGAAATTTGTTATAATAGAGCCAGTTATTGTTAACGCGGAAGTGATAGAGACGAGAATTTGCGGCGCGCGGCTTTGAATCGCCAAGCCTAGCCAAGACGATTTTTCATCCCTGTTACTTGCCGCGAAGAAAGGAGCTCTTTATGAGTATTATTAACCCGAGCGGCAAGGAGATTTTTGCTGTCGAGACGGAATTATGCGGCCGTCCGCTGAGTATTGAAGTTAACCGCGTTGGTTTTCGGACGACCGGTAGTGTATTGGTACGTTACGGTGATACGGTGGTGCTGGGCAGTGCCCAGGTGGGCAGCCGGCCGGTGCAGTTAGATTATTTCCCGCTGTCAATTGATTATGAAGAGCGGTTTTATGCGGCGGGTAAAATTTCTGGCTCGCGGTTTATCAAGCGTGAAGGTCGGCCGAGTGACGAGGCGGTGCTGATCGGCCGGTTGATCGACCGCCCGATTCGGCCGCTGTTTCCAAAGGGCTACCGCCAGGAAGTGCAGGTGGTGGCGACGGTGCTGAGCATGGATCCGGATTTCCGTCCGGACGTGGTGGCGATGATTGCGGCGTCGAGTGCCTTGATGCTGACCGGCACGCCGTTTGACGGGCCGGTGGCGGGCTTGCGAGTGGGCCGAGTGAACGGCGAATTCAAGGCCTTTTTGACGCCGGAGGAGCGTGAGCGATCTGATTTGGATTTGGTAGTGGCTGGCATCGAGAGCGGCATCACCATGGTGGAGGCCGGCGCCAAGGAAGTATCGGAAGAGGTGATCATCGATGCGATGGCCTGGGCGCACCAGATGATGCAACCAGCGATTAAGCTGCAGCGTGAGCTAGCTGCCAAAGTTGTGCCAACTCCGCAAGAATATGAATTAGTCTTACCCGACGAAACAATTCAGCAGACGGCTGATGAGTGGGTTGACGGTAAATTAGGCGAGAAAATCCGCCGTCCGTATCCAGAGCGCAACGAGGTGGTCAATGAGATTCGCTGGTCATTCCACGAAGCGATGGCCGAAAAGCTGGGCTTGGGCGCTGAGGAATACGACGAAGTACGCGACGAATACGATGAAGCATTTACCTTAGCGCTGCATAAAGATGTTCGCCGCGGTATCGTCGAGGATAATATGCGTCCAGACGGTCGTAAATTGACGGAAATCCGTCCCTTAAGTTCAGAGGTTGGTTTACTGCCGCGAGCGCACGGTTCAAGCTTGTTTACCCGCGGCGTGACGCAGGGTATGAATATTGTCACCTTGGCGCCACTGAGTTACGCGCAGCTGGTTGATACCATGGAGGTTAACGACGGTGAACGGCGCTACATGCACCATTACAATGCGCCGGGCTATACGGTTGGCGAGGTTAAGCGGATGGGCAGCCCGGGCCGGCGCGAAATTGGCCATGGCTACTTGGCGGAACGAGCCTTGACACCAGTGCTGCCGAGTGAAGAAGACTTCCCATACGCTATTCGTAGCGTCACTGAAATTATGAGCCAGAACGGTTCGACGTCGATGGCAGCGACCTGTTCAAGCTGTCTGGCGCTGATGGATGCTGGCGTGCCTCTCTCGGCGCCGGTTAGCGGCATTGCCATGGGTCTGATGATGGACGGTGATACGCCGTACGTGCTGAGCGACATTGCCGATGCTGAGGATTTTGCCGGCGATATGGACTTCAAGGTGACCGGTACCAGCAAAGGCATCACGGCACTGCAGATGGATATGAAGGTACATGGTTTGCCGGTGGCAGTGCTGCGCCAAGCGATTGAACAGAGTAAGGCTGGTCGGGCATTTATCCTTGATCATATGTTGAGTATTTTGCCAGCGCCGCGCGAAGCACTCAGCCCGTACGCACCGCGGATTGAAAAGCTAAAGATTGATCCGGATAAAATTGGCGCGGTCATCGGCAAAGGCGGCGAGGTGATTAACAAGATTACCAGCGAGACTGGTGCCGAGGTTGACATCAAGGAAGACGGCTTGATTACCATCGCCAGCCCGAACAGCGAATCAATTGAGAAGGCGCTCAACTGGATTAAAAGCCTGGTTGAAGAGCCAGAAGTCGGCAAAATCTATGAGGGAAAGGTGGTCAGTATCAAAGATTTCGGGGCATTCGTGAATATTTTGCCAGGGATTGACGGGATGGTGCATATCTCGAAGCTGGCCGATCACCGCGTGGCTAAGGTGACTGATGTGGTCAAGGAAGGACAAACCGTTCGCGTAAAAATCACCGGCATTGATGAGCGCGGTAAGATTAACTTGACGATGATCGGGCTGTAAATGATATACTAGAAGAAGTTAACGAGGAGGAGTATGGATAATAGTAATAACCAGCAGAAACAAGCACCAGTTCAGCCAGCGCCGCAGCCAATGTCTGGCCCTCAGCCACCGGCGCCTAATCAAGCACCAGCGCAGCCTGGTATGCCGCCGTATCAAATGCTGCCAAAGAAGAAACTAAGCAAAGGCGCATTGTGGGGTATCATCGGCGGATCAATCGGTTTGGTGGTCGTGGTTGTGGCGGTAGTTTTAGCGGTCATCTTTTTAAGCGGTCCAAGCAAGGAAGATTATAAAGATTTGGTGTCGATGATTAACGGCTTTGATCGGTCAGCTGTTTCTGGCGGTACGGGTTCAGACCCTGATGATTATAAAAAGAACCTTGATAAGACTATAGAAAAAGTTGACGAGTACCATAAAAAAATTGATTCACACAAAGCTCTTAAAGATAAAGAGTTAAAAACTGCCTATGATAAGTACATTGACGAATGGAATAAGAGTAAGAAACAGCTAGTAGAGTCTGCTGAAAGTATAAGTTCCTACAGAAGGTATGCAAAAGTGTGCAAAGCTTATGTAAGCGTGAGCTATACAACAAAAACTGGCGATGAGGTAGCAAAAGAATTTGATGAAAAAACGAAAGACTGTACTAAAACGCTGAAGGATATGGAAAAATCCAGCAACTCAAAGGTGTCAGAATTTGCTAAGAGCATGTCAGAATATTACTCGGCACTGAAGAAGTATTATGTAGACGTAGCGAAAAGATTTAGCAGCAAGGATACTTCATCGGCTTATCCGACATACCCGAAGTACCCAAGCACATCATCGCTTATTTCATCCATGTCAAAAAGTACTGATATGAAAGCGTTGGACGACTCATATAAAGAATTTAAGAATATCCTAGAGGAAAAAGCTAATAAATAGTAGTCAGTTTTAGCATGATTATTAAAAACGCCTCGCCAGACGGGGCGTTTTTTGGTATACTTTGGGTATAAAAAAACGAAAAAGGAGAATTCATGAACGAACAACCGCAACCGCCTCAAATACCATATCAGCCGGCGCCACCGCAAGGTCCGCCAACTCCATCTCAGCAGTATGGGCAGTCGCAGCAGCAATTGACGCCGCCGCAACCGATGCCTGGGCCTCAGCCGCCGATGCCTGGTCAAGTACCAATGCAGCCGATGATGCAGCAGCCAATGCCGCCATATCAAATGCCGCCAAAAGGAGTGAATAAGGGTCTATTATGGGGGATTATCGGCGGAGTTGTTGGACTTATTCTGATTATCGTAGCGATAGTCGTGTCCTTAATTATGTTCTCTGGTCCATCAGAAAATGATTATATGGAAGCGCAGAAAGTGCTAGATGAAGCACACCCCGCCTACTCAGATATTTCGGACAAAATATATGCTTTGTTTTCGTCGAGCGGAAAAGGAACAAGCAATTCTAGTGCTGTCGATTCGCTGAAAAAATCAAAACAGACGCTGGATGAAAAATTTGACAAACTTAGCAAGATGAAAGCGATTACCGGTGATAAAAAAGTAAAAGAAAAATGGGATAAATTAAATGCCAAGCGCGATAAGTTCAATAAAATGATTGATTTTTCAATTGAACTGAGTGAAAAAGTGTTGCCGACATATTTTAAGGTGTTACAGATTGATAGCTATTCAACGGTTTCAGATATCAATAGAATGATTACTGACATTGAGAATATCTCTATCAGCGATGCTGATACGAAGCAAATGATGACAGAAGCGGCAAATTATTTGAGAGCAGTAAGAGATTATGCAAATGCTAAAAGTTCAAGCAGCTACTCCTACGATTCAAATGCCTACGATAAATACATGGATGCTGCCGATAGGTTTGAAGCGGCGCATAAAAAATGGACCAATTCGGTTGACAAGCGGACTGATGAGGCGCAGATCAAGAATGAGGTAAACGATTTGATTGAAGAGTTGTCGCATAAAGGTAAAGATTCGTAAAAGGAAAATACGGCCGCCTCGCTTCAATTAGGGGCGGCTTTTATTGAGCTATGGATAAGCAAGCTGAATTAGACGCATTAGCGGCGGAAATTATCGAAGCTGGGATTTGTTCGGAATTGGCGGATCAAGCGACGCAGCTGGTGATGGGCGATGGCAATGCTGATGCTGATATCGTATTCATTGGCGAAGCTCCGGGCAAGAATGAGGATCTGCAGGGCAAGCCGTTCGTCGGTGCGGCGGGGAAATTCCTCGACGAGATGCTGGCGGCAGCTGGTTTGCAGCGCCCGGACGTTTATATTACCAACATTGTGAAGTACCGGCCGCCGAATAACCGCGACCCGCTGCCAGAGGAGAAGCGTCAGTTTTGGCCGTATTTGATGCGGCAATTAGAAATTATTCAGCCAAAAGCGGTGCTGACATTGGGGCGGCACAGCGGCGGTGGTTTTATTCCTGGACTAAGGATCGGACAAGATCATGGTCGGCCGCGGCGGGTGCGTTTGCATGAGCTGGAGTTTGTAGTGATTCCTCTGTATCATCCGGCAGCGGCACTGTACAATGGCGGCATGCGCCAGACACTGATTGATGATTTTATGCGGGCGGCGGCGTTTGTGCAGCAGAATAATCCTGAATCGTAAGATTGACACGCTGGTAACCTATAGATATTTGCTCAAAAGCCGGGGCTTATTCCCAATTCGTTTATTAAACTCTTGCAAAAGCTAGCCTAGTGTAGTATAGTGGATAATCGATATCCACTATATCTAATTCATGAAAGGACTTTATGAAACTATCGGGAGCTGTTGAACAAGCTTGCTGTATTATGGCAATTTTAGCTGATCCGCAGAGAAAAGCGCCGATGACCAATGATGCTTTGGCGGAAAAGATGGTAGTATCGCCGACGTATCTGAAGAAAATTAGCCGCAAGCTGGTGGTAGCACGGTTGATTACCTCGACGCAGGGTGCTGGCGGTGGTTTCATTTTAGCGAGGGAAATGAGCCAAGTAACGCTGCATGATGTGGTGTTGGCGATTGAAGGCGAAGCGCCGTTTTTTCAGCCTCAAGGAATTGTCGAAAGAGTGTTTGCGTCGCGGCCTCGCCAGGTGGAAATTGGCATGACTATGATTGAAAAAGTCTTTTCCGAGGCGCAAGAAAAGTGGAGCGAGTATCTAAAGACGGTAACGTTAGCAGACGTTGTCAAGGAGGTAATGCATGGTTGAAAAATTAAAGCGGCTGTCAAATAGACGCCGCGTCAATATGGTGCGAGCTGAATGGCAGCACCTCTGCAAAAACAAAATATTACTGCTGTCGATGGCGGTTATTTCGTTTATTCCGATTATGTACAGCGGTTTTTTCTTGGGTTCAATCTGGGATCCATATGGGCAGGTGAAAAACTTGCCGGTGGCATTTGTCAATGAGGACAAAGGCGCGCAGCTGAACGGTCAAACGGTCAATATTGGGCAATCGGTCGAGCAAAAACTCAAAAGTAATCACGATTTGGGCTGGGAATTTGTAAATAAACAGCAGGCTGATGACGGGGTCAATAGCGGACATTTCTATGCGGTAGTGACTGTTCCGACGGATTTTTCGGCAAAAGCGGCGTCGATTACTACTACTCAACCGCAGCAGGCGGTGATTCGCTACACGACCACGCCAGCCAAGAACTATATTGGTTCGCTGGTCAGTAATCAAGCGGCTGAAAAGGTCAAAACTTCGGTGGCCGAGCAAATTACTCAGGCGTACGCTAAAGGCGTGCTGGAAAATGTAGATAAGCTCGGCGATGGTCTGGAAACAGCGGCGGGCGGCGCAGCTACTTTGCGCGGCGGTTTGACGCAGCTGCAAGCGGGCACACAGACGTATACTGGCGGCGTCAGGCAATTGGCGGTAAATCAGCGGGCGATGGCTAATGGTTTAGCGCGGCTCGGCGATGGATCGCGCCAGTTGCAGGCAGGTTTGGGGCAGTTGTCGAACGGTTTGCCAAGCGAATCGCAAGTTGCGCAGTTAACAAACGGCATGAAACAATTGCAAGCAGGCCTTAATCAGTTAAATACCAGCGTCCATAATCCATCGCCAATGCTCGTCAGCCAACAGAATAAGGTACAGAGTGAAGCGCAGGCTTTGGCGCAAACGATGCAAACGTCCTCGGCGGATTTAGCGGCGGCGGGCGGGACGCTGCAAACATTAGGACATGATGCAGTAGCTTCTGGCGGTTCGACAACCATAACTTTACCGCAAATTAGCCAGCTTTCCCAGGCACTTAGTAAAACGCAAACGATTAGTGTTCAAGCAGCTGCGCTGCTTAAAGATTTGCAGATACTCACTCAAAGTCTGTCAACGCAGCAAGCTCAATTGCAAACCGGTGTTTCGATGCTTAACAACGGCGTTAACCAGCTGGCGCCGAATGCAATCACTGCTCTTAACGGCTATAACAATCTGCGGACGGCGAACAATCAATTACTGGTCGGCTCGTCATCGCTAACAAACGGTCTGGCGCAAGCGCAAACTGGCAGCCAACAGCTAGCGAACGGCGCGCGGCTGTTAGATAGCCGCTCTGATGCACTAACGAATGGCACCTCGCAATTGACGGGCGGCGCAGATACTTTGGCTACGAAATTGGCGGATGCTTCTCGGCAACTCAAAATACAACCAACTGGCGCGGCCACTCAGCAACAAATGGCCAGTCCGGTGAAGTCGGAAACGACCAAGCAGGGCGACGTGCCAAATTACGGCTACGCGCTGGCGCCTTATGTGTTGTCGCTGAGCTTGTTTGTCGGGGCGATTGCTCTGAATATTATTTATCCAATCCGCAAAACTTTTGCCGAACAAGAGAACGCCTTTCGCTGGTGGTTGGCCAAAGCTTCGGTTACTGGCGTGGCGGCTTTCGTTCAGGCAACAATCTTGATGCTGATCATGGTTTACTGCCTGGGTCTAGTGCCAGATCATCCAGTGAACTTCATCGGGGCGATTTATTTGACGTCGTTTGTTTATATGTCGATTGTGTCGCTTCTGGTGATTGTATTGGATAACCCAGGACGCTTCCTAGCGATGGTGTTATTAGTGCTGCAGTTGGGATCGAGCGAGGGGACGTTCCCGATTCAAACAGCCAATAGCTTCTTCCAGGCGGTTAATCCGCTGGTACCGATGACTTATTCTATCCGGGCGCTGCGCCAGGCTATTTCGGGAGGCTTAGGCAGCTCGTTCTATAGCGATAGTATGTGGGTGCTAGCTGGATTCTTGCTGGCGGCTAATCTGCTGATGATCGGCTTCTTCATCTACCGCGGCAAGCGCAAATTTGCTCATACTTCGGTGGATGGCGACGATTAAACCTCTTTCAAATTTCTAAGGAAATGCCGGCGTCTTAAGGGAAAACGGCGCTGGCATTTTAGTTGGCGCAGGGTCATTTTTGACAAAATACGGGCAGTTTGCTAAAATAAAGCTACTGACGAGAGGGATTTCTAGCGAGTAAAAGCACCTCTCTACCTGGTTTTTAGATTATTGTAATAAAAAAGGAGTATAACAATATGGGTCAGCGGCGACTAGCAACACCGCAAAAGGACGACGCCAAAAAGCGTCCACAGTCGAAAAAAAGCAATAACGCAGTATTAAATAACACTACCACTCGTAAGGGTGAGGTGTTTAGGGCGCAACGACGAACAAGTGAGAATGTTAACCTTAGGGCATCACAGCACTTGATTGATATTCCAGTTAATAAGTCGGTTTATAATGGTTATGGTGGCGAGCAGTTTAGCATGAAAATGCAGCCAAAGCGTACTCGTGGTGGCCAGCCAAAGCTGCGGATTATCCCAATCGGCGGTGTCGGCGAAATGGGTATCGGTAAAAACATGAACGCCATTGAGTATGATGATGAGATTATCGTTGTGGATATGGGCTTCCTGTTTCCAGGCAGCGATTATCCAGGTATCAACTATATCACGCCGGATATCACCTGGCTGGAGGAAAATAAGCACAAGATTAAGGCGCACGTGTTCACTCACGGACACCTTGATCACATCGGTTCTTTCCGGCACTTTATTCACCGGATTCCAGCACCGGTGTATGGGTCAAAGTTTACTATCGGTATGCTGGACAAGTCGATGGCTGATGCGGATACCGATTTTCAGCCAGATTTTCGGGTGATGGATCCATTGAGCCATGAAATTGTTCAGGTGTCGAAGCACTTTTCGGTGGAGTTGGTACGGGTGAATCACTCTATTCCAGATTCGACGGCGGTAATTATTCGGACGCCGCTGGGTGTAGTGATTGACTCTGGTGACTGGCGATTTGAGGAGAGTCCGGTTGACGGTCAGAAGTTTGATCTCAAGCGTATGACTGAAGTGGCGTCCAAAGAAGGCGTTTTGATGTTCATGAACGAATCGACCAACTGTGAATCGGCTGGTACGCACACTCACACTGAGTTTGATATTCAATATTCCATCGGCCAGGTGATGGACAAGTTTAGCAATAGCCGGGTGATTTTAAGTTGTTTCTCATCGCAGGTGCATCGCTTGCAATTGATTTTGGAAGAAGCGCACAAGCACGGGCGTAAGGTGGCGTTTGCTGGCTTTTCGATGATTCAGAACTTGGAAGTGGCGCTGCGTTCAGGAACTATCAAGATCCCCAAAGATACCGTCATGAAGATGGAAGATATTATCAAGCTACCGGATAGCCAAATCACCGTGGTTTGTACTGGTTCGCAGGGTGAGTTTAATGCCGTGCTGAGCCGTATGGCGACTGGTGCGCATAAATACATGAAGATTAAAGGTTCTGACGTAGTGGTGTTTAGCTCTAATCCGATTCCGGGCAATGAGAAAAACGTGGTGCGAACGGTTGATGGCTTAATGCGCGAGGGTTCTGATGTGATTCAGAACGGCAAGACGCACTTAACGGGGATTGGGCCGCTGCACTTGTCGGGACATGGTTATTACGATGATCACGTCAAGTTGATCAACGCCTTGAACCCAACATACTACATGCCAATTCACGGCGAATTCCATATGCTGGTTTATAATGCTCGGCTGGCAGAGAAAGAGTGCGGTATTCCTAGGAAGAACATCTTTGTGTGCGACGCTGGCGATATTATTGAAATTGATATTGAGCGGCAAGCTAAGAAAGCCGGTCGGATTCAGGCTGGCGGCGTGATGTATGATGATACGGGTGCTATTGTGTCTGAGGTGGTATTGAAAGACCGCATTCATATGTCTCAAGAGGGAATGTTTGTGGTGGTATTGACGGTGCAACGCGGCACAGGTCGATTATTGACCAGCCCAGATATTATTTCCCGCGGTTTTATTTACCTGCGCGACTCCGAAGAATTGATGAATATGATTCGCCAATACTTGAAACAGAAGGCAGCACGTAGTTTTGCTGGCAAGTACGACCTTGATGTAGTAAAGAAAGAAATTAAGGATGAAATTACCCATATATTATATGACCAGACCAGGCGGACGCCGATCGTTATCCCGGTAATTAACGAAGTTGGCGGTTTGAAAACGGTAAAATCGACTGCTGCTTCGAGTACTTCTACCGCAAAGACACCGGTGCGCAGCAAAAAACCTGCCGCCGCTTCAGTGGAAGAGCCAAAAATGACTTTGCCAACTATGCCGCGCCGCCGTTTCCCGCGCCGCCAGGTGCCAGACACCGAGGCGAATGACACCAAAGCCCGGGAACGACATGACGTGCGGGCATATTAACGTGTATAATAATAGGTATGGCAAAGAAACGAAAGGCAGCTAAAAAGGCAGCTCCTACCAAACCGCAGCATAGCTTGCCAGCGGGTTTTTGGTCGCAAGTCGGCGCGGTGTTGCTGATTCTGTTTTCTTTGCTGCTGGTAGTGGCGTGGTTTGGTGTTGGCGGTCCGGTGCTTAAATGGATTGATACAGTGTCGCTGCAGGCTGTCGGCTATACGATGTATGCTTTGCCGATTTTGCTAATCTATTTGGCGGTGGAAACCTTTCGAGCGGAGGGTAATCAGTTGCCGCTAGCTGTTAAGTTTGCGGCGGTTCTGGAGATTGTTTGGTTTTCTGGTTTGTTCGGTTTGCTAAAAACCGCGTCGCGTCCAGAGTCTGGCGGTTTCGTCGGCGATTCAATTAATATGGGTGTTCTACAAATGGTTGATTCGGCAATTGCAGCCATAATTTATTTAGTCTTAATTTTTATTACTGTGCTGTTTATTACTCAAACGTCGCCATTTACGGTATTCAGTAGGGTTTGGGAAATGATAAAAACTGACAGATCTGAAGACGATAAGAACCGCTCGGTGATGAAACAGGCGGCGAAGCGTGATTCTGGCGATAAATTGGGCGACATCAAGCTGAATGCTGGTGTGCCGATTATTGACACTGCTAAAGAGAAGAAAAGTTTACTAAAAAGTAGTAAAAAGCAACTGCCGCACCCGGAAAAGACGGAAGAGCAAACTGCTTTGGTGGCAACTCGGGATCCAAACTGGCAGCCGCCAAGTTTGGAATTGTTGGAGAGGAACGAAAGCGGGGCCGATGCCGGCGATACGCGCCAAAACGCCCAAATTATTCACGATACGCTATCGGAATTTAATATTGATGCGGAAATGGGCGATATTAATGTCGGGCCAAAAGTGACGCAGTACACCTTAAGACCGCCAAGCGGCGTGAAGTTAACGCGAATTACGGCGCTGGAGACGAATATTGCGCTTAACTTGGCAGCGCAAAGCCTAAGAATTGAAGCGCCGATTCCTGGACAAAAGGCGGTGGGCATAGAAGTGCCAAACCGTAAAGCGGCTGACGTGCGCTTATACGGCACACTCGACTCCAAGCAATGGAAATCTACCCGCGAACAGCTTAGCTTTGCGATTGGCAAGGATATTTCCGGACAGGTGGTGGTCGGCGAGCTAGGTAAGATGCCGCACTTGTTGATCGCCGGACAGACTGGTTCAGGTAAGTCGGTGATGATTAACACGCTGTTATCTAGCCTACTTTATCGTAATAGTCCAAGCGATATGAAGCTGATTTTGGTTGACCCGAAGCAGGTGGAGATGGCGCCGTATGAGGATATTCCGCATTTGCTTACCCCTGTTATCACCGAACCGGAAAAGACAATTTCGGCGTTGAAGTGGGCGGTTAATGAGATGGAGAGACGCTATAAATTACTGGCGGCAGAAAAAATTCGTAATATTCGAGATTATAATAAAAAGCTGCAATCGCGGGCGAAAAAGATTGCTATCGCTGATGAAAACGGCAATGTCCAGCAACATGAGGATGGTTCGATGCCGTACATCGTGATCGTGGTGGACGAGATGGCGGATTTGATGATGATTGCCAAGCGCGATGTTGAGGCGCTAATCGTGCGATTGGCTCAGAAGGCCCGTGCGGTTGGTATTCATCTGGTGCTGGCGACGCAACGCCCGAGTGTTGATGTAATCACTGGTTTGATTAAAGCGAATGTGCCAGCGCGTATTTCGTTTACTGTCGCTAGCCAGGTGGACAGTATGACGATTTTAGACCAAGCGGGCGCCGAAAAGCTGCTGGGCCAGGGTGATATGCTATTCTATACGCCAAGCATGAGCAAACCGAAGCGTATCCAGGGCGCGTGGGTAACCGACGATGAAGTGAATAAAATAACTGATCATTTGCGAATGCAGATGGCGCCGCAATATAACGATGAGGTGGTGGCGCAGCCGGTACAATTGAACGGCAAGGGCGGCGTGATAATGGATTTCTCTGAGGGCGGCGATGATAAATTTAAGGATGCAGTACGTGTGGTGGTTGAGCGGCGTAAGGCTTCGACAAGCATGCTACAGACGCGTTTGGGGATTGGTTACCAGCGGGCGGCGCGGATTATTGAAGAGATGGAAGAGCGGGGCATTATTAGTGCCGCGAACGGCTCAAAGCCGCGCGATGTCCTGATATCTAGTGTTGACGAGTTAGATATATAAAGCGTCTGCTTAATGCTGGCGTTTTCTTTGGCGGTAGGCGTTTGACTAATAATTATTAACAACTGGATTCATATTCGCCGAGTATTGTTACACTATGTTCGGCGCTTCTGATTTCGTCAACAGCCTGATGGAGTCGGTCTCCTGCCGCGTCAACTGTTAGAAAAAACTTATATTTCCAAGGTTGTCCGGCAATAGGCTGAGAATGGAGACTGGCTAGGTTTATATTCTGGCGGGCAAAAATTTGGAGAACCTCGGCCAAACTGCCAGCGTGATGGGCAGTAGTTACAACTAGGCTAGCGCGGTTAGGGTTTTTCGGCGACATATTCGGATCAAGGACGAGGAAACGGGTTAGATTATCGTCGGAATCCTGGATGTTCGTTCGGAGAATTGGTAGGTCGTATAAGTCCGCCGCCGCCGCGCTGGCAATTGCCGCAATTTGCGGATTTTGCTGCTGTTTGACAAATTCGACAGCGCCAGCAGTGTCAAAGAATTCAATCTGAGAAGCATGCGATAGAAAATCTTGCAGGAACTTTTGGCACTGGGATAAGGCGACCGGATGCGAATATACTTTTGTAATGCCGGGTAGTGTCGTGCCTGGCAAAGTAATCAAATTCTGGCTAATGCGCAGCGTGACTTCACTGGTAATAGGAGCTGTACAACCTTCAATTTGCCGGTATGATTCGTTGATGGTGCCGTGGATAGTGTTTTCGACGGCTACAATGATGGCGTTAGCCTTGCCTTCGCGATAAGTTCTAAAAACATCGCCGAAGGTATCGCAAGGTACAATTTCAATGTCTGAGCCGTATTGTTTATGGGCGGCCTGTTCATGAAATGAGCCAGCTTGTCCTTGGATGGCGATACGCATGCTAGTATCATAGTATACTCTTTGGCTGGCGGCAATGGCTACATTAAGGTTCGGTATTGCAAAAGCGGAACATTATTGTTTGACTATTGACAATTATAATAAAGTATGCTAGTATTGACAGGACAAAATTAGAGTAATAAGAGCTAAAAAGGAGTTTACGTGCCGCGGCCAAAGCAAAAATCACCAGAGCAATTTATCGCTTCATCGCCAATTGGCGAGAAGTTAATGGGGGGGTATTTGAAAGAAAACCTCGCCTCTGGTGCGCTACGCCTTATTGAAATAAACGGCGAGCCGCAGGAGCTTAGCAAATTAGGCAATAAAGAAGAAAAAGTTAAAGAAACGCTAGAAAGCGGCTATTTCGGTATTATAAAACCTGCAGTAAGCAAATTTAATGTTCCTCATCCTCAGCAGCGCGATGTCGTTCATGACCAGGAGGATGCTGCTGCAGGACCTAAATTAAACGAATTATATATTGATGCAGAAATTGATGGTCTACTGATTTGCCGAGATAAAGTGCCGGAGTCATATTTTGATTTACAAAGACGGATTGCACGCGAACGCGGTTATGGCGACTTCGAACTTACCGACAGGCAAAAAGAAGAAGATGTTAAAAGGCTGCGGGCAGATCAGAGGGAGAGTTTAACTAAATGGTCTGACTATTTGTGCAGCGAAGAAAACGGACACTCCTACCCTGATTGGTTTAAGGTGTATGTTTGGGAATCGTTCAAAAAGATTGGTGAATTTGATGAGGAAGGCGGTAAGTTTAAGAAGCGTACTAAATCTACCGTGGCGCCGTGGCCAGAATTGAACGCTGAGGCATTGTCGTATGTATACGATAAGATAAGCGAAGGTGTTATTCAGGGTAAAGACATTGAAGATAAGCAGATGGCGGAGTTATTAAACAGAGGAAACTTTGCAGCTATGTATGCGTATGCTATATACAGCTGCGAAGTTGGCGGTTTAACGCCAGAGCTGCGTGAGATTACTGATGGCTCTTGGGTAAAGTATGACCGGATTAAAGGAAGTTATCGTCCGAATTATAGCCGCCGCCGTACTAGACGAGGGTATGAGGCTACGGACGAAAGCCCTGTAGATAATAGCACTGCTATGCGGCTTGCTGGATCTCTACAGGGAAAAGGTGCAGGGTGGTGCACGGCTGGCACGCACACTGCGGCGCATCAGTTGTCAAAAGGAGACTTTTACGTCTATTACACGCCGGATAATGACGGTAACGATACGATGCCGCGCGTCGCGATTCGTATGGAAGGCAATCAGGTTGCCGAAGTTCGCGGTGTTGCACCCAGGCAAAATGTAGAAGATACATTATTGGATGTTGTCGCAGAAAAGCTTAACACGCTGCCGGGCGGTGGCGAATATTATAAGAAAGTTGAGCAAATGCGACGACTAACAGAAATTGATAATCGTGTTAAAGCTGGCGGCGAGTTAACAGCGGAAGATCTTGAATTTTTATGGTTCGGCGAGAAGATTAAAGGGTTTGGTTTATATGAAGACAGCCGCGTTGACAAGCTTTTAGAGAATAGGTGCCGTGAAGATGACTTTGATTCTGTGCTTAGGTCTGCTGGCGATGTTGACGAATTAGCTGATAGGATGAATATTGAAAAACTTTTCCCAGAGGAGATTAGTAAGCTTCTTGTACTTGGGGCGAACGTGGACGATATTGCATCTCGTATGGACCATCGTGAAATTAGCTATCTTTTTTTAGATCTTGCTTCGGCTGGGGCTGACATGGAGGCGATCGCTCATCGTCTTTTTATTGAGTGTCCAAAGTTTTTCATAGCACATCTTAAAAGCTTTATTGAGGTAGGAGTTAAGGAGGTTGACGACGATGATGCAATAGCTGGACTTCTTTCGCGGTTTAGTCCTGTGCCGTTAAGACAATATGTTTATAACGCAGGAAATTTTGGACATCAACCGCACCCGATGGTCGAAAAATATGTTTACGGCTAGTAACTATACTCTGATTTTTTCCAGATTATTCTGGATGGGGCGAACTTTCTCTGGCAAACATCGCTAATTTAGTGTATAATTACTCTTGTATATTAACCTAAGGTTGCGTGAGATAACGCAACCATCCGTACGGATTCCAAAGGAGGAAATATGAACGAGTACGAGCTGACTGTTCTTATTCATCCGGATTTAGAGTCTACTTTAGATTCGGCGCTGGATAAGGTTCGCGGCTTAATCACCAGTAATGGCGGTGAAATCATCAAAGAAGATAACTGGGGTAAGAAAAAGCTGGCTTACCAGATAAAGCGGGAAGATTTTGCAATCTATGTTTGCTTTGATGTTAAGCTGCCAAGCGATGCGCCGCTTAAGATATCAAATATTTTGAATATTACCGATGAAGTTCTGCGCTATTTGTTAGTCAAAGTTGATGAAAAAACCCGTAAAGCTTTAAGCGAGCAAAAAGAGAATGCAGAAAAAGCTGCCGCTGAGGAAGTGTTAGATAAGGATTAGCCGTTTATTTTATTAACTAAAAAGAGAGGGTAAAATTATGGCAAGAAGTATCAACCAAGTTATTCTGCTCGGCAGGCTAACGCGCGATCCGGAGCAGCGGACAACCGCTTCCGGTAAGAATGTCGTCAGCTTTAGTATCGCAGTGAGCCGGGCGACTCAGGATGATCAGGCAGATTTTTTCAATGTGACTGCATGGGAAAAATTGGGTGATTTGGTTATGCAATACCTGAACAAAGGCCGCCGCGTACTTGTTCAGGGGCGCTTGCGCCAGGATAGCTGGGAAGATAAGGATACTGGCAAACGCCAGAGCAGGATTGAGGTTGTGGCGACGGACGTAACATTTTTGGACGGTCCGGCTAATGATAACAACTCTTCTGCAGCCTCTACGGCACCGAAAAATAGTAAAAGAGAGGAAGCGGTGACAGAGATCGACGACAAGCCGATTGATTTGAGCGAGATTCCTTTCTAGTATAATAAGGAGTTTATATGGCAAAAGTAAAGAAAAGTACGCCGGTAGTTTTTGACTATAAAGACGTCAAGACTTTAATGCGGTACATTAACGCTTATGGGCAGATTGAGCCAATTGGCAAAACTGGACTAAGCGAAAAACAGCAGCGAAATTTGGCAGTAGCGATCAAGCGCGCCCGCCATCTTGGCTTGTTGCCATTTGTTGCCAACAATTAATAGTAAATTAAGGTAATATCTCGCTGCTGTTCTATTTTGGCAGCGGGATATTTTGTTAGGAAGGTAAAATGTATCAACCAACAGATTTGAAAAAAGGTACGGTGTGCCAGATTGATGGTAAGCCGTATAGAGTAGTAGAGTATAGCCAAAAAGTAATGGGCCGCGGCGGATCAATTGTAAATGTTAAGCTGAAGAATTTGATTGACGGTAGCGTAATACCTAAAACATTCAAAGGACAAGAACGAATTGAAATGGCAGAAGTGAGCAATAAAACGGTTCAGTACCTGTATAATGATGGCAGTAATTTCTTTTTTATGGATCCAGAAAGCTTTGAGCAGTTTGAATTGCCGGCAGATATTGTGGACAATGCCAGCAACTTTTTAAAGGAAGGCGATGAGCTTACTTTGCAGTTTTTTGACGGCAAAGTTATTAATGTAGAATTGCCAAAAAACTTATATTTGAAAGTTACGTATACGGAAGATGTCGTTAAAGGTGATACGACTTCGTCGGTTATGAAGGATGCAACTATGGAAACAGGATTGGTAGTAAAAGTTCCAGCGTTCATTAAGCAGGGAGATATTATTAGCGTCGATACCTCAACTGGCGAATATCGCGAACGTAAAAAATGACTATAAGCTAGCACGAATTTAGTAAAAAGCGCCGTAAAGCAATAAGCTTGAATGGCGCTTTTTTATTGCGCGGTGTTTGCGATAAAATTGAGCCGTTTCAAACGTAAAATGATAAATTGTCGGGATTTATTGTCTTGTTGAGAAGGCGCAAACAGACATGAAAAAACGACAAGCATAACTGTGTTGAGCAAAATAAGTGTTCAGTTGAGGCTTTTATTTGTTTTTGATGAAGTTGGGTTTATTTGGCGAGGTGTAACCGGGAAATACGATAATATTACGTTGTTATTTATACAACCATATGTAAAAAGCACAACAAAAGCTTTAATTAGATGATAAAAATACAACATTGTATAAAATACAAAGAAACTATCCTACACTCGCTAATATTTAGCAAGTACATACGAATAAAATAGCTGGCGAGATAAAGCAGATATGTTAAAGATATTAGCAAAAGGGCAATGTAAAATAATCAACGATGTGTATATAACTACGTTGTTAAAAAAGCCACGTTACAATTGATGCCATATTTACATCAATTGTAGTAAAAATAACCTCATGGATTGTTGCTAGCTAGTTGACTGCCAGTTCATGGGTTGCGCGGTATTTTCGGCGATCACCCGTGACATTGAGCGGATTATGTATCCATAGTAGAATTGAGGAATGAAGCAACGGTTAGATAAATTGATGCTGGCGCGCGGATTGGTAGGTTCGCGTTCGGAAGCCGAGAATTGGATTCGTTTGGGACGTGTGCGCGTTGGCGGGCGGGCGGCAGCCAAGCCAGGATTGTTCGTTGATGAATCGGCGCCGATTGAATTAGCAGCGTCAGAGCGTTACGTGTCGCGGGCCGGACTAAAATTGGCGGGCGCGGCGAAAACTTTCAATTTGAATTTTCGCGGCAAGACGGTTTTGGATGTCGGCAGCAGCACTGGCGGCTTTACTGATTTTGCGTTGCAGCACGGGGCAAAAAAAGTGCTTGCGGTGGATGTTGGCACCGAGCAGCTGCATCCGAGCTTACGCGGCAACAAACGAATTGAGTTGTATGAAAAAACTGACATTCGGGATTTTGTGCCAAGTGAAATTCCGGATATAGTGGTGATCGATGTGTCGTTTATTAGTCTGAGGCAAATTTTGCCGCACGTTGCGAAAATCGTTGATAAAAATACAACGATAGTAGCAATGGTTAAGCCGCAATTTGAGGCGCAACGCCAACAGCTGACTCGCGGCGGTGTCGTCAAGAATGACGGCGTGCGGCGGGCAATCTTGCGCGAATTCGAGCAGTGGGTGCGTGCTAATTTTATAATTATTGATAAAGCAGACAGCGAAGTGAAAGGCGCGCACGGCAACTTGGAGCGGTTTTATATATTGAGAAAAGCTGAAAGTTGTTAGCGGCTTATGCGGCTGGCCGGTGATTCGCTGGCAAATTAGCCTAAGCTATATCAAATTTAAGCGATTAAATGCTAAATTATTTACTAACGTTAAATCTAAATTCAACTACATCATCTGGCTGCATGACGTAAGTTTTACCTTCGGTGCGGATTTTGCCGGCGGCGCGAGCGTTAGCCTCTGAGCCGGCAGCGACCAAATCGTCGTAGTTGACGACTTGGGCAGCGATGAAGCCTTTCTCGAAATCAGTGTGAATGACGCCGGCGGCTTGCGGTGCTGTCCAGCCCTGGTGGATTGTCCAGGCGCGGACTTCTTTCGGTCCGGCTGTTAAGTAGCTTTGTAATCCTAGCAAATCGTAGGCGGCGCGAATCATTTGCGTTAATCCGGCTTCTGGCACGTCGTAACTTTGTAAGAGTTCGAGCGTATCGCTGGGGTTAAGGCCTTTAATCTCGTCCTCAAGCTTGGCGCAGATAAATAGGCTGCGAGCGTACGGCACGAGATTGCGCAGGCTCTGCTTCTTGTCTTCGCTAGCCAGGGTTTCTTCATTGACGTTGAACACATAAATTACTGGCTTGGCGGTCAAAAGGTGTAAATCAGCGATATCGTCAGGATCGACGCCGGAAATTTCGTTAATTGGCGTGCCAGCGCGCAGTTTTTCAGCAAGCACTTCTAAACGATTTTTGATAGCGCTAGCTTTGGGGTTGGCTTTGGCCTCTTTGGCGAGGCGAGCTAGGCGAGTTTCTAGCGTTTGCAAGTCAGACAGAATCAGTTCGGTATTGATAGTATCGATATCGCGTTTTGGATCGATAATATTCTCGACATGAACGATATCATCGCTTTCAAAAGCGCGGACGATATGGACAATGGCGTCGCATTGGCGGATGTTAGCTAGGAATTTATTGCCTAAGCCTTCGCCTTTGGAGGCGCCGGCGACTAGCCCGGCAATATCGACAAAAGTCACGGTAGCCGGGGTAATTTTCTCGGCGTGGTACATTTTGGCGAGGACGTTTAGGCGCTCATCGGGTACCGGCACGATACCGGTGTTTGGCTCGATAGTGGCAAAAGGATAATTGGCCGCCAAAATATTATTATTAGTTAAAGCATTAAAAAGCGTGGATTTGCCGACATTCGGCAAACCGACAATTCCGATAGATAAACTCATGATAGCTATTATAGCAAAATACTTGCGATTTATAGATGACTGGGTTACCATAAGTATTATGAAGAATAAGGCGATAATATTTATAAGCATACCAGCCATTGTAATGTTTATCTGTGTTGGACTTATTCTATCGGGTTATTTATACGTTGGTATAAAAAGTCCGTCTCAGGGAGTTGTTTTATCCAGTGCTCAGTCGGCTTGCGGGCAAAGCAGGGTTGATGAGTTTAAAAAGATCATCAATTCAAGCAGCGGATACGACCAAAAATCGTTTGACGGCATTGTCAGCGACATAAAATCAAAGGCAGACTATGATAAGAATCCAGTTTGTAATTATATAGTATTGTATCAGGCAAGCCTGGGTGACGATAAAAATCAGATAAAACAGCTGAAAGAAACATTTGAAAAATCCATTGATGAATCTAACGATACAGGTCTGTTATATAAAATTGGAGCCACAAGTAATAATATAGATAAATTGACGGATAAAAGCAGTATAGGTAGAGGATAAAGTGAAACGAACACACCTGTTTGTATTAACTAGCGGTATCCTTTTTACTGCAGTTGTTGGGGTGTTCGGCGGTAATAACACAGCGTCTGCCATAGAGGAACGATATTGCCGCGGTTTTTATGGTCCTATTTCTGCTATAAATCAACAAAGATGTATTAATGCCAGAAATTCTGGCGAAGCTCATTCTTCTTATGCTATTTGCGATGATAATAGTACGGCGTCAATTTGCGGTGCCTTTTGGGCTGGTTATCCGGGGACTAATTATTTTAGCGACCACATACCTGATATAGATCCGAATCAGAATACTGTTGATTTAGAGTTAAGAGGCTCAGCATCTCCAGGTCCGCACTCGCAAAGGGGGCTTATATATGCTAAAAATATTCAGATTCAAATTAACGGCAGATATATTGCTAACAATCTTTGGCTATACCGGGGAGATATAGGTAATATAGGTGGTTATAACTGGACAACTGACCAAGCAAACCACCCCGGACAAAGCGCTAGAAGATTCAAGTTGGATATAAGCAGCGTTCCTGCGGGCGGTGCTAAGACGTTCATTATACGAATGTATAGACAATTTACGTATTATACCAGAGAGCGCTATAACGAGTGCGTGAACCGTTACGGATCATTTGATGTTAATTCTTGCCCGTCTAATGATGATGGGTCTGCTGAATGGCAGAATATAGCTGTCACAATCAGAAAAAAACCTGGTCTATGGACGGTTGATGGACAATCGTATATCACTAAAGATGATGGCGCTACTTGGCGTCAGGGTTCTAATGCCTTAACTGCGAAGCCAGGAGACATTATTAGCTGGCGTCATGGGTTAAAGAATACTACGGCAGATATGAATGAAAGTGTTAATACAGGCGTTGAACAGGAAAAACGATGGCCTAATGACAGCCAGATTGGCGGGAGCTATTTCTCCAAAATAGATAAGAACAAGTCTAGAGGCGTAAATAATGGCAAGTGGTTCTATATGCGAGATAAAACTAGCGGCGATATGTTCACGTATAGGGTAACTCAGGATGATCTGGGTAAGAAAATATGCCAGAGAGTGTCTTGGTATAAAGAAGCATGGAATAAGCCGAATTGGGGGCATGCTCAATCTGGCTATGCTTGTGCAAACGTTCTTTATGATTATAATTTAGTACCGTCTGTGGGTGTTGACTCAGAGAAGATAGACGAAGAGGCAAAAGAGATCAGCGGTATTAGGGCGAGCGTTCAGAATAATGGTCCGACAAAAGCTGATACTAATACTAAAAAATATGCAGTAGCCCGCTATGTTATAAAAGCAGAATCTTCGCATGTTGGGGTTCCGTCTTCGGGAGACGGTGTTAGCCGGCCGGTGAATAATGGCAATGATGTCTGCGCGATTGTTCAGAGCATAGCTGGCGGCAGGTTTAATCCTAATAGCTGTAAGAGCTTGAGCTTGTCGAGTAATAATGAACAGCTGGCATCTGGCGCGATGACTGAATTCTTAGGAAATACTTCTGATGATGTGTCTGATTTAATTTTGCAAAGCGGCGATAAAGTATGCTACGTGTCGATGGTTAGCTCATATAATAGAACTGTCGGGGAAAACATTTTCCGGTACTCAAATTCAAAATGTGTGTTTGTCAGCAAAAAACCCAAAATTCAGGTTTGGGGTGGTGATGCAAAAACGAACAAGGAAGCAATTACGAGCATTACTGTGCAGAAAAATACGAGATTGGAGACGGAACATGTGATTGATGCGTCAGTTCTACAATCCTCGGGTTTATGGAAGACTGGTATTGATAACAACAATAATACTTTGAAGGATGATTCTAAAGATCCTCACTGGTCTATTATATGCTCTCAGGATTATAAGGGCGGCAGTGGTAATCAAAAAGCGTATAATCAAAGTAATAATCCTGCCTGGCTACCAGCTTGTAAAGGCGATGCTAGCGGGCTAAAAACGGAATATCAGGCGAGAGTAATTATGCAGCGCGGCAATATGGTTGGTAATTATACTTGTTCTTGGTCGCCTCCTCCTGCAGGGTACGTTGGCATTTTAGGAGATATTCTGACATCTGAGGATCATAACGGGCTTTGTCAACGCGGACCTTGGATGAGAACTTCAAGCGGCGCCAAATGGATAGGTTTGAATATATACGGACAGCATACTAATTTTAGAGGTCGACCCGACCCGGGATCTATTATTGGCGTGCCTGGCGATAGGATTTCAGATTATGGAAATATATATGTATTCCGCTTAAAAAACGTGAAATTAGGCGAGCTGAAGAATGCAAAGAATTTAACATTGAAGTTCTCTGGGGCAGTGGATAATTTGATAAGAGTTAAGATAAATGGACACGAGATGGATGTCAATGCTCAGGAGTGTACAATGTGTCCATATGGTAAGTATAAAAACACAGTTTGGGCGCAGCCTGGTTGGAATGCCTCTTCATATTTCAATGCAGACATGAAACCGGGAACAGTATTAAAAAGCGAAGGCAATGTTATTGATTTTTATATCAAGTCCGACTGGACGCATATGGGCTTATTGATTGATAACATAGCCATGACATATACGATGGATCGCACGTATCAGAGTACGTATGGTTCATGGGGCGAGTATGGAATTGCCGCAAAAGACAAGGTTATTTCATCTTCTGGGGCTGGATTATCTTCTGGGTATGCTGGCAGGGATGGTGTTAGTACAGCAGGCTACAACAAATTAACGTTTGCAAATACGCCAACGTTTGGCAATTTTACGAAAAACTCTTTAGTTTTAGGCGGTTTTACTACTCCGTCGGTGCGCGGCAATAGAGGACGTATCTCTGGTTCGGTGGATGTTAATAACTTATCGACCGGGGAATACATGGCTGGCAACGTCACGTTGTCTGGAACAACGCTGGGTACTGGGAAAAGTGTTGTGATTAGGTCTAGTGGTACCGTAAAAATCTCTGGCAATTTATTGTATGAAGCGACGAGCGATACAACTCGCCTGCCGCAGCTAATTATCTATGCTGAGAACATAGTTATAGAACCGGATGTTTCAGAGGTGAATGCATGGCTGATAACTCGCGACAAAGGCTATGTTAGTACGTGCGGCAGTATAGTAAATATGACGTCGTGGTTGAGCGGGTTGTCGTCTAGCCAGTGCGATAAGCAGCTGCGGGTAAATGGTCCAATTATGGCGGGCAGTTTGTTTTTACGGCGTACATATGGCGGTCGTCATTCCAGTCCTGCTAGAAATGATGATAATATGCATCCGGGTACGCCAGCTGAGGTTTTGAACCTGCGAGCCGATGCTTATATTTGGGCCTATAACAATTATCGTGGTTCTGGCGCGATTCGTACGATGAACGTCAAAGAATTACCACCAAGATATTAAAAATCGTTTGCAAATTAAACCGCTAATGTATATAATTAGAATCGGTTATGAAATTAGCAAAAGGGTTGGGCGACTTCTTCGGACTAGACATCGGCACGAATGCAGTGCGGGTGGTTCAGTTGTCGCGTTCTGGTACGGGCTGGAATCTGGCTCATTACGGCTATACGCCTGTTGACGCGAAACTTGTCGGCGGTGATTCGCCAGAGTCAAAGCGCCGCTTAGGCGAGGCTATTACCACTGCCGTTGGGCAGGCCGGTATAAAAACGTCTAATGTAGCGGTAGGTTTGCCTTCGAGTAAAACATTTTCTACCGTAATCGATGTGCCGAAAGTTCCAGATCAGGAACTGAAAGCAATGATGAAGTATCAGATTGATCAATATATACCAATGTCGCTTGACGAGGCGGAGGTTGATTGGGCGCTGCTTGGCGACAGCTTGCGGGAGACGGATAAATACGAGATTTTACTGACTAGTGCGGCTAAGACGTATGCCGAGGAGAGGCTAGAATTAGTAGAGGGATTGGGTTTTAATGTCATAGCAGAAGAGCCGGATCCGATTGCTATGGTTCGAGCTTTAGCTCCGTCAGATATTCAGGATGCCCGGTTGATACTTGACATGGGGGAAAGCTCAACTGATTTGGCGGTGGTTTATGGCGGCGTGCCGCGGCTCATTCGTACAATTCCAACAGGGCTATCGTCGCTGGTGCGTGCCGCTGTTCAAAATCTAAGCATTCAGGATGATCAAGCACGGCAGTTTATCTTAAAGTTTGGGTTGGCAGCTGATCGACTAGACGGTCAAGTGCTGCGAGCAATAGACCCAACTTTAGACAATTTTGCTTCTGAACTGGTGAAATCGGTGAAGTTTTTCCAAACCAGATATCCAAATATTTCAGTGCCAGGAATCTTATTGTCAGGTTTCGGCTCGGCTATTCCGCAGCTTGATAATTATGTAACGACGAAATCTGGTATCCAGTCTGCAGTAGCAGATCCATGGCAGAAAGTTCAAGTGTCGCAAACAGATCAGCAGCAGCTAGCGCCGATAGCATCGGAGTTTGCAACAGCTGTCGGATTGGCTCAAAGGAGTAATTCGTCATGATTGAGATAAATCTTATACCAAGCGTTAAGAGAGATTTGCTGCGCGCGCGGTCAATTCGTAATCGTGTTGTATCGGTGTCGTTTTTGGTTGGCAGCGCATCAGTGGCGGCAGTCGTTGCGCTGGCGGTAATATTTGGCGGACAGATTGCAGCGGAGGCCGTGCAAAATGGCAGCATAAAAGACAAAGGCAATAAATTGTCGTCTATTACTGATTTGAATAAAGTTGTAACAATCCAAAACCAATTAAGTAAAATTACCTCGCAGCACGATTCTAAGAAAATAAACTCCCGGGTGTTTGATGTGGTTTCCGCTGTGAATCCGCCTGCGCCTAATGATATCAGCTTTTCGACGGTCAAACTAGATCCCGAAGCGAAGACGATTACTTTGGAGGGGACGGCAGCAAATGGATATAGCGCTTTGGAAACTCTGAAGAAGACTATATTGAAAACAAAAATTAAGGTCACTGGCGGTAAGTCGTCGGAGGTTTCTTTAGCGGAAAGCGTCCAAGATGGTAATACTAGTTTCGGCGAAAATTCTGAAGGAAAGAAAGTTTTACAGTTCTCGTTCTCGTTTAACTATCCGGATGAGCTTTTAGGAGTTTCTCGCGATGGCAGCGTCTCTATCGTAACTCCAACGTCCAAGGTTGATGTGACTGATTCGCGCCAGAGCATCCCAGACAGTTTGTTTAAGAAAGAGGCGACAAAAAAATCTTCAGACAAGGAGAATAAATAGCGTATGTCAGCCAATAATAAAGACGTAGCAGTCCGCAAGCGGCAGCAAATTGATTCTTCAAGAAAAACGATGTTTGTGTTCGTTGCTGGTGCAGCATTTTTAGCGGGAATCGCTTTAGTTATTAGTATCTTTTTGATTCAGCAAATTGTATTTCATTCAAAAGTTATTATTGAGAAGCAGAGTACAATTTTCAGATTAGATAAGAATTTAGAGTCGGTAGATGAATTAAAGAAGAACGTACGCGTGCTAGAGACAAATTCAGCTCTTAATTCTGTGAAGGCTAATAGCGAGAATAGCGCCCTGCAAACGGTTTTGGACGCCTTGCCGGATAACCCTAATGCCGATGCTTTTGGAGCTTCGATTAAGAATAAATTTGTTGATACTGTTGAGGGCTTGACGTTGGATAACTTATCGGTGACGTCGCCGAATAGCCGGGGGGAGGAGTCAGAGGATAACAATTCTGAGTCAGCAGATTCGTCAAATTCGTTACATTTTTCATTAGAAGTTAGCGGATCGGCTGACAAGTTACGGGAATTATTAACGAAGTTTGAGCGGTCAATCCGTGTTATTGAACTCAAATCGTTTGAAATTCATACTAGCGAGGACAAGTTGAGTCTGACGATCCAGGGGGTTGCCTATTATGAGCCTGCGCAAAAAATACATTTAGAAAAGAAGGTGGTAAAACCATGAAGAAAACAGATATTGCTATGATTATTCTAATAGCTGGACTGGGTGTCGGCATTGGTTATCTGGCGGCGTCGAATATATCGTTTTTGAAAGTCCCGGAAAAAGGCGTTGAGGTCCAAACTATACGTGAGATATCTTCAGATGTAGAAAAGCCGAGCCAAGCTGTCTTTAATAGTAATGCGATAAATCCAACTGTCGAGGTATTTGTGGGTCAGAATGCTGCCAATTAGGGAGGGGACGTAGCGTATGGCCTTACTTACGGATGATATTCAGGACAAGTTGATAAAGCTGCTTGTTGACGAGGGGCTGATTGAAAAGCCGGTTATTGATGCTGCTGTGAAACGGGCAGCCGATATAAATAAGCCGCTGTTCAGTTTATTGGCTGACGAGGGGATTTTAGACAACGAATTGTTAGTTCATGCCGTGGCGCAGGTGTCTGGTGTGCCATATGTGAACCTGGAAAACAGCATGATCAGCCAGGATATTTTGTCGTTGTTGCCGTCCGATATTGCCGAACGGTTTATGGCTGTGCCACTGGCTGAGGTGCAAAACCGCCTGGCGGTGGCGATGATTGATGCCAATAACGTCCAGGCTGTTGACTACTTGTCAAATCGGATTCAGCGTCCGCTTAAGGTATTCATGGCCTCGGAAGAGAGCGTCCGCCATGTATTAGACCAGTACAAGACTGACTTATCAACTGTTAATATGGCGGCGCAAGCGTCGCAGGAAGAAATGCGGTCAGAGACGAGCGATATTAAGACTATCGTTCAGGATTCGCCAATTTCTAGGGCATTGTCGACGATCTTGGAATACGCTGTTAAAAGCCATGCTTCCGATGTTCATATTGAACCGCTAGAAAAAGCTTTGAAAATTCGCTGCCGCGTTGATGGCGTACTGCGCGAGATTATGCAGCTGCCGAAGAGTATTGAGCCGGCGCTAGTTAGTCGTATTAAGATCTTATCTAATCTGAAAATTGATGAACATCGCATTCCGCAAGACGGCCAGTTCGCGGTTAGTGTGGCTGGAAAAGAAGTTGACCTGCGTATTGCAATTTCGCCGGTCGTTTGGGGCGAGCAGGTAGTGATTCGCTTATTGGATAAGACTGGCAATTCGTTTAACTTGGAGGATATGGGTTATGCCGGGCGTGCTTTAAGGGCTATTCGCAAGGGAATTAAGCGTCCAAACGGCATGATCTTAACGTCGGGACCGACCGGTTCGGGAAAATCGACGAGCCTTTATGCGTTAATTAAAGAGATTAAAGACGATACGGTTAACATTGTGACGCTGGAAGATCCGGTTGAATATAAAATTGATGGCGTTAACCAGATTCAAGTCAATGCAGAGGTTGGCTTGACGTTTGCGTCAGGATTAAGGTCAATTTTACGCCAAGATCCGGATATTGTAATGGTCGGCGAGATCCGCGATGGTGAAACCGCCAATTTGGCAGTTCAGGCTGCGCTAACAGGACATTTGGTATTTTCGACGCTTCATACCAATTCGGCTTCTGGTGTCT
This sequence comes from uncultured Candidatus Saccharibacteria bacterium, assembly GCA_963548835.1. Classification (GTDB taxonomy): domain Bacteria; phylum Patescibacteriota; class Saccharimonadia; order Saccharimonadales; family Saccharimonadaceae; genus Nanosynbacter. The sequence goes on from CAUUVO010000004.1 coordinate 65,912, forward strand.
TACCGCGGTTATTGGATATGGGAATTGAGCCGTTTTTAATTGCTAGTACGGTGAATACTATTATTGGCCAGCGCCTAGTGCGGCGAGTTGCTAAACGCCGCGATCTGTATCAGTCGTCGCCATTAGAGACGCAAACCATTCAGAGTACGGTTGGACATTTGTTGCCGCAGACTAAAGAGCAAGTGGCAGCGTTTTCTCAGGATTTGGGCTATGACAGCTTGCCATTAGCAAACCAAAGCTCGTTTATATTAGCAAAAGGCCGGGATGCGCCGCAAACGCCACATGGCTATTCTGGCCGGGCTGGTTTGTATGAAGTGATGGACGTAACGGAGGAAATTCAGAATTTAATCGTTAGGCGGGCAACGACTGCTGAAATCCAAAAAGCAGCAATTCAGCAGGGAATGATTACGATGCGCCAGGACGGATACCTAAAAGCGTTAAACGGTATAACAACATTGGAAGAAGTAAATAGAGTAGCGGCGGACACCGCATAAAAGGAGGAAATATGAATAATCAAGAATTACGAATTGAGATTTTACTAGAAGAAGTGGTAAAGAAGCGGGCTTCAGACCTTCATATTCAGGTTGGTTTGCCGCCGATGCTAAGAATTGACGGGTCGCTAATGCCAGCTGCGGGAACTCAGCCGCTGGACGAGCCTGCGGTGGAGCGGCTAGTGTTTCAGATTCTTGACGAAGATCAGCGCCAGATTTTGCTAAAAGATAAGGAATTTGACTTTTCGTTTGCGTTCGGTACGTTAGGACGATTTCGGGTGAACGCCTTTCATGAACGCGGCAATTTGGCAGCGGCTTTGCGTTTGATTCCAAATGAGATTAAGTCGGCAACCGAGCTGGGTATGCCGCCGGTCGTTAATACCTTTGCGGACTTTCCGCGCGGTTTAGTACTGGTGACTGGGCCGACCGGCTCGGGTAAGTCGACAACTTTGGCGGCGTTGGTTGATAAGATTAACTCTGAAAAATCGCAGCACATCATTACTATCGAAGACCCGATTGAGTTTACGCACAAGTCGAAAAAATCGGTAGTGGTGCAGCGCGAAGTTCATTATGACACTTATTCTTTCTCGGCGGCGCTGCGTTCTAGCCTTCGCCAAGACCCGGATGTGGTGCTGATTGGCGAGATGCGCGACCTCGAGACGATTTCGGCGGCGATTACCATTGCTGAGACCGGACATTTAGTATTCGCGACACTGCACACCAACTCGGCAGCACAATCGGTTGATCGTATGATTGACGTTTTTCCACCGCATCAGCAGCCGCAGATCCGGGCGCAGCTCAGTAATATTCTGATGGCAATTTGTTCGCAGCGGCTAGTGCCGTCAATCGGCGGCGGACGAGTTGTGGCAGCGGAAGTGCTAATTGCCAACCCGGCAGTCCGCAATATTATTCGCGAAGGTAAATCGCATCAGTTAGACGCGGTGATTCAGACTGGTGCCGATCAAGGAATGCAGACGATGGACAGAACTTTGGTCAATTTGGTACAAAACGGTACAATTACGTATGACAGCGCTCGCGAATTTGCGGTCGATTTAACGGAGTTCGAGCGTTTGATGAGGGGATAATATATGAAAAAATATACGTATGAAGCCAGAGATAGCGCTAACAACAAGATTGTCAAATCAACTGTTCAGGCAGAAAGCGAGAATGCTGCTGCTAAGTTGCTTACCGAACAGGGTTTTGCGCCGTTAAAAATTGAGTTGCAGGACGAAAAAGCGGGTTTTTTCGCGCGCTGGTCGAATAGAATTACCAGTAAAGATAAAATCATTTTTACGCGCCAGTTGGCGACGCTGATTGGTGCTGGTCTGCCGCTGGCTCAGAGCTTAAATACCGTTCAGGAACAAACGGCTAATAAAAAAATGCGGGAAATTGCTCAGGAAGTTCTGTCTGATGTTGAAGGCGGTAAATCGCTGTCTGACGCTTTTGGTAAGCATCCGGAAGTTTTTGATAAAGTTTATATCGCGCTGGTTTCAGCAGGCGAAGCTTCGGGAACGATGGACGAGGCATTGAAGCGTCTGTCCGCTCAGCAGGAAAAAGACGCTGCTATGATAAGTAAGATTCGCGGTGCGATGACCTATCCGATTATTGTTTTAATAGTTATCATTATGGTGGTGGCTTTTATGCTCCTGACGGTGGTGCCGCAAGTTGAACAGTTGTATGACGATTTGAATAAAGATTTGCCGCTGCCAACGCTAATTATGGTTGGAACGGCTAATTTCTTTACTAATTTTTGGTGGATAATTTTATTAATTGGCGGCGTGGGAGTTTACTTTTTAGTTCAGTATCTGAAAACTGAACCTGGTATCAAGGCTAAGGATACGCTTAAGCTCAATATGCCGCTTTTTAAGGGGATGTTTCGCAAGCTGTATATGGCGCGGTTTACGCGGACAGGACAGACATTATTAAGTACTGGCGTGCCGATGCTGGATATGTTAAAAATTACCAGCGACGCAGTTAATAATGTGGTGATTAAACAAAGTATTCATCATGCAGCGGATAAAGTGAAGGGCGGCAAGGCGCTTTCTACTGCCTTGAAAAATGAGGATTATTTCTTGGTTATGGTGCCGCAAATGATTAAAATTGGCGAACAGTCGGGTAAAATTGACGAAATGATGGGTAAAACTGCCCAAGTCTATGAGAATGAATTAGACGAAGAGATTCGTGCTATTTCAACAGCAATTGAACCAATCTTAATGGTGTTCTTGGCGCTGGTAGCGGCTTTGATGGTTGGGGCGATTCTATTTCCTATTTACAGCCTGGTTAATAACATACATATATAGACAATTTTGGCTTTTATGTGTATCATAAACGTAAGCGTTAAGCGTAAATTAATAAAAAAGATCATAGAAAGGTGGAAATTTTCATGATCACTCAACAGAACAAAAAAGGATTTACTATCATCGAAGTTGTTTTAGTCTTAGCAATTGCCGGACTTATCTTTTTGATGGTGTTTGTGGCACTGCCGGCTTTGCAGCGCGGTCAGCGCGATAGCCAGCGACGCAGTGATATTTCGCGTTTTATGTCGCAAATTAATAGTTACCAAACAAATAATGGCGGCCGAGTGCCAGCTGCTGATAAAGATGCTATAGGAAAATTTTTGGATAATTACATGAAGCGGGGTTCCGGCGAATTTGTCGATCCGCAGTCTGGCGACAATTATACAGTAGGGTTTGACAAAGAAGCGCCTTCTACGTCGCATATAATATATGCTACCCAGACGAAGTGTAACGGCGAGGAGTTTACTTCAGCAGGATTGAAGAAGCGCGCCGTAGCTGTTCGTATCAAATTGGAGGGTAGCGGCATTTATTGCCAGGATAATCAATAATCAGGAATAGCGAAAGCCGATTTATACAATAACAGCTCCAGTTTACGGGGCTGTTATTTTTTGCTACCATACTAGTTATGGTAAGGTTGATTTTGATTGGAATATTGGGCGCGGCGTTCGGCAGTTTTGCCGGCGCGCAGGTTTGGCGTTTACGGGCTCGCCAGCTTGTCGAAGATAAAAAGGCTGGCGAAAAAGTTAGTGCAAAGGAGTTAAAAAAACTATCTCCGCTTATTAAGAAAGTGTCGAAAGACCGGTCGCGCTGCTTGTCTTGCGGTCATATACTGGCGTGGTACGATTTGATTCCGCTGGTTAGTTGGTTGTCGCTACGCGGCAAATGCCGTTATTGTAAAAAATTTATCGGCTGGACGGAGTTTTTGCTAGAGGTTGGCATGGCTGCACTGTTTGTCCTGTCGGTCTTCCTGTGGCCGATGCCGCTTGCTAGTTTTTGGCAAATTATGATACTGGCTTTGTGGCTGGCGGCGCTGGTGCTGCTGGCAATTTTGTTTGTTTACGACCTGAGGTGGTTATTACTGCCAGATATTGTTAATATTCCGTTTATTGTTCTAGGCGCGGTTTTCGCTGGTATAAAATTGTACTTGGCGTCTGATTTTACCAGCGCGCTGACGTCTCTTTTGGGGGCAGTTTTCGTATTGAGCGGTATTTATCTGCTGTTGTATCTGTTTTCAAAAGCGCGTTATGGCGAGGATAGAACGTGGGTCGGTTTTGGCGATGTTAAGCTTGGCTTGGGGTTGTCGTTGTTTTTAGGAAACTGGCTGCTGGCATTTGCGGCACTATTTGCTGCCAATCTTATCGGCACAATTTTAGTACTTCCATCAATGTTAACAGGCAAACTTCGCGGCAATTCCAGGATATCTTTTGGTCCATTGTTAATCGCTGGATTTTTGATAGTCTGGCTGTTTTCTGAAAATATTTTGAATTGGTACCAATTTATTCTTTAGCAAACCGCCTATGCTATAATTAGAGTAAGTTATGAAACGCCAAGACGGATTTACAATTATCGAAGTGACGCTGTTTTTGGCTGTCTCTGGTTTTTTTGCGATTTCCCTGCTAGTTGGTGCTAGTACTGCTGTTCAACGCCAGCAGTACCGCGATTCTGTGCAATCTTTTGCTAATTATTTGCGCTCCCAATATTCGCAAGTTATTAATGTGGAGAATGACCGCAATTTTGGCAAGTGCCCAATTGGCGGCGGCGATACGAATCGAGGGCAATCAGAATGCGTAATTTTGGGTAGATATATTGAAACAGTTGCTGATGGTGATCATGCTGGTGACAGATATCGATCTTATCCAGTTTATGGACTTTACTCTAAAGCGGGCTCGTCCTGGAAGTATGCGCTTGGCGAACCTGTCTCTTATCAAGTGAATTGGGGCGCTAAAACTAAATTGGCGAACTCTAATACTAATATTTCGGTGCTTATGTACCGTGATCCAGAGTCTGGCGGCTTGCAAGTAAAATTATTCAATAGTCATTTTTCTAATACTAATATATCCAAGGCATTTTCAGACAGTACTGTCTCTGATAATGAGATTTGCGTTTACGATGACGGCTGGATGTCTGGCGAGCGTCTTTCGGTGTTTTTGCCGCGGCGTGCCGGATCTGCCGATGCTATAACTGTTGGTAATGCGAAAGGCTGCAGTAATGAGTAGGCGCATGTTTAATCGCGGAGATACGATTGTCGAGGTGGTTTTCGCTGTGACAATATTTAGTATGGTGGCCGTTGGGGTGATTTCAATTATGAATAAGGGCGTGGCAATTGCGCAGCAATCGCTAGAAATTACTCTAGTGCGCCAGCAAATCGACTCGCAAGCAGAAATGCTGCGCTATGTCCATGATAAAACAGGCAGTAATGATGCAACCTATGTTTCGCTGTGGAAGAATATTTTACGCGAAAATCTGAAAGGATCCGGCGAAGTGCAGCAGGTCGTTGGTAGTAACGGCGGTTCTTGCGGCGATGTGCGTAATAGCTTTTTCTTACGTCCCAGCGGAAAAAATATTGTAAAAGGCGACGCTAGCCATTATGAAAATCCAGAAACTTATGCCAAGGTTGAAGGTGTCAAGCCGTACGGGATATCTATTCAATTAACAAAGGGAAGCAGGCACTATGACGCGTATATTCAAGCCTGCTGGTATGGTCCTAGCGGTGCGGTGCCAACGACTATGGGGACGATTGTGAGGTTGTATGATAACGATGCATAGTTATGATAAGAAAGGGTTTACACTCGTCGAGCTAATGCTGGCGATGGTGTTTGTGTCAGTGCTGCTTCTGGCAATTGCCCTCACAGCAATTCAGTCGGGAAGACTATACAATAGAGGTACGATTTTAAGAAGTATCAATCAAGCGGGTCGCGATATTAGCGATAATCTTCGCCGTGATTTTCTTCAGGCTAATTCGCAGAAGATTAATTTGGGTGCCGATCCGGCAGATATGTCGGGAAATATTATTGAACATAAGTCTGCTTCCGGAAAAACTGGCGGTCGGATTTGTCTAGGTTATTATTCTTATGTCTGGAATGATGCTGTGGATAATGCAGCTTCCCGGCCGGATTTGGTGAAGTATGATTCTGGCGAAGCGATTAACTTTGTGCGCGTAGCTGACTCTGGCGGTAATCTATGCAGAAAAACTGAATCATCTGCCAGCAAATATCCGTACGTGATAAAAAAGAGCGACTCTACAGAATTATTAAAAGGATTAGGAGAGGATACTCTGGGTGTTCATTCGTTTGAGGTTAATAAAATTACCTCTGGAGATGATGCCGAGGAGTTGTATAAAATAAGTTTGACGATCGGTACGAATAGGATAGGGGAGATAAATACAGTTAATCAACAATGCAAGCCGCCGTCTGACGATGAAGAAAATATACAATTTTGTGCAATAAATAAGTTTGAAACGATTGCGAGGACAAATGGCTAATACACATAAACAGCGCGGTGCGGCGTCGCTATTTGCGGTGATTTTTGCAACATTACTATTGACCGTACTGACAGTTGGCTTTATTAAGTTAATGATTCTTGACCAGCAGCAGGCGACAAACAATAATTTATCACAAGGCGCTTACGACGCTGCTTTGGCGGGCGTTGAGGATGCCAAACGGGTGGTGCGTGCTGCTCAAACTGGGAATACTGCTGCTACACAGGCATTGGTCAATTTTGGAGACACTTGTAATGTTATCAGAAGATCTGGCGTAGTGAATGGAGCTTCTGATACGGAAACTATTGTTAAATCTGGAACTTTATCTACTGGCCAGGTGTTCGATCAGGCTTATACCTGCGTAAAAATAGCCATGAATACTAAGGATTTTATATATAAGGCTGTCGAGGATAAGTCGCAAGTTATACCCTTAAGGGCTACTGGCGATTTTGATACAGTGGTAATCGAGTGGTATAAAAGGGACGACGAGGGTAATTCTGGGGAAGACGCCACTTCTCCGGCGAACGAAAGCAGTATGACTGGTCTTTTATATAACAAAAGTACGTGGGGAGCTAGCACTCCGTCGCTTATGCGCGCCCAAATAATTAATCCCGGCGAATCATTTAATTTAGAACAATTAGACAAGACTGGCTCGACAATGTTCTTGCGCCCGTATGTACCGAGAAGTGACATTCCTAGCGCATCGCTGGAAAATGGTACGTCATTAACAGCCTCAGCTCATCCGCGAGCAACTGACGGACACGCTCACGATAACGATGTAAGTATAACTACTTGCAGTAAAAGCTTTCGATTTTCTGGCACGTATGCTTGTAAGGCTTCTATAAATGTCGGTACTATAACCAGAAGCGCCAGCGCAAATGCATTCTTGCGGTTAAATTCAATATATAAGGGAGCTAGTGTTAAAGTTTCCTTAAAAAACGGACATTCGATAGTGTCGTTTGACGGCGTGCAGCCAGCAGTCGATTCAACCGGACGAGCAAGCAATTTGTTCAGGCGGGTTGAGGCGAGGCTGCAAATTGGCGATGATTTTGCCTATCCAGATAACGCCATAGAGCTGCTTAATAGACTCTGTAAAGATTTTTCGGTAACTGATTCAGGACATTCTTACGGAGAATGTAAACCTTATTAGACCTAGTCAGTATCGCTATGAAACCGTTCGTGGATATCTTTAAGGTGCTGGTCGGTGACATGGGTGTAAACTTGCGTGGTAGATATATTACTATGTCCCAGTAGCGACTGAACGGATCGCAAATCTGCGCCATTCATTAGCAGATCAGTGGCAAAACTATGGCGCATGGTGTGCGGGCTGACATGTTTTGTTATACCGGCTAACCGAGCATATTGGCTAATCATTCGCTGAATACTACGGGCGCTTAACCGCCTATAGTCTCCTGATAGATTTGGCGCAGCATTTCTTCGGCTATAGCTTAAGAATAGGGCTGGTAAACTATCTGTCCTGGCATCCAAATACGATGAAACATGTTCGGCGGCGCTCTTTGAAATAAAAACTGGACGATCTTTTTGGCCTTTTCCGCGTACCATAAACTCGCGCCGTGATAAGTTTATATGGTCGCGATTCAAATTTACCAGCTCCGAGACTCGCAAACCGCTGGAAAATAATAACTCAACGATTGCTCGATCGCGCAGACCAGCTTCGGTGTCGGTTGGTATTTGATTTATCATTCGTACAACTTCGTCATATTGTAAAAACGTAACTTGTTTTCTGGCGGTTTTAGGCAAGATGATTTTATCGGCAGCCAAAGATGTAATGTCCCGGCGTGATAAATAGGTTAAAAATCCGCGCAGAGCTATCAAGTGGTAACTTTGGGTGATTAAAGACAACTCTTCATTTGTCGTTTCATTTTTGTATCTATTGAGCCAAAGCCTGTATCGGCGAATTACTTCTGATGTAATTTTGTCAACAGTAATATCGCCAGCAAAATCTATGAAGCGCTCTAAATATAATTGATAATTAGCAATTGTTTTTGGACTGCGGCCGCCTTCAACCTCTAAATGCTCTAAGAAATCGGTTAACGCTTCTGATATAAACATATGCTTATTGTACTTGCCGCTGTAAAGTTTATCAAATTAGCGAATTTCTGATATTATATAGCATAACAAGTTAACAGAGGAGATGTCATATGGCGGATAATAAGAAAAAGTATTGCGGCGTTGAGAGAACACTTGTCGTTTTCAAGCCCGATGCGGTGCAGCGGGGGATTGTCGGCGAGATTTTGCAAAGATTTGAACGCGTTGGATTAAAGATGGTTGGCGTTAAGATGGCAGCGCCAGATCGGGAGCATTACTATCATCATTATGAAGATATCGGCAAGATGGTGACTCGCCGCGGCGAAGATGCGTTTAACGTCACGCTTGATTTTATGATGAACGGTCCGGTAGTTGCTGTGGTTTTTGAGGGTGTTGAGGCGGTGGAGCTAGTGCGTAAAATCGTTGGTCCGACTGAGCCAAAGGCGGCTGACATGGGAACGATTCGCGGCGATTATTCGCACATGAGTTTTGGGTATGCGGATGAGTGCCAAAAGGGTGTGCCAAATTTGATTCACGCGTCTGGCGATCCAGAGGAAGCTGCCCAAGAAATTGCCCATTGGTTCGATAAAGAAGAGCTGATGGATTACCATATGCTAAACGAGAAGTTTACGCGCTAGGCTGGTCTTTCCTGAGGGCTGCCGTGGTATAATTAGTATATGCCTCGGTAGCTCAACTGGATAGAGCAGATCCGTCCTAAGGATAAGGTTGCAGGTTCGACTCCTGCCCGGGGTACCATAAATATGACAGAGGGTACGGTTGAAAAGCAGTTTGATGGCCAGCGAGATGGAGAGCGGCTATTATTTGTATTTCGCCGCCATATTATTGCTATGAGAAAGGGGTTTTACTTGCTTTTAATCCCCATGGCAATTGGAGCGCTGCCGTTTCTTATTTGGCAAGATAACCTTAATTTATTATGGGTGTTCGTAGGGAGTTTCGTGTTTGGTTTGATTATGTTTTTATACCATTTTTTAATGTGGTTTTATACATATTATATTGTGACCGATCAGCGGATTCGCCAAATTACACAGCACGGTTTTTTCGGCAAGGATGTTATTGAGCTACGCCTGTCAAAAATACAAAATATCAGCTATAATGTGCCAGGGTTTAGCGGCGAGGTTTTTAAGTTTGGTACAATAGTCATTCAGACGTTTGTAGGCGATTTAGTAATAAAAAATGTCGAACATCCAGATGAAATCTATAATAAACTGCAAGACGCGGTTGAACTGTCGGCTAAGAAAGAGGGGGACGATAATGAAGAAGTTATTGAAGCGGAATAAAACTAAAAAAGAATTGCCATCGCGTATTACTAATGATACTGTGGCGCAGCATCGCGAGAAAGTGCTGGCGGCAGGACGTAAGCATAAGTACCCGATACAATACACGAAACATCGGCTTATTTGGATTACATCGTTTGTCAGTTTGGCTGTTTTAGCAGTTTTTGTTACTTTAGGATGGCTGCAGTTGTATGTCTGGAAAGATACGGGAGATATTTCGTATCGGCTTGTTAAGATATTTCCGCTGCCGGTGGCAAATATTGACGGCGAAGATGCTTTATACAGAGATTATTTATTGTATCATCGCAGTACATTAGCTATTTTGAATAATCAAGGCCAGTCTGATCAAAAAGATAAAGTTAAGTTTTACCAGAAACAATCCATAGATAAGGCTTTGGACGTTGCTTATGCAAAAAAACTGGCGCGCGAAAACGGAATCTCGGTTGATAAAGATAAAGTCCAGGGTTTAATACAGCGCCAGCGCGAAGCCAGCAAGCTTTCGGAGGCAGCCTATGAATCTGTAGTCAAGGATAATCTTCACTGGACTATGAGCGAGCTAACAACTGCTATGGAATATACAGTCCTCAAGCAAGAAGTTTCGTTTAAAATTGATAAAAAAGCCGAAGATCTGGTTGAGCAAATCCAGGGAAAAGTGAAATCGGGTAAGAATCTAAAAGATATCGCTCATGAATTTGGCGATAAAATCCAGCCAGTATTTGATCTTTCTATCTCTAAAGATAACTCTGATGGCGGTTTAACCGAGGCTGCCTTAAAATCGCCGAAAGGAAAAATTACTGGACCTGTTAAGACGCTGTCTGGCGATGGTTATTACTTTATCGTTTTGAATGCTATAGATGGTAATAATGTTAATTATTCTTACATTAAAGTTCCCTTGACGGTATTTAATAAGCAGCTAGATATTATTAAAAAAAGCAACAAAGTAAAATACTACATATCTGTTGATAAGTAGCAGTTCAGGTTGAAAAAAACCCTCCTTTTGGTATAATCTTCCTAGGAGTATGCCGCTGTAGCTCAGTTGGTAGAGCGGCGCTTTCGTAAAGCGTAGGTCACCAGTTCAAATCTGGTCAGCGGCTCCATAATTATAATTTATGAACGATACTATAAAAAAATCCTTACGAACTATTGCTGCAGACAGAGGACTAACTGGCTTGATTGTTATTAATCTGATTGCGGTTGTTGTTATTGCTGTCTTTCTAGTGGTAGCAATTAAGCCTAACGAATCTCAGGTAATTACCAGGTATACGGCGTATGGTGTTGCTAATTTTTACAGAAGTTATTGGTATGATTTATTTAGTTATGCTGTTTTAGCAATAATCATGGCTGTTGGTCATTCGGTGCTGGGCGTGAAGCTTGCACTTGCTAAGAGGCGTGATCTAGCGATGTTTGTACTATGTTTGACGCTTGGATTGCTGATAATATTGGTGATTTTTGCTTGGTCGATAATTAAGATTGCTTCTTTGGGGTAGCGATGGATTTAGAAATTCCTCTTGGAAAACGGACTAAAAAGTATCGGTTTTTTGAAATATTGCCTGGTTTTTTTAGCTACGGGGCAATTATTCTATTGATAGTTTTATCAATTTTTAATCCGCTTTTAGCCTCAATTTACCTTTTGATAATTATTTTATCTACTTTAGTAAGGTCTATCGGTATTTGCTATCGAGTGGTTGGCGGACGCAGTATGATGGAGAAGGCCTCAAATACAGACTGGAACAAGCTCTTGGCGGATTTGGATAACCCCAAGGCAGCCTATGATAAATTAAAAAAATCTAATCGTAAAATTAAGAACATTTTTTATAAGCGGCATATGGAAAATCTGCGATTGATGTCTACTAGTAAGGATGGTTTTTTCCCAAAAGCTTCAGATCTGTATAATGCCTTGATTATGCCTGCCTATAACGAGAGTATTGAGGTCATTGAGCCGGCTTTAAAGTCGGTTGTTGATACAACTTACGATAAAAAACATCTAATCATTGTGTTTGCTTATGAAGAGCGCGGCGGAGCTGGGATTGAGGAAACTGCTAAAACCCTTCGGGATAAATATGGTAAATATTTTCATTCTTTCCATATCGTCAAGCATCCTAAAGATTTACCCAATGAAGTTATCGGTAAGGGCGGAAATATAACTTATGCAGGAAAATGGCTGAAAAAATATCTGGAAGAGCAGAAGATAGCTTTTTCTAACGTGATAGTAACAACCATGGATTGCGATAATAAGCCGCATAAATACTATTTCGACTATTTGACTTATGAATACATTGTCCATGAAAATCGAAAGCACTTGTCTTATCAGCCGATATCCTTGTTTACTAACAATATTTGGGATGTGCCAGCGCCGATGCGGGTGCTAGCCACTGGTAACTCTTTCTGGAATATTATTAGCTCTATGCGTCCGTATTCACTGCGTAATTTTGCTTCTCATGCCCAGCCGATGGATGCACTGGTTGAAATGAATTTTTGGAGTACGCGTACAATTGTCGAAGACGGACATCAGTACTGGCGCAGCTATTTTCACTTTAAGGGCGATTATGCAGTGTTGCCTATGTACGTCCCAATTTACCAAGATGCAGTTTTAGGCAATACCTATATAAAGACGTTAAAGGCGCAATTCATCCAGCTGCGGCGTTGGTCATATGGTTCTTCTGATGTAGCGTATGTTGGTAATATTGTTTTTAGCCGCAATCGCGGCGCGCCATTCTGGCCAAGCTTTACGCGGTTTATTAGGTTATTGGAGGGGCATGTAACCTTAGCTAGCGTCTCGGTTATGGTAGCTTTCGGCGGTTGGATGCCGCTGCTGCTCAATAGGGAGGCGGCCAGGAGTGTGGTCGCTCATCAATTACCAGATACAGTTAGTTTTTTGCAGCAGATTGCCATGATAGGTCTTGTAGTTTCGATATTTACCTCTTTTAGGTTTTTACCGCCGCGTCCAGAGCGTTATAAACGCCGCCGGAATATATTAATGCTACTACAGTGGGCGTTGATGCCTGTTACGTCAATTCTTTATAGCTCAATGTCGGCCTATAATGCCCATACGCATTTAATTCTCGGCAAGTATTTAGACAAGTTTGATGTGACAGAGAAGACTACGATTGATATGAACGATCAAGAGCGTCAGAATAAGAAGAAGTCGCCTCGTATTTTTAAAGGCAGGCGAAAAAAATAATCGTAACTCTGCATTTACAGGTAATTTCCCTTTTTGTACTATAATTACTTCTTAGAACGAGAATTTTTCTGCAGTCTTGCGCGTACCTTTGCGATTCTCTCATTATATTCGAAATATAAAACCGTCTTATCAAGCAGGGGGCTTCGTGACCGCTGCGGAAGTTGCTTGGATGCTTGCGTCGAAGAAAGATTACTCATACCGTCTATAGTAACATATACAAGCAAAAAAGTCAAATATAAAATACAAAAACCTGAATTGGTGGGCAATAGAGGATTCGAACCTCTCACCTCTTCAACGTCAATGAAGCGCTC
>CAUUVO010000005.1:0-63342 GCA_963548835.1 uncultured Candidatus Saccharibacteria bacterium
CGATACGGCCGATACGCTCCTTATCGCCAGTGGTGGTGTTCAAGACGTAGCTGCCTGAATTCAGCACGCCAGAATACACGCGTACGAAAATCAATTTACCGACAAACGGATCGGCAGCAATCTTAAACGCTAGGGCTGAGAGCGGTTCTTTGTCTGATGGCTTGCGGCTCACCTCATCGCCAGTCTTTGGATTTTTGCCCCAAATTTCGTCAACGTCCAGCGGGCTTGGTAAGAAGTCAACCATCAAGTCAAGCAGCTTCTCTACGATGACGCCGCGGCCGTCGCCGCCAGTCACCAGATAGAAGTCGCCAGCCAGCACGCGCTTGCGCAGCGCCATCTTCAGCTCGTCAATAGTAATCGCTTCCTCACCCTGATCAAGGAACTTCATCATCAATTCATCGTCAGCTTCAACGGCATTTTCCACCAGCAAGCTGCGGGCATTCTTCGCCTTCTCCAGCATGTCAGCCGGGATTTCGCCAACCTTCAACTCGTGATCAGTGTAGTCGTCATAGGTGTAAGCTTTCATGTCAATCAAGTCAACCACGCCGTTGATGGTCTTCTCAAAACCAATTGGCAAGTGAATTGGAAAGGCTTGCTTGCTGAGGCGATTGTGGATTGATTCCAGAGATTTATAGAAGTCGCCGCCGGTCTGGTTAATCTTATTAACGAAGCAAATGCGCGGCACGCCGTATTTGTTAGCCTGGCGCCAGACGGTTTCAGACTGCGCCTCGACACCCATCTTGCCGTCGAATACAGTAACAGCGCCGTCGAGCACTCGCAGCGAACGCTCCACTTCAGCAGTAAAGTCGATGTGTCCTGGGGTGTCAATGATATTAATCTTGTGGCCTTTCCAGAAGCAGGTCACTGCTGCCGAGGTAATGGTAATACCCCGCTCTTTTTCCTGCGCCATCCAGTCGGTGGTGGCGCCGTCGCCATCGCCTTTAACTACGCCAATCTTATGCGTCAAGCCAGTGCGGTACAAAATACCCTCAGTTGTCGTCGTTTTACCGGCGTCAATGTGAGCAATAATACCAATATTTCTAAAGTTTTGTAATGGAACGTTTGCTGCCATTCGTCTTTCCTTTGTTACGTTAATTTGTCGAGATTCTCAGTGTTATTTTTTGCCACCAAAAAACTACTCTTGCTGCTGATTATAGCAGATATCCGCGGGTTTTTCTAGCTTCCCGGCGCAGTTGGACCGTTCACTGGCGGTTGCTGCTGGTTTGGCGGTTGAGTTGGTGCTTGTTGCTGCGGATACGGCGGCGTTTGCGGCGGTTGCTGGTACGGTTGCGAGTATTGTGGTGGCTGCGGCGGCTGCATTGGTGGTGTTTGCGTTGGCGGCTGGTATACCGGCGGCTGCTGGAATGATTGAGGCGGCTGCGTATTTAGCGGCTGAGCCGGTTGAGGTTGCGGCTGCGGCGGCGAACTGGCAGATTGTTGTGCTGTGTTTTGCTGGTAGGCTGGCTGCTGAGCTGGGTTCTGCGGCATCGGTTGCTGCTGGACGGCCGGTTGGTTTGGCGTCTGCTGTGGATACGAATAGTTAGCGTATCCAGGCTCGTCCTCGTATAGTCTTTGGAAGTGCGGCGGCGGCGTTTTTGGCGTTTGGGTATTAACCTCGTACAGCATGTCGTATTCCTGTTTTTTACGTTTGTTGTCGGACGTTACTATGATAACTACGACTGACGTACCGATGAATAATATACCGATGGTAATTGTTAAGACTACTACCACAGCAAGTGCAGTATTGTTGCTCTTATTATCGACTGGCGAGTTGCCGTATTGTTTCGCGACGTCTTCGTCGATATAGTCGTCTGCAGTTTCTTCAGAGACTTTTAGTAGCTTGGCGACCAGATAGTTCTGAGGATACAGGCGGTTAAGCTCGCTAAAATAATCCTTGGCTTTTGAATATTTACCTTTGTCAAACTGAGCCAAACCGTCTTTCCAAAGCTTGGTTAGTTCGCCGTCTGCCGATATGGCGACGTTGTTTTTCTTAGCCATGGCTTTTAAGTCGGAAATATCTCTGGCGATACCTTTGCCGAAACAGGAATTACCCTTCTTTCCATCCTCGCACGCGGCACCGCCGTAGGTGTTGATGCCAACTTGCTTGCCCTTTGAGTCGAAGGCCGGACCGCCGCTATTGCCGGAGGCGATCATCGTTGACATAAGGAATAGCTTATGTCCGCCGCCATCAAGTACTGTCTGCTGCAGATTACCCTGCGTGACCGTAGGCACGGTTTTTTCTTTCTTCGTGTTAAGGCCGTCGTCAACAACCGCCGGAAACCCAATTGCCGTCAGCCGGTCGCCGCTATCTAATAGCGTGCTGTCGCCTAATTCGACTGCCGGAAAGTTGCCTTCGATTTTTAAAATGGCGACATCAGTTTCTTTGTTATTAATATCTAGCCGCAAGCTTTTCATATTAACTTCGGAGTCGATTTTTTTCGCCGAATAATTAGTGCTGGTGGTTACCCATTTGTAGCGGGCGTATGTTCCGTCGATTCGGATTGGGTCGCTGGATGTTTGTACGACGTAATCGCTTTCGTCGTTTGCAACTTGGACGTTATGCTCGGGAACTTTATTAATCAGGCTGAAGATAATTGCTATGGCGTCGGCACTGCCCTCCTGAGCTTTGGCTGCCAAGGATGCCAAATCTGCTCTGGAAATATAGCCGGCACTAATGACAAATTCGAAATACGACTTCCATAGATCCTCGCTAGCCTGCGACATGGCGCTAGAAAACAGAGTGTCGGTTGACCATTCGACGACGTGGCCGTTGGTGGCCACATGCCCGTTGTTGGTTATAATCGAGCCGCTGCCGATGCCGCCGGCGCAAGCATTCTGTATTTGCAGCGATGCGCCGTTATCTGCAGTGTATTTTATGTCGGCGCAGCGCGCGGAAGCGATCCGCACGGTTGCTATTTGGTTTCTGGCGACCACGTTGATGATTGAATCGGTATCAAGGTTTTCCAGCGTGTTCATCGTGTCCTGGTTGTTTAGCGAGCTATTAGTTGAAGAGTTAGCTAGGACGACGCTGGCATTTTCACTAGCGCCAACCAGCAGCTTGTTATCCGGTTTCTGGAATGTAACGCCAGCGATGATTCTTTCCAACTGTGCTACGTAATCCTCGACGCCAACTCCTTTGTAGGCATTAAATCTCATCCAGTACGGCCGGCCGTTTTGCACGGTCATATAACTGTAAGCGTGTCCAGTCTCATACACAGTCCCATTATTAGTGTAGGTAAGCGTTTGGTCGATTTTACGAAATTCTTTGCCGGATATGGTGATTTTCGAGACGGTGAGCTTGGCGTTGGGCTCTTTTTCTTTTGTCTTCATGACATCGACTTCAGCTAGCAAGTCCAAATCGGAATATTTCTTCTTATCTTTATATTTGTCAGGCATCGTTGAGCGGTCAAAATAGTTGCGGGCGCGCGAGGTGTTGATTGTCAAATATGGCCGAATTGTCCTGCTGGATATCTTGCCGTCTTTACCCTTGATGGCGTCGCTGGCCTGCTTGAAAGCAATTTCCACCAAGTTGTAGCCGCGCGATTCTTTCAATTCGTCGTTATTGTAAGTTTTTGCGTTGTATTTTTTATCGTTTGACTCCTTAGTAACTTCATGCGCTGAGCCGTTGAACGTCGCTGTGTCGTATGTCACGGTAAAACCGTATTTGGAGACAACTGTCTGAACGCCTGATTTGCCGTCGCCGAGCAGCGCGTTTTTCATTTTTTGGCGGGCAGTCCGCGTAGCGTTGCCGGTTTCCTGCGGTCTGGTGGCGATAAAAATCCAAACAGCTATTAAAATAACAAATAGTGCACCTGAGATTATCGCGATGAGCTTTAGCTTTTTCGTAGGTTTCTGTTCCATAAGCTTTATTATATCAAGAAAATCGCCCTTTTATAGAGCGATTTCTTAGTTTATTCGGTATTATTTCGGCAAATTTGAATTACCTTGAATCTAGACTTTAGATAAACCTAATCCAAGGAAATTTTCCGCCAGATTTTGCCGAAATTAGCCGCGAGCAAAGTGCGCAAAGGCGCGGTTGGCCTCGGCCATCTTGTGGGTGTCTTCCTTCTTCTTGAAGGCAGCACCAGCTTCGTTGTAGGCGTCAACGATTTCCAGCGCCAAACGTTGTGAGTATGGCATACCGCTGCGAGCGCGAGCTGATTGTACCAGCCAGCTAAATGCGTAGTGTAGCTGCCGGTGTCCCTGAACTGGGAACGGGATCTGGTAGTTGGCACCACCGACGCGGCGGCTCTTCACTTCAAAGTTTGGACTGACGTTTTTCAAGGCTTTCTCAAATACTGCCAATGGATCTTCTGAGTCCAGCTTCTTGGCAGCAGTTTCCAGTGCGGTGTAAACAGCACGCTCAGCCGCCAATTTTTTGCCATCCAGCATTGACTTATTGATCAAGCGCTGTACTAACACGCTTTGGTAGCGGCGGTCAGGCTGTAGTTGCCGTTGTAATTTCTTGGTAACTTTACGAGGCATGATTACTTATCCCCTTTCTTGGTACCGTACTTCGAACGGCCCCGCTTGCGGTTGTTGACACCTTGAAGGTCCAAGGCACCGCGGACGATGTGGTAACGCACACCTGGAAGGTCAGGCACACGACCACCGCGGATCAAGACCACAGCGTGCTCCTGCAAGTTGTGACCTTCACCGCCGATGTAAGCCCAGACTTCGTAGCCGTTGTTTAGTTTCACGCGGGCAACTTTACGCAAAGCTGAGTTTGGTTTCTTTGGCGTCTTGGTCGTCACACGCACACACACACCACGCTTGAGCGGTGCATTTTGGTCGTAGTAACGCGTTTTCAGGGCGTTGTGAATGCGACCCAGTGCTGGCGACTTGGACTTTTTCTTAGCCGTTTGGCGCGGCTTGCGCACCAATTGGTTGATAGTTGGCATCCAATTTCTCCTTGGTTGAATTAGTGATTTATGGCAATTCGCCTGGTAGCGCAGAGTGGGCTGGCGCGATTTTATACGCAAAAACCAGCTTCTCTTAGCGCCTACGGCTTGGATTCAGCAACTCCGCCCCGTGTCTATACCTTTTCTGCCGAGCATGCAGCCTGTACACATTCAAACCACCGCGCGCCCCGAAAAGAGGAAACTCTACTTCTATTGTAGCACACTTTGCGTAAAATTGCTATCCAAGAAACCGAAGGTCCATTAAACTAAACCAGAACATCCCGTAAACTTAGGAGTGAATAGCAACTAAGTAAAAGGAGATGTTCCTAATGTCTACCATACCAAAGTTTGCCAGTAACAAGAAATATTGGCAGATCCTTAACAAATTGGTTTTCGGCGATGAGGTATTGTGTCCTCGCTGCCGCACAAGTCTTCAGGAGAGCTATTGCCACAGATATCTATGGTGCAAGTTCTGTTGCAAGAAGCATCGTCCAACCAGCTACCAGGCTAGCTGGCTATACGGCATGAAGCTAAGTCCCCGGCAGCTGTTCATCCTGCTCTACTGTTGGCAAACAAAACGCTCAACGGAAACGTCATACCTATTAGCCGGCGTAAGCTATACTACTGTTCGGCGCTGGTTTGCCCGATTCCGCAAGCAACTGCCTGACAGCAGCAAGCTCACCGCCATGCTGGAGGGTGTGGTGCAAGTAGATGAAAGCTACTTTGGCAAGAGGCGATCCAAACAGCCTCAGCACATCGTAGTTGGCGCTAAAGATACTACGACCGGGCGCATTGCCCTACGCATTACCGACAGCCGAGATAGACAACCGCTTGAACAATTTGTTCAGGACTACATCGTAGCAGGCAGCCTAGTGGCGAGCGACAAATGGTGGGCGTATGACGAATTAGAACTACTTGGCTATGCCCATGAGAGCTGGAACCATAGCAAAGGGCGCTTTGCCGGTACCAACCAAGGAGAGAATATCTGGAGCGTGACGAAGCGGCATGCTCGGAAGCTGTTCGGCGGAAGAATCCTGACGAGACAGCTAGACTCTCTTTGTTTAGAATGGATAGCAAGAGCTAACCAGCCAGAACTGTTCGCCAGTCCAATAGCATTCCTGCGGTTTACTATGGCTTACGGGTTAGTTGGGTGAACCAACCTAAAAATTTATTAGCGAAACATTGTTCTACCAGCAGCGGAGCTATGAAATACTGGCAGCAACATGCTGCTGCACATCAGACCACCAGCCTAGATTATCCTGCGAGGCGTGGACGCCGCCCTCTGACTCAAATCTGGCGATCTTTAATCCGGCATGAGCTAGGCGCTGCGCTAAGCGGTCGTTGCAGCTGCTGGGACTAATCAAGCTTTCCGTACCGTTTAGGACAGTCACCGTTGTATCGCCGTCGATTGCGGGATTTTTCCTATCTTTCGCTTTAACGATTGTTTCCGCAATGTTATGGCGGTTGATTGCTATTGGGTAGCACGCCATCCCAGCTGTTCGGCGAATAGCAAGCTTGGCTAAGGTAGATTTGAGGTCAACTTCGCGTAGTTCAGCTGCCCAATTAGGATTTATTTGTAATATCTCTGGACATTGGTCGCTGCCGTGCTGCAGGAAATTGCCAACAAATTTACAGAAACCAGCCAAGCCGTTTTTATAATCCTCACTAAGACCAGCTGCTTCCCATAAATCAAGCCGATCCAGATACACTTCCCCCGGCGCAGTCCGGGCAATCGCCGCCGCAACGTGCGCGCCAAGCGAATAGCCTATAACGCGGTTAATTGCGTTAAAATCCAAGCCGGCACCATCTAGTGCTTGGCTGATAGCATCCCACTGCTCTACGGCGCCAGGTTCGAAATTTCCCTGACAAAGCGCCTAGCGGACATCTCTATCCATGCGCGGCGTTTCAAGCTCAACTCCTGGATTGTCTACGTATATCACTAACCCATTCTCCAGCGCTGCGGTAACTTTCGCTCGAGCCTGGGATATAGGATTATGATATGTACCGTCCGCCCATGGGGGTAAAATGACAGTCGTGTTTCTGTCGTTTTCTCTGGGGTCGTCTTTCTGGCGGGCATCAACTATATAGATACCCAGACCGTTGTCGGCTTTTATTCTGCTGCAAACAACCTTATCTCAGCCGTCTGGCGGCGGTGTCTGGCGCCAGTCTTTTTGCAGTATAGTCTCCGACAAAAATACTTCACGCATACATTTATTATTTACCTATATGCGTTTACATGTCAAATTTTACTGTCTCTTTCGCGCGACTCTTATAGAAAAACCGCCCCGTAACTATCGGAGCGGTTTCCTCGCAGAAAAGGCGATTGCCTACGCAGTCACGACCAATTCTTCTTCCTGATTGTCAGCGAACTCGTCCTCGCTTGGCTCGTCGGTTTCCGTTTCTTCAACAGCGCCCGTTCCTACTGGAATCTTGCGGCCGATGATGACGTTTTCTTTGAGGCCATGCAAGTGGTCAGCGCGACCCGAGACAGCAGCGTTGATCAGCACGCGAGTGGTGTCCTGGAAGGACGCAGCGGATAGCCATGAGTCGCTCCAGATGGACACCTTGGTGATGCCGAGCAGTAACTGGGTGTAACTGATGAGGTTCTTGCCCTCAGCCGCCAGTTGCTTGTTGGTGTTCACTACCGCAGCCTTGGAGACGATGTCGCCAGTCACGAAGTCGCTATCGCCCGCATCTTCGATTTGGACGCGGCTGAACATCTGGCGAACGATGATCTCCAGGTGCTTGTCGGCCACGTCTTGACCCTGAGCGGCGTAAATGCGCAGAACTTCGTTAATGATGTAGCGCTGCGTAGCTTCGACACCTTTCAGGCGCATCAAGTCGTGCAGATTCAATGAACCGGCTGTCAAGCGGTCACCAGCCTCGACAACGTCATTAGCCTTAACAACCAACTGCATGGTGCCTGGGATTTCGTAGCGAGCTGGTGCTCCAGCTTCAGCAGCGATCACTAGCGTGTCTTCGGCTGCCTCGACCACACCGTCAAATGGTGCGATGAGCGGACGAGTGTCGCCTTCGCCAGTTGCTAGTACATCGCCAGCCTTAACACTTGAACCAGCCTTGACCACGATGGTTCGACCATCCAGCGGCAAGCGCTCAACCTTGCCGGATTCTGGGGTAACTTGGACGATGTACTTTTTGCCATCTTCCCAAACGTCGACCAGGCCAGCAATTTCCGTAACATACGCCTGACCCTTTGGTGTGCGCGCCTCGAACAACTCTTCGACGCGTGGCAGACCCTGGGTGATGTCGGAGCCGCCGACGCCGGAGCTGTGGAATGTGTTTAGTGTCAGCTGGGTGCCTGGCTCGCCGACCGATTGCGCAGCGATAACGCCGACTGGCTGCGCCTTGTCTACTAGCGTGCCAGTTGACATGTCAACTCCGTAGCTGCGCTGCGGAATGCCGTTGAGGTTGTTGGTTGATAGGACTGATTGAATTTTAACGCTCTGGATACTTTCATCGTCGTCAATTGAGTCGGCAATTTCCCGAGTGATCAATTCGTTCTTATTGATATGGCCCGGCACGTCTTCGGCGGTGTAGCGGCCTGCCAAGCGGTTCGAGAAGTCGATCATCGTCTCTTCGGTTTCCGAACGATAAATGGCAAATCCTTCGTCGTCGCCAGCTTCGTCTTCAACCGTAAAGACATCTTGCGCCACGTCAACCAAACGCCGCGTCAAATAGCCGGAGTCGGCAGTCTTAAGCGCGGTATCGATCAAGCCTTTGCGGGCGCCGCGAGTTGCCACAAAGGCCTCCAGGCTGGACAAACCGTGCTTGTAGCTGGAACGGATTGGCAGCTCAATTTCGCGGTTGGCAGCATCAACTTGGATGCCGATCATGGCGCTGGCTAGCTTCACGTTGGAGATGTCGCCGCGGGCGCCAGAGTTGACCATCACGGAAATGCTGGTGTCCATGTGCTGCAGCTGATCTTGCAAGAATTTGGAAATCTTATTGTCAATGCCGCGCCAGTTGGCAACAGTAAGGTTGTAACGCTCGTCTTCGGTGACCAAACCTTGATCATATTGATCGGAAATCAATGCGGTTCGAGCGTCGCCTTCCGCCACGAACTCGGCAATCTCATCAAAGTGTAGATAGTCGTCCTTGCCAGTGGATACGGCCGCAGTCGTGGCGAAGCGGAAGGCTTGGCCTTTCATGCGATCGGCGATTTTGGCAGTTTCCTCGGCGCCGTATTTGTTAAATATTTGCGCCAAAACTTTCTTCAATTGTTTCTTTGACTGGACATTATTATCGTACGGGAAATCCTCTGGCAGCATTTCATTGAAGAAGACGCGGCCCAGTGTCGTGTTACGTATCGCGCCTTTGGCGAAAATACGAATTGGCGTTTGCAAATGAATTACGCCGTTGTCATATGCCATTTCCGCTTCGTAAACCGAGCTGTACGATTTGATGTTATCGGTTTGCGCGGCTGGCTTGTCGTAGGTTAAGTAATAGTTGCCTAACACGATATCCTGGCTGATGTTAAGCACCGGCGAACCGTCGGCAGGTTTCAGCAGGTTGTTGGTGGCGCTCATCAGGTCGCGCGCCTCGGCTTGCGCTTCCTTTGATAGCGGCAAGTGAACTGCCATTTGGTCGCCATCGTAATCGGCATTAAATCCGTTCGCTACCAGCGGGTGCAACTGAATTGCCTTGCCTTCAACCAAGACTGGCTGGAAAGCTTGAATTGACAAGCGGTGCAAGCTTGGCGCGCGGTTAAGCAGCACGTACTTACCTTCAATTGCTGAATCAAGCGCATCCCAAACCACCGCCTCGCCCGACTCGATCAGACGCGACGCCGAGCGGATATTATGGGCAAATTCATTCTTAATCAGCCAGCTGATAACGAATGGCTTGAATAGCTCCAGCGCCATTTGCTTTGGCAGACCGCACTGGTGAATCTTCAATTTTGGACCAACCACGATCACCGAACGGCCAGAGTAGTCAACGCGCTTACCAAGCAGGTTCTGGCGGAAGCGGCCTTGCTTACCCTTTAGCATATCGCTCAAGCTCTTCAAGCTGCGGCGACCGCCAGTCGAACTGACCGCCCGACCGCGCGACGCTGAATTGTCAATCAAAGCGTCTACTGCCTCCTGTAGCATGCGCTTTTCATTGCGCTGAATAACTTCCGGCGCATTCAACTCAACCAACTTTTTCAAGCGGTTATTGCGGTTGATAATCCGGCGGTACAAATCGTTCAAATCTGATGTCGCGAACCGGCCGCCACTTAGAGCCACCATCGGGCGGAGATCCGGAGGAATCACCGGCAGAACGGTCATACATAGGCTGGAAGGCTTAATGCCGGCAGTTTCCATACTTTCCAGCATTTTCAGGCGTTTGAGCAATTTCTTTTGCCGCTGGCCTTTCGCGCCCTCGGCTTCTTCGGTCAATTTAGCGATGAGTTTCGGCAGGTCGATTTCATCGAGCAGCGCCTTCACCGCGCTTGCGCCCATGCCAACCTCAATCAGCTCGTCGTATTCTTCCGGCAAATTGCGATATTCAGTCTCTGAAATCAACGCACCCTTATTTAAGCCTTCCAATTGCGACTTCTTGCCAATGTAATTTTCTTCCAGCTCTTCAACTTCGCGGCTTTGCTCTTTGGCTAGCTGCTTGATATCAGCGCCATCTTCCTCCGCCATTTTCTCATAGCGAATTTTAATGGCTTTACGCGCCAAATCAGTTTCCGCCTCCAAGTCCGCCAGATATTGATCGCGAGTTTCTTCGTCGACGTTCAGAATAACGTACGTGGCGAAGTAAACGATTTTTTCAATGTTGCGGACGGTCATGCCCAGCAGCTGGCTCATGGCGCTCGGCGTGCCGCGCATAAACCAGATGTGCGCCACTGGTGCGGCCAGTTGAAT
The DNA here is from genome assembly GCA_963548835.1 of uncultured Candidatus Saccharibacteria bacterium. Lineage (GTDB taxonomy): Bacteria > Patescibacteriota > Saccharimonadia > Saccharimonadales > Saccharimonadaceae > Nanosynbacter. The sequence goes on from CAUUVO010000005.1 coordinate 10,772, forward strand.
GTGACCCATGCGCTCGCGGCGGACGATTGATTTGGTGACTAGTTCGCCGTTTTTATCGACGGCAGCTTCGCGCGAACGTACGCCCTTAAGCTTGGAATCATGCGGATTGATGTCCTTAACCGGGCCAAAGATTCGCTCGCAGAACAAGCCGTCGCGCTCTGGCTTTTGGGTGCGATAGTTAATCGTTTCCGGTTTAGTGACTTCGCCGTGGCTCCACTTTAGGATATCTTCCGGGCTGGCAACCACCAAGCGTACCGCGTTAAAATCGCTAATACCTGTGGCGTTAAATGCAAATTGCGCCATCTTACGCCTCCTCCTTTATTTCTTCTACTTCATCAATATCTTGTACGCTGACGCCATCATCAATGTCGCCGATATCGTCTGATTCATCCAGATAAACTTGGTCATCATCATCGTCGTTTGCGGTTTGCGGTACGGTTTTATCGGCCGGGCCGCTTGAAGCGATGACATGTTCAGCATCAACCGTATCGTCATCGTCAATTAAATCAACCCTGAGTCCTAATCCTTGCAATTCCTTGACCAGCACATTGAACGATTCTGGCAGTTTCGGCCCGACAATTGGCTCGCTCTTAATAATCGACTCGTACGCTTTAGCGCGGCCGTAGACGTCGTCGGACTTGATGGTTAGCATTTCTTGCAGCGTCGAAGCGGCGCCGTAAGCTTCCAGCGCCCAAACCTCCATTTCGCCGAGGCGCTGGCCGCCGTTCTGGGCCTTACCGCCGAGCGGCTGCTGGGTGACCATGGTGTACGGACCAGTCGAACGCGCGTGAATCTTGTCAGAAACCATGTGGTGCAGCTTGATCATGTGCATGACGCCGACTGTGGTGCGCTCTTCAAATGCTTCGCCAGTGCGGCCGTCAAACAATTGGCTCTTGCCGTCGCGGGCAAAACCTGCCTTTTCCAGCTCGTCGGAAATTTGCTGGTCGCTAACACCGTTAAACGACGGCGTTGCTACGCGGTAGCCTAAAGCCCTGGCTGCCATTCCTAAGTGTGTTTCAAACAGCTGCCCTAGGTTCATGCGGCTTGGCACGCCCAGCGGGTTCAAAATCACGTCAATTGGCGTACCGTCTTCCATGAATGGCATGTCTTCCACTGGCAAAATCTTAGCGACGACACCCTTATTACCGTGGCGTCCCGCCATCTTATCGCCGACGCTGATCTTGCGCAGCTGCGCGACGAAGATCTGAATTTGCATTAAGACGCCAGCTTTCAATTCGTGGCCGTTTTCCCGGCTGAAGATCTTGACGCCAACAACCTTGCCGCCGCCAGCATTGTTCATGCGCTGCGATGTATCGCGTACGTCCTTAGCTTTCTCGCCGAAGATTGCCCGTAGCAATCGTTCTTCGCTCGAAAGTTCCTGCTCGCCCTTCGGCGTAATCTTACCGACCAGCACGTCGCCGGCTTTTACTTCGGAGCCGATCTGCACGATACCGTTTTCATCCAAGTGGCGCAGGCTGTCTTCCGATACGTTCGGGATGTCGCGGGTGACGATTTCCGGCCCCAGCTTGGTTTCGCGGACTTCAACATTGTAATCTTTAATATTGATACTGGTTAGTTCGTCGTCTTGCACTAGGCGCCGGCTCAGAATTACGGCGTCGTCCATGTTATAACCGCCCCATGGCATGAAAGCGACCAGCAAGTTGCGGCCCAATGCGATTTCTCCCTCGGCGATTGATGCGCCCTCGATTAGGACATCGCCTTTCTCTACGCGGTCGCCGCGGTTAACGCGCGTTTTTTGGTTATAGCAGCGGTCGTCATTATTCTTGACAAAATGGCGCAATTCGTAAATTTTAACGCCGTCGGCATATTTGACATGAACTTCATCGGCGTCAGCCTTGACAACTTCGCCGTCAGCTTCTGCTAAAATCAGATGTCCGCTATTCTTTGCTACGTCGCGCTCGATGCCAGTACCGACTGTCGCTGGCTGTGGCATAAGCAAAGGCACGGCCTGCCGCTGCATGTTTGATCCGGTCAAGCTCCGGTCGATACGGTTCTTCTCGATAAATGGCACTAATGCCGCGGTTGAGCCTAAGATCTGGCGGTGCGCTGCGTCCATGAAAGTGACTTGAGTGGCGTCAACTTGCGATGGTTGCATGTTGTTTCTGGCGTTAACGCGCTCGTCGCGGAAAGTGCCGTCTTCGTTCAGGACTTCGCCAGCGTCGGCGATGACTTCGCCCAGTTCCTGCGAGGCATCCAGATAGACAATTTCGTCGGTCACCCGGCCGTCTTTGACGCGAAGATACGGTGTTTCGATAAATCCGTATTCGTTAACCTTGGCATAGGTCGCCAAGTTCAGCACCAGACCGACGTTAGCGCCTTCCGGTGTTTCCACTGAACAAATGCGGCCGTAGTGCGTTGGGTGGGCGTCGCGCACGTCGAAGCCAGCGCGCTCGCGGCTCAAACCGCCAGGCCCCATTGAACTCAATCGGCGCTTGTGGCTGAGTTCTGACAACGGGTTAACTTCGTCCATCAACTGGCTTAGCTGCGAGCTGGTAAAGAATTCGCGCACCGCAGCGACCACCGGGCGGGCGTTAATCAATTGGCTTGGCGTAACGTTTTCCAAATCTGCCACGCTCATCCGGTCCATGGCGTTGCGCTGCATGCGCAGCATACCGACGCGGAACTGGCGGGCAACCAATTCGCCGACTAGTTTAACGCGCCGGTTACTGAGCGAGTCAATATCGTCGGCTGGTTCTTGGGTATTGTTAAGCCGGATCAGCTCGCGGATAATTGCTACCAAATCGCTCATCTGGAATGTGCGGTTTTCAGTCGTGTTAGCCACATCCAGGCCCAAGCGCTGGTTTAGTTTGTAGCGGCCAACCCGGGAATAGTCAAACCGCTTGAAATCAAAGAACATCCGCTCAATCATCTGGCGGGCGTTGTCAACCGTTGCCAAATCGCCTGGCCGCAGGCGGCGGTAAACCTCGATTAGCGCCTCGTTCGCGCCGCGGGCGGAATCTTTATCCAGCGTCTCCTCGATATATTTCACATCGCCGGTGTCAATGTCAGCAAACAGTTCTTTAATTTCGCTGGTTTTTGGATAGCCTAATGCTCGCAGCAGAGTGGTAATCGGCATCTTGCGCCGCCGGTCAATTTTTACGTAAATTACGCCGTTTGGCGCTGTTTCCAGCTCCAGCCAAGCACCGCGGCCTGGAATCATTTTAGCGCCGTAGAACCTTCTTCCGTTGATTGTATCAGCCGTAAAGAACACACCCGCCGAGCGAATCAACTGGCTAACGACCACGCGCTCCGTGCCATTAATAATGAACGTACCGCGGTCAGTCATCCACGGATAATCGCCGAGGTAAATTTCCTGCTCCTCAACCACGCCGGAGGTTTTATTGGTCAATTCCACCGTGGCGTGCAGCGGCGCCTCAAACGTCAAGTTGTTTTCTTTGGCAAACTGGTCGGTGCTTTTTGGATCGCCAAAATAATATTTGCCAAATCTTAGCGACAATTTCTGACCAGTGTAGTCATCGATTGGATTAATTTCTGAAAATATTTCGCTCAAACCTTCCTCGACGAACCAGCGCCAAGAATCTTTTTGGTGAGCGATTAGGTTTGGCAGCGGCAGGGCGTTATCACCAGAGGTGAAATAGACGCGATCGCTGCTTGTGGATGGTTTTTTTGCCACAGGCGTAAACACTCCTCGCTTTGTTTAGTGGTTAATAGACGGCCGTGAAGATCTCTAATCCATAGCCTAAAACCACGATTTGCCCGCTCGCAATTTTCACCCGCCATGAATACACTACTTCTCTGGGTATTCATTATGGCGGAGATTGTCAATAAAATCAAGGGGTTTTTTACGGGGATTTATTCTTAAGCGGGGATTGGTACTTCTTCGGTAGACCCAGTACGAGCTGGAACAGGACTACCGAGTGGATTTCTAAAAGTACCCAGTAGTGGGCGAGCAGCGCTACCTAGAGCTTCACGTATGCGACTAGCCTGAGGAATATCAAACTCCACATCATGCCGAAAGTAAAATCTGGCTACTCCACCAACATCGCCAAACGACCCTTTCTCTCCACCATGCTTTTCATAAGTACGAGGATTAATATCCCTAACAGCATCACCAAATCTTTTATCGGCATCAGGAGAGGCGTAAGCACAAAGCTTAGTAACCCTACTCCCCATAGATCGACCAAAATCCTTTCGTGCCTGATCTACCATACTCTGGAGATAGTCTGGCCAAGCCTCTTCAGCATCATCACTCGCGCCAAAAATCTCCATATACATAGGCCTACCCGCTTGACTATCGCCATATTGCGGAGCCATCCTACTCGTTACAATGGTAATTCTCGCAGCAGCTAGTAAACCGCTACCGAGCCTTTTTACTGCATAAGTTCCAGAATCACACTTACACGCCTCACGCCGTAAATTGTCTGGACTATTGTTACCATAAATAATACGCATTAACCCAGGATCTGTCTTCTTTCCATCAGTAAGACTTTTGGCGCCCGACCATATATCACAGATATCCTGTGTAGTCTTGTTGTCGACTTCATCTGGTGTCAGTCTGCCTATTTGTAGCTCTTCAAACATCAATTCCTCCATTTGCCTTAATTTCATCAATCAGCATATCATGAACCTCTTCGACATTTCTATCTGCTAAGACAACTGGAATCTCGTATTTCTTTGCAATTTTCAGATAGCCATTGGTAATTTTCTCTTGAAAATCCTGCCCGCGCGACTCAAAAGTGTCGGGATTCTTCAGCTCGCCGCGCATGGCGATTCGCTTTGCCCGCTTGTCATGACTTAAACTCAGAACGATCATAACGTCTGGGTGCAAATATTTCTCATCGGTAAATAATTTTGTTAGCCGCAGGATTTCCGCCTCGTCATATCCCTCGGCTTGACCCTGATAAACCAGCGTTGAAATGTAATTGCGCGCACTCAGGACAATCTCTCCGCGGTCTAAAGCTGGCCGAATCTTCTCGCGCCACAACTCCCGCCGCGCCGCCGAAAATAATGCCACGTTAACCGCCACCGAGCGAGTCAAATCGCCGTTTTTAATGACGTTTCGTAGTTCGTTAGCTATCGGCGTTGATTTTTCTGGATCATCACTGCCTGGCTCTTCGACCACGCAAACCGTCTGTCCGCGTGCTCGAAAATATTCCGCCAGTTTCGCTACTTGCGTTGACTTGCCAGTACCGTCGTTACCCTCGATGACGATATATTTCCCTGCGTTTCTCATCATCACCTCGTCATTAAAATATGCGGCTTTTTCAAAAATATCAGCCATCTTTTAGGTTTATTATCAATTTTTATCAAGTGGGTATGCTGGTGAACTACTGATTTTGTCTTATTTCCTGGCGACCGAGCATAAATAGAATAACCGTCAGCCTCGAATTGCGCTATTTGATCCATATAGTCAACTTTCTCTTCCTTGCTTAAATCGGCTAGCGATGCCGTGTGCTTTTTAGGAATAATCATGAAATGCTCAATCACACCGCAGCCATCCCAAATATCGTAGCCAAATGGATTGGTAATTATCAGGCAGTGCGCTGTCTCTTTGATAACTTCCCGGCTGTTCGGATTGTCGACCAGCGCGCAAAAAGCGCAGCCGCTGTTTTTATGAGCTTTTTTGTGTTCATGATACCGTTTCTCGTTCGCCCATCGGCGGGTAGTTGCGCCTGATCGCATTATTTAATTCCTTTGCTTAGGTTGCTAATTTCTATCGGTAGCCGCCGCTGATCCTTGAACGCCCGCGGCAGCATCGTTTCTGGCCGCCAACTATGAATAAGCTCGGTGAGGTCGTCGGTGTGCTGGTACTTGCCACTGATGCCGCCGCGCCCATCGGCGTAGCCACCATCCACCGGCCCAGTCTGGTGAAAAATTAATTGCCCGATGCGCTCGCCAACCGGCAAGACCACGCTTTCGTGTTTGTTCAAATTGTAAATCTCAAGCGTAATCCGATTGATATAGCCCGGGTCGATCCAACCCGCATCAAAACACACCGCCACGCCGTTACGGCCCCACGAGCTGCGGCTCTTCACCTCGGCCGCGCCGCCATGCGCCCGAATGCCCACGAACTCATGGGTATGCGCCAATATCCGCTCGCCAGGACGCAGCACAATGATCGGATGCTCGTCCGGAATATTACGAAACCGCCTAAAGCCATTATGCTCGCACCACTCGGCGTGTGGTATCGCCATCAGCGGCCCCTTGAAATACCGCGCCACCTCCGCTTCGTCAAATGGGTTATAGACGCTTGATTGATCGTCGAATTCCTGTTTATAAAAATAATGCCCCAGCGTAAAATCTAGGCTGGCTTCGGACACATTGTCCGGGGTAAACGGTGTACAGACGATCGTTCCCTCCTCAATCGCTGCCAAAATTTCCCGGTTTGAATACACGCTCATGCCGCGCCTCCTCTTGTTTATCTTACCTCACTCCCCCGAGTGATTCTATTATGGCAATATTTGTTCATCGGGGCAAGCTTTTCGTAAATTTTACATCATGCTAGACTTAGGGTATGGAGAAAGCCATTATCGTTGCTTATGACAATAATCGCGCCATCGGACAGAATGGCGATTTGCCGTGGGGGCGGAGCTTGCCGGCGGATCTGGCGCAGTTCAAACGGCTGACCAAGGGCGGTGATATCATCATGGGGCGAAAGACTTTTGAATCAATCGGCTCGCGTCCACTACCAGAGCGTGAAAACATTGTTATTTCATCGCGGCCAACGGGCGTTAAGGGTGTGCTGACCGCCATGAATCTGCCGAGCGCCCTGGCGTTGTTGCGCTACCCGACGTTCATTATTGGCGGCGCCCGGGTGTACGGCGATGCGTTGAAAACGCCAGAGATTGACACTGTTTACGCCACAGAAATTGACGCGTCATTCCCAGATGCAGACACTTTTTTCCCGGAACTGGACATGGCTGTCTGGCAGGAAACTAGCCGCGTCCATCATCCCGCTGACGCTGAAAATAAGTATGATTTTGATTTTGTAACATACCAGCGGACTGCGTAGAGTTTTTGGCTTGACAATGGTTATGTTTTTTGCTATAATATAAAGGTGTAAGCATTATATTGAAAGGGAACCTAAGTATTATGGAGCAAAGCGGTAGAGGGCGTGAAAGGTCAAAAAAAGTAATTAAAACAATGCCGTTTTCGGATATAGCTTTTGATATTGACCCTGAAGTGAGGAAAGAATGGTCAGCCTCAAAAATTCCAGGAGAAGAGGAACTTTCAGACGACCCGTTGGCTGTGTATCATCTTAGGCGTTTTTCTAGAGCAGGCTATGGGTTTAGACTATACTTTGAAGAGAGAAAGAGGAGTAAAGAAGGAGATAGAGCTATTGGCGAAACTGGTTTAGTGGTTTGTACGCTTGGCGAGTTTCCTTTGAAGGATACTAGGATGTTTTTTGGCCCGAGTGAGCATCAAATTCCGTTAGACGAGTCAGAACGGGAAAAGGATTTAGAGAGGTTGCGAAGAACTGTGGCTAAACCGTATTCGATTGAAGCTGACTTAGTAAATCCGGGGCAGCTTAAGATCGGGGCGTTTTTATCAGAACGGCTACTAGATGAAGACAGAAATGAAAGTATTGTACGGATAGTCAATGGGCGGGTTATAGTCAGCGAAATTGATGAATGGCAAATCCCTCATGGTGAGATTATTCCTCAAGGAGAGTTTTTTGAAAAAATGGCTGGCGGTGTCTTGCCTCTCGAGTTTCCTGACGGCTCTACTACACCGCAATCGGAGCGGTTATTGCCGAATGGTGCCTATAGCCGTTTAACTGGATATCGTCAATCGTAAAGTCATCAATATTCTTAACGTCTGGATTCAGCCATAGTTTCGGCAGCGGCAGCGGACGGCGCGACAACTGCTCATCGACCTGCGCGCGGTGATTATTGTAAATATGCGCACTATTCAGAGTGTGGATAAACTCGCCAGGTTGTTTGTCAGTTACCTGGGCGATCATCGACAGCAGCAGTGCGTAACTAGCGATATTAAACGGCACGCCGAGGAACATGTCCGCCGAACGCTGGGTCAGCGCCAAATCCAGCTTATCTTTCTCGCCATTTTCACCTGGCCGAACATTAAGCTGGAATATAGTGTGGCACGGCGGCAATCCACCAGCTCGGGCGATGTCGTCAATTTCCGCCACGTTCCAGGCGCTGACAATGTTGCGCCGCGACGTCGGATTATGCTTTATCATGTCGATGGCGTTTTGGATTTGGTCAATCGTCCCGCCCTTGCCGTCGGGCCATTTGCGCCACTGCACGCCGTAAACTGGCCCCAAGTTACCCCACCCCTCGGCAAAGGCGTGATCAGTCGCGATTTTACCGATAAATTCTTTCATGCCAGCACGCCACTCGTCGCCGTTGATCTCTGGAATATCCTGACCGGTTTTTTCCAAATAATTCTTGTACGGCCACTCGTCCCAAATATGCACGCCGTTTTGCGCCAGATACTCAATGTTGCCCGTGCCTTTGAGAAACCACAGCAGCTCATGTGCCACGCTGTTGAAATATAATTTCTTGGTAGTAATCGCCGGAAAACCATCCGCCAAATCATACCGTGTTTGCACGCCAAACACCTCCGTCGTTCCCGTGCCAGTGCGGTCACCTTTTTTCACGCCATTATCACGGACATGCCGTAGGACGTCTAAATATTGCCTCATACTTCCCTCCTCGCCTTTCCTTAATTATGGCAATATTTCAATACAAACACAAGTGAGATTGGCGGTAGTTTTAATAACGTCACGCTATATTTAGCGTATTTTTATGATTTCCAGCGCTAATAGCTGGTGCTTATGCTTCGATTTGCGCCAAAGGAGTTGTATACTAGACAATATGCGCGAACCAACGAGAGAATATATATTTCCGCAAAGCCCAGAGGGTCAGAATAGTGTGGTGATGGATATACTGGAGCTGCCTGTGTATGAGCTTGAAGATGATAAAATGCGGATTCATGATGTGGTTTGGGGAGATTGCGAGATTGGCGACAGGCAGCCGTATGATTCGCTGCTGATGGAATTGGCTCGTTCGCCGCTGTTTCGCCGGCTGCAAGCAGTGGAGCAGCTAACTTTGCCGCCGCGTTTTGCGACGCTACCGAATACGACATATTTTTCGCGGTGGCAGCATGTCTGGGGCAGCTTGGCGTTTGTTCGAAAAATGACGGAGGGCGATGAACGGTTTGACGATCGGCAAAGAACTGTGCTGGAACTAAGGACGCTGTTTTCTGATGTTGGGCAGACTGCCTTTTCGCATTTGGGCGACTGGATGTTTCAGGGGATTCAGGGCGGCGAGAATTTGCATGATCAGGATTTGCGGGATTTGTTGGAGACGTTTGGTGTTGACGCGCTGCTGGAAAAATACGGATTGACGCTTGATGAGACGGTATTTCCAGAGGTTGACGATTGGGTGGAGTGTCCGTCGCCTGATTTGTGTGTTGACCGGGTTGACTATGGTCTGCGCGAGATTTTGCGCTGGTCTGGCAGAGCTACGGATATTGCTAGTTACCAGCAGAACTTGCAGAATCCTCAATCGCTGTTTCGGATTAACGATCAGTGTATGCTTGAGGTGACAAATGAGGATTTTGCGCGGCGATTTGCAGCTGGGTATAGTATTTTGCCGACTGAGCACTGGATACAGCCTGTTCATCGCCTTCAGTTGGAGCTGTTGCAGACAGCGGTGAAACGAGCGCTGCTTGAAAGTTATTTTAGCGATGGTGTTTCCTTGACGTATCCGGTGCATCCGCGCGACCGAATATACGGCATTGATGCGGATTACCGGTTTGCACTTGCTGCGGTTGGCGACGGCGGCGCACTGTCTCGGACGATGCAAACTATCGCCTCTGACCAGCGACAGATATATGTTGCAGCTAGGTGGCTGGATTTACACCAGTTATTCTCGGATGTTGCCGCCTCATTTCCCGATTTTCCTGACCCGCTGCAATCGTATTGCCGGCGTTCGGAGGAGTTTGGTCTGGTTTCGCCGCACGTGGAAATTGCCCAAAATGATAAGGCTAGACAAGGGATTCTGAATGAAATGGGGCGTGTCTCGCTGGGTCTGCCGCCAATGAAGCCTCGGTCAATTGATCCCTCTGTTCTGGTTGACGGACAGGCAGTGAAATTGAGCAAGATTGATCCGAGTTTTGGGAATTATCTGGCAGGACAAAATGAAGCGATGCGGCGCGGTTATCGGGCGGAATTGTTGGTAAATAGAGAGTTCGGCAGGAAGCTGCTTGATTTATGCCAGCGCGTCAATGACGACTGGCCAGACGCTGTTCGGTGCCAGCGCAACCCGGACAATTTGCGAGAAATCGTCAGGCAAGCCGGGATGTGTGGCGCCGGACGTCGGTTTGACGGTATCTATGAGTTGTGAGTGTTTTTTAGTAGCTAATTGTATAATTGGGCGTGGCTGCCAACAGCGGTGAAAATGACCGCATCGTCTGATAGATAGCGAAAATGCAGCCTCAAATCGCCGCCAGCACTAATGGAATAATGTCCGCTGTATTCACCGGTCAAGGCGTGGCAGCGTAGCTTAGCGGCGTGCGGATTTTTCATGAACAGTGCAAGCGAGAACTCAACCTTTTTACGCTGCTTTTGAGAAAGTTTGGCAAATTGTTTATCAAAGTTCCGGTGCGTTTTGATAACCATTTACAGACTCCGCAAATGAGATACTAAGTCATCCGGATTATCAAATGTCTGAATATTCTTGCCCTCTGCAATATCCCGCTCCGCTTCCTCAATAATCTCCTTCAGGTACGGCGTTGGCTCCAGCGGCGCGCTGAGCGTCACCCGCCCGTTTTCCATCGCCTCGCGGGCAGCCGCCATGACAAAAGCGCTGGTGCTTAACCCTAGTTTTTTAGCAAACTGAGCAATGGCGGTTTTAGTTGCTTCGTCGGTGCGGATGGTTAATTGTGTGCTACTCATATATACAATTATAGCGCAAATACTATATGATTGCAATACATTAGTGATACAAAAGCTGTCAAATCTATGACAATTTGCTCAATACCTTATCCACCAGCCCGTATCTTACCGCTTCCTGAGGACTCATCCAGTAGTCGCGCTCCATGTCGGCCTTGACCTTACTGAGCTTCTGGCCAGTGTTTTTGGCCATGATTTTGGCTAGCATTTCCTTCACTTCTAGCGTTTCTTTCAGGTCGATTTCCATATCGGTTACCTTACCGCGCGTGCCGCTTGACGGCTGATGGATCATTACCTTGGCGTGCGGCAGGCAAAATCGCTTGCCTTTGGCGCCAGAGCTGAGTAGAAACGCACCCATGCTGGCCTGCAAGCCGATGCCATAGGTCGCCACGTCCGGCTTGATAAAATTCATGGTGTCATATATCGCCATGCCGTCATAGACACTGCCGCCCGGGCTATTGATGTAGAGCGAGATATCCGCCTCTGGATCAACGTACGCCAGATGTAGCAGCTGCGCCACCACGCTGTTGGCGGTGTGCTCGTTGACCTCCTCGCCGAGGAAAATAATCCGCTCATTGAGAAGTCGCGAATAAATATCAAACGCCCGCTCGCCATCAGCTGACTTTTCGATAACGGTGGGGATGAGATAGTTGGTCGGTTTGTTCATAAACATAATTATAACATAATTATGCCTAATGTTTAGAATCAAGCTAATGCGGCTTTTTCTTATCGGTTTTTCTGGCGTTTAATAATAGTTGGTTGCGTTCGCTGGTGCGTTGTTTGGCCTCTGCTAGCGCCGCTCGTCCTTCAGGGGTGTCCAGTCCTATAGTCCTCATATATTCTCCTTCATCGCCGTATCCCGACACGACAACGATATTCAGCTGCTCGTCGGCGTAGATCACGTTCTCCGAGTTGTCGCCGGGGATGATGTCGCGAAATAGACTAATATCCAGCAGCGCTGTCTCTCTGCCGTCGTTCCAGGTAGCAAATACGCCGATCGTTTTCTGTGCATCAGCAGACTCAAACGGCGTGTTTTCATCTTTTACGCTTTGGACAATCGGTCCGAAGAATAGCGTGTCGGCGTCTGGCAATATCTTTTTCAACGCATGGTTTTTCGGCAGCAATATTTCTACCCCGAACAGCTTGCTCGGTTCATAAGACAGCGGATATATACCTGGATTTGGTTCAACGCGGATGACGTGCCGGCGTGGATCTAGAAAGGCTATGTTTGCCGGCGAATAAATCGGGCGCCCTTCCGGTCCTGCTTCTTTGTATGCCTCGGAGTTCCCCATGACGGAGCGCGGCGATGCGTATTGATCGACTGTATTATCGTAGTTCTTAATCAGTCCGCAGCCGCTGCTAATTAGATTTTGGATAGTGTCAACCGCGTACAGCTGCGTTGGATGACCGTTTGCGTCTTCCAGCCGGCAGTTCATGACTCGCTCATGCCCCAAGCCCTCGCCCAAACCTCTGGGACTGAGAAGGTGACCTATTTCATGCGCGTAAGTGCCGCTGCCGGGTTTAGCTCCTATTGGTATGCGAATCCAGGGTTCAAACCCTTCGCCTTTATAAATAGCCTCGCCGCCAACATGGCAGTTTTCTATACCTGCGCAGTCAACGACCACCATCACTATCGCAGTTCTGCCTAATTTAGGGCGATACTTATTTGCTATCTCTTCCAGCTGGTCGTTGGAATAATATGCTTCCGTCGTTCCCTCTTCAGTTTGCCGCGAACTGTCAGGTTTGGCGTTGCTGCTGAATAATGTGGTATTAAAATGATACGCGCCGCTGGTTGTATGGGTAATTCGGGCAGTTTGCTCGATTACGTCTCTTCTGATTTTATCGTCGCCATCATAACGGGCCATACCGTCGGCGGCAACCGTCACGACGCCCAGATCGACGGTAACTGGATAAAACTGCGGGTTTCTTTCCTGGGATACGCCGGGCGTGGGCATGTGGCGCGGGCTGTCGCTGGATATACCTCCGAAGCCTAAAAAGTCTAAGGTAGCCGCCGCAACTAAATACTTAACAAACCCCCTCCTGGACATGCCGGGGTGTTCTTCGTCTGGCGTTGAGTACGCGAAAAACTCCTGTGGTGTCATTGGCGTATATTTACCGTAAAACAAGCCCGCCGAAATTACGAATTCAGCTTCACGAGCTTATCGACGGTTTTATCGGTGATCATTCTGTTGGCAATGTCGCGGTGAACATCGGGATTGTCAAACTGGGCGGCGGTTTTGGCGTCTTTGCCGTACTGCTGTTTGAATACGCTGATTTGCTCCAATAATTCTTCGCGCGACACTTCGATTTTTAATACTTTCGATAATTCAGCTAAAACTAATCCGGCTTTCACGCGCTTTTTGGCTGTTGGACGAGCTTCTTTTTGCTGCCAATCGTCCTCGTTCTTGAACTTTTGCGAACTTAAATAACTATCAAACGACAGCCCGCGGTACGCCAGATTCTGCATCAAATCCTGTTTTATCGACCGCAGCTGATCTTCAATCAGCAGTTCCGGCAGCGCAACCTTGCTGAGTTCTGTCAGTTCGCTAACCAGCTCGTCTTTCAATTTTTCTTCCGCTTCGCGTTTTTTCTGCTCTGCTAGTTCGCGCTTGATGTCGGCTTTTAGTTCTTTCATCTCGGTGAATGGCCCGCATTTGGCGGCAAATTCATCGTCAAGTTTCGGTAATTCTAGCTCGTTTACTTTGTGCAGTTTGACACTAAACACAACCTTTTGTCCAGCCATTTCCTTAGCGTGATAATCCTTCGGAAATGTCAACTCCAAGTCGAATTCGTCGCCTGCTTTATGGCCGGCTACTCCCTCTTCAAAGCCGGGAATAAATTGCCCGCTGCCCAGTTTTAGGGCGAAATCTTTAGCCGATCCGCCATCAAACGCCGTGCCGTCCTTTTTACCAATGAAATCGATAATTACTTCGTCGCCGTTTTTTGCGGCGCGTTTGACTTCGGTTTTCTTAACGTAACTTTGGCGGATGCGCTCAATTACTTCGTTGACCTCGCTGACCTCGACTTTAGCGGCGGCTTTTTTGGCTTTCAGGTTTTTATAATCGCCCAGCTTGACTGGCGGTACAACTACTGCTTCGGCTGTAAATTCTAGTTCTGCGCCAGGTACAAACTTTTTAACCTCGACATTTGGGCGCTCCAGCGCTTGGATGTCTTCGTTAATAAAGGCCTCGGCGACGGCTTTGGAAATAGCGTTTTCTAAAATCTGCTCCTGCAAAGCGCTTGGGTTAATGTGTTTGGCGGCAACGCTGGTAGGTACTTTGCCCTTGCGAAATCCGGGAACTTTAATATTGCGCGCCAATTTTGCCAGGGAAACTTGCTCGGCAGCTGCCAATTCGCTCGGTTCCAAAGAAACCGACAATTGGACTTTGGTGTCTGATAATTTTTTTACAGTCGTCTTCATAGACACTAATTATAACAGAGATACGGTTATATCTCAAATAGCGAGTCGTCATCGTCGCTGTCATAGCGCCGATCTTTGACAATTGTGATCATTCTGTCAAAGTCAACTTTTTGTTCGTTCGACTCTGCCAGATTTTTTACCGTATACATGCCGTTTTTAATTTCATCTTCGCCGATGAATACTGCAAATGGAATTTGTTTTTTAGCGGCAGTTTTAATTTGTTTGTCTAGCTTGCGGCCAGTTATGTCCAGCTCAGCCTTTACGCCTTCGGCGCGCAGTTTTTGCGCCAGCGTATCAGCGCCAGGCAGCGATTCTTTGTCAACGGGAATGAGATAAACGTCGGTGTGCGAGGATAGTTGCGGCAGTAGACCGTGGACTTCCAGAAATTGCTGCATCGTCGTTGCGCCCAGACCAACGCCAACTGTGGCTATCGGTTCAACGCCAAACAGTCCGACTAGGCCGTCGTATCTGCCGCCGCCGAACAGCGCCCGGTTATTTTCCGGCGAATTGTCAAAGAATTCGAACACGGTGCCTGTATAATAGTCCAATCCGCGCATTAGCGTTATGTCAAATATAGCGTTTTTTATACCTTTTTTGACCAGCAAATCCATGACTTCGCGAATTTGCTTAACGCTAGGATCGTCAGCTAATTCTTCCGGCAAGTTGTTCACCGATTTCATGCCGATCATCTCTGCAAGTTTTGGCAGGCCTTCATTTGCCTGGCTGCCGAAAATCTCAACTGCTTGCTGCTTAAATTCCTCTGCGGAAATTTTATTTTTTCTGTCAAGCAGCTTGGTCATCATTGAGGCGCCAACGATGTCCAATTTTAAGTATCCGTCCATTAGCCGGTTGATTAGCTGGCGGTGATTAACCCGCACAGTAAACATGTCTTGCTTGGCGCCGAAATTGATTATACTGGCGTGTCCCATCTCAATAATTTCTGCGTCGGCTATGGCGCCGTCTACGCCGAACAGATCGGCGTTTAATTGCCAAAATTCGCGTTCTCTGCCCCGCTGCGGCCGCTCGTAGCGCATAAAATTGGCGATTGAATACAGCCGTGCCGGCATTGGCATTTCCTGCCGCCTCGCTGCTACCATCCGCGAGATTGACGGCGTCATCTCCGGCCTGATCGCTACCATTCGTCCGCCTCGATCCTGAAAAGCGTATGTTTGTTCGCCCGCCAGTTCTTGGCCTGACTTTGCTAAATAAATATCCAGCGGCTCCAGTAGCGGCGCTCCGTATTCCTCGTAGCCAAAACTTTCCACTGTTTTGCGCCAAATGTTAAAAATGTAATTTTGCAAACGCTTATCCTCGGGAAAGTAATCCCGCGAACCTTTGTAGCTTTGGGTTGATAAGCTATTCATTATGGTTACATTATGGCACCTTAGAACGCAGATTTCAATAATTGACCTAATCAAAACCGCCGCCCGCAATAAGCAGGCGACGGTAAAACGAAAACAAATCGGTTGTAAAATCAAACAAATTACGCAAGCTCGACGGTTGCGCCAGCTTCTTCCAGCTTTTTCTTCGCTGCTTCAGCTTCGTCTTTAGAAACTTTTTCCAGGACTGGTGCTGGAGCGCCGTCGACGATAGCCTTAGCTTCGCCCAGACCCAGGCCGGTGATTTCCTTAACGGCCTTAATGACGGCAACTTTCTGTGCGCCGACTTCTTTCAGGGTGACGGTGAATTCTGTTTTTTCCTCGGCAGCGCCGTCGTCACCGCCAGCAGCTGGACCAGCCACCGCAACTGCGGCTGCAGCTGGCTCGATGCCGTATTCTTCTTTCAGGTATTTCTTCAATTCATTAACTTCCAGAACTGTCAATTTGACTAGTTCTTCAGCCAATTTTTTAATATCAGCCATGATATGTCTCCTTGATTATTAATTAATTTCTGAGTTTGTAAAATCTTCATAAGTCTCCGTGCAGCGATTGCAGCCCGAGCGCGTGAGCGCCCGGCGCGAAAAGAGGAGGCGTTGAAGATTTTATGAACTCAGGTAGATGATTGATTGCTAAACTTAAGCCGCAGCTTTGGCTTCGATACCGTCTAGTAAGCCGTGCAAGTTGCCGCCCAGCGCACCGACGGTGTCGTGAACTGGTGAGAGCAGTTGTGCCACCACTTCGGCGATAAGCTGGTCTTTGCTTGGCAAGCCTGCCAGTGCCTTGATGTCAGCTTCGTTGATACTCAAGCCTTCGCCCGAGAAGCCGCCGGCCAACTGTAGTGCCGGATGCGTCTTTGCAAACGTGTCCAGAACCTTGGCTGGCATGACCTCGTCTTCGGCGCTGATGGCGTAGACCAATTGACCTGCTAATAAGTCAGTGCCGGTCTCTTTGTAGGTGTCAATGTCCTGCAATGCTACGCGCACCAAGCGGTTTTTGACCACCTTGATGACGACGTTTGCTTCGCGGGCAGCCTTGCGCAGCTCTTGCAATTCAGCCACGCTCAGCCCCTGGTACCGCGCAAATGCCGTACCTTTGGCGTCTTTCAGAAGCTCGGTTAGTTCAGCAACCAAAGTTTGTTTTTTATCGCGTGAAATTGCCATAAAAATCCTTTCTTTGATTGAGCTAATTTGTGTGATTCGACCGATTTGTTAACGTGCGGTAATGGAGAACCTGGTTCTTGTTCACCCAAGTTTTAATCGGGCAAATAAAAACGTCTTTGATTCTCGCACTACCAAAGACGTGATTAAAACAGTTTTGTTTCATCCCTCGGCGGCATTTTTACATCTGTTTTTATACAAATCGCCGCTGTCTTTGGTAATGTTCCTTAGAATTGTAGCAGAAATGACAACGGGATGCAAGCGGATTTGGCCGGTTTATGCTACGATAATCTTGAAAAGCTGTAAGCGGCGCAGTAGATTCAGGAGTCAAATAAACTTTATACAATTAATTCATTATGAAAGAAGAAGTATTATGACTAGGAATAACTATCATCACAAATATAATCTTAATCTGACTAGTAGAAAGAAGACGCTTGTCTTGATGGCGTTATCTTTGTTACTGACTGCTGTTGTTGTACTGTCTATAATCATATTAAATCAAGCAAACATTAACGAGGTTAAATCAGTGCGAACAGTGCAGATGTCTACTATGCATCCTGTCTACGGGTCTGTGGAGTCAATGATCAATGCAAAAGAGACTTCGCTGGTGGCAGAAGCGGTGGTTATGGACAACGGAACGGTACGGTCAGTTCGCGACGTGGCTGATGAGAATGTGCCACCAGATGTGCACACTGACTATGTCATTGAGCTGACAAGAGTTATCAAGGGGGATGCTAGAGTTAAGTCGGCAACTATTGCTCTTATGGGTGGTATCGAAGACAAGACTAACTATGTTATAGAGGGCGTGCCAGCCTTAAAAAAAGGCGACCGCATTCTGGTATTTGCTTCGCATGGGCGTGATGGTAAATATTATCCACTATCTGGCGGGACGGCGATTGCAAAGTATAGCGGCAGAGGCCAATACAGTTTGACCAAGGAAACAATTGCTGGTAACGGAGACAATGACAGAAGTTTTACTGCAGATAGCTTGGAAAGTATGGTGAAGTAGGCTCGCGGAGCAGTTTAGGTTAACATTGGCATAAAATAACTCCGCTGGATTTCTTGGGCGGAGTTATTCTATTTTGGGTGCGTCGCGCGCGAAACCAATATTACAAACTAGTTTCAACCTTTACGCTCGGCCCCATAGTGGTGGCGACGGCGATAGATTTGACGTAAATGCCTTTCAGGCTGGACGGCTTTTGGGCGTTCAGGCTGGCGAGGAAGGCGCGGGTGTTTTCTGCCAGTTTATCAGCGCCAAACGAAACTTTACCGATCGCCAAGTGGACGATGGCCTGCTTGTCGACGCGGTATTCAACCTTGCCGGCTTTGGCTTCGGACACCGCCTTAGCGACGTCGGTGGCAACGGTGCCGGACTTTGGATTTGGCATCAAACCGCGCGGGCCGAGCAGCCGAGCGTACCTGCCAAGCTTTGGCATATATTGCGGAGTGGCGACCAGGATATCAAAGTTCAGCTCTTCCTTGTCCAGCTGTTTCAGGAATTCCTCATCGCCGATGATGTCTGCGCCAGCTTTCTTGGCAGCGGCATGTTCGGTCTCCGGTGCGAACACTGCCACGCGAACATCTTTGCCGGTGCCGTGCGGCAGTGCTACGGTCGAGCGGACGTTCTGGTCGGCTTGGCGCGGATCGACGCCCAGGCGAACGTGGATTTCAACGCTAGCGTCGAACTTGACTGGGCTGGTCTCGGTCGCCAGTTTCAACGCTTCGTCAAGGCTGTACAGTTTATTTTTCTCAAGCTTCTTGGCAGCTTCCTGATACTTCTTACCGCGGCGCTCCAGGCGTGGACGCGTAATTGGCTTCGGGCCTTTCTTAACATGCGCTTCGGCGTCGTCGGACTGCGGCGTGGTGTCGCCGGCTTCTTTGCGGGCTTCCTTTTCGGCCTTAGCTTCGGCTTCGTCGAGGGCTTTTTGGCTGCGCTTGCCAGCCTTGGCGACGACAGCTTCGCGCTCGGCGATGACGTCTTTATCTTTGGCGTCATGCGACTTACTGTCCCCAGGCGTGCCTGCTTCAGCTTCGGCAATTGCCGCCTCAATCTCAGCGATGGTATTCTTGTCGCTGACTGCTAATTTTAGTTCTGCTGCTTTTTCCAGCAGCTCGGCTTTCTTGGCCATACTAATCCTTTCTGTGGTACAAGCGGCGACTCGCGACCTCTCAAGCGAATCTGCCTCCCAGCATTGATTTGATGATGGATTAATTATAGCATAATGGGGCGTCGGCGGCTAGCCTTTTCTCCCAGTACTACGTGAGCGGTCTGACGCTAAGGAAATCAGCAATTGGCACAAAATATACACGCTGGTCGCCTCTTGCATCTATAATTTGTATCATTGGCTTTCCTTCGCTGAGCGGGAAGTCTTCCATTGAGGTTATTTTTTTATCGCTCTCAAGTATCTCTGGTATGATAAAGTCGACGACATCGCCGTAAATTTCAAGGAATTCCTCGCCTGACTTGATTGTCGCAGGTGTCGATTGAGCGATTTCTTTAGGTGAATATGAATCCGACCAGTAAGTATGAAGATCAGTTGCCCAGTACTTTTTAGCCATACAGCATATCTGACATTCTTGGCATAAAATATCAAAAATACGAGATAGATCTGATCGTACATTTTTTACGGCTTCTTGATCTTCAAACATTATTCGTTGCTGCTCAATATCAGCAGTGTTCATAAATGCATAGCTTTTAATTAGTTCTTCTGCGGCACGTGCGGCTATCTGCAGATCTTCAGATAAGTAGTTATATGGTTCAATTCTTAGAGCGTCCGGAACGGTTTGGCGAATGCATTGGTTGAGGTGTGCTCTATCGGGAATGAGATAAAATAAATCATTTGATGGATTGTCGAGATCTTCCAGGGCAATAACTAACCGTCTCTTTCCATCTATTTCTAAAACATCAAAACCTTGAGACAATAGCTGGGTAAACGTCGTTGGTTCTCTGTAAACCTCCCCCGAAACAGTCTGCCGGTATAAAACACCCTGGCCTGAAAACATGCCGTTCTGACAGAAATAATCATAGCCGATAATCTGATCTATCTTTTCTGACAGGCTATCTAGGTCGTCTATCCCGGCCTCAAAATCATTGATTGCTCTCTGTAATGCTTCGTTGTTAAAAAAGTCTATGACGTCAATGTTTTCACCAGAACTAACTGGATTATTAGTCATTTCAATGTTAATGACGTCTTCTTGCGGAATGTAGCAGGTTCTGTCGTTAATGTCGATTATCTCAAATTGCGTGCAGTCATTCTCTATTGTTACGTAAATATACTTGACCCAAATAACATTATTATCACGTTTCGAATCTGGTTGCAGCGTTACGATTGTCATAGTGTCGTTATTGGCGATGTCATCAAGATATTGATTGACATTTTCGACGGCGTTTGCCTCAAGTATGGTCTGCTCGCTTGGCGAGGCTGCTTGGTAGCTTGGTTTCGTCCGCAGGGCGCCGATTTCGCGGACTTGGTTCATGATATAGGAGAATGTATCGTTCGGGTCTTCATCTGGCGTTGGCTTTTCTATATCAAGCTGCAGCAATGTTTCCGGAGACAAAGGAACGGCTGTTTCGCCGATTTGAAGTGCTGCCACGCGCTGGTCGGCCGTGATGTTAACCCCACCAGTACATTCTTCGGACGTGATGGTCGTGTACGTAAATAAACCCAGCCTGCCGGTTATTTGTTCGGTACCGGATTCGCCGTTTGGCAGCCTGCAGGCAATTGTCGCGGTAGTTGTCTCGTCGAGATATCGAGGATCAAAATGACGCGACGAGAGTCTCAGCGCTAATGTGTCAGGATGATACCGTGGCGGTATATCGTCTGGCTCTTCGCTGCTATAGGCGGCTAATTCTCGGTTTATCTTATCAATATTTTCCCAAAAATTTGACTCGTTCAATTGCGACAGCAAATCTATCCGTGCGGTTCTGAACTGGCGGCGTTCCATAAAGACTAGTTATATACTAATTGGCTGGTATTAGGGCAAGCATAGGCGTATCCGGCCGCGGCTTCTGTTTTTCCCTGAGCGTCGCTTATCCAAACATAATGTTGCAAGGAATAATAAAATATTGTAGGATTGAGGGATGAAAGAATGTATGAGCGGTATAGGTGGAAATGGCAACGATTTTGAAGGAAAGCCTGATAGTGGATCCGGAGCGGCTGAGCTGGATGTTCCGAAGCGGTGTGAGGGGTGTTTTTTCGTGACACGTGTTAGAGACTGCCTTGCTGCGACTGTCGGTATACAAGAACAGCGTAAAGATGATGCTCATGGCTTTGCGGGTATTGCGACTAAAGCGTTAAGGATGCCGAGGCGTGCAGGTCAATCATCAGCACAAGCAGGCTCAATAGTCGATGAAGTGTCGGCTGATGTAGGAAAAGAAATAAAAAAAGCTACCGAAGAGGCGCAGCGTATAATTGATGAAATTACTGCAGATTGCCGAGGCGTCTCAACGGATATAAAAGATCAAAAAAACGGTGATGTTATTGAGTCCGCAGCGTGCAATAGCCCTGTGCTGGGTGACGGAGAAAAAGATGCTGGCAAGGTTGTTGATAGGTATAATACGAATAAAGCACAGCAAGCTGTTTTGGCTTTAAGAGCGAGCCTGCTACCTGATAATTACGATGGCGGTGAAGAAGGAAAATACATCACTCCCCCACGCTGGATAGAAGAAATTCGCGGTGCTGATGACGATGAATCTTAGTGGTATTGGCGAGCGATTAGCCTGTGGAGTATAATATATTTGCATAATTTAGTAACGTGTGGTATAATTAAATATTATGGAAAGAAATGGTAATACAGGTGGGAATAATAGCAGCTTTGAAGATATAATGCGTGAAGGCGGGGTTAGCGACGAATTTACCCCCCCCATCGCTGGACATACCAGACAGCTGCGCCAGTTGTCCGATGCTTAATAGTGAAATAGAAAGATGGAAGGAGCTTGTCGATAAAGTTAGGGCCGCTAGAGAGATGGTCCTAGAGTCAGAGGGAGGGCTCTTTATTGATATCGCTCGTCGAGCTCTTAGCGGCAGTATGGATGCCTTGGATGAGGTTGCTGAGAACGCGCAAACAAAGATTTATAAAATAACAGAAGGCTGTCTTGGTTCTATATTGCTTTCAGGCGAGAGCGATAGGACTGGTAGGACAGTTTGGGGTGCAGTATGCGACAGTCCTACGCGAGATTCTAAATCAGGAGTGACTACGTCAAATGAGCCCGCCATTGTTATCAGAGAAGATTCTCAAAAAACAAAAGAATATGGAGAATCTGACAACCCTAGCGACGAGCAAGATTTGTAGTGTCATTTTAGCCTTTCCCTGTTAGATATTCTTTCTTCTTCCGTTTTTTGCTACACTAGTAATTATGGAAGAAAATACGAATATCACAATTACAGACATTCATGCGCGGCAAATTTTAGATTCGCGCGGTAATCCGACGGTGGAAGCGGACGTTGTTCTGAGCGACGGTTCGTTCGGGAGGGCGGCAGTGCCGTCAGGCGCCAGTACTGGTTCGTTTGAGGCGGTGGAGCTGCGCGATAGCGATGAGCTGGCGTACGGCGGCAAAGGTGTTTTGCAGGCAGTCAAGCATGTCAATGGAGAAATTGCCGAGGCTTTGAAGGGCGATGATCCGTTTGATCAGATTAAAATTGACCAAAAAATGCGCGAGCTGGATGGCACGCCGAATAAAGGCCGCTTGGGCGCGAATGCTATCCTGGCGGTGTCGCTGGCGGTAGCGAAGGCAGCTGCTAAATCGCGCCAGATGGAGTTGTTTGAATACGTCAATAGTTTGGCGGGTTCGCCGAGGATGTCTTTGCCGATGCCGATGATTAACGTGATGAACGGTGGCCAGCATGCGCTTGGCGCGACTGATTTTCAAGAATATATGATTATTCCAATTAGCGCGGCGACGTTTGCCGATGCGATGCAGATGAGCGCGGAAGTTTTTCACACGTTGGCGAAGATTCTGAAGTCCGAGGATTATCCGACGACCGTTGGCGACGAGGGCGGTTATGCGCCGAAAGTCCGCGGCGGCAATATGGAACCGATGCAGCTGTTGTCGCGGGCGATTGAACAGGCTGGTTATAAATTGGGTACAGATTTCGGTTTTGCGCTGGATGTGGCGGCAAGCGAATTGTATAAAGATGGAAAGTATAATCTGGCGACAGAAAAGCGTGTGCTGAACGCTGAGGAGATGATTCGCACATATAAGGCGCTGCTGGGTAAAGTGCCAGTTCTGTCGATTGAGGACGGCTTGGACGAGGAAGCGTGGATGGATTGGCAAAAATTGACTGCTGAATTAGGAAACTTTGCCCAGCTGGTCGGCGATGATTTGCTGGTAACTAATGTCCAGCGGCTGAAGCGCGGCATTGAACTAAAAGCTGCCAACGCGATCTTAATTAAACCGAATCAGATCGGTACGCTTACCGAGACTATTCAGGCAGTACAAGTGGCGAAAGATGCCGGCTGGAATACGGTGATGAGCCACCGCTCTGGCGAGACTGAGGATGTGACGATTGCGCATTTGGCGGTTGGTTTGGGTACTGGACAGATAAAAACCGGCTCGATGTCGCGTTCGGAACGAATTGCCAAGTATAACGAGCTGCTGCGAATCGCTGAAAAATATCCGGATTTGAGCATCTTTCATCCGTTCTAACACAGGCTGAGCTGGCTGTCGTTTGAAGGGCTGGCTTCTCATATTTCGTTTTCGCCCGCGCGGGGGTTTCTGGCGCGGGCGAAGTTTATTTGTTATTTGTCAGTCTCTGGAAATGTTAGGGCGGACTTTTTTGGTTGTCGTCCGTTCGGGAACATTTTTGGTTTCAAGGATATTGCCATTGCTATCTACTTCATATCTATTGTGAGATTTTTCTGTTGTTGTTAGTCTCGGTGACTTACTTAAGTACCTATCAGTAATTTGAGGCGTTTCATCGCCCGTAAGCCAGGAATAGGCGAGTAGACCCAGAGTTGTCAGATGAAACTCTCTTATAGTTCCCTGCTCTACGCTGTAGCTTGTACACTTATCGCCTTCAGGGGGTTGGTTTTGAGTCTTTGCTTCTGTGAGCCACGGAATTGGAATAAGCGCTAGCGCTGCTGCAATTGCTGCGGTTTTGCCAACTATTCTGCTTATAGAACCTATTCTCTCGCTGTCTATATAAACTTCGCTCTGTCGAGCTTTTTTGTGTGGCGTTCTGATTGTTTTTGCTGTTTTGCTACTACCTAGAGTTCTCGCAGAACCTGACTTTTCAGGAGCGGCAGGTTTGTCGTCTGGCGCGTCTGGGTCTTCATCTAATACCGGCACTTCTACGGCGGTTATTAAGCCCGCGACTTCGCTGCCAGGATCAGGATCTTCGACAATTTCACCCCTGAGCGGCTCGCTGTTCGCTGGTTGATCTTTCTGAGCTACTAATTCTCCGCTACCATTCTGAACGTCTGCCGAGGTTTCGTTGTCGTTTGATTGATTCTCCGGTTTAGAATCAGACTTCCCTTTCTTTTTTCTGCCGCCCCTAGGTATGTATGCTGGAATAGGAAATATGCGTATTGAAAGCGGATCTTCCTTTGGTATATCTTTAGTCACATCGACTTTTTGTTCTGGATTGACTATTACTACTTTATCGCAAACGCCAAGCTCTACAGGCGTGTCCTTTATTGTGATAGTTGTATCAATATTAGTGGATCTGTTGTCATTAAATAACTGAGCTAATTTTGATTTTTCTTGGTCGTCCATCGGAACTGCGCCTGTATTGAAATTATAGGCGACGAGTAATTCATGCGTTGAAACTCCATATTTATTTGCTATGTCTTCAACTTCTTTAATCTGGCTATCTGACAATACCCTTTCCGATCCGTCAACACCCACAACTTCTAATGAAATGCCTTTCTCTTCCGCTTGTCGTTTTAGTTCGCCAGCAACAAGCTGCGCTCGCTCGGTAGCCAGAACTTGGTTCATTGAAGATGATTGTCCTAGGCCTCCATTCGGATTATCCAAATCCTCGTCAGACGCCGATCCAATAACGGTAACTGTCGTATTTTCAGGTTTTTTACCGTCTTCCTCTAGATTTTTCTGTTGACTTTCTAGGTTTGCTAGAAATGTGCTAATCTGTTCTTTTTGTTGATCGCTCAAATCGACTGCTTCTCCGTCTTCAGAATACTCTGAGTTTTGGTCGATTTCTGCTGACGCTCCTTTGAGTGTTTGTTCGGCAATTGTTCCAGGAGTCTCTGAAGCTGGTATGGTTACAGTCTTTGTTTCTGTTCCGGCAGGGTGTCCACCTATTTCAGTCTCTATACCACCTTCACCAAATGCGGTTGCCGCGCCAGAAGCTAAGATTGAAGCCAGCGCTGTACCAGCTAGTAATCTGACTGCTTTTTCGCGCAGTGAAGACCTCCTGGCATCTTCATGCCCTTTGGAAGTATCTTGGCTGCCAAGTTCAGGTTGATTTTTTCGTTGTCTTCTCTCAAAAATACTCATAGGCTGTTTATTATACATGTGATTTGATAAAAAGTCAACACTATTTTGATAAGCTTGATTAATTTAGCTATTTCCTCAAATACACAACCTGGTTTTCATCGCCAAAAGCGACGATTTGCGATGGCTTCGCGCCTGATACTTCCCCGCTGTCGACATAAACTGCTACTGTTTCGCCAAAATATTCAATTGCTTCTGTGATGTTCCTAGCTGGTGACAGGTCCTTAGGGTTAGCGCTGGGAGCTAGCAGGCAGCCGGTGGATTTTATCAAACTAGACAGCGGCGAATTCGGTACGGCGCGAAACGCTAGCGTCCCGTTATTTCGCGGTAAGTGCGGCAAAAAGCTGCCGCTGACGCAGATGGCGATTGTGGTCGGCCGATGGTTGGATAATTCTTGATAGATTTTACGCTGCTCGCTGGTTAGTCCGGGAATGCTGCTTACGTCCGCGACTAAGATTATCGACGATTGTTCTAGGCTGCGTTGTTTGGCTTCGTATATCTTTTTCATGGATTCGACTGAATCTGCCCGCGCTAAAACGCCGTAAATTGTGTCGGTTTTTGCGACGATAAGCCTGTCATTCGCCAGCGCTTCCTTAACGGATCTATCCAAAATATTGTTCACTATCATATAAAATAAGTCTAAAAAGTTCAAGTTTCTTGGCATAAAATAACCCCGACGGGTATCGGGGCTATTAAATTTTCGCCAGTTAGTCAGCGATTTCCACGCCCATTGACCGGGCTGTACCAGCAACAACTTTCATAGCGCCTTCAATGTCAATCGCGTTTAGCTGGTCTTTTTTAACCTCGGCAATTTCCTGCAGCTGCGCGCGGGTAATTTTACCGACTTTGTCTACGTGCGGTTTGCCGCTGCCCTTTTGGATACCGGCTTTTTCGCGGATTAAGTCGTCCACCGGCTGTCCCAGACAGTTCCAGGTGAAGGTGCGGTCTTCGTAAACTTGAATGTGAACGATGACGTCCTTACCCATCATGCCTTTGGTAGCTTCATTGAATGGATTGATGAAATCCATCATATTCAAACCCCACTGGCCGAGCGTCGAGCCGACTGGAGGTCCGGCAGTCGCGCGACCGGCCGGAATGCGTAACTTTAAGTTACCGATAATTTTCTTTGCCATAACTCTTTCCTTACTATTTTGTAGTGCGTAACGCGTGTTATTATAACGGAAATTATGCTACAATTCAAGCATGAGCATGCGAACTATTTTGCCGATTCGGCGCGTTGTTAATATTTTTGGCGCAATTGGTTATAACCTATTAGTTACGGCGTGCGCTATCGCTATCGGCGTAGGTTTACTGCAGCTAGCCTGGAGCGGCGCGCTGGAGATAATTGGCATACGCCCGGAGATAATTTGCGTCCCGATTTTACCGTCTTCACCGCCTGAGACCGCGCCGCCAAGTATGCCGCTTGCAATTAAGGCGCTGGATGTAGTGTTAACTTTGATCGTTACGATGGCGGTATTGTGCGCGGTAATCGTACTGCCGTACTGGCTGGGGCGCTTCAGTTCGGCTGTGCTGCGGCGGGCTATAAAGTTGTGCGGCAAATCTGTAACGTTGGATTTACTGCTGTTTGGCAAGGTGCTAGTCTCCTTAGTTGGCACAGCGTTAGCCCTGGCGATATCATTATACGATCCGCGCCAGTGGCTGATAACGGTAGTATTACTGGCGGCAATTATCGCGGCGTTAGTTATTTTCGCAGTGCAGCACTGTCTTGCTAAAATTAGCAAGACAGTAAAAGCGGCGGACGTTTGGTAAAATAGAAGCCGGATTGGATATTTTTAGGGTTTGTGCGGGCTAAACCTTTTTTACCTGCAGTGCGTCCAGCTCGACTGGCGTGTCGCGGCCGAACATGCTGACCATAACTTTTAGCGTACCCTTAGAGGCGTCAATTTCGCTAACTGCGCCGTCAAAGCCCTTGAACGGCCCGTCAATAATTGAAACAACTTCGCCTTCTGAAAAGTCAATTTGATGCTTTGGCTCTTCGACGCCCATGCGTTTTTTAATCTTATTAATTTCTTTTTCAGAAACTGGCGTTGGCGTGGTGTCGGCGCCGACAAATCCGGTTACGCCCGGCGTGTTGCGGATGATATACCATGTTTCATCGGTCAATTTCATCTCTACCAGCACGTAGCCTTGGAAAATTTTGACATCAATAATCTTACGCTTACCGTTCTTAATTTGGATTTGCTTTTCCTTCGGCACCATAACGTCAAAGATCTTGTCGGCCATATCGACGCCGTTGATGCGCTGGCGAATCGACTCAGCGACTTTTTCTTCGTAGCCAGAATAAGTGTGAATGGCATACCACTGGCGGCTATCATCGTATCGTTTTGAACTCATAACAATCCTCCCTTATTTCAAAATCTGCTCAAACATCCAGTTAAATCCAGCGTCAAGCAGTAATATTACAATAACAAACATAAAAGTAAAGGCTAGCACGGCGACGGTCATTGCCCATGTTGCCGAGCGGGTTGGCCAGCGCACTAACTTTAGCTCGTGCCAAGCGCCCTTGAAATAACCGCCAACTGCGCTTAAAGCGTTTTTTGGCGATTTTTTGGCGATTTTTACGGTTTTTGGTTTTTTACTTACCTTAGTTTCTGTAGTTTTTATGGTTTCTTTAGTATTTATATCTTTGGTTTTAGCTGATTTATTGGCTTTTTTCGGCGCATCGCCGGTAGCTTTAATGCGATGAACCGTGGTTTTGCTGGTGCTTGACTTGCCTTTCTGTGCCATAGTTTCTCCCAATTTAAAAAGTCTGTTTTTCACAGACTGTCAAGTCCAGTATAGCTCATTTGCCAGAAATTAGCAAATCACTTCTTGAACGGTTTAAGGCTGAAACTGAACGCCGATCCATGATTGAGCCGGCTTTGTACCTCAATCTTACAGTTTAGTTTCCGCGCTAATTTGGCAGCGACGTATAAACCCAGGCCTGAGCCGCTGGTCTCGCGGGTGCGGTAATCTTCGGCGCGGTAAAATTTATCGAATATTTTACCCAAATCAGCTTTGCCGATGCCAATTCCGGTGTCTTTAACTTTGAATTTGATCTGTCCGTCCTTTTGTTTTTTGATAGATATTGTCACCGAGCCTTTCGGAGTATATCTGATGGCGTTGGTAATAAAATTCTGCAATAGTTCCTGCAAATATAGGCTGGAGGCTTTGACCTCGCCCAGACTGCTGCCGATATCCAAGTTGAATGCCAAGCCTTTTTCGGCGGCTTGCGGCGCGTACTCGTCGTTTAGCTGCGCCGCAAATTCTGCTACGTTAATGATTTCCGGCTTGTCGTCGACGCCGCGTTCGGCGCGGGATAGCGTGCTTAAATCGTTGGCCATTCTGGCGAGAAACAGAATTTGTTTGTGCGACTCGTCAATTGCCTGAGGAACTTTGTCGGCGGCGCCCTTTTCAATGAGCAGCTTAGCGTTGCTGAGCGATCCTTCGGCAATGGTAATCGGCGTGCGCAGCTCGTGGCTTACCACGCTAATAAACTCGTCGCGCTCCTCTTCCAGGCTTTTTGACTTGGTGATGTCGCGGAGAATCAAGACGTAGCCGTCGGGCGACATTTTATCGCCGCCTTGCACGGGTGCAAATGTCACCTCCAGGCGCAGCGCTTCGTCGCTATCTACTTGCATTATGATGTCGTCGCGCTGGCGGATAGCGATTGACTTGGATAGTTCCTTAAATGTGTCGAGCGGCGCCTTATTGGTAGTCTCCAGGCGTAAAATCTCGTCAATTGGTTTGCCGCTAATTTTATTATTGGTATCGATAAGATTTAATGCTGCAGAATTATACATGGTAATAATGCCATGTTCGTCAGTGCTGATAATGGCGTCGGTGATATTGTTTATTAAGGTTAGGACTTTGCCCTTTTCGACATTTTCGCGCTCGCGGCTTTCGTTCAATTTGCTGTTAACGACTTTCTGAGTGAAATAAATCGACGAGGCGACCAGGCTGCAGACGATGACTGCTGTGCCGGAGAGGATTGTCATGATAGCGTATTCGGGGTGAGATTCCACGTTTAAGACGGCGCTGACGGTGATAGCTATGATAAATGCCATCATACCGGCTAGCAAGCCGTTCTTGCCCAGCATAGCGAACGTGATAATCATCAATAAAATCCAGTAGGCGGTGAACGGCGAAATGAAGCCGGTTATAAACAGCGATTGCGCCAGCGATAATACATAATACACAAGAAGAATAAGCACCGATGATATGCCGCCGTCAATAATCCGCGATAAAAAGGCTGTAACGCCGATTACCAGCCAGCTCATAGATAAGACGATCGCCAAATTTGGCGGCAAGCCGATGGCGGTTTCTGATATTGGCATGATGCCGAATTGAATCAATAAGCCGTGAAACATTAAGGAGATTGAAGCAACTAAAATGCCGCTTTTTAAGGCGATGGATGTGCGTTTTTCTTTTTTTAAGACACCCTTTAACATGTCAATAGTATAGCATAAGCGCAAACATCACGCATGGCGTTTTACGGCTATATTAGCTATATGTGCGGCGAATATCTTTTTAGCTCGGCGCGGTGGATTTTATAGCCGGGGTCAAATTGAGCGACTTCGCGCCAAAAACTTGCCGAGTGATTCATGTGGCGGGTGTGGCAAAGCTCATGAATAATTACGTAATCAATCAGTTCAAACGGCAAGTTCATTAGTCCAATGTTCAGGCTAATCGTGCCGGTTGATGAGCAGCTGCCCCAGCGGCTGGAGGCGTGAGTGATTTTTGTCCGCTTAAAGGAAAAATCGTGTTCTTCGGCCAGGAATGACAATCGCCGGGGTAAATAGCTTTTGGCTTCCTTGCGCAGTGCCGCGACGATTTTTTGGCGGATAAGCTGCTGGTTAGCGGCAGCCGCTATATCTTCATTCTCATTTATGCTGGCAATTATGCGCGTGCCGGCGGTTTTTACGGTTGTTGCTCCGGCGGTCGAGCGAATAATTAAACTGTGGCTTTTCCCTATTTGCTGGTCTTTTGTGTAAGAAAATTGCGATTGATGTTGGTCTAATAATTTGCGGATTTGTAAGCGCGATGTTTTTATTACAGTTTTGGCGGCTAACAACGGCGCGTACGTTGGCATAGTAACGCGCAACCGGCCGTCCGGCGCGATTCGCAGGCTAATATTTTTCGCTAATCCTTGTTTTTTTACGACAATTTCCCCGAATTCCGAATCGGTGATTGTGGGCATAATCTATCCTATATCAATACGGCTATTTACGCGAAGCTCCCTATGGACTTCCGGCCTGGGCGCGCTAATGCTCAGATGC
Organism: uncultured Candidatus Saccharibacteria bacterium; assembly: GCA_963548835.1. Lineage (GTDB taxonomy): Bacteria > Patescibacteriota > Saccharimonadia > Saccharimonadales > Saccharimonadaceae > Nanosynbacter. The sequence goes on from CAUUVO010000005.1 coordinate 41,360, forward strand.
TTCAGTACGGCGCGCGCCTGCGTACTGAAAGTATGCCGCCCGCTGATGACTGCATAAGATTCGCTGTCGTGCGGCGGTGAAAACTGCTTAAGCCTTCTTTCAAATAGTAGTTCGTCGCCGCCTGATTGCTTCATCCAGCGGTTTTTCGCCGTTGCCAAATCTGTCTGCACCCAAACCAATAGGACTTTATAGCCGCGTTCGCGTGCCATCCGGTTAATTTTTATTCGGGTTGTCCGCTGGTCGGTCGCGCCATCCAAAATGACGGTGTGCTTGGTTTTTAAGAATTCGTCTAAGATTGACAATGTTATGTCGGAGATCAATTTAGTATCATCCGTCAAGGCTTCAAACTGGCTAGCATCGATGACTGGCGCGTTGAATATCTTAGCAAATTCGGAAACAAACTGAGTTTTCCCAGAGCCTGGCGCGCCGACCATGGCGATAATGTGCGGCGATGATGGTAGTAGCGGTCTCATATGAAAAAATTATAGCAGAGTTTTGACTAATAAAAAAGATTCCCTTGTTCTCTACTCGTTACGGCAAATATACGCTTGGCGGACAAAGCATTTTACAGTTCAAAAATTTTTGCAATAAACTTAGGATAGCCGTAGTTTTTGTCGTTTTTAACGTAAGGCTCTGCAGATAAACTGACAATTAATATTGCTTCGCCAATTTCGATTGGATAATTCTTGTTGTAGTAATCCGGGTCAGTCATGGATACATCCCCTGCTATTTCGTTTTCAAAATAGAGCTCTGCTTTAATCTTGTTGTAATCGTTTTTATATATCCTTAAACTGCTTACTTTTATAGCAGATAGCGAATGTTTAGGATTAAGGTTGTCAATTTCCTCTTCTGTTAATAATTTTTTACTGTTACCGAAAAATCCTATGTGCTCAAACTCTTGTTTATCGCAAAGATTCTTTACGTAGTCGACAGTTTCTCTGCCTACGATTTTCACAGGAGTATCTGCGTCAAAATCAATCGGAAAGTTCTCGGTTTGATTATGTTTCTTTTTATTGCCCTTTACGACTACTTCAATAACATCAAGAGGCTTAGCGCCAGCAATATCTTCATCAGTAACAGCGTCGCCATCGTCATTCTTCACTATTCGAGCAAACCAATTTTTATTCTTATAAAGATTAATTCCAGCTACACAAAAACCTCCATGTTTTGCAGACTTTGCTAGGACAACTAATTTCATTTTATAACTCATAGGTGTATGATCCTCGTTTCATTCGGGTATAAGCTGTGGATTTTTTCAGCGAGCAATCTTCGATGGCATTTTTCCGGTGTTGCTTCGCTGCATAATACGCAAACGTTTTTATAATCTTTATAGTCTGTTAAAAAATTTTGATAAGTTTGCCTTTCATCTAGCAGATTGTTATAGAAAACAGTATATTCTTCCCAAGGTATCTTTTTATCTCTATAGTTTTTCAACAGCTCTTTGGTGGGTGCTAAGTCGCTGCGATAATCATATTTAATACCGTGAAGTTTTTGGAGGAAATATTTAAGGTCGTCGCCTTTTGCAAACCCCGCTAGTTGAGAGGCAGTATTTATACGGGTATCAACGACAATTTCTATGTGATTATCGTGCAGCGCGTCATCAAAAAATTCTTTTGCTGATTTTTTAGTAAAGCCGATGGTGTATATATTCATGGCTATATTTTTCCTCCTTTTATTTCTTGGCGCCAACCAACCAATATATTCTGTCCTCGGTAGCATGTTTCAATAATGTCTGCGTCTGATTTAGCAGTATTAAAGAGTCCGGGCTGGTATGTGTCAAGCTGGAATTTATTCTTCAGTTCTTCCTCTATTTCAAATTGAGTCTTTGTTGTAATGGTATATTTGTTCTTATCTTCAGGCTTGTTCTTTTCGGCAATTAAATGTTGAATATCATAGCCATAATGACGAGACAATTCCTTTGCGATCATTATGGCGCGATGACAGTCGTTCGGCTTTTTTTCTGAACACATTAAGACAACTGCATGTCCTTTGCTGTAGATTCTATCTAGCTTATCGACTCCCTGCTTAAACAAATTGGATTTGGCAAATTTATTATAATCTATAATCTTGTCATTTTCATTTAGCTCCTCATTGTCTACTCGACGCGATTTTTTTATAGGGTATTGCTTTGTGAGATGTTTCAGAACACTTCTTAAATCATCCTCGCTAACTATCGTGCCAGCTGTTGAGCAGCTGTCTTCTCCGGACTGTTTTGCGCCAAATTCTTTATGATAATTTCTGTATACGATATTGTTCTTCTTTAGCTCGGGTTCAAGTCTTTCTTTGTTATACTCCTGAAAATACGAAGAATGAGGGTCGCTTCTTACATCAATTAAAACATCTATTTTTCTGTCTTTAAGCGTTTTGATAAAACAGGCTAGATCCCCTTCTTTAAATCCAGAGTAGCCAATGGTGTAAATTAATCTCATAAAATAATACCAATTGTTGTCTTGGCAGGGGCGCTAGGAATCGAACCTAGACCGGCGGTTTTGGAGACCGCTATACTAGCCGTTGTACTACGCCCCTTCGCTCGGTAGCGTCTTTATTATAGCAAACTATCCCGCCCTAAAAAAGAGGAAATAAACCTTGTTTGATGAAACCGCTGCTGCTGAAACGATTACATAACGACTTTTCGCGGCTGATGAATTTGGCGCTGCTGGCGCGTTCGCGGTGCGCTGGGACTAGGGTTTTTTGCCGGTTCATTCGGTGTCAGCATTCTGGTGGCTTTTTTACGCAGTTGGATGGCTAGCTCTTCCTGACCAGCGTTGTCGTATGCTTCTGATAAAATCATCAAGGTCTGCGGAATTGGCTCTAATTCAACCGCCTTTTCTAAAGCGCTGATCATCTTCTTGCTGCGCCCCAGCTTTTCCTGAACTTTAGCATAGGCGATGTAGCGCGCCGCCAAATCGCCTTCTATCTCCAGGGCTTGCTCAAACGCTAGCGCTGCCTTTTCATAATTTTCCGTTTCGTAATAGATCAATCCGACGTTATGCAGGCTTGAAGCGCTTGGTTCCAGGCTTTGGGCGATCTCGAAGCATTCAATGGCATCTTTGTAGGCGCGCTGCTTGGCGTATAAAATCCCCAGGCGGTTATACGCCGTGGCGTTTTTCTCATCGACGCGCAAGATGGTCAATAGTGCTTTTTCAGCGCGCAAATATTTGTTCTCGCGAATTGAATCCTGGGCAATATTCCATAGTTGATCAAGTTTATTGGTAATTTTTGTCGGCAAATCGCCCGTTTCTTTGATTGACGGATGATAAAAAACCGCCCAAATCATCAAAATTAGAATGAGTAGTAGTCCAAACATACCGCTATTAGTATATCACAAGTTGCAGTAAAGCTAGGCGTACATTACCGTTGGCTTTCAGCGATTTGGCGGTTGTCTCGGCGGCGGCGAGCTTGCTTGATACGGCAGCGTCAATGCCGCGGGAACGTATTTGAAAACGAATCATATTGACGATGATGTCGGTGAGCAGCAGTGCTTTTTGGCGGTCGGTAAAGTATTTAGCGAGCGGTTTTAAGGTTTGATAATTATTTTTGGCGGCTAATAATTGCTTGGCGTCGACAGCGATTTCTTTATATTCGGCAAATTTTCCCGGGCTGTTTGCTAATTGGTTGATTAGCAGCGGTCGGCCGGCAGCCAGGAAGAGAATTTGCTGCTTGGCGCTGGCGTCCAGGTCATGCTGAGATAGCAGTTTGACATCTTGGCTGGGGGAAGTTTTATGAAGCTGGAATAGTTGGCAGCGGGATTTGACGGTGTCTAATAGCAGTTTCGGGTTTTCTGCGACCAGGATAAAATGGGTATTTTTATTCGGCTCTTCCAGCGCTTTTAATAGCGCGTTTTGGGCGGCTTCGCTCATCAGATTGGCGTCGTTAATAATGATCACGCGGCGCTTATCGGCGTACGTTCTTAGATTTGCTGTCAGATTGCGTACTTGCTCAACGGCGATGGTTTGCTTTTTTTCTGCAGGTTTGATGTAAAATACGTCGCTGTCTTCTGAACTCGCAAGCTCATTAGCTGCACCGATTCCGTCTAGTCCCTGCTCTGCCGCGATAAGCAGCGCGTGCGGCAGATTGCTCGCAAGTTCGCTGATTGTAGAGCGATCCTTGATGGACAGTATCGGTGCTTTCATAGTTTTCCCTTAGGTAATGTCTCAGGGAAATAGATAAAAAATTCCTCTGGAATGGCCGCTTCAAAGGTTTTTAGCTCGCCGGATGGCAGCGTGACTTCTAATTTGTGGGCGTGGAGCATCAGGCGGCTGGTGCTGGGCTTGCCGTAGACGCGGTCGCCGAGAATTGGCGTGTTTAGGTATGCCATATGGACGCGGAGTTGATGAGTGCGGCCGGTGGTAGGCTTAAGCTCAATTAGTGCTTTGGCGTCAGCCGCTGCCAAAACCCGATAGTTTGTCTGGGCGGGTTTGCCATTCGGATCGACGCGGAAGGTGCTGGGCGCGGACGGATTGCGGCCAATCGGCAGGTCAATCTTCGCGGCGGTTAATTTCGGTACGCCGTCGGTCACTGCTAGGTAGGTTTTCTTGGTGGTGCGCTGGGCGAATTGCCGCTGTAAGTGGGCGGCAGCGTCAGCGGTTTTCGCGATGATCAGTACGCCCGAAGTGTCGCGGTCGAGCCGATGGACGATGCCTGGCCGGTCGGTGTCCGAGGCAAACGAAGTTTTGGGGCGAATAATTTCCGCCACTGTCGGTTCGGTCGACAGTCCGCCTTTGGCATGCGTCAGGAGTCCGCTGGGTTTATTCACCACTATCACGTCATCGTCTTCGTACAACACTGGCAGCTCTGCACTCGCCTGCTCTTGTTCTGGCAGCTTGACGGCGATCTCGTCAGTCTCGTCAATCTCAAACTTTGGCGCCGTCACCACTTGATGATTAACCGAAACATAGCCGGCTTTGATGTATTTTTGCCAGAGGCTGCGCGAAATCGACGGGTCAAATGCCGTGGATAAGTGGATGTCCAGGCGCTGCTTGGTTGGCACGATGTGGAGCATGATGACAAATTTGCCTTGAAACGGCGTCTCAATGCAGCTCGCATCAAGTGGGTTTGGCAAAATTTCGGCGTTGGCTGGCTTGTTAGGCCACAATTCGTCAATTGATTCTTCATCGACGATTGAGCCGTAGAGCACGGCGAAATGCTGTTTGTTCAAAATAAATTCCGCCACGATATGCGATTCGTCCGTCTGAATCTTCAGGTGGCGCAAGGTCTTGACGGGCGTGTTGTCGTCCGCCAGCTGGTACAGTCTGGCGATCTTGAGGACGGTGCGCGGCGAGATTTTCACGCGGCGTGTCCTCGAGTATTTGAACAGTCAGGAATGTGCGACGCTTGATGTGGCGGCGTTCCTGGCTCAGTGAGAAAACTTGCTATCACTATGCTATCTCCGCAGCCCCACGGCTGTTTGGACGCGGTGCAAGGTTTCGTTGGCGACGATGTTCATGTCGCGCTCGCTGGATTCCAGTTTATTTTCAATTGCCGGCTCATCAACTGCGGCCAGACGCGCTTGGAAATTCGTCAAGAATTCTGCCACTTCATCAGCCACGATTCGCTTGAAATCGCCGTAGCGCTCCATACCGGTGTACTCATTGATGGTCTGTTCCAAACTCATGTCTTTTCCGCTGTCTTGGCGCACCAGGGTCAAAATCTCCAGCAGATTGGAAATGCCCGGCTGGTTGTCACGGTCATATTGCACCGTGCCTAGTGAGTCGGTGGTGGCGCTCATGATTTTTTTGTGTGCTGCCCCTGGATCGTCGCCAAGGAAAATGACGCCTTTGCCGCTGTCGTCGGATTTGCTCATCTTTTTGGTTGGATTCACCAGATCTTTGATCCTTAGGCCTTGGTCGTTGCCGAAAAATTGGTGCTGCTGGGCGACTGGCTTAGGTATGACGAACAAGTCGCCAAATTTGCGGTTCATCCGCTCGGCGATGTCGCGGGTAAATTCCAGGTGCTGCGTCTGGTCGTCGCCAACTGGCACGTAACTAGCGCCGTAGAGCAAGATGTCGGCGGCCATCAGGACTGGGTAGTTGAAGAGACCGACGGAAATCTGGTCGCCGTGAAGCTTGTCAGACTTATCCTTAAACTGCGTCATCCGGCTCATCTCGCCAAAACCAGTGAAGCAGTCCAAAATCCATGCCAGCTCGCTGTGGGCTGGGACGCGGCTTTGGCGGTACAAATGAATAGCCTGGTTGTCCAGCGGCAACCCTGCGGCCGTATAAATCCGGGCGTTGTTGAGGATGCTGTCGTACAATTTACTGTGATCAATCGGTGTAGTGAAGCTGTGTAGATCGGGGATGAACAGATTGATATCAAAATCAGCCGAGCGGCGCTTTGCCATATCGACAATCGGTAAAATGGCACCAAAATAATTGCCAATGTGAATATCGTTGTTGGCGCGTACGCCAGTGAGGATGACGGGTTTGGATAGTTTCATTGTATTCATTATAGCACTCCTTTGGTTGTTAGGTAACGTAATAAAATGTTCATTGGGTCAATGGTGTTTGGTTTTTCGGCGAAGGCGCAGGATAGTTCGGTGCATCCTAATAGTACTGGCGGATGGTTTGTCGCGTTTGCCTGCTCGGATTGGGTTATTATTGGTATTTTATCCAGCGCTGACTGCGGTATTGCCTGACCAGAAATTACTGCGCGAATTATTACTTCCAGCGCTTGTTCTTCGTCCTTATCCGGCGTTAATACGGTTACTCCGGCGGCTTTCAGCGGCTTGTCATATAGTCCAGTGCGGATGGTCGTCGGCGACGCTAGCAATCGAATTGTTTTATGATGGCGGCTAACGTAATCAATTGCGGCATCCACCATGGAAGTTATGCGAATATTCAGCCGCCGTTCAATATCGGGCTGCAATAAATGCGCGGTATTGCAAGCAATTATGATAACATCGTCCATCGACGCGTCAATGTTTTTCAGTTCGTTTATGATAATTTCCAAGGCTTCGCTGCGCCGCGATTCATTGGCGATAAAATCAGGAACCGGCAGCGACAAATGAACTATATGCGGAAAATCTGTGCCATCCTTCGTGCCGTTTGCTGATGTTCGCCGAATTATTCGCCGGTGCAGCTCCAGGCTTGCTTGCGGCCCCATGCCGCCGATGATAATTATTCTTTGCTTCATAATTCCTCCTTTGGGTTATATAAAAAAGACCGCGCGCGGCCTCTATTCATGGTTAGTATTTTCAGAAGAAGTTTACGAACAATTCAACAAGCCGCGGCGAAAACGCGTGCTTTGCCAGGCGGTACTGATGAATTGCCGTTTTATGGTCATGGGGTGATTATAACGCCAACGGCTAAAATCCGCAAATATTCTATAAAACAGCTCGCTTGGATATGCGCCAAACCCATAAAATGATGTAAATAGATAAACCGATTGAAAATAAGAGCGACAGGACAGCCATCGGATTTGCTTTCCATAATATTGTCCATGTTGGCGGCGAAATGATAAATTCTACCATCGCTAAGAATCCGATTTTAGTATAAATATGCAGTGATTCAGCCAGACAAACAGCGAAACCTATTACCGTACCGAACACAGAGGCTACGATTAGTAAAATAATGTCAAGGAGCGGCGGTTTTTCTTCCTGGGTTATGAAACTATATATTAGGTAGACGATGCCCGCGCCGATGGGTCCAGTTAAGTACGACACGTAGTTCCACCGCCACAGCAGCAGCCATAGACCGATTATTATGGGGATACCCAGTAAAAATGCTAATAAAATACCAATCCAGCGCGGGCGGTGTCTACGCTGTAGATTATAATATGGAGGTTCTTGGTTCATGTTATTTAGTATAGCATTTGACAGGAAGTATATGGTTTGGATTGGAGGATTATTTATCTGGCGGCTGCGCTTGGTCTAGGATTTTCGACAGTTCGCTAATAAGCTCGCGCAGTTGAGGGTTGCGCAAGATTGCTCGGCGGGTGGCTGGCGTCCAAATGAGCGTGCGGGAACGTAAAGTTTCTGCCAGCGTTTCGCCCGACGGCGTCAGCAGGCCTTCTTTATCCAATTGGAATAATTCAGGCAGCAGTGCGTCGCAAAGCAGTGCCAATGGGGCTTGCGACCGGGCAATGATTCGGTCGTGCTCATTGACCGGCATAGAAATTGGGTTAAATCCTAATTGCTGCAAATGGCTGGCTGCTGCCTCGGCGTTTGGCTGGTCGCTGGCGATAACCGCTCGCTGAGCGCTATTCATTAGCAAATGGACTACAGCAGCTTTTTGGTCAAGCTGATCGTTAAATCGGCGGCTGGTGTCCATAACGCTATCGTGTAAAATTATCAGCCCTCTCACGGGCGGTACGATAAAATTTTCCAAGGGCGCGCACACGTGGATAATTTCACAATCGGATAATTCTTCTGTGTTGGTGTGGCGGTCGGCTATGTCAAATTCGCGGACTAAAAAGCCGTACTTCTTAGCGCGCCGCACTAATTGCGAGCCCAAATCGCCTAGCGAACCGATAACGCCTATAGTTTGTTTTACTGCTGTCATACGGCCCTCCTTTGATTTTACGGGGATGGTTATATTGTTAAGTATACGCTACTTGATGCCGTTATGTAGACTATTACCATGTTTTGCTGCGATTTCCGTAAAATTGCTTGACAGTGGGCTCTATTATGGATACATTTATCAGCCTTTGCAACCGCAGAGGTCGGCGTTTCGCCCGAGTCAATCGGGCTTGAGACGCCCCACTTCGCGGAGAATAGCTTTTCTCCGCCCGACTCCAGAAGGAGTACAGTATGGGAAAGAACTGGTGGAGTGAGCCGATGGGCGGTTGCGACTCCGAGGGCAACCCCATCACCGTGTCGTTCGGTAGCGGTCCGAAGGAGGGACACACCCTCATCGGAGATGGCGACCGCAGCGGTGGTATGGGCGTCGGCGGCGGTCTCGCCGACGGTGCGATGCACTACTCGTTCCTCAGGAGTAGCAACCACGACCACTACGGATCCGGCAACGGATCGAACGACAACGGTACCTCGCGCGGCCAGTACACCGTCCCCGGTCACTGACCCCATCGTCCTGGACATGACCTGAAAAATGTCTTATCCTGAGTATAATATAAAACTGCTCACTTACCCTAGAGGATTTATTATGCCAGAATGGACAGAAAAAGATTTTGAAATATATGACGCGATTGACTGGAAGCTGTTCAAGGAGATTAAAGCGTTAACCGATGAGAACTTAAATAATCTAGCTGTTTTACGGCGAGCATATCAGTTGTCGCTCATAGCGCTTGATTTAAGTATTAGACATTCAGACGACAACGGTGCAGATGCACTAGTTATGGACTTACACGAATACGTAGGAGAACGCTTGTTTATCGCTGAAGGAAAGAACGACAACGATAGTTGGGCAAAGGAATTCGCTAAACCGATTGATCAGTTCATTGCTTATGGAGAAAAGAAGTTTGCTAAGTAAATTGAATCTGCTATGATGATCTGTAATTATGAGAGACAAATTATTAGCTCTAACTGATTTTCTAGTAAAGAGAAAAGACGCTGAAGGTCTGAGACTGTTGCGAGAAGTTACGTTTGATTTGTTTTGCTCTGAGTTTGAAGTTGAGAATCTTAGTTTGATTGAATTAAATGATTATATTAGTGATGCGATAACTGAGATAAATAGAGGAACAAGCTCAGAAGAGATCTTGGCGCTACCGATACGCAAGCTTATTGATGATTTCTAGATTTTTGCCCTACTTCTCTCTGCACACCGCCCCACCGCAAATCACATAAAATAACCCTATGACGGACTCTCACTCCTCCGGTACATAAACCAGGCCGTCTTCGTCAGCGGAACCAGTAGCCCAACTGCTTACAATTTCATCATAATGGTCTGCAAGTATTTGCTTATTTTTTATTTCAGCTCCTCCCCAGATAGTATAAACGAGAAGTTTCCACTTCACAGACGGATAGTTAACTATTTCCAGAGCTTCTTCAGGGGTTTTGCAAGCATTCCAATACTTCATTATGTCTTCTTCAAGTTTTTCAAGGTTTTTCATTTGAGCTCCTTTCTTTTCAAGATATGATTACATTCGGCGCGCTCTCCATTGCTGTTATTTTAGCAAAAGGTACAGATAAGCCTCTAGCCCCCAGACCTGGACAAGTCATAAAACTGTCCATTTTACCTGAAATAGTCTAAACTGTTTTGTATGGACACACCGCCGCTCAATAATCTCATCCGCAATGGCATCGACATGTTCTGGTCAAATAGGCTAGGTTTAATTCGTAGCGCGGCCGATGTGCGGTTGTTTGTGTGCGAGTATCTGCCGTTACTTGGCATTGATTATGATACGTCAATTGATGAGGCTATCTTACAGCTTCAGTACGTAGATGTTACGGAAGCGCAGCCATTGGTTACTGAAATAACCGCTCTGGCAAAGTTAATTTATAACGAGGGCGATACGAATGCGCGCCTAAAACTTTGGCGGCGGCTGGCGAAAACAGTTGGCTATGAGAAAGAAATTAACAAAATAGACATAAATCTAACGTCTAGGTCAAATGTTATTGAGTATATTAAAGTGCTTATGTCGGACGATTATAGGAAGATGTGGACGGCTCATGACATAGCATATAAAATTGTTAACCTAATGGCGCATTATGATATTACCGAAGATGACCGTCCGCTGTATGATATATGGGACTTAGCGACAGAGGTAGAAGCGATGACTTTGGCTGAGATAGAAAAATCTGGCAAGCTGGATGAGATGATTGGGCTGAGCAAAGGGCTCGACTGAATATAGGCCGTCGAAAGCTAGCATTACTAGGCCGTTGCGCAGCATGGCAAATTATCCTATCCTTAATCTACGAACACTATTACTCGCCGAATCGCCGCTGCCATTCGCGCCAACGACCTGCCAGCCTACCAGCGTGAGCGTTACCCCGCCATCCAGGAGGGCGAGTTTTTAGCAAAACAGGGCGCACGATTTTAACCTTAACTATCCACCAGCACTTCCCTGGCAAAGTTCTTTACCGCATCAAACGTATCATATCCGCTCAACAGTTTGCTTTTCGCTACCCACCTGACGTCATGGACTTCTTTGGTTTGAACAATTAATTCTGCAGTGTCATCGGCTTCCAGTAAAAACACCATGTCCAGATGGATATGCTCGACATCCTTTTTACTCTCTGGAATGATCTGATACATCAGCGCGTACGGGCGCGGAATTTGGGCTTCTGTGATGTTTTTTAGCTGCAAATCATGTTCGTCTTCAAGGATTGGCGCGGCGCTTATGCCCGTCTCTTCGTAAACCTCGCGGATAGCTGCTTCGTGCGGTACTTCATTCTTCTCAATATGCCCACCCGGCGGCAGCCACTTGCCCAAACCCTTGTGGTGAATAAGCAGCATCTTAGTCCGGTCTTTATTTACAGTATAACCAGTCGCTGTAAAGTGCTTTTTATGGTTTTTCGTGGTTTGGAAGATGAGTTTCATGGTGCTCCTACTTTATTTAGACGGCGGGTTTGTGCTTGTTATTTATAGCTTTGCGACCAATTGCATAAACGCCGAGCTTTCCTTTATGCAGAGGTTAAATCTTATGCATGCTTAATATTATATCAGCATTATCCCTTCAGCTTCTTATCCTTCAGTTTCAACACCACATCCGCCTCTTTGGCCAGCTGCTTGCTGTGGGTGACGACGATGACACATTTGTCGTTTTCGTGGGCAGCCCGACGCAGGATGTCGATGATGTCGGCGGCGGTGGTTTCGTCAAGGTTACCGGTCGGCTCGTCCGCCAAGATAATCGGTGCGGAGGACACCAGTGCTCGACCGATTGCCACGCGCTGCTGCTGTCCGCCGGAAAGTTTCATGACGTTGCGGTGAATGTGATCGTCGTCCAGGCCCATGGCATGCAACGTTTCGTTGGTGGCCTTGGAATTAACCAATTTCAAGTTTTCCAGTGGCGTCAGATAATCGATCAGGTTATAATTCTGAAACACCAGCGAGATATTGTGCTTGCGATGATGCGAGTAACCTTGCTCGGCGATGTCTTCATCGTCGAGCAAAATCTGCCCGCCAGTCGGCGTGTCCAGTCCCGCTAGTAGCCCCAGCAGCGTCGATTTACCGGCACCAGAACTACCGACGATGGCGTAGAACTTACCCTTTTCAAATTGATAATTGATGCCGTTGAGCACATTGCTAGTGCCGTCAGCGTATGAATAGATGATGTCGCGTAACGTAAGTATTGACATGATAACTCCTAACTTAATTTTGCTAAAATTTGCTTTGGTGATTGGCGCATGATTGGCGCGGTGGCAGCGATGGCTGATAGCAGAACGACCATGTAGCCGAAAGCGAAAGCCTGCAAGTAGGTCGCCGGTGGCGCAGTTTGCACCACAGTTTTTTCTACGCGCTGGCTTTGATCGGTTTGCGCTGTCAGGGCAGTAGAAATTTGCGATGAGGCGACCGAGCCGATACCGAGCGCGAACACCGAACTGACTGCGGCGATGATAGCTAATTCCGCCAAGAACTGCCCGATAATCTGCCGCTTCGACGTGCCGATAGACAGCAAGATGCCAATTTCATGCAAGCGGCCGCGCACCCAAAACACCAGCACCAGCGACAGCACCGCCAACCCTGACACGGCTGCGCCGATGGTGGCGACCGTTAAAATGTTTTGAATGCCAGCGATGTTCTGGAGGACGCCAGCGAATACCGCCCCGTTGTCAGTCAGGCTAAATTTTTGCCAATCGACGTTTGGTAGGCTTTTGGTGCGGTATGTTAGCGACTTCAGCTGATGCGGATTTTCGGCGAAATACGTTGCCCGCGTCAACTGCTGGCTACCTGTCAGCTGCTGCGCCGCAGCCAGATTGGTGATGAGATTATTCTCCGCCATGTCGGACTGCAAGACCGCTGGCTTTTCGCCTTTGCCGCTGAAGATGCCTGCGACAGTCACCGTCACTCGCCGGCCGTCTTTGGTGATGTCCAGCTTGTCGCCTGGCTTGATACCATTTTTCTCGGCGAAAGTTTTGTGAATCAGCGCCGCGTTTTGATCGCGCTCGGTCAAGTGCCTACCCTGCTCCAGTTGGTAAAATTTACCAGTGAACTCGCTAAGCAGATCGCTCTGTGTTGCGCCTGTCACCTTCGCCTCGCCAGCCACGTTAGCGTCCAATTGCACGCCGCTGCCTGCCGTGTCAACCAACTGCTTGCCCGGCAGTTCCGCGGTAGTTTCTGCCTGGAAATTGTGTGCTTTGACACTGTTCAGGCGCTGCACCTGTCGTGCCATTTCCATCGGCACCTCGCCCGATGGCTGCTTGCTGGCGATACTAAAGCCGGCGCGAATGTTCCGCTCGACCGATTGCTTCAGCTGCGCCATCGTCTGCTGCACCGTCAGCGTGCCGATCAGCAGCGTGAAAATCAGCGTCATGATCAGGGCGATGGTCAGGCTGCGACGCCGTTTGCGCGCCACAGCCGTCCAGGCTCGTTTGATAATCGTCATCGTTCGCCCCTAGTCCACTTCAGTTAGTAATTCTTTTGGCGTTGATTGGGTAATCGGCCGCGAAGCCAGTAGCACCGCGATGATAATCACCGCCAGCCCAGCGCCCCACACCGCCAGCAGATCCGTCGGTTGTACACCAACCGTCACCTTGTCCAGCGTGCGTGATGACGTCACCGAATCAGCGTCAGCACCGAGCGACGCACCGTTGAGGGAACTGCCTGCTTGACGCGTAGCATTCTGCGCCGCCTGCGACACCACGTGATCGCCCATTTGTTGAGCAATCAGCCCGGCGGTAAAGTACGACACACCGAAGCTCAGCACTGCGATCATCACCAGCTCAGCGATGTATTGCAGCACAATCTTTGACTGTGGCACACCGGTCGCCAAGAGTACGCCCGCCTCGCGCTTACGCTCGTTCATCCACAAATACAGCACCATGCCGATCACCGCGACGCTGACCAGCGCCGTTGCCCACAACATACCGTCGATCAAGCCGTACACGCCGTTCACCGCACCAGTCACGCCAGCCAGCTCCTGACTATTCTTATTCAATTGATATTTTTGCCAATTGACCGGCAATTTATTCGCCCGCGCCATCACCTCATCCAACTGTTTGGTGCCTTTGGTGAAGAACGTGGCATCTTGGTAAATCTCATTTTGCGCTGTATAGGCATTCAACTGGCGAGTTGTCGCAAGGTCAGTCAAGAACAAATTCTCGAACAGCTCCACCTGATACGTCGCCTGCTTTGGGTTCTTGCCGTTAAATATACCGACAATTTCTACTTCCACCTCGTCCTTGGATGGATGCTCGTTGTCGGTGTCGTATTGATTGGCCTTCAGCTTAATTTTACTGCCCAGCTTCAGGTTGTTGGCCTTGGCGAAATCTTCGTGCACCAAAATCTTGTGCGAATCGTTCTCGGTGATGTGCCGGCCAGCGATGAGCTTGAGCGACTCAGCCCGAAACTTCTTCTCGGACTCAGATTTGTTGACGCCGATGATAGTCGCGGCATTGCCAAATTGTTTGTCTTTCTGGGCGTCATAGCCACTGCCACCGCCCGGTAGTGGCACTAGTTTGGTATTGATAAAATCGACCGTGGCATTCTGGCGCTTGACATAATCCGTCACGCCCTCCAGATTCTTCACCGTGTCAATGTCTTTGTTCGACACCGTTCCCGAACCGCGGGCGGTTCCCGGATTGGTGCGCGGATTATTGCCCAGCGTGAAGCCGGCCTTGAGCGTTTTGTCTAGCGACTGCGCTGCCGCGTCGGTCGAATGCTTGATGGCAAATCCACTCAGCATGATCGTCGACATACACAGCAAAATCGCCAGCAAAATCAGCGTTTTGAGTTTTTTCCTGGTGATATACAACCAGGCACGTTGTATAAATGACATAGATCTCCTTTCTTGGTTCTATGTCAGTGTAGCAGGGTTATGTGAAGGGAATGTGAAATGGGTGATGAAATCGCAACGGATTATTTTTCACTAATCAAGAGATGAGGACAAAAATGTACATTTAACACTTTAGAAATACTTATTCTGTCGTTATACTTTAGGACAAAATGTCTTAATGGATGATGACATTTTTAGGTTATAATTGCTCATTTCTTCTCAAGCGCTGCGACTCGCTTCTCCAAATCATCCAGTTCGGCGCGGAGTTCGCTGGTGCTTGCTGCGGGATTGTTTGGTTCTGTCTTTTTAGTTTTAGCGTCTTTTTCTTGCTGAGCTTTTTGCTTCTTGCTTGCTTTTACGGCAATATGCATAGAGATGGCGCTACTTGATACTACGATAATAATACCTATCATAGATACTATGTCTAGAGGTTTGATATTCATATGTATTCCTTTGTTTATGATTTATTGATAGGCTTAATTATATACCTTGCTGTGGTGTACGGCTAGTAGGTTGACTTTAACTAAACTTTTCTTACTTAACCCCAGCCAATTTCTGCTGCCGCCTAACCGCGCCTTGAGCGGCGGAATGAATTTTCTTCGGATCCTCTAGGATTTTTTTCATTTTATTTTGGCGAGCTATCGCTGCCTGCTTTTTGATTTTACTTCTTAGAGAGTTTGTTCCTACGGTCTTTCTAAGCTTATCCATATGGAGTATTCTATCATTCTTTGTATAAGTCATCAATGCTAGACCACGTTATTTTGTAGCTAACAGAAAAGGCGCGAGACACCTCGCCTCGCGCCTCAAAAACTACCCATTGCTTTCAGGTGGCTTATACTCCCGGTTTTGGTTTTGGGGTGTCTTATATTTTTACTAGATAATCCCTCACCATCACAAACCCATCAACCGTCTCAATTGCCGCCAAATATTCTTTCCACTCCTCATCATTCAATTCTGCCAAACTACGGCCAGGAAAGCTCGGATGCCCATAAATATATAGCAATTCCGTCCAGCCATGGAGATTATCACCGCGCGGCTCGTCAATGATAAATCCCTCTTCATCGGCTACGAAAATGTGGTCTTTTTTACCGTCAAAATAACCCACCGCAAAAGAAAATATAGCCCTACGATCAGTTTCACCTTGCATTAATTTGATGATACCGGGATAGCTAAAACTATCCAGTAACAATTTAACAAACGGCCCCGGAAAACCTTTCAGTGCCGGGATGAAAAAGCCGCGATCATCAACGATCAGGCGCTTGTTTGGAAAAGCTTTCTTGGCCTGAGATAGTTTACTTTTGGCAATCTTTTGAATATCCAGTCCCCGCCCCTCGTCAAAATCATAGTCAAGTTGCTGCAGGTCAATACCGAGCGGTTGGAGGAGTTTCTGGAGGCTAGTGAACTTGCGCTGGTTGGAGGTGATGAAGTAAATTGGGTGGGGCTGACTCGTCATGATATAAGTATACGTCATTCGACACTATTTATGCAGTCTCCTGTTTTACTTATTTACCCTCATCATACGCCCCTAAAATCGTCCTCAAACTCACGCTATGCCGGAAGTTTATACTGTCAATCTTATCCAGATCAACCCACTCCGGCGTGCCGTTGGTGTAAGTTTTTTCGCTGTCGGTTATATTGCCGTTGTTAATTTGCCCGTGCAGATGGCTATGGGTAAAGTACAGTTGGATTGACTGGTTGGCTTGCGCCTCGGTGTTGCGCTTGAAAAAAGTAGTTGCCTGATGAATGATTTTATCCGGCACGATAGTCAGTCCAGTTTCTTCCTTAACTTCGCGGACAATTGATTCCTCGATTGTTTCGCCTTTCTCGACACCGCCGCCAATCAAGCTATAGCCGTCCCATTGCCGAGTCAAAAGAATCTTATTATCCTCAATAATAACTGCGTACACGCCCACACGAATGTTCAGCTCGTCAACGGGAACGGTGTATTGATTGCCGAAGACGTCTTTGCAGATGATGGATTTGGTCATCTTTGCTCCTTATCGCAGTAACTTTCTAAAATTGTACTAATCAACCCGCTCGGCAAGCGACATCACCTGATAGCCGTATTGATCAATGTCTTCTTGTTTCCAAAAATCGATTTCTTTCGTGCGTAAAACTTCGCCGACTACGTGACGGACTTTGCGGCCAGTTGGTGTTCCGTCATAATTTACCTCAATCTGTTCCAGAATGTCGCCGGGTTGGATGTCAAAATCAGCTATTCTCATATCAAACGTCTTCTCGCCCGCTAGGACTTTTTCGAATAAATCGGGGTAAGATTTTTTGGTGATAATTTTCATACGTTTTATTATAAAGTTACTTAACTTAGGTTACAAGCTGATGATAAAGTTGTGCAGCTCATATTATCTTGATTCGTCATAGGGCTGGGTATTGGCGCGGTGCTTTTATTATCGCCCCTTCCGCGCCGCTATAGCAAACCACATAAAGTAATCCTCCAACGATTCGTCTTCCATGCCGGCGAATAGTTCGCGGGCGCGCAGGACTTCGCGGAGTTTTGGCGATTTTTGGCGGGCGAGCTGCTCGGCGGTGGCGTCTAATAAATCCAAGCCGCGCTGCCAGGCGCCAGTCATTGCAGCCGTATCGCCGCGGCGCCGGGCGGCAAACGCTCGCCCGACCTCCGAGCCGATGTTGCCCATTTGCTCAAATATCGTTAAGCTCTGCCACTTCTCTCGGTCAAAGACATGTTCACTCACGGACGGCTCCGGTGATGATATCGATAATTTGCTGGCGTACCGCTGGGTCGAGCACATCGCGCGACGGATTGTTTTGCCGCGGACGGATGTTTATCATGCTATCAAACTCGATAAATTCATCGGTACCAAACTTATCTGGATGTAGGTTAATCCCCCATAGATCTGCTTGCTGCGATCCGCGTTCTAGCAAATACGCCTCGCCATCAGCATGCATATCCATGTCGATTACCACAATTTTCTTAGCAATATCGACATCCGCCTTGACTATCGTGCCGTACATTCTGTCAGCCATCGGGCGAAGCTCGGCGAGGGTTATCGTGTCAACAATCTTCATAATTCAATTGTAGCACGAATGAGCGGGATGGGGATTGTGTCTACTGTGTCGCGGCATACTCCCGCTCAGCAATTGTAATATAAATATTCTTGCTAATAAGCCGTCAGGATTAACTTACCATCAACATACTCTCCCAAAAACACATCGCCATACGCCTTCAGCCCTTGCTTTTTCATTTCTTTCAGCAGCCACTTCTCGTCCTTGCCAATTACGTGTAAAATATCAGTCTGCAGTTGTCCGTCTGTTATCAATGGGAATTTTGGGTTTTCTTCTCCTTCGTGAGTGATGATCAATTCGCCGTCTTGCTCCACCACGGCTCTTTTCACTTTTCTCGTTGAATAGATATGATGAGTTCGCAGTTTGAACGATACATCATGAGCACTCAAACCAACTTTCTTGCAATTCTCAATGTTGATTTTTCCATTATCAATGATTATCAACGCCCTGCCGTCGATCAGCTGCTTTGCTTTCACGTTATACTGTTTTATCCATTTCAATGTCAGCACCAGCGCGCACCATATGCACAAAATACCGATGTAATCCAAGATCTGAATGCTATTGTTATAAATGACGCCTCCAATGATGCCGCCTAGCACATAATTCTGCACTTGATCGCTGGCAGATGACGGCGACAAATTACCTTTTCCGGAAATGTTGATTATTATCGTCAGCGCGAAAAAGCCGATTAGCAATTTTATTGCTACTAGGATGAATTCATTCATGGTTTAATTTTAGCACAACTTCATCATGATACGCTTTTGGCAATGGACGCTTTATATAGGCGGCGATAGCTGGGGCTAGTTTGACAACTTTAACACATAGTTTAGAGTGAACTATTGCTAATATTATCTTTACACGTACTCCAAACAAAATTGACAATAGTCGCTGAAGAGCTTGCAGCAAGCCTTGCATATCTTGGAGGCAGTTGAGCGGCGCCACCGCCCGTACCGTGACCATTTCCATACTGATTTCTAATCTCAGCTATGCCTTTTATAATCTGATTTAGACTGTTTAAAATTTTCTTTACATTCTCATTTGCTCTTGCCGCATTGTTAGTGTTTGCGTCTATATTTAATCTTGTAAAAACCTTTTTCTGAAGATCTCCTAGGCCATCACTATTACTATAGCTAATGCCGCATTCGTTCAAGATGAACTTAAAGCAACTTTCCACTAAATTTTTAGCCTTGTCAATAGCGTCATTCGGTGATTTTTCAATACTCTCCTGCATTGAGTCTATTTCTTCAGAAATATATTCATCATCAAAATACTTAACCGTATCCGCCATAATACTTTCTGGAGTTCTATCATTCGACAACACTCTTGAAAGGTCGGCTCGTAGTTTATTTGCTTGTTCGTCTTTTTCGCTATTCCTGTAAGTAGAACCTTTAGGTAGCTGCTCATAGTGATCAAGAAGAGACTCTATCAACATTAAGCCTTTTTCGGGTTCATCAAATAAAAATTGCTTAAGAGCCCCACCCTTACTTACCTTATCTTCGGGAGTTGTATTATATTTATCTTTAACAGATTCTCCGACACTAGACATAGTCAATCTTTGAAAATCTCTATCGCTAAGATCTAATACGTAGCCATCTTTTTCAAAAATTGATATAGCTTGCGAACGAATTTTATCATACATTCTTCTCATCTTTTTTGCCCCCTCTCGTGAATTAGATTTTTCTGTTGCCTAGCTAATATTATACAACTGCTAGTCAATTTAAGAAATCAGTTTAGCTGACGTTGGACTAGTAGCGAAGCTTTAAGGTTGTCTTGACATGCTCCAGAAAACTCATAAAGAAAGCTTTCGCTCTTGCAGCCACGCCGCCAACTCTCGCCAAACGTTTGCCGTCAATTCCGCTTTCTCTTCATCGGTCATTTCAGCGAGCGTTTTATTTTTACCGTCTGGCAAGAAATATTTGTCGTAATTGCGCCCGTTGTTGCCGCGCGGTTCTTTTAATAACGCGCCGTGCAGTTTTAAGGTAAACGTCTGCGGTTTATCGCCGTCAAAGTAGGTAATCGTGCGCTGGGTGTACGCCCGATTGTTGTCGCTAAGCAGCCGAATTATCCTGTCGATGCCGATGGTGTCGAGCGCGTATTTGGTGTAAACGCCGGGAAAGCCGCCCAGCTCGTCGATGAACAGCCCGGAATCCATCACCACCAGCGGGCGTTTTAATAATTCATAATATTTCAGCGCTTTATCGACAGAGACGGCCGCCTGGTCGTCGGATTGGATTTCTGGTACGTCAGGCAAGGTTTTGTCTGGTGCAATCAGGTTGACGCCTGTTCCAGCCAGTGCTTGCCTAGCTCCGGCGAGTTTGTATTTATTAGTGGTCGCGTAGATAAGGTTCATACGTATAGTGTAACATCTCGGCATCTTAAGCTGTAGGTTTTTTATTCACACCAAAAAGTAAGGTATACTATAGCTTAGAGAATAAAATTAATAAAAGAAAGATAAAAAATGAATTTATTTTTATGCTCGCACTTTTCGAGCGTTGGAGATCTCATAAAAGAGCAAATTGCTAATAAAAAGATCGTCTTCGTCCCTACAGCGTCGATACGCGAAGGATATACGGGTTACGTCGGATCGGCGCGCAAGCTGTTCAAGAAGTTGGGCGCTCAGCTAATCGAAATTGATATTTCAACTGAAGAACTCGCAAAGATAAAGGAAGCGTTTGAAGAAGCTGATGTTATTTATTTTACGGGCGGCAATTCATTTTTTCTCATTGACCAGCTGCGAAAAACAGGCGCGGACAAGCTTTTGAAACAGCACATTATTGAAAAAGGTAAGTTATTTATCGGAGAATCGGCGGGCGCTATTGTGTGTGCGCCGACAATTTCGTATATCAAGAAAATGGATCCAATTCCAAAAGATTATTCTCAGAGCGATAATAGAGGGCTGAGCCTGATTGATTTTTACGTTTTGCCGCATTATCTTACCGCGCCGTTCAAAAAGGCTACAGAACAAATTGTGCAAGCGCTCCCAGATCTTGAGCTATGCGCTATCAATAACTCCCAGGCGATTATCGTACAGGACGACGCAAGAAATATTGTGACTGCTTAAGCAAAACTTACTACAAACCGCATACCCCGCCCGTGTGGTGTGAAGTCATAGTCCAGACCTTTGGTGTCGAGTAGCATTTTCACAGTATAGAGACCAATGCCGCTACTGTCGGCATGTTGCTTCGTGCCGTCAGAACTGCGATAAAACGGGTCGAAAACGTGCTGGAGTTGCTGTTTAGTGAGTGGCTTGCAGGCGTTTTCGATGGCTAGTTCACGCTGGTCACAAGTAATTTTTATCACACTCCCCCCGTCGCCGTGGCGCACTGCGTTTGATATTAGGTTCGAGATGACGTGACGCATCATGTCGCGGTTGGCGCGAATGGTCGTCGGCTCTGCATTAACCTCGAAAGTCATGCCGCGCGTTTTTGCCAGTAGTGTATAATCATCAACCACCTCGGCGATCAGCTTATCAATCCTCAGCCGCTTTTCCTGGCGCAGAGCCTGTTCAGCGATACTACCAGAGCGCAAGACATCATTCACCATCGCCGCCAGGCGGTCAACCTGCGCCACCGACTCCGCCAGGTACTGATCGCGATTTTTATACTCACCGATATTCAGCTGCATATTTTCAAGCATGATCCGTAGCGCCGCCAATGGCGTTTTTAGCTCGTGCGAGGCCGCACGGAGGAAGGCGATTTTCTCTTTCTCAAGCTGGGTTATCCGCTTATTCTCATGCTCCAGCGAGCGAATCGTTTGCCACAGATTTTGATAGAGCTCATTAATATTTCGCCCCAGCACGCCAATTTCATCACGGCTATTCACTGGATAATGCGCACCCTTTTCCAGCTGCTGCATGGTTGTGGTCACCGCCGCCATCTGGCGAATCGGCCGCGTCACAAAACGGCTATAAACGTAAGAAAACAGCAGTGCCACCAGCAGCGAACCGAGCATGGTATAGGGCAATACGTGCAGGGTAGCGAGTTTGGCCTGAGTAACAGGCGCTACGTCGGCCAGCAGCTTGACGGCAATCGTTTGGCTTTGGCTATTCGCCACACTCCCCTGCTGCAAAATCACCGAACGTGGATCGACCGTTTGGCCGTCAGCGATTTTCA
>CAUUVO010000006.1:0-49419 GCA_963548835.1 uncultured Candidatus Saccharibacteria bacterium
TAACTACAGTCTACGAGGCCTGCTTTTTGGCTGCAAAGGTTTTGAGATGTGTACGTTTCGATTGACGCTGCCATATAAAGACGATATAATAGTCTTATCATGATAAAGCAAGGTTTTTTGGGGATAGTTGCGGGCGTTTTGGCGCTTGGTTTGGGCGTGATGGTTGCTACTGCGCCAGTCTCAGCTATCGGCGAGGGTGGCGCGCCAGCCGGCGTCAATGCGGCGCGGGGCGATAACATGCCAGCAAATTTGGCTAACGGCGACTCCTCAATCATCCGCCGCGGTATCAACCTGATGCTATATGGCGCTGGCGTTCTCAGCGTGGTGATGTTAATTTGGGGCGGCGTTCGCTACGTCGTTTCCAGCGGTAAAAAAGACTCGGTAACCGCCGCTAAAAACACCATCATTTATGCTATTATCGGGTTATTAATTTCCATTTTCGCCTATGCTATCATCAACTTTATTCTGATGACCGCAATCGGCGGTAGCGGCGGACCGACTACCAACGTATAAAATTGCCCGATAAAATCGCTCGTGGTATACTGTAGCCATGGACACAGACCAAGACAATCAGCCGCCAGAAACTAAAGAATCTGCCGTATTTTACGAGAAATCGAAAGCTGATAGCTCTGGGCCGAAAAAATCTGACACCGACACAAACGCAGACATAAACAAGACAGAGGATGATCTGAGCTTAAAAGAGCCGATTGCTTGGACAGCCCCAGAGGGCGTCAAGGTCCACCGCGAGCTGTGGTGGTACATCGCTTTCGGCGTTGTTCTTATCGGACTCATGGCGCTGGCTATTTTAGTATTCAAAAGCCCAACCTTTGCCATTTTACTACCAATTATGACGGTAGCGCTGTTCTTACTATCAGAGAAAACACCGCAAAATATCAATTACGCCATCAGCCCCAAAGGCATTTACGTCGGCGATAAGCTTTACGACTTCAGCGAGTTCCGGGCTTTCGGGATAACCCGCGAAAACAACCAGCATTCAGCAATTTTACTGCCAGTCAAGCGCTTTTCGCCCGGACTAACGCTCTATTTTTCTGAAAAAGAGGGTGAGAAGATAGTCGATATGCTGGGAGCGCGGCTGCCGATGCAGGAGATTAAGCCCGACGCCTTGGAAAAACTCATCCGTATGATAAAACTATAGCTTGCCCCGCTAGTTTATATGTGGTAGAATACGAAAGTTCACCGTTTTTGGGCGGAGAAAGTACTTTATATTTTTGTTATAGCCAATCGGATTTCCGAAAGGCTGTATGCACCCGTAGCTCAGCTGGATAGAGCGCTGGCTTGCGGAGCCAGAGGTCGTAAGTTCGAATCTTGCCGGGTGTACCACATTAGCTTTATGGAGAGATGCAGGAGTGGTTGAACTGGCCGCTCTCGAAAAGCGGTATGGGGCAACCCATCGAGGGTTCGAATCCCTCTCTCTCCGCCACAACTACTTAAGATGAAAATAACCATTCTCTCAATCGGTAAAAAGAACGAACCCTGGATTCAACCAGGCGTTTTTCGTTTTTTAGAGCGCCTGAGACCGCCGTTTGCCGCAGAGATGATAATTCTACCACATTCAAGCTTTGAGGGCGACAGAGCGCGCCAAGAAGAGTCAGAACGATTATTATCACGAATAAAAGACAGTGACTTTACAATTTTACTAGACGAACGCGGTAAAAACCTTAGTTCGCCAGAATTATCTAGCTTAATCTTACAGAACAATACTAAGCATATCGTTTTCATTATCGGCGGCGCTTATGGTGTTACCGATGAAATGCGCCAGCGAGCCAATGTGACTTGGTCGTTATCAAACCTGGTATTTCCACATCAATTAGTCCGCCTCATCCTGGCGGAACAGCTGTACCGCGCGCAGGAGATAGCCAAAGGCAGCCGCTATCACCATCAGTGATTTATATATTGCCGTGCCGGGCGATAACCGCCGCCTGGATATTTTCAGCGCCCGCCTGTCTCAAGCAGTCAGCTGCCGCCGCTAAGGTTGAGCCTGTCGTAAAGATATCGTCGATTATTACATACAACTTCTTTTGATCAACCGGCTTAGACACCTCGAAGAACTCTTTAGCTTGCCGCTTTCTTTGGCGCGACGACCTAGTGGCGTGCTGGACGACATTATTGCGGCGGCGAAGCAGGGAAGAATAGCCGACCTTCCGCTTTCTGGCCAGATGTTTGGCAATAAGCCGCATATGATCGTAACCGCGGCGGCGCATATTCCTGGACGTCGTGGGAATCGGCACGATAACCGCGCCTGCCGGCAACTCCGGCAAGGTAGAATCAAGCAAATCTCCTAAAACACCTGCTGCTGCCCGAACGCGGCGAAATTTATAATCGTCAATAATCTTAGCTATTGACCCGCGGCGCCGGGCAAAACACCATATCATATCATACGGCTGCTGGTGATTATCGCAAAGATTGCCTGTTTTTAGCGGGTTACCGCATAAAATACATAATTGAAATCGTTGTTTGATGATGTATTTTTTACAACTCTGACATAGAATATATCCAGTTTTACCGCACTCGTAACAGCGGTGAGGAGCGATAATTGATAAGATCTGGTCAAACATCGTAATTTATACTTTTATAACCTCTAGTGTTGATTATACCGCATATAACAGCTATAATTGTAGTAGACTACTGTCATGAGCCTATTATATAAACAGTGGAGGAGATTATGGCCCGCAAACAAGATGATAATCTATTACTGGACGATGAACTGACAGCGGCGTTCCTGGGGAGCGACGACAGTTCCATGCCAGAGCCAGAGCCGGTGGATAGCGACGACACCGTTGCTGCTACGGCAGCTGTCGCGGCAACCGACGAGACTTGGGAAGATTCTGAAAATTTAATGGGGCAGCTGGCTGTCGATGTGTTTGAAACAGAAAACGAGCTGGTTATTAAAGCCCGCACCGCTGGTGTTGACCGCAACGATTTGGATGTTAGTATTTCCGACGGGATTTTAACCATCAGCGGCACGTTATCAAGCGGCGACGAAGGCGATGTACGCAACTGGCATATCCAGGAGTGCTACTGGGGCGAGTTTAGCCGCACCTTACCGCTGCCAACCGCCGTCAACGAAGAAGGTGTTAAGGCAGAATTAAAAGACGGCGTATTGACAATCACCTTTGAGAAAATCAAGCAGGAAAGAGCTAAGAAGATTAAGGTTTTGTAAAATTCCGGTCTCTTTATACAACATAAGAAATCACCGACTCGTAAACGAAAAAGCCCTGATATATCAGGGCTTTTTAAGCGTTGTCAAGCCTGAACAAAAACTACGCTGTACCAATCTGGGTAGTAACGAAGTTAACGATTGCGTACGCCATAATAGCGATAACTAAACCAATCACCGCATATATAATGGTGTTCTTTGCCGACGTCACTTTATTGCTATCGCCAGCCGAGGTCGTATATTTAATACCGCCCCAAACCATCATGATCACCGACAAAATACCGACAACCCACAGGATGATGTTAACGACGTTTTTTACTAACGAGTTAGCATCCCCCACGCCGTCTTTCATACCGTCACCCTTTGCAGCCTCAGTTCCGCCTGACAGATTATACTGAGCGCTAACCGCTGGCGAAGCAGCCAAAGCAACCATCGGCACCATCAGTAGTCCCGCCAGCAACACTTTTACTTTCTTCATTCGCTTATTCTCCTTGTTTATTACTTGATGATTATTATTGTACTGTTTTATCCGATATATTGCAACATTTATCCTCTATTGTCCCGCCTTTACTATTTCTTCTATTCTACATGAATTACCTGCTTAGCCCAGGCTTTAAATGGCCGCTGCCGGAACCAAAGCCGCTGCCGATAGACCTACTGCCTGGAGTGCTGGCGCCGGAAGAAGAGCCAGCGGCGGCACCGCTGCTAACACCAGAACCGCCTGGCGAGGAAGTGCCAGACAGAGAACCGCCAACCGCTTTACCGCCTGTTGATGTCACCTCTGTTCGGACAAAATTAACGATTGCGTACGCCATAATAGCAATAATTAAACCAACTACTGCATAAATCAGCGTACTTTTTGCAGAAGCCAACTTACTGGTATCGCCAGCCGAGGTAATATACTTAAAACCGCTCCACACGATCATAGTTACCGACAGAATACCAACAACCCACAATAAAATATTTACAATTGAACCAACTGTATTGTTGACGCTTTTACCTTGCATCTCGCTGGTTGTCGCGGCATTTATGCCCGAAGATACTTGGGCAGAAGCGTCAGACGTTAATAACGAGGCAGCAGCTAAGCTAGAAACACCCAGCAAACCTACAAACGCTATCGTAAACCCTATTTTTTTCATAATCTTATCCTTTCTTTTCTACTTTTACCAAACACGCCCAAATGCCAAATTAACAATCGCCGACGCCAATAAAGAAACTATCAATCCAATCGCGGCATATAAAACCGTATTTCTGGCTTTAGCAACCCTTGAACTATCGCCATTCGACAAAGCAAACAATATACCGCCAACAACTATCATAATAATCGATATGGCACCAACTGCCATTAATAGAAGGTTCACGACATTACCAATCGTTGACTTAACTTTAGCCTCGCCCTCGCTTTTATTCTGGCAATACATTGATGTGGCATTGCCGCCAGAGCAGACATCAACCGCCGAGACTATCACTGGCGCCGTAAATAGTGTACTAAGCAGAAGCGCTGGGGTAACCAATATTTTTAACAACTGTTTCATGCGCGACACTCCTTTCTACGCAAATCTTCCAATAATAAACTTTACGATAACAAACGAAGCAGCGACCATGACTAGTCCAGCTACCGAATAAATTATCGCATCCTTTGCTTTGGCAGTCTTTGATGGCTCGCCGACCGACAGGGAATAGTTAATGCCAGCGACAACCACAATAATTACCGCCACCGCGCCAGCAATCATAAACACCAAATTAACAACTCTGTTCAAAGCATTATTATCAGCAGGATTACTCGGAACACCCAAGCTTGAAGCGTCGCCTAGTAGTCCAGCTAAAAAATGTAAAAAATCCATACTACAAACCTATCGTTGATGATATTAAGTTAACAATAGCAATCGACAATAGCGTAACTATCAAGCCGATAACCGCGCTTAAAATTGTCTTCCGGGCATGTGCGGCTTTATCCGGCGAACCAACACTGGTCATCATTAAAAAGCCACCATACATAATATAACCGACCGCAATATAACCGACAACCTGCAGCAAATCATCAATCACGTTCAGTACAATTCTCCATACAAATGCCGCTTGTTTATCTGTATCGCTACCAGGACTTATGATATTGCATGATCCGTCAGTCAGCCCATCGTACCACGGCTTAAACGTCAGTATTTGACCCTTGTCAGAACAGGAATCAGCAAAAGCTTGATTGCCGGAAAAAATCATAGTGGAACTGAAAGCTCCAAATACAATTAATGAAACAGCTAAGATAATTTTTTTCATCAGAATATCCCTCCCGGAACGAAAAAGTTTGTAATCGCCACCATAAATGCGAAAAGCAATAGCCCAATAATGGTGTTAATCCAAACCGTTCGGGCCTTGGAAAGCTTATCAGGACTACCCTCGGAAGTAGTATATAAAATAGCGCCAAATATCACCGCGCCAACCGCCAAAACTCCAACGCCAGCAGTCATAATCTTTACAACCATTTTCACAATTTCGATAATAGCAGCCTGTCCAGTAGCACCGCCGCAGGCAATAACCGACGTCTTAGCCCCGGCACACTCAGTCTCAGCGAATACTTGGCCGGTACTTAGTATAGAACCGCAGACAACCGCAGCGAGAAAAGCGATAGCAATGATGGTATTTCTTTTTATCATAAACAGTTCTCTGGTTAAAATTGTAAAATAGCCGGGGAAAAAATGCAAATAGTTTCTTGAAAAGAGCAGGGATGTTTGCTATTATGACTACTATCAGATGCGCTCGTAGTGAAGTTGGTCTATCACGCCTCCCTGTCACGGAGGAGATCGCCGGTTCGAATCCGGTCGAGCGCGCCACAATGATTCGCTCCTGATTGGAGTGTTTTTTATTTACTATCTAGAGAAGTAAAATACCGCATATGCCTACAATTTACAGCATATGCGGTATTGAGTTTTATTTATTTATCGCGCTATTTGGCGCGTAAGCTAGATATCGGTTTTTCCGCTCCTTCGATTTCTATCGTGGTTTGGTTACCATTTGGTATAACATTGGATACAACCCAAATTAAACCTGAGTACATATTATTCGTATCGGTAGATTTTGGCACCATTTCAATAATACACACAGGAGATTTAGCGGCAGACTCTTCGTCTACCTCATAACCTGTAATGTTACCCTCCGAATCTACGGTAGGTTTTAATGACTTAGGAACAAACGCCATCTGTATCGTGTTACTGGCTGCGGTGTCGCCTTTTCTTCGTTTTGATATACATTCGCCGCGCTCATCATTGCTGCTTACAGCAATAAGTGCAGGTAGTTCGGAGATAGGCGGCTCTACACCTTCTATCTTACCATTTGACATATTAAACAGATTGCAACGGTGTGACTGTTCTGCTTTTAGTTTTGATACCATATTACGGATCTCTGTCAGAGGATCTTCCTCAGAGTTAGGTTTCATAAACAGATCGCCATATTGGCTGGTTATAACCTCTTTTGTTTTCTCAGGCACAGAGGCGTCTGCTAATAAGGCAGCTACGGTCGCTAATTCTGTTGTCGCTCTCCCGACAACTTCAACATTTCTTTCAATGTTACAACGAGCGTTCTTTGGACCGCTTAGCTCTGGATACGGTAATCCGCCGTTATTACTCTCATTGCCAAAGAATTCATACAGTATTTTGCGTCTATCCTCTTCGCCGGAGGCAGCGCTCAGTCTGGTGACGGTATCATCAAGACCAACCCATTCGCGCAAACCGCTATTCAGTTTCTCATAAGTAAACTTCGGTCTCGGCGCTTCCGGTGTTGGCGTAGCGGTTTTTTCAGGCGTTGGCGCTGCTGAGGTTGGTGCACCGCTGGCAGCCTCTGTCGATGGCGTCGAGGAAGGTGCTGTCTTAGTTTCTCCGCTGCTTCTGCCGCAGGCAGTAGCACCTACAAAGGCAGCGCCGGCTAATACTGCACCCAGAAAACCTCTCCTGCCTGTTAATTTGTCTATTATTGAACCGCTTGGGTCATGATCTTTCATAACGCTTGGGGCTCCTCTCCTCTGGTTGTACCAGAATTATAAATAAACTCTCCTCAGCACGGGCTGATTGGTTTTATTGTAATATATTTACCATAAAATGCAAGAAAATTGCTGCATTTTTCATAAAATATTTGAAGATTTCAGCCTACCGCAATCACCGGCAGATGTGCTACAATTGTAGGCATATGCGGTATGCTCGTCATAAAAAGCCTTTGGTAATAGCGCTGTTTCTAATCTTCACGGTGTCGATGGCGCTGGTGAGTAAGAATGTTGCGTATGCTGAGGAAACTGTAGAGCCAAGTATAGCTAGAGATAAAATATGCAAAGCAGCCGGTCTTACTACTACAAAAAAACTCCAAGGCAATAAAGATGAAGGTTATTGGTGCGGCGCCCCAGATGGACATAACTCGTATATAGCGTTTTTGGAATGTCCAGCTGGTTCATATGTAGCTAAAGGCAGTGAAGTGCGTGCAAAAGTACCAAGAATGAAATGCATCAAGGGGTCACGCAATACAGTAGAGCCAACTAAAAAAGGATGTGGTCAACAGACTACCCTGAAAGGCGATAAAAATAGTGGCTATTTCTGTGAGGCTGCCGGTATTCAAAATTCTCCAAGCGAGTTTACTTGTCCTAGTGGATCAAAACAAGCTGAGGGTAACTCTATAAATTGGAGAGCACGAGGTGGCGTACGCTTCGCTTGGATATGCGAAGGCTCCTCTCTCACCCCCGAACAAAAGGAGAAAGCCAAGGCCGCTGGAGTCGAAGCTGCCGGTAAAGACCTCCTTGCCAAAAACCCTGAATTAGCTAAAATCACCTCTGACCCTAAGGTTGTTGGCGAGTGTATAGCAGAGGCTAGATCTAGTGCAGCGTCAGCAGGAAGATATGCACAAGGAAGCGGAGGTACTTCGGAAGAGCTACGGCAACAATTTCTCGCTGAATGCTTAGCCAAAAAAACGGGTAAATCAGTAGATGAAATCAAAGCAGCTCTTCAAGGCGCTGATATAACAGGTGCCATAGCAGCGGGAGAACAACAACAACAAGCCACCGAGCAGCAACTCACCCAAGAACAAGCCGCCGAAGGCGAAGAAGAAAAGCCTAAAGAAGAATGCGGCGGCCATGTAGAAGGTATTGGCTACTTCCTTTGTCCTATCCTGGAGAGGCTCGTTGATTTTGCTGATGGTACCTGGGGTCTATTTGAATTTCTATTACAAACCAATCCTTTGCCAAGCGATAGCAGCGAACCTCTACCGTCGGCTTGGAGCGGGTTGAGGGATGTGGCTAACGCTATATTGGCCATCATTTTCCTGGCTATTATCATCTCTCAAGTCTCGAACGTCGGTATATCCAACTATGGCGTGAAAAAGATGCTACCACGACTAATAATCGCTGCCATTGCCATAAATGTGTCGTACTTCCTAATGCAGGTTATCGTAGACATAGCAAATATTTTAGGGTCAACGTTGTACGAGTTTATATCAGAGCTAGCGCCAAAAGTGCAGTATAGAGATGTTGGTTGGGCAACTATCATAACAGATATTGCTGCTACTGGTATAGCGGTAGCTGCTATCGGAGCAGGAGCGACCGCGGCAAGAGCTGCCATGACCGACATGGATCCAAAAGTAGGACTGTTGCTGTTATTTGTATTCATTGTGCCAGCCATATTAGGTTTAATCGCTGGTCTGATGGCTTTAGTATTCCGTGCAGGCGTCATACCAGTTTTGGCAATTTCTGCACCAATTGCTTTCGCCGCTTGGGTGCTGCCAAACACCCAAAAATTATTCGAGAAATGGAAGAGTACTTTCCTGGGTATGCTATTTCTGTATCCACTAGCCTCATTATACTGCGGTGGACTGAAGTTTGTAGCATTGTCACTTATGAGCCAGAACACCGAACCTCAACAAGTTTTATTCAGAATGATGGGAGTAACCATGCTGCTTTTGGGATCTGGGTTTGTAGCGGTACTGGCTATAAAGTCAAATTCCATAATGGGCGGTATGATGAATGGTATAAAGAATATTGGCACTAAACTTACTGCGCCGGCAGTAAATTCACTAGCAAGCTATGCGGGAGCTTTAAAGGGTGCCAAACGGGCTGAGTTTTTAGCGCAAGACCACAGCAAGGCGGCTGAGGCGGCTGAGCGCAACAAATATCATCGTCTTAATCCGCGCAGGTTAGGGGCCAGGATTAGACATGCCACTGGTCGACGTATGCAAGCGCATGACGAGCGAATGATACAGGCCAAGATGCAAGCAAAAGTATACGAATCTGCCGTAGAACAAGAGGAAAGGCGGAAATATGAAGCTAGAGTGGCAGAAAATCCTGCATTACTTGGAAGGGTAGCTGAAACTGTTGGTGGAAAATCCTTCATCAAAGAGGCTGCTTATAAGTCTGCTGGCATGGAATTGCAAAGTAAATATAGCGGCAACGCAGTAAAGGCACTTAATGAGAGCGATAACGAATATGTTAAAGCTTTAGCCGCCAAAGAGATAGCCGAAAGAGGCAGTGCAGGCGAAATCGACCAGGTCCGCGAATATCTCCAAAAGGGTGGCAGTATTGACAATAGTGACATGGCCGAAGCCTTAATGAAGATGAAAGGCCGCGATGCCGGCATCGCGGCAGCTGGTAAGGCAGCTTTGGATAAGCTAGAAAAATCAGGCGGCGCGCCCGTACATACCGGTATTAGCGAGATGCACAGGCTGACTCAAGAGGGCTTCGATAAGCTAGGAGATAAAGCAGCCGTCGAACAAAACGCCGCCGCCATACAAGCTGGCGGTATGGACTGGGAGCAGGCTGCAAGAGTTCTGGGCGACAGGCATATTATGAGAGAAGCTCCACAGGAAAACATAGGAGCTATAAAAGCCAGCATACAGGCAAATATTACACAGCAAATAAAGTCAGGCACCATGGATGGAAGTCAAGCCCAAAAAGTATTGAATAATAGCCGTGCTATGGAAAATATTTCCGACCAAACCAGACAGGAGCTACAGAATATAGTAAATAACGCCGCAAAGCAAGCACAAGCAAGCGGCACGCAGGCTGCAAACGGAGCTCAGACTCAATCATCAGGACAGCCGCAATCTACAAGCTCTGGAGCACAGCCAGCAGCATCATCAGGGCAAGCCCGGCAAGCGCATTCTGCTACGCAAACCCCACAGCGACCATCTTCTACACCGCCCGCCCAGTAAGTAAGTTACCCCGTACGTTTTCCTTGACTTTTTATCTAAAAAATGCTAACATAATCCGTATATGAAGTGGTTACAGACACATATGCGGCAGTTAATACAGCGGTCGCGATGGTTTGCATTTCTGGCGGCTGGGCTGATCGTTGGTACTCTTGCTGGTGTTTTTTTACAATCTACCCCTGTTATGGCGGCAGATGCTACTTGGAATGGACGGTCTTTAGTCTACCAGGACAACACATACATAAACATCACCGACGAAAACCAGCTAAAAAGCATGGGCTTGGATGAAAAAGGCTACGCTTACGGCATGCTGGACAAATCTGGCGGTAAGGAGAAAATGAAAGTTATTTACTTTCCGCCTGGTACTGACATGACAATAGCAACCTCGGCAGAATTTATCGTCTATGACTTTAAGAAACCAAGGACTTACACCAGAGAATCATCAACTACTATTTCCACCGAAGCTGCCGGCGAAAACCCCGATGTTGGCAGCAGCGACTGCGGCATAGCATCGGTGGGGTATTTTATTTGCCCAATTTCCACGTTTTTAGCAAGCAACATGGATTGGCTGTATGGCAAATTGAACGACTCTCTGGAAACGCAGCCTCTGAACGTTACTGATAATAAAAGCGGGTTATATCTGGCATGGAATATTATGCTGGGATTTGCCAACGCGGCGTTTATCATTGCTTTTTTGGTTATTATTTATTCGCAAGTCACCTCAGCGGGAATTAGTAATTATGGTATAAAAAAGATGTTGCCGCGCCTGGCAATTGCCGCGGTGTTAGTGAATATATCTTATTATATTTGTGCGTTTGCTATCGATTTATCAAATATTTCCGGACACGCTCTGCAAGATGTCTTTATGCAGATTAGAACTACGGTTTTAACGACCGGACATTCCAGCGGCGGTAGTATTGAAGTATTTACCTGGGAGAATTTAACAGCGCTTATTTTATCCGGCGGCGCGGCGGCAGTCGGCATCAGAGCCTTTCTGGTCGGCGAGGGCGGAGTTTTAACATCGGCAATTATTCTGTTGTTACCAGTTTTACTGGGAGCGCTGCTGGCAGTTTTAATGGTGGTTTTAGTCCTAGCAGCACGGCATGCGTTGATCGTTATCTTAACAATTATTTCACCGCTGGCGTTTGTTTGCTATTTACTGCCAGGTACAGAAAAATGGTTCGAAAAGTGGCGCAAGATGTTCATGACGATGCTAATTTTCTTCCCGGCGTTCTCCTTATTATTCGGCGGCTCTCAATTAGCAGCGGCAGCAATTTTACAGAATGCATCAACTATCATAGAGGTGATTCTGGGACTAGCGGTGCAGATTATCGCACTGCCATTAACGCCGTTCCTATTTAAGCTGAGCGGCGGAATCCTAAATCGTATCGCTGGAATTGTCAACAACCCAAACAAGGGACTTATCGACAGAACGCGCAACTGGTCTAAAGATAAAAGCACAGAAGTTGCTAACAAGCGGTCGCTGGGTAATGACAACCTAAAAGGCCGGCAGCTTATCCGGCGAGCTGGCCGGCACATGAGCCACCGCCAGCGGCGGACAAAAGAGCGGCAGGAGCGGCTGCAGCAGCAGGCAGACAATATCTATGGCCGGTCTAATCTGCATAAACGAGAAGATTTGCATGCCAAGCAAGCTAAGCGGCAGGCTGAAGTTCTGGCAGCACAAGATGAAAACCGGTACGCCGAAGCAGTTCAAGGACATGTTCCGTCTGACATCACGCGTTCTGCACCTGACAGAGCGTTGCGAAGGCTTTCTGCACAGTGGTCAACCAGGCAAGATCTCAGACAACACCTTAAATATCAGCAATTCATGGATGAGGCAGAAGAGGCTACCCGCAACTTGGCGCTGGAAGGAATCCGCAAATCCAACGCACAGCGCGCCCAGAATAAGAAGCTGGCTGAGGATGTCTTAACTAATAGTGAATACCAGAGAATGGCGGGCGGCAATGTGTATGTTGACGAACACGGTAATAACCTGGGTATGGATGCAGCGTTAGCAACAGCCGTCGCTGCCTCTCGCGGAGAAACTGCCAAATCTATCGAGGAAGCGCACCAGGTTATTAATCATTACAAATTTAACGCCCAAGAGAAGCAGGAATTGGCAAAGGGCGGCACCGTCTATCGCGGCAACAGGGTGTTTAACCGCAATACCCCGTACGTACTTGAGGCAGCTCTGGAAGATCAGATGAAAAATGGAACAGTGGACGAAGTTGTCGATTTGATCAGCCACATGCCGCCAGAATTTAACGGCTCCGTAGCGGCAGGTTTGGCTTCCTCAAGCGTAAAGGGTAAAGCGCCGTTCTTAGGCGGCAAGTTAATTGACGACATAGTCAAGGGTTCTATTCCTGACGAAGATGCTCTTCTAAAGTATGTTGCCGAGTGGGTTGAGGGCGGTAAATTCAAGGCCGAGGATGTATCTATTACTGACGCTCAGGGCGTCAAGCTTCTCCAGAAAGCCTTTAACAGCCGCCACGGCAGCATTGTCACAGCAGGGAAGAGAGCTGCCTTTAGGAAGAAGATTGATGAAGCATTGACGGAGAGAGAACTCAAGCGCAATGTTACCGAAGCCGCCAAAGAGCAATATGGAATTCTTAAGACTATGCTGTGATTTGCTATAATATAAGCAGTATGTCTGTATATAAAGTTCCTCAGGACGTGGAGGCGGAAGACAAGCTGCTTGGACCGTTTAGTTTTCGGCAGTTTATTTTCTTAATTATCGCTGTCGTGTCGCTGGGAGCTGCTTATATTCTGGCGCGGATATTACTACCGCTAGGCTTAATTCCTGTGCCGATTGCCTTATTTTTCGGCGCATTAGCACTGCCTCTGAGAAAAGACCAGCCTATGGAAGTCTATTTGGCGGCAGTAATTTCTTTTATGCTAAAACCAAAAAAACGACTATGGCAGCCTGATGGCATTGAGTATTTGGTGGAGGTTACTGCGCCAAAAACCGAAGAAACAACCCGCAGAAATAGTTATGATCAAGAAGAAGTGCAGCGACGGTTGTCGTATTTGGCAAATTTGGTAGATAGCCGCGGCTGGTCAATTCGCGGCGTTAACGACCCGGACAGTCCGATGCAAGCCGATTTATATAATGAGGCGCAGGCTGCATTCGACCCCTTAGATGAGGCTGGGGCAACTGCGCAGAACATTACCAATCTAATCAATCAATCAGATGCTCGGCGGCGGCAGGCAATGATCCAAACGATGTCGGCAGCTCAGCAAATAGCACCTGACGACCCTCAAAGTGCCTCGTCCACAGACAACTCCCAGTCCAGTCAATCATCAAGCTCAAATAGCAGCGCAAGCAATACGCAATCCGATTTAGATAACAAAGTGCCAGTAGATCAACAATCTGATATAGAACAATCAATAGCATCCAGTATGAAAGCAGGGCCATATCCAACCATGCGCCAATCAACACTCATACCGCTGGACGAGATACCAGTGCAGCCAACAGCAGAAGCCTCAGCCCCGACAGCACCGCCGCAGACTAGCCTTGATAGCGTCTCGCCTGCTATAATAGACTTGGCAAAGAACCACAGAGACTTCTCTATTCAGACGATCCAGCGCGTAGCAAACGAAATTGAGCAAAGAGAGAAAAAAGCAAAAAAAATGGAAGATGAAGTGGTGATTTCGCTACATTAAGGTGGGAATTATGCAGCCAGAATTACAAAACCAGCAACCGTATCAACCGCCAGTACCGCAGCAAGCCAATGCGGCTATTTCTGACGGTAGTGTTCCACAGCAGCAGTCAATCGGTTCCGGGCAGCAACCAGCAAACCAAACGCCTAAGTCGCAAACACCAAAAGACAAGAAGAAAAACGCCGCGATCAGCACTCAAAACACGTTGTTATTCTCAGAGATGCGCGAGAATATGATTATTATGAGCGACGGCAGTTTTCGAGCAGTGGTTGAATGCCAATCGATTAACTTTGACTTGATGAGTGCAAGGGAGCGGGAAGGCGTTGAGTTTAGCTACCAAAACTTCCTTAATTCGCTTTATTTTCCTGTGCAAATTCTAATTCGCTCGCGGCGGGTGGATATTGGACCATACCTTGACCGGCTGGCAGAAATTCGCCGCAACCAAGATAATATGCTTTTAAACGTGCTGATGGACGATTATATGGATTTCATCGATGCATTGGCGCAAGAGGCTAACATTATGGACAAAAGCTTTTACGTGGTGGTGCCATATTACCAAAAGGGCGACGAGAGTGTGACTAAACAACAAGCCAAGGGTTTGTTTAATAGTTTTTTCAGCGGTAAAAAAGAGGCTACCGTGACAAAAATTGATCAAGCAACCTATGCGAAAGCGAAAGATGAGATTAAAAACCGCCTCGATTCGGTGATGAGCGGTATGTTCCAGATGGGCGTCAAAAGCCGCCAATTGAACACCAGAGAATTAGGCGAATTGCTTTACGTGTCTTATAACCCCGATACATCATCCAGAGAATCGCTAACAGCTATTGACCCGAGCGAGCTGACGACCACTTACATCACCAAAGGACAAGGCCAGCCGCCAACAGGAGGGGGATTATTGTAATGGCAAAGAAGAAAGACGTTATCGATATCGCGGCGCAGCAGCGGGCGCGCGAACAAGCTGAAGTTGAACAAGCTTTCCTGACAGGCGTCAGAACGATGCGCGATTTTATCGCGCCCAGCAGCCTGGAGCTTCATACCGACCATTTCCGTTTGGGCGCAAAATACGGCCGAACGATGTATGTATACGGTTATCCGCGGCAAATCTACACCGGCTGGCTCAGTTCGGTGATTAACATCGACGAAGTTCTGGACATTAGTATGTTTATTTATCCAGTCGATACTCAGGTGGTGCTTAATAATCTGCGTAAAAAAGTGACGCAGCTGGAAGCTACTATGAATATTAATACAGAAAAAGGCAAAGTGCGCGACCCGGCATTGGAGGCGGCTTTGCAGGACGCCGAAGAGTTGCGCGACCAGCTGCAAATTGGCGCCGAAAAGTTTTTCCGCTACGGATTATATATCACGATTTATACTGACAGCATGGATGAATTAAATTTTGTGCAGCATAAAATTGAGACAATTTTCGGCCAGCAGCTGGTATTTTCGAAAGTCGCTTCCAGCCAGCAAGAACAGGGGCTGAACAGTACTATTCCGCAATTAACCGACGAATTGCAGGTTCGCCGCAATATGAACACCAGCGCTATTTCTACCAGTTTCCCGTTCACATCAGCCGACCTGACTGACGGTAAAGGTGTATTATACGGCATTAATATGCACAATAACGGCTTGGTGATTTTCGACCGTTTTTCTTTGGAAAATGCCAATATGGTGGTGTTCGCTAAATCTGGTGCTGGCAAATCGTTTACCGTCAAATTGGAAGCGCTGCGCAGTATGATGATTGGCTCGGACATCGTGATTATCGACCCGGAAAATGAGTATCAGAAACTATGCGACGCAGTCGGCGGCAGCTATATCCGCTTGAGCCTAAGTAGCGACACGCGTGTTAATCCGTTCGATTTACCAAAGGTAATCGACACTGACGAAGCAGATGATGCCCTGCGGGCCAACCTGGTAACACTGCATGGTCTATTGCGGCAAATGTTGGGCGGTCTCCAATCTGACGGACAAATTACATCCGGACTATCGCCGGCAGAAGAAGCCGATATTGACCAAGCTTTGATTGACACCTACGCCCGCGTCGGTATCACCTCCGATCCGTTAACCCACCATTCGCTACCGCCGACAATTTCCGATTTATACGATACTTTGCTGCATATGGGCGGTACTGGTCCGGCGTTAGCACAGCGGCTGCGCAAATTTACCGCTGGTACATTTGCCGGCATTTTCTCGCAGCAATCAAACATTGACATTAATAACCGGATGGTAGTATTTAATATCCGCGATTTGGAGGACGAGCTGCGGCCAATTGCCATGTATATCGTGCTAAATCACATCTGGAATATTACCCGCACCGACCAGAAGCGGCGCATGCTGATCGTTGACGAGGCCTGGCAGCTAATGCGCTACGATGATTCGGCCAGCTTCCTATTTTCTTTAGCAAAGCGCGCCCGCAAATACCAACTAGGATTAACCACCATTACCCAGGACGTAGAAGACTTCGTCGGCAGTAAGATGGGACGGGCAATCGTTTCCAACTCGTCAATTCAGCTGCTTCTTAAACAATCCACCAGTGCCGTTGATGTCTTGTCGCAAGTCTTCAAATTGACCGAAGAAGAACAAAAGCGCTTATCTAACTTCCCAGTCGGACAAGGCCTATTCTTCGCCGGACAAAACCACGTCCACATCCAAATTCAAGCCAGCGACACCGAATATAACTTAATAAACACCAGCCCGGTAGCCAAGCAAAAACGGCCGTCAGAAACCCCGGTCGGCGGATACGGAGACATGTAGTATAATTGAGGGTATATGGCAACAAAAACGAGACCGCCAAGGATTGACTATACCACGGACGATAGGGCCGACGAGAGACTTAGTCCTGCCGAGCAAGCTAGGTTTGATCAAGCTCAGGCTGATTTCGGCGATTCGGAGTTAAGCGACCGCGAAAAAGCCGCTATTGCCGGTCTGGAATCTCAGTTCGGCGATTCTGAATCTGATATAGACGGCCGTCGAATTGACGCCGCCAGCGAAGCCGCCGACAGGCAAGAATCTTCCGTGCCGCAAGATAACGGATTCTACCAGCCAGCAGCCAACAAAGGATCTGGTAGAAAGCAGCCGTTAACATTAAAGGGCGTGTTAAAAAAGGGCGGACCAGCAGGTATCATAACCGCCCTCATTGGCGGCGGAGCATTTATCGGCGGATCAATGGCGGGACCGATGGCGCTGTTATTTAATATCAGCGAAAACGTTACTGAGCAAAACGATTCCGCCTCAGTAGCTAAAGAAACCCGATTCATGAAAACCCTTAAGCATATGCTGAAAGAGCGCGGCTATAAAAGCAAGCTCGGTACCAAAATGGGCAAGCTGTCTAATAAGGGCATCTCAAAGTTATCAAAAAAGGGAGTTGTTCCCTACAATAAAGATGGCAGCAAATTTGACATCGGTAAAAATGGATATCCAGACCATCAACCAGACAAATGGGCCGTTGACGGCGGCAAGCCAATGGATAAGGATAAACTGGTTAATCATCTACTAGAAAAGGGCAACGAAAAACAGGCTAATAAAGTATTTGGCAGATATGGTGCATTTAAGATGCGTGTCAAGGCCTGGGTGGGAAAACACATTAAAAAAAGCTTCCTTAGTAAATTTGGACTAAAAAGAAATGGCGGGCTTGCTAGTAAAATAGACAAGAAATTAAAAATAAGCGAGCGTTTTAAGAAGTTCAAGGATAAATTTCCAAAGTTTGACTCAGGCAAGGCAGGAACAAACCTTAAAGAAAAAGTAAACAAAAACATGGGTAAATCTAAATTGGGTGGATTCCTTTATCTTTTGGCAACAGCGACATGCATAGGCGTAAAAATACCGACCATGGTAGCCGTAGCAGTAACTGCTATACAACTAGTTCCTATTATAGGCGTGGCTTTTGATGTGATACTAACACCATCATCAAAGGCTAAAGCAGCTGGGTTTGGCAGCGGTTTTACCCCTGAGCAAATGAATACCCTCGGAACAGTGCTAACCGAGAGAGGAGTTGTCGAAGGGTCTCAAAATACCGAAGGAGCAGCCACAGACTCGTCGATATTTATGGCATCTTTTGGTGCAATTAAAAATAAGCAAGCAATCTCCGATTTTGTTCCAGGTTATAAAATGATTACTAGCCCAATTGTTCAGGGTGCTAGAAAAGTTGGAGAGGCTCTTGAGCCTGCCTGCAATATACTGCTAGGTCCGGTTGCGATGTATGCTACTATGGGAGCTGAAGCGGCTATGACTGCTTATTCGGGTGGAATATATTCCCTCATTTCTTGGATAGGTAAAGAGGTGATAAAGAGTTACATTGGAGATTGGGTGTCAGGACTCGTTTCAGGAATGCTTGGACCGGTGTTTAAAGATTTGGCAGAAAATGACATGCTGCCAAAAGCAAGGTTCAAAGATCTAGGTGATGCACTAGGTATTGGTCTAGCGGCATTCTTCTCGTCCGGAGGTATGGCACAAATGCTGCCAACCCTAAAAACTAACCAGCTAGCCGAGTTTGGCGAAATTCAGCTGGCCAATGAAGAATTCCAAAAAAGAATGGATATCGCATCGCTAAGTCCGTTTGATACTTCCAGTAAATACACCTTTATGGGTAGCATCGTTCATAACATGGGTAATATGATGCTGGAAAATAGAACTTCCGACGGATCATTTGTCTCTACGTTATCTAATATCCTAAAATTGCCGTCATTTGCCTTATCGTTCTCGTCTGCTGCTCATGCCAAAAGTACTATATATTCGGGGAGTTACTGCGACTATGGCAAAGAGTTTAAGCAAGACAGCGAAGAGGGCATGCCGGCAGTAAATATGGCAGGACTGCCTTGCACTGGTATTACAAAAAGTCAAGCTAATATGTCAACCGAGGAGGCTATTTCAATCGCCGAAGACGAAGGCTGGATTGATGACAATGTAGAGATAAAAGAGGGAGCTACCATTAGCGACTTGTTAGAGAGCAACTATATCAAAGAGAACACTCCTTTACGAGATTTTATTGAATCATGCGGTAGTGCAGAAGGTGGTGATTACTGGACTAATATGAACAGTTGCACCGTACCAGATAACGCTACATCGACCACCCTAGACAAGACAAAAACCTCAGAATCCACAGGATTGAAAGATGAAGATGGTAATGAGGTCAGCTATACAGCAGAAAAAGAAGGAGTAGGAGAGACTGTTGATACTATTAGCAATAAAAAGCTAGCGGCAATGTCGGTGTTGTTGCTTGATTTCCAAGTCGCCCAGTCGATGAATGGTGAGGATGAAGATGATGGGTCAGAAGAGCCAGCAGAAGAACCGAGCGGATCTTCCTCTACAACCGCCACTGCGGTCGGTACTCCAGAAAACGTGCAAAGCACTGGATCTGGGTGGACAATCAAACCGAATACCGATTATACTGGCGTGCAGTGTAGCGCTGGATCAACTGACGGCGGTACTTATGACGCAACTGTAGACGGCGGCACATCAAAAATCAGGATATGTTTGGTTACTGTAGGTAACTCTACGGCAAAAGTCAACTCTTTAATAGCAGAAAAAATAAAACAAATGATGGAAGCTGCACATGCTGCCGGAGTAAATATCACCCCTGAGAGTGACTTCCGCTCTTCGGCCGACCAGGCGGCCTTATATGAAAAAAACTGTCCAGGAGGAACATGTAGCGTGGCGACAGCCAAGCCGGGAACTTCTCAACACGAACGAGGATTGGCTGTCGACTGGGGACTAAACGGACAAACAATCTGTTTTCCAAATTCCACTTGCCCAGCCGGGTCAAACGCCGGGTATGATTGGCTGATGGCAAATTCTAAGAACTATGGATTCTATAAACTTGATTCGGAGGCGTGGCATTTCTCAACGTCTGGATTTTAATTATGGAAATTATAGAAAAGATTATAACATTCATTAAACGACACCGCATCCTGACTTTATTTGTGTTGTCGTTTGTTTTATTAACCGTGCTATATATAGTAGTACAAAATCCGCCAGATGATAAATTTACTACTATTTTATCCTCAGACAGGAAATTAAAAAAATCTACCACAAGTAAAATTAGTGTTAATACTACCGACAGCACAGATAGATCAAACGCTGAATACGTATCCGAATTAATAAAATCAAATCCCGATAGATACAGAAACAATGAAGTAACATCTTACACGGTTCTTAAAAAAACGGGCGACTATAGCGTTGCTGCAGTTGAGATATATAATAATGTAGAGAATAGATCATACACCGAATATGTTATATTTCAAAATTCAAAGTTGATCTCCGGCGTCCTCAGCAGCTATCAATCTTCCTACCTGCAAAGCAGCGGCGTTCCAGAAGAAATAATTAAGGCATATGCAGAGAAAAAAGGCGATGTATAAAAAATTTTGTCTAGGAATCTGTGTTTTTATGGCGATAACTATGGCTCTTCAGCCAATGACTTTAGCTGCGCCGCGCAGCAAGGAAGCGCTAGAAGCTATATACGAAGAACAGGATATACGCTGGTTCAGAGAAGGCGATAAAGACCCTTGTAAAAAATCAGGTTCTACTGGCGATATTTCAGGAAACAGCAACCAAGAGAAGATTTGGAATTTTTTACGAGGGTCGGGACTCAGCGCAGAACAAGCAGCCGGCGTGATGGGCAACATGCAAGCAGAGTCTGGATTTAGCCCAACAAGACACGAAGCAAGCCAGGGTTGGTCGAGTGGCGGCTGGGGTCTAGCGCAATGGACATTTGGACGAAGAACTGCTATTGTCAGCAAATTACCAGAAGAATTAAAAAAATACCACAGCCAAGAATATGGCGGTCCTGCTGACGAGAACGGCACCTTAAGTTCTATTCCGATTGAAGACAACGATAAGTTATTAAAATTTGAATTGGAATATCTTGTCCAGGAAAGCACCAGCCGACCAGTCACCGCCGCAGGCTTCTCTGGAAGCGGATCAAACGAATGGGAGAGATTAAAAGAGCAGACAACCATAGAAAACGCCACTGTTTTTTGGCATAATAACTTTGAAATTTCCTCCGACCCGCCATCTAGGGTTATGAGTGTCCGCGGCGGATTTGCGCAAGCAATATATGACAAATTTAAAGGCTCTTCGGGATCTTCGTCCTCCTCTTCATCAACTTCTTCAGCTTCAAGCTCAAAGATTACATTTTTAGGTGACTCAATAACTGTCGGCATGAAATCAGACCTAACATCTAGTTTTTCAGGATCAAATGTTGAAGCAGAAGTTGGTAAGGGTATATCTTGGTTAAACGAAAAGATAGACTCAAAAATCACCATCAACGACACAGTGGTTATTAACATAGGTACTAACGACAATTTCCCGGTCGACCAAGCTAAAACAATGCTCGATAAGCTGAAAGATAAAAAAGTCTACTTGGTGAACAACTTCGGTAAAGGCGGCAGTGTTGACTTTGAATTAGTCAATAAAAACATAAAAGAAGCAGCAAACGGGCGCACTAACGTGAAAGTATTAGACTGGAAAGCTGAAGTTGAAAAAAAGGCTAAAGCTGACGGAGTAGGCGACCGGGATTTCTACAAAGAGGATGGCTATCACATAAACGAAACGAAAGGTAAAGAGCTTTATATTCAATTTCTAAAAGATTCATTAAAGGGAATCGGAGACGGCGAATCAGGTGAATGTGCCTCTAGTTCTTCGGCAGATGGAAACTTTTCTGAGTACGTCTTGAAATATGCTTGGCCAGAAACACCGAAACGTACCGATAAAAAACCAGAGTATGCTGAAGCCATAACGAAAGCAAAAAGCGAAGGTCGTTATGTTGGAGATAGCTGTTTTGGTGGTGGTGTTGACTGTGGTGGCTTTGTCACAACTATTCTTCATGACAGCGGGTTTGATCCTAGCTATAACCATAACGGAAAACAATCCGAAGGAGCAGGTGCTAC
This sequence comes from uncultured Candidatus Saccharibacteria bacterium, assembly GCA_963548835.1. GTDB lineage: Bacteria > Patescibacteriota > Saccharimonadia > Saccharimonadales > Saccharimonadaceae > Nanosynbacter. Next base: position 21,892 of record CAUUVO010000006.1, read on the forward strand.
ATCTACGCAGAGAGCTTGGGCAGAAGCTAATTGGCAAAATCTCGGTACTGGAGGTTCAATTAACGTCAACGACCTAAAACCCGGCGACGTTGCCCATAGCCCTGGTCACACCTTCGTATATGTAGGTCATATTGACGGATTTGCAACTGAGATAGCATCGGCATCTCAATGTCAAACTGCACCAAAAGCAGGTATGGAGAGTCTCGTGTCCGAAAGCGTAACATGGTTTAGAAAGAAGTAGGAGGCATTATGGAAATAACCGAGAATCAAAAAAAACACATTATACTAGCGCTGTCTGTATTATGCGCGGCAATGCTATGCTTTATAATTGCCGCTGTCATCGAGCGAGCAGGTAAAACCCCTGTATCGTTCATAACTTCTCCAGATGAAGTACAGGTTGAATTTAATAATCAAAAAATAACCGGCTCAAAGACAGTATACTTAAAACCTGGAGAGTATTCCTTCAAGGCAACCAGGAGTGGATTCAGAGAAAATATCATTCAGACGACCGTCGAAGACAAGCCTGTACGAGTTGTTTTCACCCTGATACCGATAGGTAACGTATCTAAATCGGAAAAATCAACCAATGTTTCCAAGATAGATAAAATCACCACCGAAGCACTAGAAAAAGAACAAACAACACTCGCGGAAGCTAATCCAATTATTAAAAAACTGCCGATTAAAAATTTCATCTATTCTATCGGCTATCGGGCAGACCCCGACAAAGAAAACGGCATCATTGTGGAGATTGACGCCCCTAAAGGCTATAAAAACGCCGCTGTCAATGAAATCAAGCGAGCCGGATTCGACCCGTCGAAACTTAATATTAATTTTAGGGATTATGCAAATCCATTCACGGAGTAGATTGATACATGAGTAGAAAACGTATATTATTAATTGCTGGCGGCGCATCACTGGCGATCATATTGTTAACCGCATATTTGCTCATTAAACCTACCCGCCGAGTAAACATCAACTTCGACAGAGATAATTTGTCAGCAACAATCAGCAAGGTTTCCGAAAAATCGACCGACAAGGTAGCCGATATAGAGAATTCGTCGACACTGCGGCTGGCTGACGGCAACTACACCATAAAGACTTTTTCTAAAAATAATGTCACAAAAGAAAATACTACGAACTTTACCGTCAAAGATAAAGACTCTACCGTTAATATAAAGACTGAATATAGCCAGGCGTTCATAACATCAGAAGTCAATAAGTATAGGAAAAACATAGAATCGACATTGTTCGCCAAATATCCCGCGCTAAAAACTGGCTATGTTTTTAACAAAGAAACATTGTCCGGAAAAAATGCCGAGTGGTACGCCGCCGCGTATCAAGAAAAGGCGCAAGCAAAGAATTCCGGCGACTACTACATTGTTATTATGAAAAAGAACGGCACGTCTTGGAGTATTAAAAATCGGCCGCAGATCGTCAACACCACGCACAACACATCAAATATACCCGAAAACGTTTTGGAAGATGCCAATAAGCTAACTTATTTCTAAATAACTAGCTCTTCAACGGCATAATAATATGCGTGTAATCAGGCTTTTTAACCTGCTCGCGGATGACGCACGGCGATAACTTGCCGTTGAAGGAAAACACGATATCGTCGCCGTCAATCACGTTCAAAACTTCAGTCAAATACCTGGAGTTTAGCGTGATTTGTCCGTCAGCAGATATTTCTGCAGCCGCCTCCGAGGTATTTTCGCCTAGCTCGGAAGCAATCGAATGAATCGACAATACAGATTTTTCCTTAGACGCCGTCAGGGTAATACCGCCGCCAGACTCGCGGGCAAATAGCGCTGCAATTTTAGTGATTCTGCTAAAATCCGCTTTTTTAATCTTTATTTCAATATCCGAAGTTGCCGGAATAAGCTGTTTATAATCAGGAAATTTACCGTCAATCAAGCGGCTGACTATTTCCATATTATCGGTCCGGAAGCAAACTTGCGTGTCGTCGAATAAAATCGTCAATTGCTCCTCGTCATCAGCGCTTTTACTAACTTCAGCCAACGTCGACGCCGGAATGATCGCCATCAGTTCGCTATCCGATTTCATCATTTTTTTCTCTGCCAGTCGATAGCCATCAGTCGCTGCCAAATATAAATAGCCTTCGTGCGTTTGCCAATAAATACCCGTCAGCACCGCGCGCGTCGTGTCGCCGCTGACCGCAATCTTTGTCTGGTTGATAGCTTTTTTTAAGTCTCCAGCTGTAATTTCATAGCGAACTGCGGCAGTTTCATCGACAGTCGGCAGTTCAGGATACTCATCAGCGATAACGCCGTTAATCACCGACGAGAACTTGCCGGAAGTAATATTTAAGCGGCTGTCTTTAACCTCGAGCTTGACCGTACCGCTTGGTAAATTGGCGATGAATTCAGAGACCAAGCGAGCGGGGATAGTAATTGATCCCGGCTGGTCAATTTTAGCACCGACATATTGGGTGGAGGCAATCTCCAGATTAGTGCCGGCAATTAACAATCTGCCGCCGTCAGTTCGTAATAGAATATTATTTAAAATAGCTAGTTCATTCCTACTGGAAGCAACGTCCTTAATGAGATTAAGTGCTTTGGCTAATTTTTCTTGGGCGATCGATACTTTCATATTACTTATTATAATCCTTTCTTATTAATTCGCGGTGATAATAATAGGTATTGTGGAAACTGAGTAAAAAATATATTCAAACAGGGGTGATTTGACAAATCTAGTAGTGGAAAACCCTGTGTATGAAGTGTTGGTTTTATAGTGGATATGGATGGAGTGTTCCACTGGTTGAAAAGACGCCAAATATTATACACAGTTATGCTGTTTATTAGCTCGCTGCTAATTCGCAGGTTGTTCGCAGGTTTTCCACTACTAGTGAACATATAATTTATCCCGGATGTCGTTTATTTGTTCGCGGATACTGATATTAACTGTACTTTCTTTAGAAACTTTATTCACCGAATGCATGGCCGTGGTGTGATCTTTACGCCCTAATTCCTGGGCAATTTTTGGAAAGCTCATTTTAAGTTCGCTGCGCAGCAGATACATGGCAATTTGCCGCGGCATTGCGATGAATTTATCGCGCCGAGCTGAACACATATCTTTAACTTCAATATTATAGTAACGGGCGGTTTTATCGATAATTTGTTTGGCGGTGATGTGCTGCGGGCGAGTTCGCTTCATGTCGCCTAAAATCCCTTCAGCGGCCATGATGTCGGGCGTGAAGTCCTGCATTTCCGCGTAGGCCAGCAGCCGGTTTAGGGCGCCTTCCAGCTCGCGGATGTTAGTTTTAAAATTGGTTGCCAAATACTCAACCACATCGGAATCCAGCTCGAAACTGCTTAAAGCGGCTTTAGCCTTGACGATAGCGCAGCGGGTCTCGAAGTCGGGCATTTGAATGTCAATTGCCATACCCCATTCAAATCGGCTGCGCAAGCGGTCAGTCAGGGTGGGGATGCTTTTTGGCGGCTTGTCGGAGCTAATGATAATTTGCTTATTATTCTGGTGAAGGTCGTTGAATGTGTGAAAGAATTCGTCCTGGGTTTTCTCCTTGCCGGCAATAAACTGCATATCGTCGACGATAAGTACATCGACGTTGCGATATTTATCGGAAAAGCCTTTTTTCTTAAAGCGAATTGAGTCAAGAAATTCATTGACGAATGTTTCTGTAGTAATATACAACACGCGCGCCGACGGCTGTTTTTTAACAATGGCGTTGCCAACAGCTTGCATTAGGTGGGTTTTACCGAGACCAGCACCGCCATATAGATATAGCGGGTTATATTTAGCGCCGGGGTGCGAAGCGACCGCCTGGCAAGCAGCGTACGCTAGGTCATTACTTGAGCCAACAATAAAGTTTTCAAAAGTATAGCGCGGGTTAAGGTTGCTGGAATTTGATTTTTTAGACGGGATAACGAGCGAATCTATCGCATTAGATTTCGATTGCTCTTCCTGGGTGATTTCACGATTAATCCGCGGTTTTCTGGCGCCGGATTTGACACTGTAGGTAATTGCTGGCGAATTGATGCCATTATGAGATAGGGCTTCCATGATTTGCGGGTGAAACCTCTTCTCAAGCTGGGCTCTGACGAAAATATTTGGCGCGACCACCACAACTTCTTTGTCGGATATAATCTCCAGCTTGGTATTTTTAAACCAAGCAGTAAAAGACGACGATGATACAGTAACTTCAATTTCACCCAAAACGCCCTGCCACACTGCGCGATCGTTCACTAATTTACCCCTTATTTCTTTAATAATCTTAATACTACTATAACAAAAGATTAGAGTTTTCCACAAGCATAAGACTTGTCACTTGAAGGGTCTTATCAAACAGAGGTAGCGTTTTCCACAGCGACAAACCACCTCTGTAAAATTGTGGAAAAGTAATGCTAAACGGTGGAAAAAGCTTCGCTGCTTGCAAAAAAAGTCAAAAAAATGTACACTATATAACGATATGCCAAAGCGAACATTTCAACCACACACTCGTCATCGTGCTAGGACGCACGGTTTTAGAGCGCGGGTTTCTACCAAAGCTGGCCGCGTAGTGTTAAAACGCCGCCGTCTGAAAGGCCGCGCGAAGATTGCTATTTAAGCAAATATTTATCAAAAGTTCCGTCGATAGCAGCGGGACTTTTTGATATAATTATAAAATATGTTGCAACAAGCTAACCGATTTCACGGGCATGGCAGCCTGCGTTTTGTTTATAAAAACGGCCAGACGGCGCGCTCTTCGCTGGCGGCGTTGAAATATATTCAAAATCCGTACCGTACAAACAGCAGATTTGCGGTGGTGGTTAGTAAGAAAGTCTTAAAATCTGCGGTTCGCCGAAACCGGGTGCGCCGCCGTATATATGAAATTATTCGCCGCGAGCTGCCAAACTTAAAAAATAGCCAGGATATAGCGGTCATTGTTTTTTCGGCAGAAGTGCTGGCTATGCCGCACGCTGAGCTGCAAACAGCCATTAAGAATCTTCTTTTTCAAGCCAAACTGTATAAATAACAGTAATTTTGTTATAATATAGCGTATGAGTTTTTTTGATATAGTAATTGTTCAGCCGATTTTTAATCTGTTGATGCTGATTTATAGTTTGATTCCGGATTTTGGCATCAGTATTATTATTTTCACAATCTTGGTGCGCTTGTTGCTATGGCCGTTGGTGAAAAAGCAACTGCACCATACTAAAGCGATGCGTAAAATGCAGCCAGAGCTGGCAAAAATCAATAAGCAATATGCGAAAAATCCGCAGATGCGTAATTTGGCGATGATGGAGCTGTATAAAAAACACAATATCAGCGTTTTCGGTCCAATTGGCATACTATTAATTCAGTTTCCGATTTTGATCGCCATGTACCGAGTGGTGCAGATTTTTGCATCAAACCGGGCAGATTTGGGTAAATATGTCTACGGCGCCGTGAAAAACTTGCCGGTAGCAAATAATTTGGTAAACAATCCGGATCAGTTTAATCAAAACTTTTTGGGTATTTTTGACCTGACGCAGCATGCAATATCGAAAAGCGGCGTAGTAGTCGGCCTGCTGGTTTTAGCGGTTTTAGCGGCTGTTTTGCAATATTTGACAGCAAAGCAGTTGTCGCCTAATTCTGATAGCAAGCGGCGCCTGCGCGACATACTAAGCGAGGCGGGCAGCGGCAAGGAAGCCGACCAGTCGGAAGTTAATGCAGTTGTTTCCAGGAAAATGATGAAGTTTATGCCAGTTATGGTGTTTTTGATAATTATTTATCTGCCAGGAGCGCTGGCGATGTATATGACGACTGCCAATGCAGTGGGGTATTTGCAAAACCTTATTATTTTACGAAAAGACTCTTCCGAGATGGAAGATATAGCCAATGAAAATCAGCCTAAACTCTCGAAAGCAAAGGCTAAGAAGCGCGCAGATCACGCCGCCGAGGCGCGGGTAACGCGAATAAAAGCTAAGGGTTAAGGGGGAATAATGGATAAAATTGAAACGATCAAATTTGCGAAACAATATCTGGAAGATTTGCTAACATTCTTTGATTTGAACCTGGATGTGGATGTAAAAATTGAGGATGATATCGTGGTGGTGGCAGTGCCGCACAGCGATAGAAGCAGTATTTTGATTGGGCGGAATGCCGAGACGCTGCGCAGCATTCAATATTTACTGTCTGCTACGCTGAATAATGCTGGCGCGCCAGTTTCGCGGGTGAATTTGGACATCGCTGATTATAAAAAACAGCATGCTGAGAAAATTATTGAGAAGGCGCGCGGTTGGATTGAGGAAGTTCGGCGGACTGGTGAATCGAAGATCGTCAATTTGAATGCGGCTGATCGCTGGACAGTGCATCATTTGGCGAGTGAATATAGCGATATTGAGACGCACTCTGAAGGCGAAGGCCGAGATCGCCAGCTGATTATTAGTCAGAAGAGTTCTTAGGTTTTTTGAAAACTACTCTGGAATAGAGAGTATAATTCCAAATAAGGCTGGCGACGGTGGCGATTAACTTGCTAATAAGCAGGGCTGCCGGTTTGTTTATGCCAAGATTTGTGAATACTGGCGTGATGGCGGTAATAATAATTGTTTGAATGACCCACAGACCAAAGAGAGTAACAACGGTAAACAATAAGAATTGTTTTTTTAGGTTTTTAGATGTTGATTTGAAAGTGTATTTTTTATTAGCAAAGAATGAGAACAAAAAAGAAACAGATGTTGATATAAAATTAGCCAATTCTTTCGGGACATTAAAGAGTGTAGTTAAGGTAAAGAGAATACTGAAATCAATTACCGTATTAATACTGCCGACGATGGTAAAACGTAGTTTATCGGCGTGTTTTTTTACGACTTCCTGCATGATATTCCTCTATTAAATACAGTGGTCGATTTTTAGTCTCAATAAATATCCGGCCGACATATTCGCCAATTATTCCTAATGATAATAGCTGAACACCGCCTAAGAATAGAATAACTGCCATTAAGGAAGAATAGCCGGCGCCAGTCGAAACTCCGAACAAAGGGCGAACTAAAAGATATATAATCCAGCAGAAAGCGACGAAGGAAATGATAAACCCAAAAATGGTAGCCATCCGCAGTGGCGCGGTGGTAAAACTAGTGATACCGTCGATGGCTAAGTTGATTAATTTGCGATAATTCCATTTAGTTTGGCCGGCCAATCTGGGATCGCGGTCGTAAAAAATCTCTTTTTTTCTGTAGCCGATCCAGCTAAAAATCGCTTTGGTATTGCGCTGAGATTCGCGAAATTGCCGCAGCGCCTCAATACAGCGCCGGTCTAGCAGGCGAAAATCGCCGGTATCAACCTGAATAGGAATGCTAGTCGATTTTTGGAGGATTCTATAATACCATTGGCTGGTCTTTTTCTTTAGCCAAGTTTCGCCCTGCCGGCTGCTGCGGCGAGCATAAACATCATCATAACCATCTTCCCAGTAGGCAATCATCTCTTTTATTAACTCTGGCGGATCTTGCAAATCGGCATCAATAATCACGGCAGCATCGCCTTCGGTGTGGTCAATTCCGGCGAGCATTGCTATTTCTTTACCGAAGTTGCGCGATAGATTGATATAGCTGATGCGCGTATCTTTCTGAGCATGTTTGGTAATAATATCTAAAGTTTGATCGCGGCTACCATCGTTAATAAACAGAAACTCAAATTGATAGTCGGAAACAGAATTATCCAGAGAATCAAGCCTTGCTAATAAACTGGCGATTGACTCTTGCTCATTATAGACGGGAATGATTAGAGTAATATATTTCATAAGATAAACAATAAACCAAATATAACATAGTTGAAAACAGATAAAAAGTATGCTTAACTATAACCAGTATGAAAATTAAGAAAACAAAAAAAGTCTCAAACAAAAAAATAATAATTGCGCTGGTGCTGGTGATCGCCATCTTAGGAGTGGCGGCCTTGGCATATTTCACCTGGCAACAAAACGACCCTGCTAACGTAGCAGAAACACATAATAACTCATCAAGTAAGACCGGTGATAAAAAAGAAAAAAAGAAAGATTCCGCCAAAGATAAAACTAATCCTGCGGTGACTCAGAAAGAGCAAAACACTAATACCGACAAACCGCCGCAACCTGAGTATAACGAATCTAGAAAAAAATACCAGATAAATATATCAGCATCAGACGATGATGATGGTACGAATGTAAATGTCCGCGGAATGCTTATGTCAGTGGTGGCTGGTGGCAAATGCTGGGTTCAGCTGAGCGGTCCAGATGGTGAATCAAGGGCAGTTGACACTCAAATGTTGTCGGGTCCGACGACAACTTATTGCAAGACAGTCCAATTTAATAAAGCTAGCATGAAAAAAGGTGTTTGGAAATATACGGTGAAATACCAATCTGACAACGCGGAGGGTACGTCTAGTGAAAATACATTCGCAATTCAATAAACGAGTTATTATGTTTGTCGTCTGCCTGGGGGTGCTGGTGAGCGGCGCGGTGTTTGCTGTTTATACTAGCCATTGGGCACGCGGCATCTCTGCATGGGAGTTCAAGCCAGGTAGAATTATCGACGATGAGATTTTTTATAATAAAGACTCCATGAGCGCAGCGCAAATTCAGGCGTTTTTAGATAGACTTATTCCGAACTGTGATGTTTGGGGACAGCAACGGGCGGTAGCCGAGGGGCGTCCGGATTTGACTCGTGCTCAGTACGCTAAGATACGCTGGGGTGCTAATGCGCCGTTTCCGTGTTTGAATAAGTATCATGAAAACCCTAAAACGGGCGAAACTTCCTTTGAGAAGGGTGGCGGCTGGTTTCCAGGAGGACTTTCTGCGGCGCAGATTATCTATAATGCAGCCCAGGAATATCATATTAATCCGCAGGTATTGCTTGTTCTTTTACGGAAAGAATCAATAAATCTTACTGGCGATACCTGGCCGCTGAAATCGCAATATAAGTATGCTATGGGTTATGCTTGTCCGGATAGCGGACCGGGACACACTGCTAACTGTAATAATGCCAAGGCGGGGTTTTATAAGCAGATGTCGCTGGCGGCGTGGCAGTTGAACTACTACCGACATCATCGAAATGATTATAGTTTACACATGGGCATGAATAATATTCAATATTCGCCGAATCCAGCATGCGGTACTAAGCCAGTTTACATTGAAAACATAGCCACGCTAAGTTTGTATATTTACACGCCGTATACGCCAAATGATGCTAGTTTAACAAATTATCCGGGAACGGCGCATTGCGGTGCATATGGCAACCGGAACTTCTTTATGTTCTTTAACGAATGGTTCGGCAGTACTTGGAGGATTGTTAATCCTATTCCTTCCAACGTTCAAATCTCCACCAACCTCCCATATACTCTTTCAACCGCTTCTAACCTAGCATTGGACATTCCTGGTAATAGCAGTACTAATGGTGCTAAGATGCAAATCTTTAGCTCTAACAACTCTCCTGCTCAAAAGTTTACCTTCGCAGCAGCAGATAACGGACACTATGTTATTAAAAACCAAAACGGCAAAGTCCTTGATCTGGCTGGCGGCAGCACTGCCAACGGCAACCCAATTCAAATGTACGCCTACAATGGTACATGCGCCCAAAAGTGGTCGCTCATCCGCAAACCAAACGGCAAATACAAAATCCTCTCCGCCTGCAACGGTAAAAAAGCCCTAGACATTAACGGTGCCAGAACCAACAGAAACGGCGAGAAAGTCCAGCTCTGGGATGACAATAACAGCGTAGCCCAGGAGTGGGGATTGGGGAATAATAGTAGTGCCGTGTACGGTATTAACGACCAGGCAAATTACACAATTAAGAACGTAGGTGGTAGTTACCTGGCGGTCGCCGCTAGCGGTGCTATGACAATATCAAAGAGTAACCCGAAGACATATCAAATTCAAAAGCAGCACTCTGGTTTGTATCGAATCATGGATATGGATTCAAAGAAATATGTCGGCTACTCTAGTACATCTCAGAGTTTGACGATTAATAGTAATCCGAATTCTCCCAGTAATCAGTGGTATTTCGTTAAGCAAGGCGGCGAAACAATAATTTATTCGCAACTTAAAAACTTTGTTTTTGACGTGTCTGGCGGTCGAATTCATAATGATGGAGAGTCTGTTTTGGCGTTTGAATTTAATGGCTCAAATGCGCAGAAGTGGATTATCGAGAGAGTACAGACGCCGCCTTCCAACGTTCAAATCTCCACCAACCTCCCATATACTCTTTCAACCGCTTCTAACCTAGCATTGGACATTCCTGGTAATAGCAGTACTAATGGTGCTAAGATGCAAATCTTTAGCTCTAACAACTCTCCTGCTCAAAAGTTTACCTTCGCAGCAGCAGATAACGGACACTATGTTATTAAAAACCAAAACGGCAAAGTCCTTGATCTGGCTGGCGGCAGCACTGCCAACGGCAACCCAATTCAAATGTACGCCTACAATGGTACATGCGCCCAAAAGTGGTCGCTCATCCGCAAACCAAACGGCAAATACAAAATCCTCTCCGCCTGCAACGGTAAAAAAGCCCTAGACATTAACGGTGCCAGAACCAACAGAAACGGCGAGAAAGTCCAGCTCTGGGATGACAATAACAGCGTAGCCCAGGAGTGGGGAATAACTAGTTTTTAGTAAATCTGCTGCGGAATTGCTCCGCGGCAGATTATTTGGACGAGCGGCGAAGCTTGTTTGCTAGTTTGGGAATAAAAGCAACAAGCCTATACGATTTACTATCGGTGATAAGCTTAAGCTGGTGCTTGAAATAGTGTAAATCTTCCTTTAGTAATTGGCGTTCGTTAGTAAGAGTTTCAACTTCATTCTCTAAGCGCGCTATCTGGCTATTTTTATCGTCAATGACCGTTAAGAAACTAGTTCGCCTTTTTTCGTCGGATTTGATATATGATTTGGCGATGTTTAGCGGGTCTTGCGTGGTGGCTGATTTTTTCTTAAATACAGGTTTGATAAGTTGTGAGAAATTTCGCTGCGCTTGTTTGGCTAGTTTGTTGGCAAGTTTCGGATCGGTGGGCGTTTTAACTGCGGCTTCAACCGCACTGAGCACAGCGTCAATAGCTACGCCGTGCGGATATTTATTGTCCCAAGACTCGGCGTAACGCGAAACCTTTTTATTCAACAAACTGATTCGCGGCACATTGTATGATGCAGCTATTATTCTGCCGTGAAGCGACGTGCCTATCCATAATACTGAACCCGATATTTCGTCAACCAAGCAGAGGGGGTTGCGGTCTGTTGTGATGCTGATCGCGTATTTGTGTTCAATTAATTTAAACGCTTGAACAATTTGTTTGTACGTACGTTCATCATCATGAAAAGCAGCTGTTCCAGCTAAAAATAGCCGGACATCAGCCTTAAGCGCATGAGAAATCTGCTGTAAAATAACGGCAATTTTTTTCGGTGAATAACGGCTGGTTTTTATGAGTTCGGTGTTTATTTGGAATGTAAAATAGCGCTTGGTTGAAGAATGTTTTGGATGAAATAGGTTAATTGTATGGACCACGTCTGGCGATAAAGACGAAGCAATCTTATTTTTTTCCATAATTTTCTGAGAATTATTCTCACGAACGGAAACAGCGGCGTTTCGTAAAACAGAAATTGTTCGTTGTAAAAAGTCACCAGATAGACCAGCGATATTCGATAACCCCACAGAATTAACGATCAGTGGCGTATGCTTATTAAGCGGATATTTTTGGAGGTCTGGGATATACGCATGTTCTTCGCGGTTTTGGCTAATGCCAGTATAAAATTCAACAATAGTGTTCAAGTCGGACTTATTGCGAAGGATTGTTTGATACTCCTTGCTAGATATATCCATAGTTAATCCGCTCACCACATCAACTGCACCAACTTCGCCGCCAGCAACATACACTCCGTCAAAGGTATGGTTTTTTAATAAAACATCATATGGCAGAACAAATTCGCCGTTTATAGACCCGGTATCGGCTGCAATAATTGACGAAGCTATAACCTCGGCTTTGTTATCGATTAATTTTCTTAAGACATACAGAAACAATAAATCGCCAAAGTTATCTCGTTCGTAAGCGCCGATAGCTAGGATGCGTCTCATGACTTACTAAGATGAAACTCCTCGTTCGGTTTCCAGAAAACGTCGTTGTTATACGAGCCTTGATTGACGATTTCAAACTTGACGATGTCGTCTACCAGTGCGTACACATGCGCCCGATCACGGCTTTTTACGCCGACTTGGACTGAGAATAAGCCGTTTGGTAAAATGTTGTCAATTGACAATTTAAGAACTTGAGATAAATTAAGGTCAATAATTTTATTCTCAAATTTTTCGTCGGTAGTAAAACGATACACAATCTCTCCGTTATCGCGAATAATCATAAATGTTAGCACCACATCATTAAGCGATTTTTTGGCGTTGAACTGGATTGAGAAATCGAGCGTCTTTCCTAGATTATTGAATTCACAGTTGATAGAGACGTGACGGTTGAGGGCCGCTTTGGATGTTTTAGTTTCGACATTCAGATTGTTAAGCTGGCGGTAAATTTGAGCAACCTCAGACGGGCCGCCCACGACAAGTTCATGATCTCTGTCAATCAATGCTGCGCGGTTACAAAATTGTTGAACCGATTCCATGGAGTGAGTGACTAAAACAACAGTTTTTTTCTCTTTTTTAAGCTGGGCAAAGTAGGAGAAGCACTTACGTTGGAAAGCTTCGTCGCCGACCGCCAAAACTTCGTCCAGCACTAAAATGTCTCCCTTGGCTTTAATGGCAATAGAGAAGGCTAAGCGTACTTGCATACCGCTTGAATAGTTTTTAAGCTTTTGGTCCATAAAATCAGCCAGCTCAGCAAACTCAACGATGCCGCTGTACATGGCGTCAATTTCTCCAGTTGAGAATCCCAACAAGGCTCCGCTCAGATAGACATTCTCGCGGCCGGTTAATTCTGGATTAAACCCGACTCCCAGTTCAATGAAAGGAATGAGCTTACCGTTGATCGTGATTGATCCAGAATCTGGCGCATAAATTTGCGAAATTAATTTAAGAAGAGTCGACTTTCCTGATCCGTTACGTCCGACAATACCGAAAAAATCTCCTTTATTGATAGTGAACGAAATATCGTTTAAGACTTGCTGCTTTTTATAGCCTTTGATACCTTTCGTCCAGTTGATAAAAGACTGTTTTAAGCCAGCAGAGCGTTCGGTTGGCAAGCGAAAACTTTTGGAGACGGACTGAATCTTTATGGCGGGTTTACTCATTATATATTCTCCGCAAAGTATTTGCTGTTTTTATTAAAATATATGATACCACCGACAATAATAACGCCTGTTAAGACAATTGGAATAAAGATAATCCAAGAATTCATGGTTGTCCAGGCGGTCGGCGTAGTGGTTGGCGCAATTAAGTTGTGGCGCACATCTTGGATGGTTTGGGCAATTGGGTTAAGTAGCAGCAACTTCTGCACGGGAATACCTAAAACTGTGCGGTTAGCGACCATGCTTAAGGGGTAGATGATGGGCATTGCATAGAAAATAATCTGCAGGATGACTTCGTAAATGTGTCCGATATCGCGGAATTTAATGTAAAAGGCTGATAAAAACAGCGCTAGGCCAAACGCCAAGGCAAACAGCTGTAAAATACTAATCGGTACAAGTAAAATATTCCACGTTAAATCTACTCTGGCGAATAGTGCAAATAGGCAAACCACCGCCAAGTTAATCGCCAAACTGATCAAGGCGCTAATCATTGATGACATAACGATAATATGCTTCGGAAAGTTGATTTTACGGATGAGATCACCGCGTACGAAAATGGACTGCATACCGACGCTGGTTGCCTCGGTGAAAAACTGCCACAATGAGATACCAAGTAGCAATACAATTGGATAAGTCGGCGTGCCATCGGTTACTTTTAGAAAATGGACGAAAACGGTGTACATGACCGCAAAAATCATCAGCGGCTTAAGTACCGACCATAAGATTCCTAAAAATGAGCCTTGGTAACGCAATTTAAAATCGGTTTTTACCAGTTGGTATAACAATACGCGGTTGCGCTTGCTGATAATCTCCACTCCCATGCGTTTATTATATCATGAATAGCGGTGGTGCGGGACGCGCTAGAGCAGCTATTTACGGATTAGCTGGTCAGCAATTGCCTTAATCGGTTGATCAAGGGCGCTGTTCCAATCGGTATTTAGGTTATTATTAGCTGCATCTGCTTTGATGTCGCCTGCTGGCTTAGTGATGGCAGCGATAATGTTCTCAGCCATGTCGTCGATTGTCGGTTCAGCCATGAAAATATTCTTTGAATATCGGTCGAGGTTGGATTTTGTCTGCCATTTGGTCGTTACGACTGTCGCGCCAATGCCTGAAAATTCCAGTGTCGGGTAATTTGGGTGAGGGGCCAGCATCGGTGAAATAGCAACATCAATTGTTTGGGCGAACGCATAATATTCGTCAAGCGGCATTTTACCTTTGTTAATAATTTTCGTGCCGTTTGACAATTGCACATTTGGCACGTCAGACGAGCCGGCACTGTACGCCTCAATGGTATAGTCAGCCAGCCGCTCATCGCTGAGCGCCTTGTCCAGAGCCATAATTGCCGTGTAAAACATATTTCTATCAACATTCGGCCGGCTATAGAAAAATATTTTCTTAGTTTTAGAATTTTTAGGCGAGCGTTTCTTTACTGCAGGAGATGGTGCCGGCTCAAAGAAAACGGCGTTTTTAGCGATGTAATTATACTTATTCTTCTTAAAATAATCTAAGAGAATTTCTGTATTAGTAATTGGTAGGAACTTTTTACTGTGGTATGTTTCGTCGGCTAAAGTATAGGCGTCGCTGTTATTATAAAAAATCGGCTCAAAATCTTGGATAAGATAGACGAACTTATTTTTTAACGGCAGGCTTGAAGCAACGCGCGCATCCCACCAAGCGCTAACCAGCACTACGTCGTCTGGATGAAGCGGCAGGTAACCGTAATCGTACTGCGAACGGTTTGATAGGTTAATGGTTGAGTAGCGCTCTTTCGTCATGTTGATACCGTTCTTATTCAGAAACTCAACTGGATCAACCTTATCGCTGTAGCCAGTTGTTTGAACTACCCGCAGGTTGTAACCTAATTCGTTAGCCAGTTTGGCGCCGACAAATAGCAGTGTGGCGATACCGCCGTAAAAACCTGCTGGGTGCAGAAAACCAAAAATTGTTACTGAAGGTTTTTGTCCAAGGTTAGGTAAAGCCGGATAAACTGGGATTAAGTGGGGATATTTTTGATAAAAAAGATCCTCGGCCTTAACCGAATCGCCCAGCTTGCCGTTATTAATTAAAAATGTGGTTTTATTTTCAACCTTACCGAGGAAGTTGACTCCTTTTAGACCGGCGCGTTTAGTAACGTTGCTGGTTTTTCGAATTGCGCGCAAAATAACTTTTTTCACTACTTATATCCTTTCAATTTTCTGACATCGATAAAGCCATCGCCGTTCTCTGTTGAAAAATGTTTTGAATAAATTTTATAACTTTCCACGAAATCGACATAGGGAATTCCCAAATGCGAGCGAGAGACTGACTCTTTGTGAATCATGTGTCCGTGGTTGTAGCCAACGAGGATCGGTGCAAATTTTTTATCCGCCAAGCGCAGACACAGATCAACGTCGCCGCCAGTGATAATAAAGTCCTCGTTGAGGCCGCCGATTTTATCAAACTTTACTTTTTCGACCATCAAGCAGGCTGCCGTGACAGCTGCTAGCGGCAAGTCTTCTTTGAAATTGTATGGTAAACCTTCGTCTTCTAGTAGCGAGCTGAGTTTTTTACGTATATACAAATGATCGGCCGTGCCGCCTGGTACCAGGTAGACTCCAGCGTGCTGAATTGTCTTTCTGTCGCCGTATAATAATACGCAGCCGACTGCTCCGACTCTTGGCTCCAGCGCTTTATGGTACATGTATTCAATCAAATCTGGAGAAGTTGCCTCGACGTCGTTATTTAGTAGCCACAACACTTTACCTTTAGCCTGTGCCGCTGCCCAGTTATTGATTTTTTGGTAGTTAAATTTATGGTTATAATGAAGCAACTTGATGTTTTTTATATTGGCAGAGTAGGCTTTTATTTGATCCATTGTGCTGCTGCTTGAGCCATTATTTACAAGCAAAATTTCTTTGATAGGGCACGAGGCTAAAGACTTGAGGCAGTCGATAGTCATGCTCGGGTGATCTTTGAATGGTATGATAACCGATAAATCGAGAACTTTCATACAAGCTATTATATCGTATAAATTAATAATTGCCAGCTTGGAAAATAATAGAGTACTGTATTATAATTTATGGCAATGGGAAGCGAACTGAAATTGCGGATAAAAAGCTGCTTGGTGATATTTTTAGTGGTACTGCTGGGCAACGCTATTAACATCTTTATCACCAACCCTAACCCGATGATTACGCGCTCCGGGCTTGGGGTCGACAGGACGACAGTTAATGGTCAATACAACGGAACGGAAGTCAATGACGGACCGATTACACATTCGCTTGGATCGGCGTCAGTTCATCAAATTTTGGAGGGTAAATTACCTTTATGGAATCATTACGAGGGCGTTGGTGCGCCGCTGGCTGGCGATATGCAGCCAGCATCTTTGTTTGTGCCGTTTAATTTGTTACTGGTTTTGCCCGCTGGTTTTTTGATTTTTAAGATTGTTCTAGAAACCGCAGCCGGCATCGGGATGTATTTCTTGCTAAGAATGTTTAAGCTGAGTAATATCTCGTCTGTAATTGGCGGCATGCTTTTTTCTCTGAATAGCCTATTCGCTATCTTCGGCAGCGCAGTAATTAATCCGATGCCATTTTTCCCATGGCAGCTCTACGCGGTTGAGAAAATTAGAAGCGAAATACTTGATAAAACACCGAAAGGTAAAAAATTTGGTTGGATTATTTTAGCGTTTAGTTTGGCGTTTTCTATATATGCTGGTTTTCCAGAAACGGCATATATCAACGGGCTGCTAGTGTTGGCGTGGTTTATTTACCGGCTATGCGGATTCTATAAAGATAAGAAACTGCTCCTGCGTTATGTTACGCACGTTATGATTGGCGGTCTTGTTGGGCTGCTTTTGGCGGCGCCAATTATTTATCTTTTCGCTCACTATTTGATGCATGGCGCTAATATTGGCGGGCATACTGGCGCGTTTGCCGGCGTTGGTTTGAAGATGGAAGCGACGCCTATGCTGCTATTTCCGTACGTTTACGGGTTGATTTTTGAACATTCAGCAGTCGCTCCTTACTGGGGTAGTTTGGGTGGTTTTACGGGAATTTTTATTATAACAGCAGCTTTTATCGGCGCTAAAAATCAGGCAATTCCCCGCGGCGTTCGGATATTCTTCTTAGTAGCGTCCGGCGTTACCTTGGCGCGAATTTTAGCAGTGCCGGGAATTACGAAAGTTATCGATATGTTACCGCTCATGTCGTCGGCAGCGCCGCACCGCTACGTTCCGCCGATTTTTGTTATCTCCATGATTATTATGGCGGCGTTTGGGCTGGATTATGCATGGAAAAAAGGTTCAAACCTATCGTTAAAGAAGCTATGGCTGCCACTGCTGTTAGCGGCTACACTAGCGGCTATCGCGCTGGTCTTCGCTAAGTCTGTTATTGATAATTTGCCAAACGCGCAGATTCCGTATATTGATTTGACCATCGCTGCTGTTACTACTGCTGCCGGGCTGGCCGCGATAGCTGTAAGTTCTATTTGGGAGAAAACCAGAAAGCTCGTACCGATGGTCATGACGGCGGCGATTATTGCCGAAATGCTGGTGTTGTTTTGGATTCCGCAGCTTGGTGCGCCAATTCGTTCTCAAGCCAGAATGGACTTTGGCGTAGTTGATTTTTTGCAGAAAAATCTGGGGAATAACCGGTTTTATTTCATTGGTAATAAGAACGGACTGAAAACGAACTATGGTTCGTATTTCAAATTAGCATCAATCAACACTGAAAATCTACCAACACCCAAACTATGGGAAGATTATGTGGTTAAAAAACTAGATAACAACACCAGCACGATTAGTTTCTCCGGTGCTTTTCGGTTGAAATGGGAAAAGAATTCGGTGCAGGATGAATTCCTGCGTAATATTAATAACTATCAGGCAATCGGCGTGAAATATATAGTGAGCGAAATTAACGGCGTCTATCGGCTGAGTGATATCAATGCGCAAGATCATGGGTTAAGGCTGGTCTATAAAGACCCGTCCGACAGGGTGGTTGTTTATCAAATGCCGGATTTTGCCAGTTATGTTTCGGCGGATAAGTGCCGTTTAACAGTGAAAAGCCGGAACGAAATTGCGGCGGCTTGTTCCGAGGTATCGGAGTTGCGGCGGCTGGAACTATTTTTCGACGGCTGGTCGGCAAAAGTTAATAATGAAACTCAAACTATTGAAAAATATAATAACCTATTCCAGTCAGTTAAAATTCCAAAGGGAGAATCGACGATAACATTTAATTTCTGGCCGCAGTATACGACTGCCTCGTTGGCGGCTGCTGGACTAACATTGATTGTCATTGCCGGCTATCTGGTGGTAGCTGCCGCGCAAATAATATCGAAAAACCGGGCAGATGCTTTTCAGAGGATAATGAAGTTTCTAGTATCCGGGTCTTTAGCGGCAATCACTGAATATACATCGTTTATGGTGATGGAGAAAGCCGGAACTATACTAATAGTATCTCAGACGATAAGTTTCTTGTGCGGCTTCGTAGTTAGTTTCTTATTAAATCGAGCATGGGTATTCAAAAGCAAAGAAAAAATTTCCCAGCAGCTCATGAAATACGGCTTACTAGCGGCTATAAATCTGGTGTTAACAAATTTGGTTATGAATTGCATGGTCTACGTGCTGCATGTTAATAGTTTGATTGCTAAAATATCGGTGATGGCAATGGTGGCGGTCTGGAATTACATTATTTTTTCAAAACTTATTTTTCAACAAGCGAAGACTAAGAAAAGTAAAAGAAAAACAGCAGACGCTGCCGTCAAGGGTGCGAGTACCGCGCGGAAGCCTCGTAAAACCTCCGGTAAACCTCGGCGGTAGATATTTCTTTAGGCCTTATAGCGAAACGCAAGCAAGGCTAAGTTCAAAGCCTGAGGGTGTTATTTGCTAAGCTTAATTGACAAGGCTTGGTGTAGCTCGCGCAGACGCTGTTCGTTTTGGTCGATTCTTTGCCGCTGGCTGTTGGCGATTGACAGAAGGAAGACGATGGTAGTAATTTCGACGATATCAAAAAGACTCAGCTCGCTAGAGTCAAATAGGTCTTTACTCATCGCCAGATTATACACCGGGAATGATCCTATGATAATAATCAACGCAAATAGCCAAATCAATAACTGGTGTTTTAAGCGGTTTTTACTGATCTTTTTTAGTTTGTATTGGGTGATGATGTTAATTAACACCGCTAAGATAATCGGTGTGTTGAGTAATACGAGAATAATATACCTCATTTAAATATCTCCGCAATACGCTGCTTGCACAGCCGTTTAACAATGTTTATTGCATTCCAGTTGTTCTGGCCCTTAGCTCTTGAATAATCGGTGTAAATAGCTTTAATTGGATATTCGCTGACGTTCATGCGAGCCTGTTTGGCACGCCAAATCATCTCGGAACAGAACTCGTAGCCGGTTGATTTCCACTGTAAGCCATCGATTGCTCGCTTTGAGAAAATTCGTAAGCCTGACTGGGAATCAGTAACGTTAATGCCGAATAACAAATAAGTAAACAGACTCAGACCCTTGTTACCCAGGACTTTAATCTTCGACATGCCTCGGCTGTCAATTAACCGACTGCCTATCAACAAATCAGCATTTCCTTGATCAATACTTTTAATTCCTTCCAGGACGTCATCTGGCGCGTGCTGCCCGTCGGCATCCATGGTGGCAGCGATATCGTAATTATGCTGGCGTGCATAAGCCAGGCCAGTTAGCGTGGCGCTGCCCGCTCCAGAGTTGAGAATGTGGTTAATAACAATAGCGCCGCCTTTTTTGGCCTCGTTGGCGGTTTCGTCCTTTGAACCGTCGTTGACTACGACAATATCAATATCATAAGCTTTCTTAGATTTTAAGAATACTTCCCTCGCGGATTTAACAACTTCGCCAATCACGGTCGCCTCATTATAAGCAGGAACAACTACGCACACTCTCCTCATATGAATAGTTTACCATAATGTAGTATTATATACTTGAATAGGAGAGATTTTATGAGAATAGCAGTGGTGGTGTTGAATTATAAGGGCTGGCAAGATACAAAAAAATGCCTGGCGGCCTTACGGCGCCAAACCTATACGGATTTTGAAATTTATTTGATTGACAATGGGTCGGGCGATGATTCAGTGAAAGAACTTTCTAAAATTAAAATGAAAAATTTACATTTTCATAAAGAACCAAAAAATACTGGTTTTACGGGCGGAGTAAATATTGGTATTAAATGGGCAATGAAACATGGGTTTGAGGCAGTGGCCTTATTAAACAATGACGCCAATGCCGAGCCTGGCTGGCTGGAAAAATTGGCGGGCGGCTTTAATCATTCTGAGGAAATTGGCGCAGTAACAAGCCTGATGCTGGACACAACCGGCAAATTTATCGACGATGCTGGCGATGATTATTCAACATGGGGGATTCCGTCGCTTCGGGCCGAAAAACTACCGAGGAAAGACGCCCCAGAAAGCGGTCTGGTCTTCGGGGGAACTGGCGGCGCTACGCTGTATAAAATTGAAGTATTTAAGAAAATTGGTTTATTTGATGAGGATTTTTTTGCTTATAGCGAAGATGTTGATATTGACTGGCGTATGCAGCTAGCTGGTTATAAGGTTTGGTATGAAAAATCTGCCGTAGTGCTGCATAAACATTCAGCGACAAGCTCAAAAATCCCGGGTTTTACTGTCCGCCAGGTTTTTAAGAATTTACCGCAGGTGTTTTGGAAAAACGTGCCTAGTCCGATGATTTTTTGGATGTGGCCGAAATTCGCGCTAATTTATACCGCATTCATTTTTTACCAGATTCCCAAAGGCAGCCTGAAATTTGCTTTGAAGGGTTTTTGGCAAAGTTTACTGCTAACACCGAGAGCTTTTGCTAAACGCCGCCGTATTCAAAAGAGCAGAGTTGTATCAAATAAATACATCAGCTCGATTTTACTGCATCAATTACCTCTGAAGCAGGCTAATAGGATAAAGAAAATGCTTGGGATGAAAATAGCCAACAGCTAGCTGCCGATTCTTTACTTTTGCTACGAACACGGTAAAATAATAGTGATGAAGCGTGACATTCTGTTAAGTTCAAAAGTATTGTTAGTATTCTCTGATATTGTGGTGGTGATTGTATCCTTCGGGCTGGCTTACTATTATCGCGTCCATTTTGATGCGCGGCCGTACTATTTTCACCCTGAGACCATGAGCTTTTTATGGCTGTCAATTATGCTGATTCCTCTGTGGGTTGGCGTAAATTTCTTATCTGG
Organism: uncultured Candidatus Saccharibacteria bacterium; assembly: GCA_963548835.1. Classification (GTDB taxonomy): domain Bacteria; phylum Patescibacteriota; class Saccharimonadia; order Saccharimonadales; family Saccharimonadaceae; genus Nanosynbacter. The sequence continues at coordinate 43,293 of CAUUVO010000006.1, forward strand.
CTTATATGATCGGACGGTGTTTTTATACCGCTCTAAGGAATATGGCCGGGTTTTAGTGGCGTCGGTCGTTAGTGTTATGGCGATGATTTCTTACGAATTCTTCACCGGCGAAGATATCTTTCCGGTTCGCGTGATAGCTGTTTATTTTATAGCCATTAACTTTGTGCTGATGGTTGTCGGACGAGAAATCATCCGTTTTATTAATAAAATTTTAATTCGATCGGGCATTGGACGGCAAAAAGTATTGATTGTTGGCAATTCAGTTAGGTCGATTGAGCTAGCTCAATTTTTTATCGACAACGTCGGCTTTGGCTACGACGTGGTCGGCGTGGCGGCTAAGGAGCAGTATTTTCCGAGCCGAACTTCGTATAAAACATTCTCGAAGATAAAAGAAGCCTTGAACGAATCAAAACCTGATATTATTATTCAAACCGACGTAGCTCAGTCGGAGGATATTTACCGGTATGCTATAGAGAATCATTTGTCGTACATGTTCGTACCGCAGCAAGATCGACTACTGTCGCAGCTAAACAGCGTGGAAATCGTTGGCGGACTGCCGATGATCGACATAAAAGTAACCAAATTGTTTGGCGCTGGTCGCGTATGGAAGAGGCTAATGGATTTAACGCTCGGCTGGCTTGGACTGATCATCGCTTCGCCGATTATGGCGGTTGTCATCGTCGTTATGAAAATTACCGAGCCGCGCGGCAAAATTTTCTTTCGGCAAGTTCGTTTGACGCGATTTAACAGAGAGTTCCAGATTTATAAATTTCGCTCATTAAAAGCTAAATATAACGGACTAACGCCAGAACAGGCTTTTAAGAAGATGGGCAGGCCGGAGCTAGCGAAAACTTATCGTAAAAACGGCGATAAGCTTGATGACGATCCGCGTATTACCAGGCTTGGCAAGTTTCTGCGGGCGACGTCGCTTGACGAATTGCCGCAGCTGATTAATGTTATTCGTGGTGACATTTCGCTCGTTGGGCCGCGGGCGCTGATTCCGCAGGAAATCAATCAATATAAAAAGAAGGATATTATCTTAGCGGTAAAATCAGGAGTTACTGGTTTGGCGCAAGTTTCTGGCCGGCGTAATATCTCGTTTGAGGAGCGCCGCCGTTTGGACGTATATTATGTGCAGAATTGGTCGCTATTATTAGACATTCAGATATTATTTAAGACGGTATTTTCGGTGATTATTCGGCGGGGGGCCAAATAGTGGATAGTCAAAAAAACCCGGCCTGGCTTAAGGGTAAAAAAGTAGCTATCGTGACTGATTGGCTGACGACATATGGCGGCGCGGAAAAGGTCGTTAAAACTCTTCATGAAATATTTCCAGAAGCACCAATTCTTACCTCGCAGTATTCTAAAAAAGACATTGATTGGTTTGACGATTGCGATGTGAGAACTGGTTGGTTAAATATATTCCCAGCCAAGCTGCGAAAGTTCCTCGGACCATTAAGGGTGGTTTATTTTTCTAACTTAAAATTAGGGGAATTTGACGTGATAATTTCCAGCTGTATCGCTGAAAGTAAGGGTATAAAGACTAGGGAAGACCAGCTTCATATCAGTTATTTGCAAGGTCCGCCAACACAATATTATTGGGGAATGTATGATGATTATGTAAAGAACCCAGGATTTGGCAAATTAAATGGTATTGTGCGATTTTTTTTCAAATTATTAGTTAAACCACTTAGAGAGAATGACTATCAATTATCTAAGCGTCCGGATTATATTATTGCCAATTCCACCTACTCTGCCAAGGAGGTAGAGACCTATTACCATCGCCAAGCCGCGGTTGTGTTTCCGCCAGTTGATGTCGATAAGTTTCGTCCCAGTGCGAAAACTAGCGATTTTTATATTAGTACGTCGCGCCAAGTAAATTGGAAGCGCTTAGATTTAGCAGTAGAGGCTTTTCAAGATTTGGACGCCAAGCTGGTTTTGGTCGGCGGTGGCGCTGAGCATGATAAATTGGTGGCGCTGGCTGCTGGCAGTGCAAATATCGAGTTTGTTCCGACTATTAACGATAGCAAGGAGTTGGCACAGCTGGTATCTAAGGCTAAGGCGTTCATTTTTCCGAGCCTGGAGCCGTTTGGTATCGCGCCGATTGAAGCACTAAGCGCTGGCGTTCCGGTGATTGCCTATAAGAAAGGCGGCGTGCTGGATTATGTAATTGAAAATAAAAATGGCGTGTTTTTTCCCGAACAAACAGCGGAGTCGCTAAAAAAGGCTGTGCTGCTATTTGAAAAAAAGCGCTTTAATAAAAAAGAGGTTTCTGCAACTGCCAAATCTTTTTCAAAGGATAATTTTAAGAAAACAATTGAGCAGTTTATCAGGGAAAAAGTTGATGAAAAAAATTGACAAAATGCTGCGGCAGTTTGCAGATCTGTGCTTATTTGATAAACTCTTACTGCTGGCGCCGCTGGTTGTTTGGTTTTCTTACCAGCCCAACATTTACCTTGGCCGTTCCAGTGCGATGAATATAGAATTATCGTTGGTTCTAATCTATGTCGCTGTGCTGGCAGTGACCGCTTTGCCGCTGATTTCTAGCAACTATAAAAAATTATTGCAATGCAATTTGGTGCGAATTGCCGGATTATTTATCCTGTGGAGTTTTATAAGTATTGTTTGGTCGAATAATTTATCAAGGGCTATTCTTACCGCTGGAGTTGGCGCGGCTTTGTTTACTGTTTTACTTGGCGTATTGTCAACAGATGTTAAAAAACTTACTCCAATTTTAAAAAATACCTACATTGCGGCGGCGGCGTTTATGAGTGTCTTGGCGATCATCCAAGTTGCTTATGGAGCTTGGTTTGATTGGGGGTTGTGCCGCGGCTGTTTAGCGGCGGGTTTTGGTTTCGTCCGTCCTAGTGTTTTTGCGATTGAACCGCAGTTTTTTGGTAGTTTGTTATTGGCGCCAATTTTAATACTGTCTGCCAAATTTTTGCGAAAAACTGTTACTAAAACGGACGTTATTTTTTTATGCATCATGGTAACGGCAATGTATTTGACTCTAAGCCGCGGCGCTATTTTTTCGTTGGTAATTGCTATCGCCTGCCTAATGTTTTTATATAGGAATTCTTTAATCAAAAAATCCAGGCTAGCTTTCTTGCCACTTGTGGTATTGGCTGGGTTTGGTGTTGGCATGGTGTGGCACGGCATTTTTACTGAGATAAACCCGCGAGTAAGCGACGGGTTTTATGATTCTGTATCAAAATCTGTTAATCAATTAACTCTAGGAAAGGTAAATCTTCCTAAGTTAACTGCCAGTAGCGCTCCGCAAGCAGCTTCGCCTTCGGCTGCGGCTGTAAAGACGACCAATCACCCTAAGGCCCATTTTAGCGGTTATGTCGAAACATCTACCAGTGAACGGACGAGTATGCTAAATTTGGCGCTGCAGACATGGAGAAAAGATTGGATAACGGCGTTGTTTGGCACGGGTACGGGGTCTTCTGGCCGGGCGATACAACAACACACACACAAGCTGGCGACTGAAGCAGAAATTACCCAAAACCAGTATATCGAAATTTTATTAGAGAACGGGCTGATTGGCGCTGTTTTGTGTCTGATGGCAATGGTGGTATATTTGTACGACACTCGTAGAGATAAGTTAGCCTGGGCGACACTTATCGCCTTCGCGTTGCAGTGGAATTTCTTTAGCGGTTTGCCAAATGCGCTGCATATTTATTTGGTTTTAGCGGTTATTTTCGCTGCAGTAAAAACCCATCCAGACGCTCTCAAACGCCCAGTAAAAACTAGCGCCTAAACTAAACTATTTAGTTAGATAATTACCGTAGCCTGATTTTTTCAAATCGATAGCTAGTTCGTCAAGCTGCTGGCGGACTATCCAGTCATTATCAAAAGCAGTTTTTTCCGGACTGCCGATAATCTGGCCAGTGCGTTTCTGGATGACGCGTACGAAGTCGGCGGCATCGGTTAGGCTATCAATAGTGCCTGTATCCAGCCAAACATCGCCATTTTCCAGAGTTTGTACTTGCAGTTTGCCACGGCGCAGATACTCAGCATTGATTGAGGTAATTTCCAATTCGCCCCGTGCTGATGGCTGAACACTTTTAGCAATGTCAATGACATCGTTATCGTAAAAATATAGTCCAACCACTGCAAAGTTTGACTTTGGCTGAGCTGGTTTTTCCTCGATAGAAATAGCTTGATTTTCCCCGTCGAATTCAACAACACCGTAACGTTCCGGGTCGGATACTTCATAGGCAAAAACTACACCGCCTTCTGGATCGGTGCATTCGCGAAGCGACTCGTCTAACCGTTCGCCGTAGAAAATATTATCGCCAAGTACCAACGCTACTTTATCGTCGCCGATGAACTTCTCGCCGATGATAAAGGCTTGCGCTAGGCCTTCTGGCTTTGGTTGAATGGCGTATTGTAGATTGATGCCCCACTGTGAACCATCGCCAAGTAGCCGCTGAAAACCAGCTTGATCGTCCGGCGTGGTAATGACTAAGATATCGCGAATTCCTGCTTGCATCAATGTGGTCAATGGATAATAAACCATCGGCTTATCGTAAATTGGCATTAACTGTTTGCTAATAGCTTTGGTAATTGGGTGAAGGCGAGTACCCGAGCCGCCTGCTAAAATTATTCCTTTCATGAAAACTCCTTTTGATTCAGTATATAATCTTTTAATTCATGTGTCCAATCATGGCTAGAAAAACCAGTAGCATGTAACTTTTCCAGGCTCATATTCGAGCCGAGCGGGCGCGGTGCGATTCCATCTTTGCCAGCAAAATATTCAGCCGTCGTCGTGTTGGTAACAGTCAGGTCATCGCGACCAGCCAGCTTAAATATTCGTCTGGTAATGTCCGCCCAGCTTTCTAATGGTCCGTCGTTAGTGGCGTTGTATGTGCCGAACGGGGCTTGAGTTGACAGCAGGTGGTCAATAATTCTTACTAATTCACCAGTAAAGGTTAGCCGGCCAATTTGATCATGAACAACGGTTGGCGAAATATTTTTTTCCGCCAGACTAAGCATAGTGCGGACAAAGTTTTTACCTTCGCCGATCACCCAAGTAGTACGTAGCAAGTAAAATTTGTCGAGTTGTTCGACTAACAAATCTCCAGCCGCCTTCGATGCGCCATAAACACTCAGCGGACTGAAATCTTCGCTTTCATAATGCGGTTCTTTTGTCCCGTCAAATACGTAATCGCTGGAAATATGTACCAGCGTCATATCGTGAGTGCGGCAAGCTCGGGTCAAATTTGCGACTGCTGAGGCATTAACTTTCCAGGCCGCCAGGCGACCTTCTGGTGTTTCTGCACCATCAACATTAGTGAAAGCAGCCGCATTCAGAATGGTTGATATTCCTGACCAATCAAACGATTCGACCGATTGGCGATCAGTGATGTCAAGCTCGGTTTTATCAGCGAATCTAGCCTCTGGATACTGAGCTCTTAGGGCTGTACCTAGCTGGCCGTTAGCGCCGATAATAAATAGCGACGACGGTTCTGGTTTAGTTTTCGGTTTCTCATTCTTGATAATGATATCTTCAATTTTAGCGGTCATAGTGGTTTTATCAAGTTTCGATACGTCTATAACGTGGCCATTTTTTAAGGAGCTAATTGCTCGAACAAGCCGTTTTTGATTAAGTAAGTTCTGTTTGATATTTTGCCGAATACCGCCTAAGCTGATGCTTTCGTCAAATCCTTTCAATCCTTTTTCGCGTTCGCGCAGACGTTCGGAAATTAATGCACCAGTGGTAGACAGCATGATAAATTGTACGTCGGCGATCTTTGGGTCGGGATAGTAGATTGATTCAGTTATTTGATGCGGGAAAATAATACCGCAAATAACTGAGGATATTCCTTTTTTAGCACGTTCGGTTGCATCAAAAAGCAGCTGCTCAACTCGAAAGCCTTGCCATGGCCCGCGTCCAACTGGCGGGACTCCGTCTTCATCAATTTCATGAATAGCAATTGACTTGCCGATTCGCTGGCTTTTTCGTAGAGCCTTGAAGGTTGTTGTTTTTCCGGCGGCGCTGCAGCCGGTGATGATAGTGATAGTTGGCATATATTTGTCTTACACCTCCATCGGGATTACGTTTGCAAGTAGCGGGTGAGCGGCGTCCTTTTCGGAAATAATCGCTTGGTCTTGGCTGATA
>CAUUVO010000007.1:0-47677 GCA_963548835.1 uncultured Candidatus Saccharibacteria bacterium
AAACTAGCACGGTGCCGAATTATAAAAAAGACTTCCGAATAGGGAGTCTTTTTTCTTGTTCCGTTGCGACGGCAAGATAATTTACCCATCCAAATAGGATGGTTTTTATTTTGCACATTAGTTTTATGAGCTGAATTTGTCATGAATTTTGTTATTTTTTAATCTAATGATTTAATGGGAGTGAGTCTTTTTAAGTTTTTTCCAAGCCACCTTGCGCTGCTTCGGTGTCATACTTGCTGCCCATTTCCATGCTTTGTCGCTACTAATTCCAAGGCTATCCTTTGCGATATGTTCCATTATAGATTTGGTATGCTGGCTACCAAAGCCTATTTCTATTGCGTCAACTGAAAATGAGTACACCAATCGACTCCATCGCTCGTTTAAGATTTCTTTGTTTTTTACGGTTTGCGGCCACACATGATTTTGTCCAAGCAATTTACATCCAGTCAGGTTAACAAGAATCCAAAGGATAAGATCATCTCCTATTACTGATGATGCGTCTAGCTCAATTAGTGCTGCCTCTTTTTTGTCAATGCCTGAGCCGAGAAACCATGTGTTGTGATCGCCAGTTATATCGCTTACTACAATAGTAAACCCTCTGAGAAATGATAGTCCAGAAGCCGTTTCAAGGCCAGAGACGATATTATCCTCGTACTCTTTATACAACCTTTGGACGCGGGCTGTCAGAAATATTCCAGTCCAGTCTTTCTTCTTCATCTTAAATTTGACTAGCATACTGTAATTATAGCAAATAAAAATAACGCCCCTGAAAGAGCGTTATTTTCTCTATTCTCGAATCTCGCAGAAAACGAGAATTTTATTTGTGGTGGAACTACGATTTCTAAAGTTCCAGTAGATAGCCAGCATGATGTCGCTGACTATACTTAGTATAGCTAACAGAGAAGCAGAATGCAATATTTTATTCACAATGAAAGAGTGATTGTGTAAATATTGACAAAGTATGAGCAGTATGATAACATAAGACTATAACACATACCATGTGTGATATATAAAGGTGAGGGTTTCTGCATAATTTTATGTGGAAATCTTTTTAATACGGAGGAAAACTCATGGCAGGAACAAAAGCTGGCGGTCTGAAGGCTGCGAAGAAAAACTTAGCGCGTGATCCAAACTTTTACGCGAAAATTGGCGCAAAGGGCGGTAAGAATGGCAAGACTGGCGGTTTTGCAGCTAATCCGGCTTTGGCGCGAATTGCTGGCGCAAAGGGCGGAAAAATTTCTCGCCGGCGCAAGGCGACAGCAACGACGACTGTATCGGCAGCAGCCGCGCAAGCAACAACCCAAGATGATGTAACGCTAGCTGCGTAGTTCTAACGCCCGCGCGTGATAATATGAAAATAACCCTCTTTGCAAAGAGGGTTATTTATTTACGGTAGCGGCGGAGTTCGCAGGAGCGAGCTTCGTTGACGCGCCATTCGCTATGACATTGAAGGCAGCGGTAGCGGTGTTTAGCAATTTCCATACCGACTGCTTCACAATTTGGGCAAATACTGCGTGAGTGCAGCCAGTCGCGGTAGCTATCCAGCGAATCTTGAACGATGTCGTCGTCCATTTGCAGCGGCAGATTGTATACAGGAGCAAGCGTGTCTACGGCATATTCCCAGGCTGATCTTTCCATATCAATTAACGTAATATCCCGCTGGTAGGATTCGTGCTGCAGTTTGGCGTGGGCGATTTCATGCAGCAATTGGGCAAAATCATTTTTTTGCCGCAGGTTTTTATAAAAAACTGTTTGTGTTTTCGGAGACCATGAAAAAACATCGCTTTTTTTAAAGGTAATATCCGGAAAATCTCGTTTAATTTTGGCTAGAGTAGGCCAGGGCGTTGTCGTAGCATCCATATAATACAATTTCTTCCGGCTTCGGCGCGCTAGTGATTTTCGGTACGGCTATGGCGGCTGGTAGGTTTTCTGCTAGCAAGCCGCTTAATATATCGGTAAAATAGGGGACAAACGAACCAATGCTGCCGCCGATTACGATGACATCTGGCTGGGTAAAAGCGATGAGCGGCTGTAATCCGACGCTAATTCTCTTAGCGATTTCTGACCAAGCTTCTAGGGAGGTTTCTTTCGATAACTCGCCGAATAGTTCATAAAATACTCGTCCGGCTGCAATTTGCTCCCAGGATAGGGTGCGTCCGCCATACGACAGCATCATGTGTCCGCCCTCGCAATCGTTTAAGGATTTATCTAGCACGCCGTTTAAGATCAGGGAAGTGCCGATACCGGTGCCGATCGTGATGTACAATCCGCAGCAAGGTAACTTGTCTAAGCGGTGCATACTGGCGAGTCCAGCCATGTTAGCGTCGTTGGCAACTATAATATTGGCGTTGGGAAAGTTCTTTGCAAAAAGCTGCCGGATGGGTACGTTTTGCCAATTGAGATTTTGACACCAAACAGCAACTCCGTCATGGACAACGCCTGGCAGAGCGACAGATAACGTAGTAGCGGAATCGCCTGAAATTAAGTGTATTTGATCGGTGACGCGCTGGATGTATTGTTCAATATCTTTCGGCGTTGGGAATTTTATGATTTGCTCGGGCTGTCCATTATCATTAAAGCGGGCGACGAGCGTCTTCGTTCCTCCAGTATCTACAGCAACTATCATAATTGGATTATACCATAGCTCTTTACTGATTACGGGCTATCATGATATAATAAAGAAAATTTGAGTTTGGAGAAGCAGGCAATGAATAGAAATAATCAACGAGGAGCTGTCGGAACATTTGTAGTGGTTGGTGCTGTGTTGGCAGCGGCGGCTTTGGCGGTGTTATACGGCACCCGCCATTCGCTAAGCGATCAACAGAATCCGCCGATTTCAAGCGAATTGGTCGCGGCAGATAATAAATCCGACAATAAAGACAATAAGAGCAATAAAGATACTAAAGACAGCAAAGACGCTAAAACGGAAAATAAATCAGGCGGTAATTCGGAACAAAAGACTGAAACCGGCAAAGATCAGAATGCTGACTCCAAATCCGGTAGTGACAACTCTCCTTTAATAAGCGGCTCGGATACTAAAACAGAGAGTAAATCAGAGGAAAAGAAAGCTGATACGCAGGCTACCCCGCAGACGCCAGCAGCACAAACTAGCGATAAGGACTTGCCAAAAACTGGCCCGGCTGAATCGGTGGCAGCTATTCTGGCAGTTGGCGGTTTGACCTTTATCGTTTTGGCGTACGTTCAGTCGCGCCGGGTTGTCTGATTTTGACTTAACTATATCTGTTGTGGTACAATTACTATTGATCTATAGGGAAGTTTTTCATGCTGTCTCTAGGAAACAATATCAATTTTAAGGAAGGGGTCTTTAGGAAGACTTATGGCAAATGCCAAAATTACAATGGACGACCTGCTGGCGCAAGCAGGTGATAATATAAAGCAAATTGCTGCTGGCGACATGGTTAATGGAACTGTGTTGTCGGTTAGAAAACACGAGGTTTTGATCGATTTAGGGCCTTTGGGCGTTGGTTTAGTACCGCGTCGCGAAGTTGGTTTTTCAAAAAATTATACTGTCGGCGACGAAGTTGTCGCTAGCGTGGTTGATCCAGAGCTGGATAACGGCTATTCACTGCTGTCGCTACGCAAGGCAGCCAAGGATCGCGGCTGGGACGAGGTCTTTGCTAAGCTTGAAACGGGCGAGATTATTACGGTAGTGCCGTACGATGCTAATCGCGGCGGTATGCTGGTGGAATACGAGGGTATTCGCGGCTTCTTACCGGTATCGCAGTTGTCAGCAGAACATTATCCGCGCGTCGGTTCAAGCGATAAGGACGAGATTTTGCAGCGTCTTAATACTTTGGTAAATAAAGACATTAAGGTACGAATCTTGGACGCTGATCGCAAGACAAACAAACTTATCTTTTCTGAAAAAGAGGCGGTAAAAGAAGGTTTGGCGGAGCGATTCCAGAAGATGGCGATTGGCGATACAGTTGAAGGCGTGGTGACTGGCGTTGTCGACTTTGGCGTATTCGTTAACGTTGAAGGTATTGAAGGGCTGATTCATATTTCGGAAATCAGCTGGGAACGCGTTAACAATCCAGCCGACTACGTAAAGGTTGGACAGACAGTCAAGGCGAAGATTATCGCGATTGATAAGGAGCGGCTGAGCTTGAGCATGAAGCAATTGACTAAAGATCCTTGGTTGGACGAGGTCGAGCAATTCAAGCCTGGCGATAAAGTTGAGGGAACAGTGACTCGCATTACGCCGTTTGGTGCGTTTGTACAGCTAAGCCCGGCAGTTGAGGCGCTGGTTCACGTGTCAGAGCTTGGCGGCGACGGGACGGATCCTGAAAAGGTGTTCACCTTGAATGAGCGTAAAGAATTTACGGTTTTGGATATCGATAAAGAAAACCGCAAAATTTCTCTTTCGCTTGGCAAGTCAAAGAAAAAATAATACAAATCCCCTGAAGCGTAGCTACGCCCAGAGGTGAGAGGAGCTTACTATGGCAGAAAAAATCGTCAATATTGCGGATTCGGTAACGGTTGGCGAATTGGCTGAAACTCTGGGATTGTCGGTAACTACGCTGATTGGCGAGTTGTTTAAGAACGGAATTGCGGCGACGATTAACCAGCGATTGGACTTTGAGACGGCGCAGATTGTGGTCGAAGAATTGGGGCTGGATGTGCAGCTGAAGCGCAAGGCGGCTGCTGCGGATATCCATCATCATGCACGAAAACTATCAGATAAGGCAGTGCCGCGCCCGCCAATTGTGGCGGTGATGGGGCATGTTGATCATGGTAAGACGAGTTTACTAGACGCAATTTTAGATAAAAAGACGGTCGAGGGTGAGGCTGGCGGAATAACGCAGCATATTAGCGCTTATCAAGCACAGCGCAACGGGCGGATGATTACGCTATTGGATACGCCGGGACACGAGGCGTTTGCGGCGCTGCGGCAACACGGCGCGGTGCTGACTGATGTGGTGATCATCGTGGTGGCGGCGGATGACGGCGTTAAGCCGCAGACGGTCGAGGCGATTCGGTTTGCGCGCTCGGCTAATGCGAAAATCGTGGTGGCGATCAATAAAATTGATAAGGATACCGCCAACCCGCAGCTGGTAAAAACGCAGCTGGCGTCTGAGCACGGCCTCAACCCTGAGGAGTGGGGCGGAGATACGGTGATGGTGGAAGTTAGCGCCAAGACCGGCCAGAATTTGGATAAGTTGCTGGATATGGTGCTACTCGTGGCAGATATGGAAGATTTGCGGGCGGATGAGGACGTGCCGGCGGAAGGATTGGTGATTGAGGCGCACATGGAGACTGGGCGCGGCGCGGTGGTCGGGTTGCTGGTGGAGAACGGGCATTTGCGGCCGGGGCATTATTTGGTTGCTGGAACGGCTTACGGACGAGTTAGGACGCTTCAGGATTTTCGTGGTAAGACAGTTAAAGATGCCGGCCCAAGTACGCCGGTCAACGTGACTGGGTTTAAGGAATTGCCGCAGTTTGGCGATGGATTTGAAATTGCTAAGAGCGAGAAAGAGGCGCGCAATTTGGCGCAAAAAGCGAAAATTGAGCAGGAAAAAATGGCGGCTACTACTAATATTACCGGCGCGGACATCCTAAAAATGATGAATCAGAAACTTGATGCCGAGGAGTTTAATGTGATTATTAAGGCTGACGTCCAGGGTTCGGTGACGTCGGTGGTGGATAGCTTGAAGCTGATTGATACGGGCGGCGAAGTTGAATTGCACGTTGTCGGTACGGGTGTGGGCAATATTTCTGAGAATGATATTCACTTGGCGGTAGGCGAGAACACAGTAATTTACGGATTTAATGTCGATCTCCTGCCAGCGGTTAAGCGATTGGCGGCGCGCGAACACGTGGAAGTGCGGATTTTTAAGGTGATTTACGAGCTATTGGATGATGCGAAAGATTCAATGGAAGCGCTGCTGGCGCCAGAGGTTGTCGAGACAGAAATTGGCGAATTGGAAGTGAAAGGCGTGTTTAGGACGATGCGCGAGGAAATAATCGCTGGCGGCGAAGTAAAACGCGGCAAGGTGGCGAAAGGGCTGCTGGCGCGAGTAAAGCGCGGCAAGGAGCAAATTGCCGAGGTGGAAGTATCATCAGTGCAGCGCCAACAGCAGGAAGCTAAGGAAGTCTTTGAGGGTGAAATGTGCGGCTTGAGCCTGAAAACCAAGAAAAAGATTACCCTGGAAATTGGCGACAAACTGGAATTCTTTACGCGGGAATTGGTGAAGAAGACGCTGTAATTTGCCGCGGGAAGGTAAGATGTTTGCAATTTGAGGTGGTGAAGAGGGTTAAGCTAAGCAAAAAGCTTGACATTTTGTACACTGTATGATAGCATACTAACATAATCTTTAAGAAAAGTATTTCTAAGAAAGGAACCACCACATGGCATCAAAAGAAACAACACCCGGCAGCGGCGCGAGAAGAGGGCAATCTAGACCAGGGGAGGGTCGTGTCGGGGATGTGGCGACTCCGGCATGGGGTACTCCTCTAAACGTCGACTGGAAACCCTTGCGTTCTCAGGATGCAGCGTCCGAAACGAGCGGAGACGATCCGTCGTTTAACGATTTCTTAAATCAGACTGCGGAGCGTCAGCGTACAGAAGAAGGTCACAGACCGGGTCTGAAAGAAAGATTGCGAAGAGCGTGGGCTCGTTTTAATTTAGGAAGACGTGCAGCAAGTGATGTCTTTAACGGTGGAAGGAGTAATATTGACGATACAGATAATGTGACTACCGTGTCTGATAAGGATGCTCTAGCCTATGCCGAAGCAATTGTAGCTTTCAAAGACAAAGAGTTTGACAAAGACAAAGAGCTTGACGAAGTTAAAAAAAGGCTTATTGAACAGGGTCTACTTGAAGAGAATATTAGCGATTTTGATTTTCATAGGTTTATTACAGCGGCTGGTCGTAGATATTCAGAACTTGCCAGTGCTGCCGCCAAAGGCGGGATGCGCGTTGAAGAATATGTGGAGTCTATTCAGTCTCAGGAAGACAATGACGAGACAGTTGATAAAGATACACAGGCTAAAATCGATGCTTTGGAGAAAGTGATAAATGACAAGAACATATCAGGAGCTAAGAGATATGGGGCAGCTCGTGTTCTAGAAAATCTTCTTAATAATGCTAAACCTGTTGATAAAACCGAAACTGCAAAAGATGACAAAAAACAACAGCCTGGTGATAAAGAGCATGTTAGTGCTGAGACTCTTGAAAAGCAGGCAGATGAGGCGCGGCGTAAATTTGTAGAAGCAAAGATAAATTACGAGGAGGGCTTTTTCAAGAATTGGTTTGGCGGCGCGAAACGCAGGGCGGCCATGGAAGAGGCCCGCAGAGAGTTGACAACCGCCCTTACAGCGCTTGTTTATCGACAAGAGGCTGATAGTATTAAGACAATTGACGGAAAATTCTCTGTAGATAAGAAGAAAACCAAATCCTCAGATAAAAGCAATCCAGAAGGTCTTGATCCGTATGAAGAGATGCTGCGTCAGAAATATCTTGGCGATGAATTTGATGAGGCTGAAGAAGGGCAAGATAAGAAGAAAACCAAATCCTCAGATAAAAGCAATCCAGAAGGTCTTGATCCGTATGAAGAGATGCTGCGTCAGAAATATCTTGGCGATGAATTTGATGAGGCTGAAGAAGGGCAAGCTGACGAAAAGAAAAACGAGAACGAAGTTAACTACGAGCAGGCTAGGAAAGCTGCAATTCAGTCGATAGCTCTTGCGGTGGTTGAGCAGCTTGATCAAGTGGAGAGAGAGGCTGAGGCTGAACTTAATAGGCGCCAGGAAGAGCGTTCACCATTTCGTAAGCTTGTGGCAAAGATCGGTCGTCTGTTTACTAGCGGAGAGGATGAAGGCAAGATAACGATAGGCAGTTTACACAATAAAAGAAGTACTGTTTCTGGTGTTGTGTCTGGTTTGGCTGCTGGTGGAGCAACGGGGTTGGCAGGTTTCTCGATGCTAGGTATGCTGCCGGTAGCGGCTGGTGGTGCTTTGCTTAGTGCTGGTATCGGCGCTGCTGCCCGCGAGGCTACATTGGAAGCTCAAAGCGAGGACGACCGATCATTGACAGATGAGGAGAAGCAAGAATTCATTGAAAGTGCTTCGAATAACGAATGGACAGTTGGAGATAGAGATAAAGACGGCAACGAGATAAAGAGGCCGCTGAAGTCATGGGAAATGATTGGAGCAATGGTTGGAAGCGGCTTGGAAATGAGCCAGATGGACTCAGAGATACGCCAAGAGGCCTCTAGAGATGCATCCAAAGGCGCAATGGCTAGGTATGCATTAGGCTTTGCGACTGGTGGAGCAATAGGATTTGCGGCTGGTCACTGGGCGCATGATAGGCTTTTCTCTTCGGAGGATGCTCCAACCCCCCCAACCCCCCCAAAACCGCCTTTAGAAGATAAGACTCAGGATTTAGGGATGACAAGTTCAAGACATAACATAGCAGAAAACCCTATGACGGGAACTCCTATGACAGAGGCTCCCACGATATCATCAGATACATCTTGGCCGTGGGATCATTTAGCGAATAATCCGTCAATTGGTTCTGAAAAAGCCACTTCTACTCTATATCAGGTTGGCGATTGGCTCAGAGGACAGGGCTTCTCGGTTGATTTTCCACAGGTTGGCAATGGTGAAATTGGTATGACAGTGGGTGGTAATGATAATCCTGAATATGTGAACGGTGCAATTGATTGGGCATTGAAAAATATGAATCTTTAATAGAAATAAAAAAGGAGAAATAAAAATGTTTGAAATTACTGACGAATTCCTGCAGCAAGCTGGATTTGACGCTTTGCCGGCAGAACAAATGGAGAGACTGCGTAAAATTGCTGCCGGTAGAATGGAGTCTGAGTTTAAAGAGAGGATTGCCGGAGCGATTAGTGAGAAGCAATCAGAAGAAATTGAGCGTTTGATTGACGGCGATGAAAGCTTAGCTTTGAGTGTAGCGACTCGCACAAACGCACAGTTTCGTGAAAGCAAAGAATTTTTGGCTATACAACAGTTGGGTAGGCAAAATAACACTACAGACGATAAAATAATTCAGCAATTTGCTCTCTTTTCTTGGTTCAAAGAAAAGAATATTAACGTCGAAAGGATAATTCGAGAGTCAGCTATAAAGGTGATGAATGATTTGAGATCTACACTTTCTCAAGTCAATGAGATGGCTGATAGCGACGGTCTGTAGTTTTATATACTGTTGGAGTTTGGCGATTTACATGCAAAACTGCTATAATGATACCACATAAAGTAGTACTAAAGAGGTAAGGTATTAAATGTTTCAACTAAACGAAGAATTCTTAAAAGAACTAGGGCTGGATCAGTTGCCAGAGGAGCAGCGCAAGCCGTTTTTACAGCACATTTACAGCGAACTGGAGATGCGTGTTGGCGAACGGTTAAGCCAGGGTATGAGCGATGCCCAGTTGGATGAGTTTGCGGATATCATTGATAAAAAACCAAATGCAGTCGATAATTTTTTAGCTAAATATGCGCCGAACTACCAGCAAGACAAGATGTTCCAGAGGCTAGTGCAGGCAACTAAAGCTGATCCGAACGATCCGCGCCTGAAGGATGAGTTTGCTGCCACGAAGTGGCTGGAAGTGAATCGTCCGGATTATCGCGATGTCGTGGCGGCGGTGATGGACGAACTGAAGAAGGAGATTGTTGCTCACCGCGATGCTATTTTAGGCGGTGCGGGTGCGCCTTCAGCGCCGCAGCAGACTCAACAAGGTCAAGGCGACTTTGATTTAGCTGCTTAGTTAGCCAGTAAACTTAGCCTTGATGGCCGCGGAGGAACGCCTCTGCGGCCATTTTTTTGCCGCTGGCTGGGGCGATAAGCTCATCGATAATAAGCCAATTGCCGTCAGCGCATTGCACGTCAAGCGGTGAAAGCGAACTAGCACCAGCGTGTGCTTTGGTGATTATGAGTTCTGTGTCATTAATTTTAAGCCGGCTGCGCGGAAATCCTAGGTAAGCTCTAACCTGAGCATCGGCTTCGGCGGCAGTCATTGTTTGCGGGTTGATATAAGATAGCTCTTTGGTAAGCAGTTTGCAGTAGGTAGCGTCGGCGTCATTTTGCGCTTTGGGGGTTAATGCTCCCGACATTATTTCTGGCAGAGTACTGATTAGCAAGTCGCTGCCGCTGTTAAATAACTCATTATAAAGCTGCGGTTTCGTTTCTGTGCCGGATAATTTTTTATGGATTTGGGCGTATATTGGCCCGGCATCCATCTTAGCGTCCAGTTTCATGATGGATACGCCAGTCTCGTTATCTCTATTGATGATGGTTGATTCTATCGGCGATGGCCCGCGATATTTCGGTAATAGCGATGGGTGAACGTTGATAATTCCCGGAGAAAATAAGTCAATTATACTTTGGGGGATGATTTTTCCGTATGCCACCAGAATGCCAGCGATTGGCTGCAAACCTTTAATATAGCTGGCAATTTCGCTAACTTTTTGCGGCTGTAAGACAGGTATATGATGCTCTTTGGCAAATGTTTTAACAGGCGGTTCAACAAGCCTATGTCCGCGGCCGCGTTTTGAATCCGGTTTGGTGATAACGCAGGTAATGGAAAAGTTATTATCAACAAGCTCCCGCAGGACGTCTAAGCTATATTCTTCAGTCCCAAAGAATGCTATTTTCGGCGATTTGGCTGGCATAGTCAAGCGGTTGCAGCTCGCCTTTCTCATCGAGCGTGTAAAAAGCGTCTGTTTTATCTTTAATGTGGTCGATGAATACCTTGCCGTTACAGTGGTCGATTTCGTGCTGAAGTACCCGCGCTAAAAATCCTTCTGCCTTGAAACGCACTTCATTGCCGTCCAAGTCCATTGCTTTTATGCGGACTTTAGTGTGGCGGGGAACTTTACCGTAAATATGCTGGACGCTGAGACAGCCTTCGTAATCAGCAACGACTTCGCCTTCATACTTAACAACTTCGGGATTGATCAGGGTCATAAATTCGCGGGTTGATTTGTTGTCAAAATCACTACGAACGATGACCAGGCGCTTAAGAGCGTCAACCTGAACTGCCGCCAGCGCTGCACTGATTTCATGCGGCCGGGAATCTTCCCAATCAAGGGCTGCGGCTATCATGTCGTCAGAGAGTTTTATGATATCGTCGGTGATGACATGAATTCTGGTTGATTTTTTTCGCAGGTGCGGGTTTGGCAGGGCTATAATATCGTCTTTCGTCATTCGTAATATTATATCAGAAATTACAGCAAACTGATAGGGTCGAGTTCATACTGCCAATGTGCCGGCGGTATGTACTTTATCAAATTGATTAGTTGGCGGCGCTGCGGACTTTTCACGATGATCTGCCAGCGGTATGTGTCGCGAACTCGTTCGTAAAAAGCTGGCGTTGGTCCCAGGATTTCTATGTCTTGAGACTTGGTTTTTAACAACTGGGCGATTTTTTGGGCATTATTAACGGCGGATTTTTCAGTTTTATAAGTGCAGGTTAATTTTAATAAATAAACAAAAGGCGGAAAGTTAGTTTTCTGGCGCTGGGCGATTGTGCGCTTGTAAAAGTCTGCGTAATTTTGGCGCAGGCCGTCAACTATGGACGGGTGCGACGGATGATAGGTTTGGACAATAACCTCGGTTGAGTTATGGGATCTGCCGACGCGGCCGACGACTTGGGCTAGGAGTTGGAATGTGCGTTCGGCGGCGGCGTAGTCGGGCAGCAATAACCCGGCATCCGCCTGGATAACGCCGACG
Organism: uncultured Candidatus Saccharibacteria bacterium; assembly: GCA_963548835.1. Classification (GTDB taxonomy): domain Bacteria; phylum Patescibacteriota; class Saccharimonadia; order Saccharimonadales; family Saccharimonadaceae; genus Nanosynbacter. The sequence continues at coordinate 11,714 of CAUUVO010000007.1, forward strand.
ACGCCAAGGTTTGGCAAATCTAATCCTTTGGCGATGACTTGAGTACCAATGATGATGTCAATGTCGCCGTTTTTTAATTTGTCATATTGGGCATCGACTGTTTCTTCAGGGGTAGAATCGCCGTCAAAACGAATAATTTTTTTGTTCAAAAATAGCTTTTTCAACTCGGATTCAATGCGCTTGGTGCCGATGCCTTTATGGATAATGTCGGCATTATGGCATTCTGGACAGCTGGTGGGGACGCTGGTTGAAAAGCCGCAAATATGGCAGGATAGAAGGTGCTTGTCCGCATGTAAGGTTAGCGGCACGAAACAGCGCGGGCAGCCAGCTTGCCAGCCGCAGCTTTCGCACAGCGTGACAGCAGCAGTGCCGCGGCGGTTATGGAAGATGAGTGCTTGGCGGTTGTTTTTTAGCGCCAGCCGCAAAGATTGTAATAATGGATTTGATAAAAATTGATGTTCTGAAAAGTTTTGGCGTTTGGTCATATCGACGAGCGTGATGCTTGGTTTGACGGCGTCGGTGCGGGCGGGGGTGGTCATGGAGGCTATGGCGCTATTAGAATGTTTGGCAAGGTAATAATCGGCGACGGCTGGCGTGGCGCTGCCGAGAATTAGTTTGGCGTTATGCTGGCGAGCGAGAATGGAAGCGGCACGTAAGGCTGAGTAGCGCGGCGACTGTTCTTGTTTGAAGCTGGGTTCGTGGCATTCGTCAATGACGATAAGACCAAGTTGTTGAACGGGAGCAAACAATGCCGAACGCGGCCCGATAACGATTACCGGATCATTTGAGTTGATAATTTCTTTCCAGGCAGCGTGTCTTTGGGCTTCGGTTTGCTTTGAATGGGTTAGGATGATTTTTGGAAAGTGTTTGGAGAATTCCGATACCAGCTGCGAGGTTAACGCGATTTCCGGGACTAAAATAATGGATGATAACTCTTCTTTTAAGGCTTGTTTGGCGGCTTCAATATATACTAAGGTTTTTCCGGAACCGGTGACGCCGTGCAGTAGTATCGTGCCGCTGAGCATGGCTTCAATTGTTTGCAGGGCGGCCTGCTGGTCTTTAGTGAATACTTTTTTTATTCTATTTGACGGAGCGTTTGACGTGATTTTATCAGGGGTGAGGCGCCGGTTTTTTGTTAAACCGCTGGGTAAAATAGTTTGCCAGATAGTTGCCAGGTGCGTTGCGTAATAGCTGCTCATCCATAGCGCTGTTTGGATAAGCGGCAAGGGTAAAGGACTTTTTTCAACGACCGAATCAATTGGTTTTACTGTAAAATCTGGCTGTCTGACTTCTTGTAAAACGACACCAGCCAAATGGTTTTTTCCAACTTCAATGGTAACGATTGTTCCAGGCGGCAGTTTATCTTCCGAGGAATAGGTAAACGAATAATCATGCGCTCGGACAATTTTAATAGGCGAAACCAGATAAAAATACATATACCCATTATATAGCCAAAAAGATGCTAAAATAAGCATATGTATTTTGAGAGTCGTTCGCAAGCTGGTGCTAAGCTGGCAGACCAAGTGCTGGAAAAATATCGCTACGAAAACTGTGCAGTGGTGGCGCTTGGCGAGGGCGGCGTGCTGGTGGGCGAGCAAATTGCTGTCAAGCTGCACTGCGTGCTGATGATGCTTCTGAGCGAGGAAATAGATATTCCTGGCGAAGGATTGAGTTTCGGCGCGGTGTCGCAGTCAGGACAGTTTACATATAACAGCCAGTTTTCTGACGGCGAAATTAACGAATATACCGGCGAATTCCACGGTTATTTGGAGGAAAAAAAGCGCGAGGCGCATCAGCGAATTAACCGATTACTTGGCGACGGCGGTATTATCGATAAGAGACTATTAAAAGACCGGACGGTGATTTTAGCGAGCGATGGACTTGGCGACAATTTATCGCCGCTGGATGTGGCGCTGAGTTTTTTAAAGTCAGTCCGAATTGAGAAATTGGTGATTGCGGTGCCGTTTTGCGGTATAGCGGCAGTGGATAGGCTGCATATGACAGTCGATGAAATGCATATTTTGGATGTTAAGGAGAATTTTATGGGAACAAATCATTATTATGATGATAATACGCTGCCATCAAAGGAGGAGACGGTGAAGAAAATTAATCAAGTTATCCTAAATTGGCAATAAATAGGTTGCCGGGTGTTGTAAAATTGTGATACACTGAGTGGTAGCGAAAGGGAATAATGGAGGAAATGCTTGACGTTTTTATTACATCTAGGGTGCGGCGTAAAATCGTAGTTGTGTACGCCAAGTATCCTGATTTTCATACGCACGTACGCGGCTTGGCGAAACTGATTAAGGAAGATCCCGGTAATATTCAGCGCGAACTCAAGCGGCTGGAAAAAGTTGGCTTCTTGAGGAGCGAGAAGCAGGGCAATTCGCGGGCATACTTTACGAACAAGCAATTCCCGATTTTCAAAGAATTACAGAGTATGGTGATTAAGTCGCAGCAGCATGCAGCACGGCCGAGGCACGGTTCGGCCGATAGAGATTAATGACCTTATTTGAGCGGATTTTGACAGCGCGAGGCCTGACGACGCGGGCAGCGCGCCAGGCTTTTTTGCAGCCCGATTATACGGCGGTGAAACATAATCCGTTTTTACTACCGGATATGAAGAAGGCGGTGGCGCGTCTGAAACAGGCGCGGGAACAGGGCGAAAAAATCGTCATTTACGGTGATTATGACATTGATGGACTGAGCGCCACGGCGCTGCTGCTGGATGCGTTTGGTAAGTTTGGTTTTAAGGATGTCGACGCCTTTATCCCAAATCGGTTTGTCGAGGGCTATGGCATGACTATGGGCGCGGTGGACAAGGTGTATGATATGGGTGCGGATTTGATCGTGACGGTGGATACGGGTAGTTTGTGTCATGCGGAGATTGAGTATGCGTCGAGTCTGGGGATTGATGTGGTGGTGACGGATCATCACAACGTGGCCGAGACGCCGCCGCCGAGTGTGGCAGCGGTGAATCCGAAATTTTCGGGACATACTTATCCGTTTCGTGATTTGTGCGGTGCGGGCGTGGCGTTCAAGCTGGTGCAGGCGCTGCAGACTGAACTGGATGGCTTACCTGATGGATACGAGAAGTGGCTGCTGGATTTGGTGGCGCTGGGGACGGTGTGCGACATCGTGACGTTGGCTGATGAAAATCGGGCGAATGTCTACTGGGGTTTGGAGGTGTTGAAAAAACAACAACGTCCAGGGTTAAAAGCGTTGATGATGGTGGCGGGTGTCGAGCCAGAACAAGTCAATGCTAGGCATCTGGGGTTCGGTTTGGGTCCGCGAATGAATGCGGCGGGCCGGCTGGAGACGGCACAGCACGCGTTGGACATGCTAACGGCGCGCGATGGGCTGGCGGCGCTGGAGGCGAGCGAAAAGCTGGAGGAATTGAATGTTAAGCGGCGTAGTATCCAGGATGAGATTTTTGAGGAAGCTTGCCAGCAGGCAGACGAAATGAGCGATGATCGCGTGTTGGTGGTGAGCAGCGATGGTTGGAATCACGGCGTGATTGGTATCGTGGCGTCGAAATTGGTGGAAAAATATAAAAAGCCAGTGTTTATCATTGGCGAGCGCGGCGAGGAAGCAACGGGTTCGGCGCGTAGTTTTGGTGATTTTTCAGCGGCCGATGCAGTGCGGGCGGCGGACGACATCATCATCAAAGGCGGCGGGCACGGAGCGGCGGCGGGCGTGACGCTGGCGACTGAGAAAATTGGCGATTTTCGTCAGCGCGTTAATGAGTTTTATGATTCGCTGCAACTAACAAACCAAGAGCGATATTTATTGCCGCGAGCTGATGTGAAAATCGACGATTTTTCGGAAATTAATGAGGAATTGGTGGCGAATCTGGCGAAAATGGAGCCATTTGGTAACGGTAATCCCGAGCCTGTAGTAAAAATCACTACAGCTATCGTACTGAGCGCGCGGCGGATGGGTGCGGACGGGCAGCACGTTAAATTAGCGCTGCGCGATAAAAATGGTAAAGTGTTGCAGATGCTGGCGTTTAACGCGCCGGAGGAGTTTTTCCGCGAGCCAGGTGATGAGGTAGCGGCGTGGTTCCAGCCGACCATCAACGAATGGCAAGGGGTGCGGACGGTGGAGGGGCGGTTACTGCACGTGCAGTATTTATCTATCTAGATCTTCTATATAGTTCGTGTTGTCTTTTTCGCTTTTGGATTTCTTTTATAAATTTTTGCTTAGACCTATCGGGGTTAAATTGTGGTATCAACCCAACTAACGCGTCTGTTATGTCAATAAATGACTTTACGTTGTCGGGTCTGTTTGTAGAGGCTCGTAGTTCTGAGGGGTCTGACGGATCTAGTTGTAATGTTAACAACGTTGTACGACCATAGTACTGTGTCGGATTATTTTCCAGATCAAGGTCTAGTCTAATTATATCGGGAAAGTGCATAATAGTTAAAGCATTAGAATCGTAGCCAGCTGGGATTTTGGGTATTTGACCTTCCTCGTTTTCTCCGGGAGCCCAAAATATTTGTTGGCTGTAGTATTTTTGTCTATCATCTGCGCGGCAGGTTGATAGTGGGTAGTTACATTTTTCCTGGTGGGTAATTCTACCGCCTTCATTTCCTGTATATGAATAAAGCCACAGGGCGTAAAAGTCCGCATCTAAAGGGATTGCTCTCGTTGTTTTAAGAAAACTTATTCGTTCTTTTCTTTGTCTCTCTGGATCATGTTGTTGCAAAGACCTGCACACCTCGCGCAGAACTCTACCTGAGACATCCCTATCTGAGATGTGTTCAGTGCTTTCGGGTGTTCTTATTTGTGTGGATGTTTCTTTCTTAGGACCTCTTCCAAACATAATTTGTATTGTATCATAAAACATGGATTTTTCAAAATCTCCGTACCACCCCACCACCTCTGCAGCATAACTAAAGCATGTAAAGCATAAAGTTTGCACAAAAATAAGGTAGTCTCTAAGCTTATTCCTAGGAACTAGCTAACAATAAGAAAGGACTACTTTGCGGCATATTATGCGGGTAAAGATGCAGAAAAAGCAAGAGGCAATGCTATGCGGGAGCTCATTCTCGAACGAAGAAGCGTCGCTCAAGCCGCTAGAAGATACGGCAAGCATCGAACAACTATCTGGCGCTGGAAGAAGAACTTAATCGATTCATAGATTGCTATAACTATTGATAGAATCCACCTAGGAATAAACTTGCAAACTCCTTATGAGATGTTGCAAGGGTGGGGAGATTTGCACGCAGGCAGCAGGCGGCTTTACGACCCACTTGACTTTTTTAAACTAGTATGCCAGAATGAATGTATGTTTGATATATTTAGAAACAAATCACACAAATCATCTCCTACACCGAGAGACGCGGAAGGTCAGCTTCCCGTTCCCGATTATGATGAAGAGCTATCATCATACTATAGTCGTATTACCCGCGAGCTAACCCGTGCCACTGGATTACTTGATGAAGACAGAGCGGAGCGCATCACTAAGGAACAAGAATACCAGCGAGAACGCGCAGAAGCAATTCGTCGCCGTACTGAATTCCTAAAAAAGACAGAATCCGTCCCAGCCCCCCCCCGAATTATATGCATTGTGGCTATGTGCCTACATGGCACAGGGTGGTAAAATCACCCATCGTCGTGACTGGGATTTTCCACAATCGCATATCGAAAAAGGCGATTCAATAACACAAAAAGCACTTGCAACCATAGGCCCAAATGGGCCAACCTTTGAAGACCGTACCACTCACTATGATCAACCTTTTGTGGTATGGACTCCTACGAAAGGTAGCGACAATCATAAAACCCCGTATACAATCCCGACTGGATACGGGGCAACTTCTATGAAAATTCTCTACCTTCCAGATCTTGTAACACTTGATACGCGTGCCACATCTGGAGATTTCCGGCCCGGATGGGAATATGGACATTCTACTTTATTGACACTACAGTTAGACGACACCTCTCCAACAGGATTGCGCGCAACAACAAACCAACCGGATGTTGTCGAATCGTATACTGACATTACTGATCTAATCATGGGAGTTAGCGGGGATTCCGATCCTGAAATTATGCGCAACAAGATACAACAACTGCAGCACGAAAACACTGACGATGGTTGGACTGGCGATGGCCGGACAGAGCTGTTATCTCGTTAGACCTACTCAATATGTAGCAACCGCCCCTCAACCGTCCGCGCTCCCTGCCATTCGTTAATAGTCGGCTGGAATCATACTGCTACTGTTTCGCCCGGTTCGCAGAAGAACTCCTCGGGCGCGTTGAACGCCAGCATCTGCAAAGCCTTGCGATGAACTTTTTCCTGGGTGAAGGTAGGGAGCTTGTAAAATATAATAAAGCATCGTCTGTGTCGAAACCTGGGGATATTGGTTTGGAATTTCTGTCGCAAAATGACCCAGATAGTGTCGAAGCGATTGCTGGTTTATCGGATGGTGCGGCAGGTGAATTTAAGCGGCCAGAAAGTGGCTGGATTCAGCAATTCTTAGTTGATCCGGCTGGGTTGAGGCGCGATGGTTTTGAGGGCGATTTGCGAGTGGCGGCACCGAATGTAGAGCGTAGGATTGATATTCTTGTGCCAGATGGGAGTCATTTGAATGATTGGCGCGATGTTGCCATGATTGTTGGGCGCTTACGGTCCGTACCTGGATTGACGGCTGATGTAAGCCTATGGAACATACTGAATCATACGCACAACAGTATGAATCAGCCACCAGCCTTAGCGTCGGTCTATGCGGCTAAGTTATCTTAGTTATTTTAGCAGCTTGGTTATTAATTTAACGCTAAATTGCGGATTAATAGTTGCAAAGTAACCTCCTCATCTGTTATAATGACAAAAGATATGGTTCAAGTTACACGTAGAGATCAAAAAGAGGCGAACGAGAATATTATTCGTCGTTTCAACCGTAGGGTTTTACAGAGCGGTGTCCTTGCGCGGGCAAAGTCGGTGATGCGGTTTGCGAAGCCTATTTCCAAGGCTGAACGCCGTAAGAAAGCGATTATTCGCCGCGAGCGCCGAGCTGAAAAAACAGCCAGGATGCGTTTAGGAGCGGCGCGTTAATGCCGGCGCTGAAAGCGCGTATTGCTGAGGAAATGAAAGCCGCTCTTCTAGGGCGGCATCGTTTTCGAGGCGATGTATTGCGTAATTTGAAAGCGGCAATTCTTAACGAGGAAGTGGCTTTAGGCAAGCGCGATGAAGGTCTAAATGATGCAGAAGTCGAGAGGGTAGTTGCCCGCGAAGTTAAAAAACGCAAAGAAAGTGCCGAGTTATATCGGGCAAATGGCCGGGTGGAATTGGCTGAGCCAGAAGAGAAAGAAGCGGCAATTTTACAGGAATTTTTGCCAAAGCAGCTGAGCGAGGACGAAATTCGAACAATGGTCGAGGCAGCGGTTGCTGATTTGGGTGCGACGATGCAGCAAATGGGCCAGGTGATTGGCACAGTGAAGGCTAAAGCTGGCAATGCGGCTGATGGCGCGCTGATCGCGAAAATTACCAAAGAAACACTAGTAAAACAATAACAACACAGAAAAAGGAGCAAAGGATGATCTTATTATTTGGGCCGCCGGGGGCTGGTAAAAGTATGCAGGGGCAGATGCTGGCGGCGCGCCAGGGTTGGAAATGGCTGTCGACCGGCGAGATGTTGCGCCGAAGTAATGATCCGGCGGTGATTAATATTTTACGCTCAGGCGAATTGGCTAGTAATGAGTTAATTTATCAGGTGTTTGAGCAGGCGGTGCAGGATGCGCGCGATAAAAAATATTCGAATATTATTGTTGACGGTTTTCCGCGAACGAAGGAACAGGCGGCATGGCTGGATGATTACATGGCGCGGATGAATGAGAAAATTGATACGGTGATTTCACTGGAAGTACCAGAGGCGGAGATTATGCGGCGGCTAGAGAAGCGCGGCCGGCTGGAGGATACACCAGAGGCGATTGCCCGGCGGATGACGATTTATCGGCAAAAAATGTATCCAGTGCTGGGGATTTTTGCCGAGGCGGGGGTACGGATTGTCCATTTGGATGGCGTCGGTACGGCTGGCGAAGTGCATGATCGGATTTATGAAGAGGCGGCGTACGCATGCCAACTTTAATTACGGGTGAGAAAACGCCGCAGCAGATGAAGGATATGCGCGAATGCGGGCGGATGCTGGCGACAATTTATGATGAATTGCGCCAGCAGGTGACGGCTGGCATGAGCGAGCTGGATGTTAATGAGTTTGTGGCTGGGCGAATTAAGGATTTCGGCGCGGAAGCGACGTATTTGACGGATGAAGTGAAATTTCCAGGGGTGATTTGTGTGTCGACTAATGAGCAGTTGGTGCACTCATTTCCGACAGAATATGTGTTTGAGAAGGGTGACGTGGTGAGTTTTGACTTGGTGATTGGCTACCACGGAATGAAAACGGATAGCGCCTTTACTATGGTAGTCGACGAAGAGCCGCGCGGCGCTAAAAAGCATTTGCTGCACGCAACGGAACAGAGTTTGCATGCCGGAATTGATGCGATTTCCGGTGATGGAACGCGCGTTGGCGATATCTCGGCGGGCGTGGAAGCGGTGTTGAAGAGAGCCAAATTGGGTATCATTCGTGAGCTGGTTGGCCACGGCGTAGGACTGGAGATGCACATGAGTCCAGAGATTCCAAATTATGGCCGGCGCGGTACCGGGCCAGTGCTGCACGCAGGCGACACGATCGCCATTGAGCCGATGGCTAGCCTCGGCAGTGAGAAAATTGTTACCGAGGACGACGGCTGGACGATTAGCCTGAAAGACGGCAGTTTGGGGGCGCATTTTGAACATACTGTGCTAATTACCGAAACTGGCGCGGAGATTTTGACGAGGCTATGATTTACTTGCAAAAGTATAGCCATAACCTGTATAATTAAGCCTGTATGCAAGAACAATCTCGATATGCTGTAGGAATTGATGTTGGTACGAAGAACGTACGCTGCGTCATTGGTTATATTGACGCGGATGGCGATGCGCCAAAAATTGTCGGCGTAGGGACAGCGCCAAATAGCGGTATGCGAAAAGGCACAGTAACTAATCTGGCGGGTCCGGCGGAAGCGATTGATACGGCTCTGGGGGCAGCGGAACGTATGAGCGGTCACCAGGTAAAGACGGCAGTACTGAGCGTCAACGGATCGCATTTAACGAGTATTAAAGCCGACGGGATGATCACGGTTGGTACGACTGATAATGAGGTAACGCCTGGGGATATTGTGCGCTTGGAAGATATGGCAACGACTGGAAAGGTAGCGCAGAACCGGGAAATTTTGGAAATTGTAGCGCATTCATATCGGCTGGACGGACAGGATAATATTAAAGACCCGATCGGCATGACTGGTACGAGGCTGGAAATTAAAGCAAATGTTGTGTCAGGGCTGCTGCCGCATATTACTAATCTGCAAAAATTGGCGGAAATGGCTAAAGTTGAGGTTTCTTCGGTTGTTCCGGCGGTGCTGGCGAGCGCGCAAGCAGTACTAACAGAAAATCAGCGCGAGAATGGCGTGGCGGTATTGGATATCGGTGCGGCAACGACTGGCGTCGCGGTGTTTGAAGAGGGCGATTTGCAATATTTGTCGGTAATCCCTCTGGGCGGCCAAAACGTGACTAATGATTTGGCAATTGGACTAAGAACTGATCCGGAGATTGCCGAGTCGGTAAAATTGGCGCATGCGCGGTTTGGTGGGAAGAAATTAGGTAAAGTGGAAACTAAGCACGAGAAAAAAACATACTCGTTTGAGCAGAGCGAGATTGATGAAATTGTCGGCGCGAGGTATGAGGAAATATTTGAGGCGGTAGCTAAGGAATTGAAAAAAGCAGGTCGAGCTGGCAAGCTGCCGAGCGGTGCGGTTTTGACTGGCGGCGGTGCTAATACGAAGGGTCTGGTTGATTTTACCAAAGAACAGCTGGGCGTGGCAGCCAGGCTAGGCAAGCCGTCCGAGTACGGTGGTGCTAGCAATGAAATAAAAGGACCGGAGTTCTCGGCGGCAGCCGGACTGATGCTGATAGATGCGGCGAGCGGTGTCTCGTACGCGAAATCACCGCAGAATGCTAAAAAAGCGGCGCAAAAAGCAGGCGGATTTTTAAGAGGTATTTTTGCTAAGTTTAAGTAAGTTTTGATATATCGGTTGAAAAAATGCTATACTGATGTAAGAATTAGAGAGAGGGAAATAGATGCCGCAAGTACAACCAAGTGAAGTTCAAACATTTGCCAGTATTAAAGTCGTTGGAATCGGCGGTGCTGGCGGTTCTGCTATAAACCGGATGAAAGATGCGGGATTGACTGGCGTGCAATTTATCGCCATGAATACCGACGCTCAGGCGCTGCACAATTCGAAAGCTGACGTTAAGATTCATCTGGGATATAATACAACGAATGGTTTGGGGGCTGGTGCTGATCCGACAGTTGGCGAGGCGGCAGCTAACGAATCGCGCGAGGAAATTAAGAAGGCGCTTGAGGGTGCGGATATGGTGTTCGTAACAATTGGCGCTGGCGGCGGCACTGGTTCTGGTGCTGGCCATGTGGTGGCAGAAGTGGCGCGCGAACTGGGGATTTTGGTAGTTGGCGTGGCGACGCGGCCGTTTAGTTTTGAGGGCGAGAAGCGGCGGATTAATGCTGATTGGGCAATTTCGCGGCTTGGGCGGCAGGTTGATACCTTGATTACTATTCCAAATGACCGTTTGCTGCAGACAATTGATCGGCGGACGCCGCTACTGGAGACGTTTAAGATTGCTGATGACGTGCTGCGCCAAGGTGTGCAGGGGATATCAGAGCTGATTACCGAACATGGTTTGATTAACCTTGACTTTGCTGACGTAAAAGCGATTATGAGCAAGGCTGGTTCAGCGTTGATGGGTATTGGACGGGCGAGCGGCGACGACCGGGCAGTTCAAGCAGCCCAGCAAGCTATCGAAAGCCCGCTAATTGAGGTGTCGATTGACGGTGCAAAAGGCGTGCTGTTTAATGTCACCGGCGGCTACGATATGAGTATGGCGGAGATTCAGGAGGCGGCTGAGATTATTACCGGAGCGGTCAGTCCAAGCGCTAATATCATTTTTGGCGCAACGCTGAAGCCGGAAATGGAAGATGAGTTGGTAATCACGGTGATTGCCACAGGTTTTGATAGCGAATCGTTCCAGCAAGAGGAAGAAGCTCTAAGTATGAGTAATCCTGCGCCGCAGCCAGTGCCTGAAGTTGACGAAAATGTGGTTAAAGATATCGATTTGGAACTTGACAGAGAAAAAGCCGCGGAGGAATTTGCTGCTGATAATGAAGTTAGTATGTGGGACGCCATGCCGGATCCGGACAGCGTTCCAAACGAGGAAGATGATGATACGCCGGCATTTTTGCGGCGGCGTAAGAAGAATGAGGACTAAATATGGCGAGTTTTAACATCGGAGACAGCCGCGTGATTGAGTCGCGTGAAGTCTCTGATGGCGTGGCGATTCGCCGCCGCCGCGAGACGCCAGATGGACGGCGCTTCACTACATACGAACGAGTAGAAAAGCCAAACTTAATCGTGACTAAGAAAAACGGCAGCCGCGAACTATTTGATAGAGTCAAGTTGGCGCATGCGGTGCGCCAGTCGGTCGGCAAATTCCTTAAATCTGACGAGGAAGTCGAGTCGATTATCACGGCGGTTGAAGATAAACTGTATGCGCTGGGCGCCTCAGAGGTGCCGTCGCGGCAGATCGGCGAGTTCGTGCTGGATGAATTAGCCAAGCGTAACGAGGTGGCGTACGTACGTTTTGCCAGCGTGTTTCAGAAGTTTGAGACGTTGGATGATTTCGTCAAAATATTAGAGCAGCGCCGCCAGAAAGGGCAGGAATAATGCGGGTAGTCGTAGTGTATCGGGCGGAAAGCGATTACGCGCGCCGAGTTATAGATTTTTTGCATGACTTTAATCGGCAGACAGGGCACACGATTGAGGAAATTGACCCAGATTCGGCTGAGGGCAGTGATTTTTGCCGGACGTACGATATCGTTGAGTATCCGACGATTATCGCGCTGAGTGCTGATAGCCAGATGCAAAATATGTGGCGCGGGCTGCCGCTGCCAACGATTAGCGAGGTAAGTTTTTATGTTTGAGAAGTTGCGCAAGCGGCTGTCAGGCAAAGAACCAAAGCGCCGGCAATTGGCAGCGCTATTGATGCTGGTTGGCAGCGGCTTGGGCTTGTTGGCTTCGTTCGTATTATCAATTGAATCGCTGACGCTCGCTAAAAATTCGCATGCCGTGTTGAACTGCGACTTGAACGCGGCGATGAGTTGTTCGACGGTGGCGAACCATTGGTCGGCAGCGCCGCTTGGCTTTCCTAATAGTTTTATTGGTATGATGACGCTGCCGGTGATGGTGACAATTGCGGTGGCGCTGCTAGCGGGAGCGAAGTTTCCGAAGTGGTTTATGTGGGGCGCGCAGCTTGGCGCGGTGGCGGGCTTGCTGTTTGCTGGTTGGATGTTCTACATGAGTTATGTCGAGATTGGTGCGTTGTGTCCGTGGTGCTTGACGCTGGACGCGGGTATGCTGCTGATTTTTTATGGACTAACCAGGCACAATGTTTTGAACAAAATTATTGAACACCGCGGGTTGCGCCGATTTGTTGATCAGGGTTACGATACGTTAGTGCTAGCCTCGGTGGTGGCGCTGATAATTATGGCGATTTTAGCGAAGTTTGGCAGTCAAATTATCTAGTTCAAGTCATTGAGCCTGTATATTACTTATGCTAAAATAGTAATATAAACTGCTTTCGCTTTATGCGGCGAGCGAGGTTATGTAAAAGTGGAGAGTAATAGCGAGCAATTTGGGTTGAGAATACGACGCAAACGGACGGTTTTGGCATATGCTGCGGTCTGTCTGTTAGCGCTGGGTATTGGTGTTATTATGGCGGTGCAGTGGCTAACTCGCCCTACTGAAGCGCTAATGCCGACAGTATCATCGTCGCAAGTAAAAGTCGATCAGGCCAATTATCGTCTATATCAATCGTCGAGTAGTGCTACTCCTGGTGCGCAGTTGGCGGCTGATAATACAGCAGCGACACTGCCGCAGACTGGTGCTAGTTTTCGAGTGCGAGTGGGGGTAGAGAATAAAGAAGATCTTATGCTCGCAAAACATATAATAGGTGGATTTGGTTACGTCTGTGCTGTGGCTTTGGATGGTAGAGTATATTGTTGGGGCAGTAATAGCAATGGTAAGATTGGTAGCGGTAATACATCAAGCGCTCTTGTTCCCTCAGCTGTTAAAATTAGTGGTGCTCTAGTAGGAAAAGTAATTAAGCAAATAGAACCGTCTTCTGCCGGTAACCATAGTTGTGTCATTGCTTCTGACGATAAAGCATATTGTTGGGGCCATAATGGCTTTGGTCAGCTCGGCAACAATAATACAGTAAATTCTCTTACTCCTGTAGCTGTTGATACTGCAGGTGTTTTAGCGAGTAAAACAATTAAACAGATAGCTTCAGGTGGTATTTCTAGTTGTGTCATTGCTTCTGATGATAAAGCATATTGTTGGGGTAGCAATAACTTTGGACAGTTAGGTAATGGTAATTTAAAAAACTCTTCTACTCCTACACCTGTCAGTACCACTGGAGTTCTGGCGGGGAAAACAATTAAGCAGATAACGGCCGGTAATTCGTATTTTTGTGTCATCGCTTCTGATGATAAAGCATATTGTTGGGGGGGTGGTAGAAGGGGGGCGTTAGGTAATGGCAGTACACTATCTCTTGTTATTTCTACTCCTACACCTGTCAGTACCACTGGAGTTCTGGCGGGGAAAACAATTAAGCAGATAACGGCCGGTACGGAGTTTACTTGCGCTATCGCTTCTGATGATAAAGCATATTGTTGGGGGAGTAATTCAAGTGGTCAGCTTGGTAACAATTCAACCATTAATTCCGGCGTCCCTGTCGCTGTCAATACTTCCGGTGTATTAGCCGGAAAGACTATCAAGCAGATTTCTGCTGGCAGTTCGCATACTTGCGCTATCGCTTCTGATGATAAAGCATATTGTTGGGGGAGTAATTCAAGTGGTCAGCTTGGTAACAATTCAACCATTAATTCCGGCGTCCCTACTCACGTCTATGCTCCCAAAGAAAACACCACCATTCCTGCTAATACCATGAAGCTTCGCACTCAATACGCCAAAAAAACTGCGGCGACGTGCCAGGCAGTGGCAGCGGGTTGGCAGGATGTGACCAATAACTCGACTTTGGCGTACTCGGCAGCCGGTCCGAATAACGGGACAGCGATTGCGGCGATGGCTAATAATCCAGGTTTGCCGCCAACTAGTGTTGGTCACAGCTATCAATCAATAGTTCGCCCAGGTAGCGCTGCACAGCTGACGTTCACGAACAATCGTGATATTAATTCTGGTGAGACGGGCCTGTGGGATTTAGCATTGACTGATAACGGTTTGGAGCGTAACACTAGTTATTGTATTCGTTTGGCGGCTGATACGACGGCGGCGCCAGGGACGAGTATTGATACTTATTCGCATTATCCGGAGTTCAAAACTGCTGATGGCTCGCTGGACATTCGATTTGCAGACGCTACTAATGCCACATTAACTAACCCGACTACTGTATTTTCGGCAGCAATGACCAGTAAAACGGCGAGTACTACGACTGCGAAGTTGTCTAATAATTCGTCGCAGCAGCTTGAGGTGGCAAATAGATTATCGACGACAGGCTGGAGCGTTTCATTGGCGGCAACTGGCGGTTCGACAGCTAAATGGACACAGACTGGCGGTACCGCAAGTTATGGCTTTAATAATAGTAATGCTAATCAAGGACAGCTATCGGTTGACCTATCGTCAAGCGCGTTTACGGCGTCCGGTTCGACGCCGTTGGGGCAGGCTTGTACGACGGCTGGCTTGTCTTATGGTGCGGGCGGTGCGTTTGTAGCTGGTACGGCGTCGGCTAGCGCGATTACGCTGGCGACCGCCTCAAGCAGCAGCGGTTTGACTTGCTTGTTTAAATTGCAGAATATTTCCTTGAAGCAGACTATTCCGGCGTATCAGAAGCCAGGCGCGTATACATTGCCGGTAACAGTAACGGTGGTAGCGCAATGATGAGGATGAAAAATGTAATGAGAACTGGTGTGGTAGTTGTTGTATTTTTAACAGCAATAATTGGCGTGGTTTTTAATAGCAAAGCTGCTCTGGCGACAACTTCAGCAGATTCAACTTTTTCACAGTTAATTCGTGAAATAGATTGTTCGCATACAGTTTACAGCAGAGCGGTTGGTCAAGTGAATGATGTGGAGTGCGACGTTTTCGCGCCAAAATACGACCATTCAGTAATTAAAGATAACGGCTACCCAGTGATTTATGGCGCGTATGATGCGGTACATACGGTTATTGATCCGGTGACTGGCGTGCATCAGCTGGCGGTTGAGTTTGCCAGCAGGGTGTTTGTCCTGGGAGTTGATCCAGAATTGACGGTTAATGGCAATGCTTGGGTGCTTGATCTATCTAATTGGCCGAATACACATCCTGGCGATACGACGCTGGTGATAGAACGCGGCAAAACTTACCTTGGTGAGATTGCCTCCTCGACACGGGCTTACGGCTCGGCTTTGCAAATTAATCACGCGGTACCTTTTACAATTACTATTCCGCCGAGAATCTTGCCGCCGACGCCGCCAGTAATTCCGTCATCACCAGCGGTTCCAGCTGTTTCGGCAGCCGCTGCAGATATAAAACCTGGTAAAGATTTGGCTAATACTGGCGCAAACATATGGTTTATGGTGATAGCGGCGCTGGGAATGATTATTATCGCGTTCATACTGCTGATACGTAACAGACGAGGAGGCAGTCATGAACCGTAGGAAATTAGCGGATGTTCGGAGGTGCGAAGGAGGGTAGGTAGTAGCACTATAATGAACAACGAAGCAACGAAAATAACGTAAAAGAAAGGATACGATATGAAAAAACTAATAGCAAACGTAGCTTTGGCAGTCGGTGTAGCTGGCGTAGTCGGTTTGGCGGGCACAGCGGTGTACGCGGCGACTACAGCGACGTCAGAATTGAGCCAGACGATTAACGCTGGCGTACTCAGCACCGACATTCGTGATACTGGCGATAGCGTAGTGACAAATCCAACATTTGCCATGAATGCGACTACGGCGTCGACTTCTACCCAGACGACGACTGGTACATTTGGTGCTAATGATAAGCGCATCGCTGTCGATAACCCTGGCGGCGCTAATAATGGCTGGACGCTAACATTGAATGCGACAACTCCTGGTACGGGAAAGTGGACGAGCGGTAGCAATACATATCAATACAACGGTAATGCTACGACTGGACAGTTGACGGTTAATCCAGCTGCCGGAACGCTGACATCAATGATCGGTGCTTCCACGGGTATTACACTGGGTTCGCAAGCAGCATTTTCCGGCACTTCTCCAGTAACGCTGATTAGCGCGGCGGCTGGTTCCGACGATGTTTGGCGCGGTTATGTGACGGGTGTCGGTTTGAGCCAGGCTATTCCAGCTGGCCAAGCAGCAGGTACCTATACTTTGCCGATGACTCAAACTGTGGCCGCTATCTAAGATCTGGCGCAGTTATATCAATGAAAATTGGGCGCTCTTTCGGGCGTCTGGTTTTCATTTACACGGATTGTTTAGCTTTTTGGGAGTGTCAGCGGGTGTCGGTATAGCCATGAGCGTCTTGGCTTGGTATAATAAATCATATGATTTTAATGAGGAGAATACGGGGTGTAGTTTCATGCTGGCGCAAGCTAGCGGTAATGGCGGTTGCGGCAGGCGTTTTATGGCCGTCGTCGGTTCTGGCAGCAGGAATTGGTAGTCGTCCAGCGAATCCCGATCCGAATAACCCGCGGACACAGTCGATTTTTATTTATCAATTGAATCGCGGCGCTAGTAAATCTGATCAATTGACGATTACTAACGGGCTGGCCGAGCAAGCGGATATCGAAGTGTATGCCGTCGACGGCACAGTCACAGCAACTGGCGATATGACGTGTAATCAGCAAGTCGAGGAAAAGAAAGATGCTGGCAATTGGGTAAAACTAGTAAAAAGCGATGTGGCATTGGCGCCTGGCGCATCGACGAACGTTGATTTCGCAGTTACCGTGCCTAATAAGGCTGATGTTGGCGAGCATAATGCCTGTTTGGTGATCCAGCGCAAAGCCGATCCAGCCGCTGCTAAGAAAGGCGGTATCCAGCTGCAAACGCGCCAAGCAGTGCGCATGGCGATTACTATCCCTGGTAATATTCACCGTGATGTGACAATTGACAAATTCGCTGTCGATAATAACGACAAGCAGCTATATAACATTGCTATCAAAAATTCCGGCAACGTTTCAGCGGATGTTGATGTCAAGTTGGTGGTCAGAGATATGTTGGGCAACGTTGTTTATCGAAACGGCGGCGAGTATGCGGCAATTGCCGAGCAGATCCGCCAGTTCCGCTACGAGAGTAATTTGCAGCCGTTCTGGGGCGGTAAGTACCGCGCTGAGCTTTCAATTGCTTACAATAAAAAGGCTGGCGAATGGGGTGTTAGTAAAAACCAAGCGGATTTGGTGTCGAAAACCGTCGAGCCGATTGAGCTATTTTTTTGGCCGACACCTGGTGCTTGGGTGATTATCGTTGGAGCGATTGCTGTAGTTATTGCGGCGGTTTGGCGGGCGATTGTCTTAGTGAAGACGCGCCGGAAGTGATGATTTTGCTAGCCGCGATTGATATGTCATAATGGGGGTATGAAGAAAAATTTTCTTGTTAGGGCTTTCTTTGGTATCACCATTGCGGCGCTCGGCGGGGTTCTGTTACTGAGGAATCTCGAGATTATCAAGTTTGATAGCTGGCACTTATTTTGGGGAACTGTTTGGGCGGTTGGTCTGGTTTTGGCTGGTCTGATGACGATATTCAGTTCTCGCAGGGCCTCGCTGCGAGTGTGGGGATTACTGCTAATGACTATCGGTGTGTCCATTGGCTTGGGCGCTTACGGTGTAATTAATATTAGCGTTTGGAAAATATTTTGGCCGGTGATGTTGATTGCTATCGGCTTGATGGTAAGTGTCGGCTCAGGCGGCCACAAGCGGTCTAAAAAATCGGCTGCCGATGGTAGCGGTAATGAAAAAGTTGCAATTTTTTACGGACAAGAGTCGCGAGTGAAAGGTGACTATATTGGCGGTTCGGCAACGGCAATATTTGGCGGCGTGGAGTTGGATTTGCGTCAGGCGAAAATTAAGGACGGTGCAGTCATCGACATCTTTACGTTTTGCGGCGGCGTTAGCATCAATATGCCAGACGATGTGATTGTCAAAAACGAAGTTCGCGGCATTTTGGGCGGCAGCGAGGATAAAAGTGTCTCGAAACCTTCAGCTAAAAAGACAATCTATCTGCGCGGCGAGTGCGTTTTGGGCGGTTTGGAAGTAAAATAAAAAGTAAGCTTCCTTTTTTAGCCTCTGCGACCTAATAATATATTGACAAATATTAATATTTCGTGTATAATAAGGGGCAATGTATTGTAAAGAGGAGTTATAAGATGGCTAATAAGGGTGATTTAATAGAGGGGGCTCTCAATAAAGCTTGGGGGGCTTGGGGAGATATAAAAGGCGGCAAAGACGACCTTCAGACAAATGAGGATAATCGTAGAAATTGGGTACAAGGTCATATTGACGATCTTATGCCTTTGCAAGATAAGCTTAACGATCCTGACGAAAGGCTTGAAATGGTTTTGTCGGACAGGTATGTGGGGCTGCTTATAAACACTAACGCTCTTCTTAGAGGTAAAACATTTGACGATTTAAGGTCTGAATTTCTTTCTGGCAAAGAAGGTCACGGAACACTTCCTATGATGCATACGCCGGCTACAAAAGATAAGATTAACTGTCTTAATAGCGGTATGGAGGTTATGCGTGAATGGGTTAATTCGTCTGATAGACCTGTAGAAGAAAAATTAGACGCCGTTGCTGAAGCGTATGAATCTTTGATAGTTTGGACACACATGTTTAATGATGGTAACGGTCGGACTGGTCGTTTTATTGGTGAGTTGATAAGGTCTGGATTAAGCGACACAGATAGATTAGCAGCAACTGTTTCAAGGTCTGGTAAGCGTATGATGCGTACACCGTATGATGCGTACACCGTATGTTAGGACTAGAGAAGGAGTCCTTGAGAGCTTAGAGAATAGTGAATTATTTGTTCCCAATGAAGAATATCTACGCGCTAATTTGGATAAATTCCCGAATGATGTTGATGGCATGGGGGCGAATATTTGCCATCTATTGAAGGAATGGGAAGACTTGCATAGTTCCTAGAGCGTCTGTTGCCATTATTTACAAATTCAGAGAGAGCATAATAAAAATTTACAAAAGTAAAAGTCAGGCAAAGATAAACGAAACTTATGGCAAAATTCTTAATTACAACTAGGAAGTTGGTTTTCTAGGAAATATGGTTGCCCGAACCTGGCAATTACAACGAAAACGCGCTACAATGAAATCAGGGTGTTTTCGCGTGTGCTGGCTGCTGTGGCGGTGCGGCGAAATGAGCGGTTATCAGCCGCGAAGCCTGCGGGAAGAAATCGGCTTACTGTCAGCCGAGATTAGACCCCGCCGTGACTCGCTGCGACAAAGTGACAAGTGAGCGCTAAAAGAGTGCGTGGATGTCAGTTAACTCGGCAAAACCCACGGAAGAATCACTTCTTTTGGAATCGAGATGGTACCGTCCGTTTGAAACACCTCCAGCGGATTCTCGAGTTCAAGAGAGGTGATTTTATTTTGGAGATGAGAAAGGGACGGCTATGACTAATCAGCATCAAGAATGGCTGGATTTTGCGAAAAGCGTGGCGCTGGAGGCGGGCGATATTATGCGAAAATATTTTGGCAAAAAACCAGACTCTCATTTCAAAGCAAACAATACAATCGTGACTGTTGCTGATGAGGAGATTAACGATCTCGTCATTAAGCGGGTAACTGAGCGATATCCAGACCACGATATTGACGGTGAAGAGGCGAGCCAGCGCCGTGGTTCAAAATATGTTTGGGTTTGCGATCCAATTGACGGTACTGCTTCGTTCGCCATAGGATTGCCTGTGTCGGTGTTTTCTCTGGCGCTAGTGATTGATGGTCAGCCAGAGGTTGGTGTGATTTATGCGCCGTTTAGCGACCATCTGTACTGGGCGTCACGTGGTCGTGGTGCGTACATGAATAGCCAGCCGATTCACGTTAGTCAGCATAGTCTGGATGACCGTGTGGAAATGAATATTGATTGGTGGCCGAGCGCCCCATGGGATGTGATGCAAGTCGTTCATGATCTTGCTTATGAAAAAGATGTGTATGTAACGACGGTTGGCAGTACAACGCACGCTGCGGCACTGGTGGCGCGCGGCGAGTTTGTTGCGTCGGTTTTTGTTGGTGCAAAAGGTAAGAATGTTGACATTGCGGCGGCGAAAGTCATCGTCGAGGAAGCTGGCGGTAAGGTGACTGATCTTTTCGGACGGGAGCAGCGGTATGATCAGGATATCTGCGGAGCATTGGTAAGCAACGGAGTTGTTCACGAGGATATAGTGGAAGCGATGAGGAAGCTAATAGAATGATGAATAGGGAATAGGAAAATTTGAGCGAATAATTTAAATAAAACGCAGTGAATATAAGGTAGATAAGGAGGAAAATTATGAAATTCAAACACGGCACACGCCGCCGAGCGGCAGAATACGAAAAGGACTGGGTGCAGCGCTGGAAGGACGACCAGACGTTCGAAAGGTCGGTGGCGCAGCGGCCGGCGGATAATGCCTACGTTTTTTACGACGGGCCACCGTTTATCACTGGTGTGCCGCATCATGGTACGTTGCTCAGCAGCATCGTGAAGGACGCGGTGCCGCGCTACTGGACGATGAAGGGCAAGCGCGTGGAGCGCCGCTGGGGTTGGGACTGCCATGGCCTGCCGGCAGAGAACTTCGTCGAAAAGCAGATGAATATTATGGATCGGCGGCAGATTGTGACGAGTAGCGACCAGCCAGCGCCGCTGGATAAGGACGGTAATCCTTTGCCAACTATCAGTCTGGAAAAATACATTAACAAGGCGCGCGAAAGCATGGTGGCCAACAGCGAGACGTGGCAGGGCGTGATCGACCGCATCGGTCGTTGGGTAGATTTCAAAGGTGCCTACCGCACCATGGACAAGGATTTTATGGAGAGCGTCTGGTGGGCGTTTAAACAGCTGTATGAGGCTGGCAAGATCTACGAAGGCGAAAAGGTGCTGATGTACGACACCAAGTTTGCTACCCCAGTGAGCAAGGCTGAAGTGACGATGGATAACGACGCTTACCAGACGGTTACTGATCCGAGTGTGTATGTGAAGTTTAAGCTAAAAGATAGTAAGACGAGCCACAAAATGGTATTAAATGAGCACTCAAAGATCTTGTTTGTGTGCAATGCAAATGTTGTCCGTTCACAGATGGCGCAGGCTTTTTATAATCACTTCACCAAGACTCAGAATGCCGATTCGGCTGGCGTTAACGCAGAGAAGTATCCTACCGCTAAGATACCGACAGTTGCGGATTTTGATGCTCATCTCGTTGCTAAGAATCTTGATCCGCTGGCGGTTATTGACTTAATGCGAGAGAAAGGTATCGAAGTTGGAGCTAGCCAACGGACACAATTGACGAAGGATATGCTGTGTGATTACGACCTAGTTGTCAATATCGCTAATCGTAACCAGACACCGGATTGGCTAAAGGGTGATAACGTTGTTTGGTGGAAAATTGAGGACCCTCATGCCGAAAGTCGAGAGCTGGCAGAATTGGCGTGTGACGAAATCGAAAAGCGAGTCAAGCAGTTGATTAGCGGTGAAGTAGTTGATGATACTCAAAAGCCAGTAGGCTTCGACGAATGCGAGAGGAGTTATGTCGGTGCTTTGTTGGTGGATACGAATGGTAAGCTCATTGCGCAGCAGCGAGATGATAAGCCAGGTATCACGAATCCAGGCATGGTGAGTCTCTTTGGCGGGACGAGCCATGAGGGCGAGTCGCCAATTGAGACACTACGCCGTGAGCTTCAGGAGGAACTTGAGCTTGAAGTAAATTCGAATAATCTTTTGCTACAGACCGTCAAACATGAAAATGGAACAAATGTTGCATGTTCCATCTATATTGTTACTGGCGTTGACGCTGAAAAACTCAAACTGCATGAGGGTGCAGGATTTGCTGTCGGCACACCAGAAGACCTGCTGAGCCGTCCTGTGACAGGCGTGACTCAGCAGGCGATTGAAGCGTTTATTAATGCGCAAGGCTCTGTTTCTGTCCTCGCCTGGACGACCACGCCGTGGACGTTGCCAGCTAACCTGATGTTGGCCGTCAATCCAGAGATGACGTATTGCGAAGTGTTGGTGGGGGGTGAGAAACTAATTATCGCTGAGGAAGCGTTGGAGCGCACCCTGCAGGATGAAAAGCACCGGCCGCTTGATTATGAAGTGCTGCGCACTTTCCCAGGGAGCGAATTGGTGGGTAAGAAATACCAGCCGCTCAATACGGGCTCGACCTGGCCAGAAAATGACAAGATCCACACCATTTACGCGGCAGATTTCGTGTCGCATGAATCGGGTACGGGCATCGTCCACATTGCGCCGGCCTATGGCGAGGATGACTTTGAGCTTGGTAAAGCTAATGGCATCGCGCCCTTCCATGTGATCGACGATAACGGTTACTACACCGATAGCAATTACAAAGGCCTGGAGGTATGGGAAAATAATAAATTCATCGCCAAAGATCTGAAGGAAAAGGGTGCAGTGTGGAAGATTGAGTACATTCGCCACGAATATCCGTTCAACCCGCGTAGCAAGCAGCGCATTATGTACCGGGCGATCCCGTCGTGGTTCTTTGACATCCAGGGGCAAAAGCCGCTGATGCTGGAGCAAAATGAGCATATCAATTGGTTCCCAGCTCACCTGAAGCATGGGCGCTTTGCTAAGAACATTGAACAAGCGCCAGATTGGAACTTGAGTCGCGACCGCTTCTGGGCGACGGCCATGCCAGTGTGGAAGGGCGACCAGGGTACGGTCAAAGTAGTCGGGTCGTATGCAGAGCTCAAGGAGCTCAGCGGCGTGGAGCTGGATGATTACCACCGCCCGTGGGTGGATGACATCACCTTTGAAATTGACGGCGAGACATTTACTCGCATCGATAAGGTGCTGGACTGCTGGTTCGAGAGCGGCAGTATGCCGTTTGCCCAGCTGCATTATCCGTTTGAAAACCAGGCTAAGTTTGAGCAGAATTACCCGGCAGATTTCATCGTTGAGTACATTGGCCAGGTGCGGGCGTGGTTCTACTACGTGCACGCCGTTAACGCCGCTCTGGCGGAAATTGGCGCCTTTGGCGAGGCCGGCGCGCAGCACAAAAACGCCTACAGTAATGTCATTACCACTGGTGTGGTGGCGGGCAATGACGGTCGCAAGATGAGTAAGTCCCTCGGCAATTTTACCGATCCGAACGAGCTGATGGATAAGTTCAGCGCCGATAGTTTGCGCTTCCTGCTACTAAGCAGTCCACTGCTTAATGGTGAGGATTTTGCTCTGCACGATAAGGACGTGGGCGATGTGGCGCGCAAGCTCAGTATGATTTGGAATATGTATGATTTCTTCACCATGTACGCCGAAGTTGATGGTTGGGAGTTTGATGGTGAGTTGAAAGATCCGCTGGGCGAGTTGACGAATCCGCTGGATATCTGGATCGTAAGCCGCTTACATCAGCTGGTGGCAGAAGTTGAGCGTCACATGGATACCTACAATATTCCTGATGCGCTGAGCCCGATATTGCCATTCCTTGATGATGCCTCCAACTGGTACGTGCGCCGCAGCCGCCGCCGCTTCTGGAAATCTGAGGATGATGGCGATAAGAACGATGCTTATCGCACGCTGCACTACGTGCTAGTGCGTCTGAGCTACATTTTGGCGCCGTTTACACCGTTTTTGGCTGAAGAATTGTATCATAACTTGACAGGTGATAATGAGTCGATTCACTTGAAGGATTGGCTCACGGCTGGGGCGGTCAATGATCAGGTGTTGGCCGATATGTCCCGGACACGCGAATTGATCAACAACGGCCTTAGTTTGCGGATGAAGCAGGATGAGTACCAAGTATCGATCAAGGTTCGCCAACCGCTGCAGTGTGCGGCATATGCGGGTGCAAAGCTGGCTGAGTACTACGAGCAGATCATGGCCGAGGAGCTAAATGTTAAGGAAATTCGCTGGATTGAGAATCTAGACGAGTATCTGGCTGATTATGACGTGACCGAGGGCGTGATCAAGCCAGAGAATTGGATCGAAATTAGCAAGCAATTGACGCCCGAACTCAAACGCGAAGGTTTGATGCGTGAAGTCATTCGCCACGTCCAAAGTGCGCGCAAGAAGGCGGGATTGCAGGTAGATGATCGGATTGAGCTTGGCGTCACTAGCAGCGACGCGGAAATTACTCAGGCTGTTGATGCATTTGCCGATACCATCAAGGCCGAGACGCTGGCTATAAAACTAGGCTCTGCGGCGGACGATATGGGGAAATATGACGTTAAAGTTGATGGCAAACCGGTAGAAATCTACTTGAAAAAGCATAATTAACTTTGGCGCAATGCCATAAAAATCAGAAAGGATAATAGAATGAATCCGCAGCAAAATCAAATGATGCAAATGCAGCAGCCAGCTCAAGCGCCTGTTCAGCCGCCGTCAATGGTTAGCGCTCTTGATAACATGCCGCTGGTCAATTATGTAAAAGTTATCAGTTATGGCGTAACCATATTCAATGATTCGCCGGCGTGTATGCTGGAATGGACGACAGCCAACAGGATTCGGCTGGTTCGGATTGACGAGAACACGAGCAGGCTGCTGGGGCTTGAGTTTGATGTTGATATCAGTCAAGTTACGAAAGTTAAAATTAGTTTCGATCATTTGTATATTACAGCTGCTGGCAGGCACCTGAAACTTGATTTTAACGACCGGGCGAGTCCGTTTCTTTTGGCTGGCGCGGCTGCCAGTCCGCTTATTGGTCTTACTGCCTTAACTGCGCAAGGATATGCGGCTAGCAACAAAGGTATTCATTGGTGGTACGAAAACTTGCGTACGTATGCTCCGTACGCAAAATCTGGCAACTTGGCACTAACATCTATAAGTATCGGTATAGTTTCCGGGTTTGCTCTGGTGCTAATCATAATTATTATCGCAATCGTCTCCTCAATGAGATAAGGGTGACCCGCGCGTAATTTTCAGATTATCCCTTAACGCGCTACAATATATTGTATGTACGATATTTTTCATCAGCTCATGTTTTTTGCGCGCGCTGGCGGCGGCGGATCAAGCTCTGGCGGCGGAGGCGGCGCTGGTATTCTCCTCGTTATACCAGGCATCGTTGCCATGTTAACTGCTGAACCGGTTAAAAAACGCACCCAATCGAAAGCAGCAGGCGCGGCTGTCGGTTTTGCTGCCGGCTTATTAGTGAGTTTTTTGTATTTATTAGGCGGTCCAATATTGTTTGTTATTGCGCTTATTTCAGCAGTTGTCGGCGCCATAGCTGGAGCGCTTACTGATAAATTGGGGCGTTTTCGCCAGAATAGCCAAGCTGCCAGACAGGCTGTTCAGCAAGCGGCTATGCAGGATGGGGCTTGGAATGAGCAGGGGATTATTAATTATGCGACGACGGTATTCAACCGGTTTCAGTACGATTGGGAACGGTTGGATCTGACGTCGATTCAGCAATATACCACGCCAGACTACGCGCGACATGTCGGATTAGTGTTGTATGCTTTACAACAGATGGGACGAGTTAATCAAATGAACAACGTGTCGATAAGCGAAGCGGTGATTACTCAAGCCTACGATGATCAGAACGATCAAAACGACCGAGTGAGTGTCGGGTTCGTGGCGTCAGCGGATGACAAATTGATTGAAAATGGTTCGCTGATTTATCGCGATACCGAGGAATTCGGCGAGCAGTGGAACTTCGTACGTTCGGGTAATGGATGGCTACTGGACGGTATCGATCAGGCGACGGAAGATTCGGCGCAGTTCATCGCTTCAATGCGGCAATTTGCTGCGCAATATAATATGTATTTCAGTCCCGATTGGGGGCATTTGTTATTGCCGACTCGCGGCGAGTTATTTAAGCGTGGCTTCCAGGTTGCCGATATTAACAATCATATTATCGGTTTTTGGACGGGCAATTTGTTGGTGCAACTGTATACGTATAATAAGCCGATCGGCGAAGATAATATGGAATATTATATCGTCGGGCAGGTTAACTTGCCGAAATCTTACGGCGGTATTTTAGTGGAACGCCCGGATTCGCGTTTGTTAAAACGATTCAAGGCGCCGTCGGGTTATAAAAAAGTCCAGATGGAGTGGGGCGATTTTAATAAACGCTACCAGGTGTATGCTACTGACGAAAATCAAGTAACCAGCTTCGAGTTGCTTAATCCCAGCTTCATGGCGTGGCTGTACGATCAGAATATTAAGGTTAATATTGAGGTGGTAGATAATGTTGTTTATCTCTATTCCAGGATTGCCGAGGGCGAGATGCGCTATGCGGAAATGATGGATATTTTACAGAAATCGCATAAAGAACTGAAAATGTAAGGAGAAAATATGATCACCAAAGCTATCATTCCAGTCGCTGGTTGGGGCACGCGGATGCTGCCGATTACCAAATCAATCGAAAAGTGTATGCTGCCGGTGGGGACGCGGCCGGTGGTTGATTATATCGTGCAGGATATAATTCGGGCGGGCGTCAAGGATATTTATTTCGTGGTTGGCGAGCAAAGCACTCAAGTGCAGAGCTATTATCGGTCAAATATCCAGTTGAACGATTATTTGCGGCGCGCTGGCAAAGAAGATAAGTTATCCCTGGTGGCGCCGCTCCGTGATGTGCGAATACATTTTTTAACTCAGCCTGGTACGGGCGGTTACGGCACTAGTATCCCAGTGGGGTTGGCTAGCGAATTTATTGAGCCAGGCGAGTCGGCGTTTGTGGTGATGGGCGACCAATTTTTCTGGCGTGTTGACGGCGGTTCAAATGCGGCTGATCTGGCAGAGTTGGTGGAGGCGCGCGGCTTGTCGGCTGGGTTATTGGGTAATCCTGTTGAGGAGGCACTTATTCCGCAGACGGGTATCATCGAAACCGACCAGCAGGGCAATTTCGTACAAATTATCGAAAAGCCGAAGCTGGAAGAAGCGCCGAGTAACCTCAGCAATTCAAGCTTTTATGTCCTTAACAAAGAAATTTTTGAGTTAGCACGGACATTGCCCGTCAATCCGCAGCGCGGTGAATTTGAGCTGACTGATGCTATCAATGCGTACATCGCGGGCGGCGGTATCATCGCGGTTGGTGAGGCTAAGGGCGACTACATGGAGTGCGGATCGCCGAGTGGCTGGCTGCAGGCAAATAACGCCATGGCTGAGTTACAGAAAAACTAGTTGCATGTATTGTCCGTCTCTGTTATAATTGGTCACTGATAGTAAATATATTTTAAGGAACGAAATGAAAGCAGTCGTAAAAATCTCTGGCAAACAATACATTGTCAGCGAAAAAGAGTCCCTCTTGGTGGATCTCCTCCCTGAAGGCACAAAAGAACTCACTCTCGACGCACTTTTAGTGATTGATGGTGATAAAACAAAAGTTGGCACGCCAACGGTAAAAGGCGCGGTAGTGAAGGCAAAGGTCGCTGAAGCAGAAGTCAAGGGCGACAAGATCCGCGTCATCCGCTACAAGAGCAAGAAACGCGTTCACAAAGAAACTGGCCATCGCCAGAAGTACACGAAAATTCAGATTAGCTCAATTAAAATTAAGTAATTTTCTGTATGCAGCATTGCCGCCTCCACTAGCGAGGCGGTTTTAATATCTGTTATTTACGTCTTGCTCATGCTATACTGTAATAAGTAAAAAGGGGAATCAATGGCAAGAGTTATTGCGGTGACAAATCAGAAAGGCGGCGTGGGAAAAACCACAACTTCGATTAACGTGGCGTATTTTTTGTCAAAAATGGGCAAGCGGACGCTGATTATAGATTTTGATCCGCAGGGTAATGCGACCAGCGGTTTGGGTATCGATAAGCAGGAATTGGGGGCGACGATGACAGAGGTTATTATGCGCCAAACTCGGCTGGCGAAGGTTGTTTTGCCGACTGAGTATAAAGATTTATATTTAGCGCCGTCAACATCGCATTTAGCAAATACCGAAGTGGAATTGGCTCAGGCTGACGGGCGTTTTGCTCGTTTGCGGGAGGCGCTTAACGGCGTGATTGATTATGACTATATTATTATTGACAGTCCGCCCAGCTTGAGCTTATTGACGGTGAACGGGCTGGTTGCTGCGGATTATGTGCTGCTGCCAGTACAAGCGGAGTTCTATGCGCTGGAGGGTCTGGGGCAGCTTTTGGAGAGTATGAAGCTGATTCGTAAAGGTCTGAATCCGTCGCTGAAGCTCCTCGGCGTACTACCGACGATGATGGATTCGCGGACAACTTTATCCAGCCAGGTTTATGATGAGATAAAGAAGTATTTTCCGGATAAGATTTTTAAGACTACTATTCCGCGCAATATTCGCTTGGCGGAGGCGCCGAGCCACGGCGCGCCAGTCGGGGTTTATGATCGTTTTTCTAAAGGTTCGCGGGCTTACAAGGCGCTGGCTAAGGAAATCGTAGAAAGGACTAGCAAGTGAAAAAGGGTCTGGGCAGAGGATTTGAATCGCTGATTCCGACAAATTTGATTGATGAGACATTTGATCCGACTGCCAAGCAGGACGGTAAGGTTTCGCGTCTGAAAGACATCGCTATTACGAAAATTTCCCCGGATCCAGAGCAGCCGCGGCGGTTTTTTGACGAGGCGGCATTAAGCGAGTTAGCTGAATCCATTAAAGAACATGGCGTCGTGCAGCCGATTGTGGTAACGCCAAAGGGCAGTAATTACCTGATTGTGGCTGGAGAGCGCCGCTGGCGGGCTGCTAAGAAGGCTGGGCTGGCGGAATTGCCGTGTATCGTGCGCAGTATGAGCGGGCAGAACCGATTGGAGGTCTCGCTGATTGAAAACTTGCAAAGGCACGATTTGAATGTTTTAGAAACAGCTACGGCGTACTTGAAGCTACGCGATCAGTTTAATATGACTTTGGAGGAAATCGGCAAGCGCCTGGGCGGTAAATCCGTTAGCGCTGTTAGTAATACGCTGCGGCTTTTACGATTGCCGAAGTCTGTCAGGCAGGCAATATTTGACGGCGAGCTGTCGGAGGGGCAGGCGCGCCCGCTTATCGGTTTGCCAGAGAGCGTGGCGGAATCGATTATGAAAAAAACAATTGCCGGCGGCTGGTCGGTTCGCCGCGTCGAGCAGGCGGTGGCACTATGGAAACAGACGCAGGATAATCCAGCCGAGGAGAAAAAGCCTGCCGGTTCGCCGCATGCCGAGGCGATTGAAAGCTTATCTAAGCACTTTGGCACAGGCGTAAAAATTCGCACCAACAACAAGGGCGCCGGACAAATTAGCATCACGTTTAAGAATGAAGCTGAGTTTGATAGAATCCGCCAGTTGCTGGAAAATGGCTAAAATCCGCGGATTTTTGTGAACGGGAATATCCGTAAACCAACTGGTCCGACGATATCATAAAGCGGGATTGAACCCATGCAATTGCGCGAGTCGCATGAATAATTGCCCTGGCGGTGGTCGCCCATGACGAAAATCGTTCCCTTTGGCACTACAGTGTCAACATTGCCGGAAGTCGGCTGTCCAGGCTCGTTTTTATTAACAGTGGAATCAGGGTTAAAACCGTTTGGGTTTTCCTTGTTATAAACTGTTGTCGTGCCGTTCTTGACAGTTACGCGCTCGCCGGCGAAGGCGATAACTCGCTTGACGATATATTCGTCCTTGCCCAGAGAAGCATTGTAATTCGGATTCTTAAACACGATAATTTGGCCGCGTTTAGGCGTGTAGTTTTTATTCTGCAGCTTTGACATAGTGACCGGCAAGCGGTTAACGATCAGCCTGTCGCCAGTATACATCGTGGTTTCCATGCTTGCGCCTTCAACATTGAATGTTTGAAATACGAACGCGTTTAATAAAACCGTACCGATAGCTACGCCTATAACGAAAATAACCAAACTCAACCCGTCGCTTAGCCGCGGATGGCGATCCATAAAAGTTGCATCCATCGGTTCAATTATAAGCGTTTTGTGTGCTATAATCAATAGATATGAATCCACGCAAACAGTCTATGGACGGTTTTGTACCAAAACGTCCTCAGCGGTCTTCGCTGGGGGCGGATGCTGCTGGTACGCGGGCGGCGATTGGCCACGTTCGTGGTGTCCAGCAGGGAATTGATGAAATGCGCAGCGGACGACGCGCTATCAAGCCTGCTGCGGATATTAGCCATAGGAATGGAATTCAGCCAGCTGCCAGCCTGAAACAGAATATTGACGAATCGTTGCGGGCGATTGATGAGAATGCCAAGCCGTCTCACCGGCAGGAACGTAAAAATAAGCGGAAAAAGAAGTTAAAGGTAAAAATCATCTCGGCTGTCGTAGGGGTGATTGTTTTAGTTATAGCAGGTTACGTGGCGTTTCGGTTATGGCAGACTATGCATCGAGTATTCGGCGACGGTAATCTGCTTAATCTGTTTTCGCAGCAAAAATTGAAAGAAGATGCCTATGGACGCAGCAACGTGTTGATTTTAGGCTCGACTGATGATATGGCGGGGCGCGACGGGGCGAACTTAACAGATTCTATGATGGTGTTAAGTGTCAATCAGACGAAAAAAGACGTTTATATCTACAGTATTCCCCGCGATTTGTACGTACAGTTTGGCAGGGCGTGCAATTCTGGATATGCGGGTAAAATAAACGAATATTTTATTTGTTCGGCGGATGGTAGCGGCGAGGAGGCAGAAAAGCAGCGGATGGACGAAACGCGGCAGTTTGTCGGTAAAATTTTTAACATGGATATTCAATACGCGGTTCACGTAAACACCGTGGTCATTCGCGATGCAGTCAATGCCGTCGGCGGCGTAACAGTTAATGTTGCTAGCCGCGACCCGCGAGGCGTGCTGGATGCTACTTTTGACGATAAATGCCGCCAGAACCGCAGCCTTTGTCCGCGCGGGCATTATCTGGCGTTTCCGAACGGCCCGAACGAAATGAACGGCGATCAGGCTATGGCGTTTTCGCAGGCTCGCGGACATACGCCTCCGACTTACGGTTTGGAGCAGTCTAACTTTGACCGCGAAAAAAACCAGCAACTGGTCTTAATGGCGTTGAAGAGCAAGGCTGGCTCTACAGGTACGCTAACCGACTTTAGCAAGGTCTCGTCGCTGATGGAAGCTATGGGTAAAAATCTGAGAACTAATATTAGTACCAAAGAAATCCAAACGGTTATGAAACTGGCGGCGGAAATTAAAGAGCCGAGCGTCCATAAATTGAGCTTCGTCGAAAAAGACAATATGCTGATGACGACAGGCTCGGTTGGCGGTATGAGTATCGTCAAGCCGTCGGCAGGAGTAGATAATTACAGCGAGATCCATTCATTCTTAAAGGGCGAGATTTACGGTACGCCGCTACTTAAAGAAAAAGCTAAAATAGCCGTACTTAACGGCAGCGGTGTGCCTGGGGCTGCTCAGAAACAGGCCGATAAACTGTCTGAACTAGGATTGAAGGTGGTTCATGTTGGCAACGCTCCCGGCGGCGCTAAAGCCAGTAAAAATACAGTTTACCAGCTTCCGTCAGGTAAGGAAAAGCCTGCAACCAAGTCGAAATTGGAGGAAGTTTACGGCACGCCGGCTACTACCGAGTCTCCGGGCTACAATTTGAATGTTGATGCGCAATTTATCGTAGTTGTGGGACCTGGATCTTAATTGATATAATAAGGAAGACATATGGATTTGTTAAAAACAGTAAAGCGGCGAACATTTTGGAGCGAAATCGTTTACCACATCTTGAACTTAGGTTTGGCAGCGGTTTTGCTGGCGATTGCCAGGACAATTCAGTCGCCGTACCCGGCGCTGGCGCTGGTTATTCTTAGCAAATGGCGGGTGATCGCTGTGCGTCCGCGGTTTTGGTGGGCAAATATTCAAGCAAATCTGGTCGATGTGGCGGTCGGCGTCGGTATCGTCGGTTTAATGTATCTGCCAAACATCGGTTTTACTATCCAGACTATACTGGCGGTTCTTTATGCTATTTGGCTTATCTTTATCAAACCGCTCTCTAAGCGCTGGCAGATAGCTTTGCAGGCGGGATGCGCTATTCTTGTCGGTACGATATCGCTGATGGCAGTATCCTACGAGTGGCCAGTTTCGGCGGTAGTCTTTCTGATGTTTTTGCTCGGCTACGGCGCGGCGCGGCATTTTCTGCACAGTTATGACGAGGAGCAAACTACGCTGCTTAGCTTTGTTTGGGGGCTAGTTTTTGCGGAGCTAGGTTGGCTAGCGTATTATTGGAATTTCAGCTATCTGAGGACGCTGGCTGGCGGTATTCCGCAAATAACGATAGTTCTTTTGCTTATTTCGTTTTGCGGCGGCAAAGTTTATCAGTCGTGGAAAAAGCATAAAAAAATCATATTTTCAGAGATAGTAGGACCGGTTTTTCTGGCGGTGGCGACAACTCTGGTTATGTTATTAGCCTTTAATTCGGTGGTTATATAGGTAATCTAAATATGGATAACAATACGACAGCAGTTAGCAGAGCGAAGCGAAATAATAAAAAGATGGTTTTCTGGACTATTGGCGCAGTGTTGGCAGCGATATTAATCATTAGCAACGGCGTATTTGCGGGTTGGGTCGTTTATAAGTTAAATAACAGGCAAAATGTCTCGCAAACGAATATTCCTGACGGCAATCTGCGGCTGACCGATGAAGAAATCGACACTTCAAAGATCGTAGCGAAGGTTTCGCCAAGCGTTGTTTCGATAATAACCACTCAGGGCAGCTATTTAACCAGGACTCAGCAAGGGGCGGGAACAGGTATTATCATCAGCCCTGACGGCTATATATTGACGAATAATCACGTCGTCGACGACGCCGATAGCGTGCGTATTATTACCAGCGATGGCAACCAGCATACCGACGTGTCTATCGTCGGCAGCGACCCGCTAAACGACATCGCGTTCTTAAAAATAAAGGACGCTAAAAATCTGCCAGCGGCAGAATTAGGTAACTCCAGTACGGTAAAAGTGGGGCAAAAGGTCATAGCTATCGGCAACTCACTGGGACGTTACCAAAACAGCGTGACTAGCGGTATTATCTCTGGCAAAGGTCGGCCAGTATCGGCCTCGTCTGATGATAGAAAAACTAAAGTCGAGGAGTTAACTGACTTGCTGCAAACTGATGCTGCTGTGAATTTGGGTAATTCTGGCGGCCCGCTGATTAACTTGTCCGGCCAGGTTATAGGTATAAACACGGCGACTGTTTCCGACGCGCAGAGCATGGGGTTTGCTATCCCGATTAATGCCGCCAAGGGCATGTCAAAAAGCGTCTTACAGGGTAAAGGTGTGCAAAAAGCCTACATTGGTGTCCGTTATGTCGCGGTTACGCCGGAAGTGCGGGCTGAATATAATTTACCAGTCAAATCCGGCGCTTACATTGGCGGACATTCGGGCGGCGTCGTAGAAACTGGCGGCCCGGCGGATGCGGCCGGCATTAAAGAAGGCGATGTTATCACTAAGATTAATAATAAAAATGTTGGCGAAGACGGCGGTTTATCGACGCTAGTCTCGGAATATCTGCCTGGCGAAAAGATTGAAGTCACTTTGGTGCGCGCTGGGAAAAATATTACGGTGGATTTAACGCTGGCTGCCTATAAATCGTAAAACGATAATATAACGCTGAATCGCCGCTAGCCTGAAATTTTGCCGAGCGGCTGCTTGTATTATTCGTTCGTGCTGTGTCGGGTCGGCCTCGATGAATAATTGTCCGTTTGGAGTTAAGTAGCGCGGTGCTTGCCGAATAAGCTCAAGGATCAATTTTAGTCCGCCATCATCGGTAAAAAGGGCGATTTTCGGTTCGTAATGAAGCTCTGGCGACACCTCCCAATTCTTATCAACGTACGGCAGATTGGCGAAAATGTAATCCACCGGCTCCAGCTGTCCATTCAGCAGCGATTGCTGCTGGATTTTTACGCGGGCGCGGTGCTCATCGGCATTTTTTTCGGCAATTCGGAGCGCACCTTTGCTGATATCTGATAAAATAACGGAAATATTTGTCCGCTCTAACGCTGCTGTAATTCCCAGGCAACCCGAACCAGTCCCTACGTCAATTAATACTTTCCGTTCAATTTCGCCGGCTGTCGCGTCCAGAAATAGTGAAATCATATCCTCCGATTCGGGGCGGGGAACTAATACTGCGGGAGAAACGGTAAATTTGCGCCCGTAAAACTCTTTATAGCCCAGAATATAGGCCATTGGCACGCGATCCAGCCGCAGATCCAGCCGGGCATTAGCGATATCAACTCTGCGCGGATCAATCTCTTCGTCCAGGTGCGCATGAAGGTATGTTCGGTTTTTTCGCAAGGTATTGGCTAAGATTAATTCCGCATCCAGCCGCGCCGAGGGGATGCCGGTATCCTTCATAGATTTGGCGGCATTTTTTAACCAAAATGATATGGTTGACTTTTCCTGCATTATATGCTACATTATACACTATTGATAATAAATTTCATAATGAGTATAAAGAGATAGCCAATGAAAGAGCCGTCAGGCAACCTTGATTTCATCAAACCGTTTGAAAATCAAAAGAGTTTAACAGATGCCGAGAAAATGGAGGCGGCATATAAGATGTCGGCGCTAGTGGACGATTTACTACTTCGGTTTGCTGATAGTGTAAGTGTGCGTAAGCTTGCTTATTCAGATGGCTGCAATGGAAAGCAGGCGTCGCTTGAATTGAGAGTGCCGTTAGGGGACAGTGAAAATCTGTCTATTGTAGTTGGGTCATACTCAGATGATAAAGGAGACATGCTTAAGTATATCGGTTTGGGTGATAATAGTAGATATCGATATCATATGGAAAACCGGGATGAAGTGCTGCGTTATGATCTAAACACGGATGTGATAGAGAATGCTAAACCATTGTCAACGCGTGTAGCTGAAATATCCGATATATTACGCGGTAATGATCCTGGTATACTTAACGCCAATATGGATGATGTTGTGTCTAGATTAGATAATATTATGGAAAATAAGCAGCTAGAAAGACGATTAGGGGTAAACGACCAGCCAGTCGGTCCGGGTGAAATTGATAAATTGGCGCAGCTGCTGGAGGGCGCGGAAACGATTGGCGCGATTTAATGCTTTATGAGCAGTTACACGGAAGGTTTGCATATAACAGATAACCCAGCTTGCAATGAGTTTATGCGGGGAGAATGGGGAGACTTTCCGAGGATTCAGTTTGATCGTAAACTAGGCGCTGAGTTGGCGCCTGGCGAGACTATTGATGTTGCTGAAAGAAGCTTAAAAGAGTATCTTAAGTATGCTGGTATCCCCAGAGATCGCTGGGGCGATTTGTCGATAGTTGTTACTGGCGCTGAAGATTCTTCGTATTTGAGAAGTAGAGAGCTGGGCCATGCGGCAATCAATAAAACTGATAGCCAAGGGTTTGATGTTGTCGTAAAGACTGGTTATTGTATTGATCCTGACGCTACTTTGCGGCATGAACTATGCCATGTCAAGGATGCGATAGATGGAAAGATTGGTTTACAGAGGGCAGATCCGCTGTATAGGCTAGGGGCTTCAATAAATAGAAAAGATTTGCGTATTCAGGCTGCTGCACTCAATACTCTGGGTGCTCTTGCTTATGTATGCGGTATGTATTTTAATTCTGAGGAGTTAAAGGAGGCTGCAATTTCTGTTTTGGCTTCAAATAACGTTTTAGCTGCGGCGTTATTAGGAATTCATTTGAAAGGATACTATCATAATCCATGCGAAGAGCGCGCTCGCGAGGCTGAAAAAAAGGGCGATTGGTTATCTCACGCATTTGTTAGGCATATAAGCGCTGAGTCTGTAA
>CAUUVO010000008.1:0-46313 GCA_963548835.1 uncultured Candidatus Saccharibacteria bacterium
CGTATGATATTGACCCGTCAATTGACATTGGACTTGCACCAACCTTACCGATAGCCCATTGGGATGGCACTTCAAGCACGGCAACCATGGCGTCACTCAAGCATTTACGCGTCTACCGACCACACTCATTGCATGAGCGTATTTTGTCGCGATTACGACGCAAGCTTTTTCGGGGTAACTCCAAGGAGTTTTATACTAAGATTGACAAGTGGCTAGCAGACACACGAGCGCATCAGTCATCCTAACGATCACCGTACAGACTGGGCAAGACACTATCCTGTTACTTACTGTATCGCCAATAGAAAATCACCAGCCCGAGCTCCAAAGAGACACTGGCTGGCGATTATCGTAATCGTTGATTAATCTATGAAGTGTTATTTCAAATACACTTTTATATTTATGAACGCTTTCTCTTTTGATTTCGTTCTCATTTTTAGCAAAGAAAAAACAGTAAGCCTGTAATTATTAGGTTTGTTGTTCTGTGTTAGTTTTTATTAAATTATTAGTTTAACAAGACCCGAATTATCTACTTGTGATACTCCCTTATTTTATGTTCATACTCAGTCAAAAGATTCTTTGAATAGATTTTTTCCTTTTCTGAATTTCTAACTTCTTTCCAAAGAATAGACGCTACTTTTAATTTGTTCGAATAGTTGCGACTATTTTCGTCTGCACTAAAATCCTTTAAAAATTGATTCCATTGACAAACCGAATGATCATACTTGGCATAATCTGATTCGCAATAATACACCTTTAGCAAATCTTTGATTGTGAATTTACCATCCTTTTCTCTTTTTACCTTCCGCCAAGTAGTCGCCATATCAGCAGTAAATTTAAAAGGTGTAACACCTGTTACGGCGGAGAAATATTCTCTAAATTTTGCGTTAAAGGAAAACCCACATTCAAGTAACGGCATATCTAATGTAATATTTTCAACTTGCTTCTTCTCGTTTTTTATTGATGATTTTTTAATTAAATTACCCTTAAAGTACTGTTCAATAATGTGATTGAGTTCTTGTTTTGTACCTCTATATTCTAACCCTAGTGACCTGCATATCTGTGAAATTTCTTCACGATACCAATAGTATTTATTAAACTCATCAAATGATGTTATTTTATCAAACTCTGGTCTACTTTCTATCAATATTTTAGCTCCTCAAAACCAATTTGCTTTTAAACTCTAAATAACGGAGTTTCACTCTCTTTATAAAGATTTAGTTAGTAAAATTACAGCCAAACTCTTTTCATGCTTTTATTTTATTATCGGCTGTTCAAATAATCAAAGAGATACCATCAAACTTTTCAGAATAATTATTCCCACCGGAACAGCTTAATCGCCACGATATAAATAACAACAACCCAAGCAGCAACGGCGCCGATTTGCGGCAGGACTTCGACTAGGCTAGCTTGCTCGGTCATAATCAGGCGGAAACCATCCACAACCGGCGTCATTGGGATAAATTGCGTTACACCGCGTAGCCATTCTGGAAAGAGGAATGCTGGAAAGAATGCTCCAGACAGAAACATCATCGGGAAAGAAATCAAATTAGACAGAGGAGCTGATTGATTTTCATTCTTCGCCCAACCGCCGATTAATAATCCTAAGCCCACCATCATCATCGCCGAAACCACCGACATCAAGGAGAGCAGCAGCCAATCGCCGCGCATATTGAAATGGAACAGCAGCATACCGACAACAACCATCATCGTCAGGCTGAGTAGCGAGATTATAATATAGTGAATCGCCATAGAAATAATCAGCTGCCCCGAGGTGAACGGCGCGGCGCGTAGCCGTCGGTAGGAACCGCGCTGCTTTTCGGCTGGCATTTGATTGGCCAAACCAAAAATACCCATACTCATCAAGCTAAAGGCGAGTAGTCCTGTAAATGTATAGTCAAACGATTTCAGCTGCTCGTCGCCGACGGCTTTGCCTGCAGCCTTGAGCGGCGCTTCCGGCTGGCCCATACGCTTGTTAATTTCATCAGCAATTTGGTTCATCACCGCTGTCAAGGCACTGCCAGTTTGCTCGGAACCTTTGGCGTACAGCACGTTGATTGTGCCAGTTGGGCGAGCATCCCTGCCTTCTCCCTTTACTTTGCCAAAATCGCTCGGTAGTTCAATGATACCGTTCAACTCCGAACGCTTCATCTTCTCGCGAGCCTCGTCCATATCCTTGACGTCTTTAATTTTAAGAATCGAGTCTTTGGCGTTATCTTTGGCGCCTTTAACGAAATTTTTAGCAAATTCTGTTTGCGAATTATTGATAATCGCGATATCAAAGCTAGTCGATTGATTATTAAAAATCGAACCGAACACCAACAAGAAGATGAGCGGAAACAGGAAGGTAAAGAACAGCGACATTTTATCGCGGACGAAACGTTTTTGCTGGGCGCGTACTTGCCCGAATACACCAGTCCAATATTTTTTCATACTAATCCCGAATTGCCTTTCCCGTTAAGTCAATAAATACGTCCTCCAAATTGGCTTGCTCGACAACTTGCTTTTTCTTGAAACCGCGCGCCAGTAGCTGCTGGATCAGATTATGCGGCGTATCAATGGTGATGATTTTACCATTATCCATAATCGCCAAGCGGTCGCACAGCAATTCAGCCTCGTCCATGTAATGCGTGGTCAGCACGATAGTAATACCTTCATCGCGAATCTCTTTGATCAAATCCCAGAGATTGCGGCGAGCCTGCGGGTCGAGACCGGTGGTTGGCTCGTCGAGGAACAACACCGTCGGATTGTTAACCAGCGTGGAAGCAATAGCGAAGCGCTGCTTCTGCCCGCCTGAGAGCTGCTCGACATAGCTTTTGGCTTTATCACTCAATTGTACCTTGGCGAGCAGCGCGTCGGCGTCGACCGTTTGTCCGTACAGGCTGGCAAACATTTTCAATTGTTCGCGCAGGGTTAGCTTGTCGTAAAACATCGTCGATTGCAGCTGGATACCGATGATGTTTTTAATATGCTTCGGTTGCTTGGCAACATCAATTCCGTCGATAGTCGCCGTACCGCCATCAATCGGCCGGAGCGCCTCCAGCATCTCCAGCGTCGTCGTCTTACCGGCGCCATTCGGCCCGAGGATGCCGAAAATCTCGCCTTTCTTGACCTCAAACGACACACTATCGACGACATTCTTGCCATCGTACGTCTTGACGAGTTGGTCAACTTTTATGATTGGTTTGGGTTGAGCCATATAAATTCCTTTCTACTCCCTAGCAGAGAAAAACCGCGTACGGTGATCGTTCGCTTTTGGGATTATTATAGCACAAGAAACCCTATTTCATCGGTGCGGTTTTGAATAACGCCCATGCTGCTAGCATAGAGTAATTAACAATCTGACCGTTAGAAATCATCTGCTCAAGTTTGTTAATTTCTAACCAACTACTGGAAATAAACTCTGTTTCATCTGGTTGGAGCGAATAATTATCTCGAAAAGCGCCGCGCGCACAGACAACGTACAGCTTGGCACTAGTACGGCGATTGTCGGCATAAAACCAGCCAATTTGCTGAAAATCTTCCGCCAAAATATTAGATTCTTCCGCCAATTCGCGCTGGGCAGCTTGCTCGGGAGTCTCGCCTTCTTCAATTTTACCGCCGGGAAATTGATACAATATATCATCAACCGGATACGAATATTCCCGCTGAATAAGTACTTTGCCGCCGTTTTGGCAAATGATAATCACACCGCCTTTACCCTGGTATACTTGCCGCAAATATAACGACCTTTTACCATCTGGCAATTCTACCTCGTCTTCCGCCAATATCATCCGCGGATGCGTAAAAATTATTTGCGACGACAAACGGCGCCATTTCTGCGGTTTGCTGTGTCTATTCATCTTTATGAAACTCTGTTAAATGATTTGGCTTGATATTTGAAAGGTATGCTTCGCATCTTATCCATTGCTTAAACATAACATTTGCCTCAATTACATTTTAACAGTCAAACAACTTTCGCGATATAATTATTACATGAAGCACCAGCAGACGGCGGCGCCCAAATTTTTCTCAAAGAAACGCTGTATTATCTTAAGTGTAATTGCGCTGTTGCTTATCACACCAATCGCAGTCATTACTCAGCCGAAAATTACCGATAAGCTGTCGTCTCTCATTAATTCCATGCGCCTTGATAGGTCGCCTGGCGAAGCGGTTTTTCCAGATATTGATACGGCAAGTTTAAGCCCAACTCGCCAAAAAATTATCAGCTTAGCAAAGACTGAATTCAAGACGCAATCCGCTGGCGCCAAGTTCAGCCAGGGCGCCGAGGAGGCGTGGTGTGCTAATTTTGTGAGCTGGATCATGCATCAAGCGGGCGCGCCGCTGAAAAATCCGCATACCGGCGGCTGGCGTATCCCGGGGACGTTTACCTTGCGCGAGTATTACGAAGCAGCCAGTCGCTTCAAGCCTACTAATTCCGGCTACCAACCGCTTCCCGGCGACGTGGCAATTTACCGCAATTCGCCAGTGTTTGGCGACCACACTAACATTGTCTTGAAAAATGACAACGGCGTGCTAACTACTGTCGGCGGCAACGAGGCAAACCGCATCCGCGTATTCATCAATCATGACAAACGGTATGACGGGCTGCTGGGATACGGCGTACCAAATTAGACTATGGTCCTTCTAAGCCAACATTTGCCTTTAGACAAGATATTTATCGTTTCCGCAAGAAAAATCCGCCCAGCGCGCAGGCCGCCACGATACTAACCACAGTGATTTTCCAAAACATCAGCGGATCATTAGCGCCAGGCACTGGCACGTTCATGCCAAACAACCCAGCAATCATCGTCGGGATAGTCAGCGCCACGGTGATTACCGTTAGCAAGCGAATTGTCTCGTTCAGGCGAGTGTCCATCACCGCCCGGTAGCTATCGCGAACATTAGTGATGGTGCGCAGCAAGCTCTTACAGCGGGCAATTACCTGCTCCAAATCAATCGACAAATCCTCGACATCCTCTTTATCATCCGCCCGCAGGCGCAAGCCACTGGTCGCCAGCAATTTCTCGACCGCCCAGTTCATCGGGATCAGCGCGTCCAGGTAGTCGTTCAGCTTGCGCTCGTATTCTGCCAGCGTAGCAATATCCTTGACCCGCAGCGTATGAATATTATCGGTAGCCGCTCGCATTTGGCGGTTAATCGCTGCCACCCGCCGCTGATACTGCCTAGATATTGCGTCAATCATATCAACCAACAACTCAACCGGTCGGTCGGTGCGCGAACATGCTTGGTCGATAAACGGCTGCCACAACCTGCCCAAGCTATCGCGCGACAAGGTTACGGCATAGTCCTTATTCAAACAAAACAAAATCGGCGTGGTAAAATCATTAAAGTCATCGTCGGTATCTGGCAACCGGGCGATTAGATACGTCCAATCGTCGTCAATCTCCAGGCGCGGCACCTCATGCGGATCAAGCGCGTCGCTCAACAAATCATTATCAAGCCCCAGCGACAACAACTCGGCCACCTCGTCCTCGTTCGGACGTTCGCAGCGCACCCACGAACCCGCCCGCAGGCGTTCCAGCGGCTTGATTTGCTGATTTTTAGCACTTGAATGAAGATACTGTAGCATTCCCTTTTTATACTATAATTTACTGATATTTTCAATGATTTTGGTGTCCTGCGGGCAGAAAATCTGCTATAGCACTTTTTCGAATTCCCTATAGCACTTTTGAAAATCTGCTATAGCAGTTTTATGAAAGTCCTATAGCAAATTGCGAACTACCCGGCCTTTCTCAAAAGTACCGTGTTGGTTTTGAAAAAGTACCGTGTTGGTTTTAACAGCAGCCCAGCAACCCTAATACATTACAAATGTTATACTATATCTATGCCTGCCAAAAAATCACCAAGTAAGCCGCCAGCGAAAACACCGGCAAGTAAAGCCAATAATCCTAAATCAGCTAGCAATAAAGCAGCCAAACCTAAACATATCCGCCGCACAGCGAAAGCAAAAACCAAACCCGCCAAATGGCGAAACCTGCTGATAGCGATATTGTTATTGACGGCAATGGCAGCGGTTTTATCGGGGCTGGTTTACGCATATTTTAACCAGCTGTCGCCGCGCCGCCCGACTGCTTTGTCTGACGAGCAATATTATTTCACCGATTCGCGCTATTCTGGCATTCGTTCTAAGTTCGTGACGCGCCAGACTAACCGCGAGAAAGTTTCGATTGAATATCCGCTGACGAAAAATAATAAGATCAATAAAACCGTCGCCCAGGCAATTGACCGCGCTGACAGCGACTTCCGCTATGCCGCCACCAATATTTTGACGTTCGATCAGCCGCTGACCGAAACGATTAGCTACCAAGTGACGCATAATAATTCGGTAGCTTTATCGATTATTGTCAATATCAAGCAAGATATGCACGGCGCGCATCCGATGTCGCTGACCCATTTTTGGACGTTTGATAAAAAATCTGGCGAGGTGATTAGTTTGAATGATTTGACCGAGCAATCAGAGAAAGCGACTGGAGAAATCGTGGCGGCTGCCCGAAATAATATCAAGGAAACCATCAAGCAGCACCAGCAAGCAGAGCTGGATCTTAATGAAACGATTACCCAAGAAACGCTATCGAATTTCGTTATTACCGATGGCGGCAATAGTTTAGCTTGGCCGATTGGACAGGCGTCGCTCTTGCCGTCAGCCTACGGCGAAATGACGATCAAAGTGCCGATCGCTGCCGTTGCCAAATATCTGCAAAATCCGACAGCCCGAAAACTAGCTAATATCCCCAAGCCGCCCGAACCAAAACCAAAGCCAGCGCCTGCCGCGCCGCCAGCCGCGAATTCTGGGGGTAAAGTGATTGCCTTAACATTCGACGACGGGCCGGGGCCATACACCGCGCAGCTGCTGGATATTTTGGATCAATATGGTGCTAAAGCGACGTTTTTCTTGATCGGCAGCAAAGTCTCCAGTCAAGCCAACGTCGTACGCAGCATACAGGCACGCGGCCACCAACTGGGCAATCATTCATGGTCGCACCCAGAACTGCCTAAATTGCCGATTGACCAAATTGCTGGCGAAATTGACCGTACTAACGATGCTATCAAACAAGCCACCGGCGTCAAGCCAACTGTTATGCGCCCGCCTTATGGCGCGGTCAACAGCGCTGTCTTGGAGCAGCTTCGCCTGCGTGGTATGTCGTCAATCTTATGGTCGGTCGACACCCGCGACTGGGCTGATCGCAATAGCCAAATCGTCTGTTCACGCGCCGTCGCTGGCGCCCACCCCGGAGCCATTATCTTGATGCACGACATTCACCAAACCTCAGTCGGTGCCGT
The DNA here is from genome assembly GCA_963548835.1 of uncultured Candidatus Saccharibacteria bacterium. GTDB lineage: Bacteria > Patescibacteriota > Saccharimonadia > Saccharimonadales > Saccharimonadaceae > Nanosynbacter. The sequence continues at coordinate 7,282 of CAUUVO010000008.1, forward strand.
GCCATGTATCCTTAGCGCGCTGAAACAGCAGGGCTATTCGTTTGTGACGGTGCAAGGATTGATCGGCAATATGGCGGCGGGAGTTGGGTATCCGTAAATTTGTGACAAGCACTAACCCTTTGCGATGATGTCAATGCGCGGCAATTATTCTGCCCTGTCCACCTCGAATACCTTATATTTCGAAGTTGCGCCGCGCACTAATTTTACCTTTGATGGCGCCACGCCAAAATGCTTCGCCAGCAACTTCACTGCCGCCAGATTAGCCCGACCTTCAATGGCTGGCGCCTTGGTGTAAATTGTCAGCACACCATCGTCACCAACCACTACTTCTTCGCGGTGGCGGGAGTTGGGTTTGAGGAGAACGGAGATTTTCATGCTATTTGATTATTTCTAAACCAAAAATTCATCGGCATATACAAATTAGCCGTCTTAATATTTATCCAAGATGTTCAAAATAGCATCTGAAAGCTCGTCAAATTCTTGTTGAGCTTTGATAATATTTTCGCGAGAGCCAGGCTGTGTTGCCTCTGCCTTATTAGGATCAATGTTGAAAATCGCAACACCTGATTCGTGTGTAATTGCCGGCAATCGACCGTAATCCTGAATATCGTGCAGCGACGCGCGACTGCTGGACGCGACCAGCCCGTTCCGACAATGGCGTTCGCTTAAGAATTTTTGAACTCTTTCTGGAATTTGATCAATCCACTTGCGATGGTCTTTGATTGGTTTTTGGCCATACACATTGTACGAATTTAGGATATAACCAATAAACAACCCTTCGCCGCCCAATACGAATTGACTTTCAATACCGCTACTTAGTGCTTTACCGGTATTACGCCAGTTAATCTTCCATTTTTCAAACATGATACCAAGGTTTTCGATACCCTGCAAACTAAGCGCATCAGGCATTAGCGGTACGACAAAATAATCGCTGCCAAGTAAGATTACTCGATTTAACAACCCTAACGTCGGCGAGGTATCAATCACAAAGATATCAACTTGATCGCTCAAGCCTTTTTCACGCAAGAAACGGTCTATCGCGCTCGTCTGGAAATAGCCAAGCTGCTCGCCAGCCGCAGCCGAGTTGTAACCAGTCGATAGAACATTCTCATAATCGTTTAGCCGCATGTCGCCGCGCAGTAAATACAGGTTATCGGGCGCGCCCTTAGCTTGCTCGAATTGTGCTGCCAAATCAACATCCGACCCTCCCTCAATCACTCCGCGCAGCACATCATAAATCGTCTTGCTCATCTCTGAGAAAATCGTATTCTCGTAATATTCTTCGCCGAGTGCCAACCGCGTCAAATTGCACTGCGGATCGAGATCAACCAGCACCGTCTTATAGCCCTTGTTAGCAAACTGCACCGCAGTGTTATACGCCAGCGTTGTTTTACCAACGCCGCCCTTATTATTAAAGAAAACCAGTTTTTTAGAGCGAGGGAACTTCATGTAATAATTTTAGCATAGGGACGTATTTGTATTATCAATAACGTTTGATGTCTCAATTTTGTCTTTTTATCATTCTAGAAAATTACAGAGATAGATCATGATATAATACATATACATGAAAATCGTTGTTGCGGCATTAATAGAAAAGGATGGAAAATACTTACTGGCCAAAAGAGGTTCAAATAAACCACTTGGTGATTTATGGGAATTTCCTGGTGGAAAAGTTGAAGTCGGTGAATCAGAACCAGAGGCTCTGAAGCGTGAGATTATTGAGGAATTTAATACTATCGTTAACGTCAATGAATTACTAGCTGAAGCTAAAATCAATAACAAAACTGCATTAAAACTATACGCCTGCAAGCATAACCTTGGCGGTTATCATACCAAAGAGCACTCAGAAATTGTATGGCTTGATAATATTAATGCAGCAAATGATTATGAATTAGCGCCAGCCGATGTTGAGTTACTCAAACAAATAATTAACAATAGCCGCACGCCACAACTTCACGAATTAATAGTTGGTAAATCCTACACCAACAATGATATCAGTCGTATATTTTCAGTTAGCACACAAGGTGGTATGCGCAGATCTAATGATACAAATAGTTTAGTTTTGATTGCTAAACATAACCAGAACAATCCGTATGAAGATAAGTGGGGAGCAGATGGTATTATGCACTATACTGGTATGGGGCCATCCGGTAATCAATCTATCAATTATGCACAAAATAAAACCTTAGCTGAATCACGAAGTAATGGTGTCAGAGTTTATTTATTCGAATCAAGTAAGTCAAATGAGTACATTTACAGTGGTCGGGTAGAACTTGCAAATGATCCGTATTACAAAACCGAAGAAGATGAAAATAGCCATGAAAGACAGGTTGTAAAATTTCCTTTACGTATTCGTAAATAAATCTTAGTTTTATTGGATCTATAATAAACTCGAGTCTAGAGAGTATTTTATTACCAGACAATAACTATTTGCATTAGAACGATATCACCCCCAACTCGCGCGGCAAAATCTCTTGCACCTCCACCGAACCTGCCACCAAATGATAGCCGTGCAAGTTTGACGGCAAATCGCGCTCGGCTGAACGCCACCTAACTGGGCGATTTTCATCGAAATAATCGAGTAGCTCTGCATTCAAAAAATGATCGCGCGGCAGATTCACCGAACCGTCCTGATTGACAACCAACGCTATCGACAAGCCCGACGTCACGCCGTCCTCGTTTTTGGCATACGCCGCCGTTACCAGATGAACCAGCGGCTCAAATTTCAGAACTGACTGGTCGCTCGCTTCCACCTGTGCCTGACCGCGACACGCTAACTGCTGATTGATTTTTGTTGTTAATTCGTCAACACTCGACTTACCGTCGCCGGCGCGGCAATAATCACAACCATCCGCCGCCTCGACATATTCCAATAGCAAATCTATATCGACGTCAGTGTCCTTAACGCCATGCTGTGACAATTGCTCCACCATTTCATGCAGCGCGCCCAGCAAACTATAATCATTGGCATTCCTGGCAGCATCACCAATGCGGATGATGGCGCGAGCGATGGTAATAGGATTTTTAGACTTACTCATATACCTATTGTACCCTGATCTATCATAAATTTATGTATCAATCCAGCAAACTCGCTCCGCCGCCAGCGTCATATACGGCGCGCTTCTGACTCCACTCATTACCATAGCGCTTGGCCTGCTCTAATACCATGTCAGTTGCCAACGCCTGCTGATCTGGCGGGTAGCCATATTTTGCCAACGTCTTTTTGACATTAACTTTCAGTTTTGCCTGAACATTTTTACGCTCCGCCCAGTCAATCGTAGCATCACGACGCACTTGCTCTAGCAACACTTTTGCGATATCACGTAGTTGCGCGTCACCCAGCACTTCGCGGGCACTACCATTTTCAACCAGCGCATCATAAAAGATAATCTCATCCTCGCTGAGGCCATCAACCGCTCCGTTCTCAGCAGTCTGGCGCACTTGCCGTCCGATGTTGATCAACTCTTCGATCACTTGCGCCGCCTCGATTGTCCCATTTCTATACCGCGTCAAGGTTTGATTGAGCAAGTCAGAGAACTTCGTATCCTTGGCATAATTTCTCGAAAATCGTAGCTTAATTTCATCAGTTAGAAGTTTTTGCAGGGCTTCCACCGCTAAATTCTTGCGCTCCATATGACGAATTTCCGCCAAAAACTCATCGCTTAAAATTGACAGTTCCGGCTTTTCTAATCCTGCCGCCTCAAACACATCAACCACACCAACTGGCGCAATTGCTTTATCAACAATTTGTTTCAGCGCACTTCGGTACTCAGCATCAGTCACCACTGCCGAACTCGACACCTTCTCCAGCCGAGCTTTCACCGCCTGAAACAGCGCCACTTCTTCGCAAATTTCTAGCGCCTCGGGCCTCGGCATAGCCAATGCAAATGCTTTACTCAGCTCCAAAACATGCTGCTTCAACCGTTTCTCGCCATCTTCCAACCCTAAAATATATTCCTCAGCATCCAAGATAATTTGTAGCTGTTGGTCGGTTGGTGCAGTAAAATATCGCTGATAATCAAAGTTACCAAACAAATCGCGCACTACCTCATAGCGCATCTGCATCTGTGCCACCGCCTCAGTAATATCAAGTTGCGGTGCGCCTTGCCCACCACTTTGCGTATAGTCAGAAATAGCATCGCGCAGCGCCCCCGCTACACCCAGATAGTCAACCACCAAACCGCCGGTTTTTCCAGGGAACACTCGATTTACCCTGGCAATTGCCTGCATCAAATTATGACCCTTCAGCGGTTTATCCAGATACATGGTGTGCATATTTGGTACATCAAACCCTGTCAGCCACATGTCGCACACAATCACCAATTCAAGTGGATCATTCGGATCCTTGATGCGCTTTTCGATCGCCTTTACTCGCTGCTTGTTACGAATGTGCGGCTGCAAATGGTCAGGGTCACTAGCACTACCGGTAATAATAACCTTTATCACGCCGCGTGCGTCATCGTCACTATGCCAATCCGGCCGATACGCCACAATTTTTTCATACAAATCCGCCGCAATACCGCGGCTCATCGTCACGATCATACCTTTACCACTCAGTACATCTTGCCGAGCCTCAAAGTGCTGAATAATGTCCAAAGCGATGGTATTCAGCCGCTCGCTATTACCGACGATAGCTTCTTTTTGTGCATACTCGGCCTTCAACGCATCCTGACGACTCAGTTCTTCGCCCTCCAGCAAATCATCAACTTCCTTATCCAGCCACTGCCGCGTTGCCTCGTCCATGTTCAAATCAACCAGCCGACTCTCATAATAAATAGGCACCGTTGCGCCATCTTTCACCGCCTGCTCGACATCATAAATATCGATATAGTCGCCAAACACTGCTGGCGTTGACTTATCATCCGTTTCAATCGGCGTACCCGTAAAGCCAATATAGCTCGCACCCGGCAAGGCATCGCGCATATACTTGGCATAACCATACACCAGCTGAGCATCACTGGCTCGGACATGCGCCTTCAAACCGTACTGGCTACGATGCGCCTCATCTGCCATCACGATGACATTGCGTCGATCAGTCAAAACTGGTAATTTATCCTCGTCATCCTCAGGCGAGAATTTTTGGATTGTTGTGAAGATAATCCCACCTGCTTCGCGCTGCAACAGCTTCCTGAGTTCACTCCGTGAATTAGCTTGCTTTGGGTCCTCTCCCAGGAGCTCGCGACAAGCGCTAAACGTACCAAACAGCTGACCGTCAAGATCATTACGATCTGTCACCACCACGATGGTCGGGTTGTGCAAATCGCGCGACTTCATCAGCTTACCAGTATAAAACACCATGCTCAAGCTCTTGCCCGACCCTTGCGTATGCCAGACTACGCCAGCCCGCTGGTCGCCGCGTTCACCACTAGCTGCCAGCGTCCGATCAAGCGCCTTATTCACCACCCAGTATTGATGATAAGCAGCAACTTTCTTGATCAATTTGTCACCATCACTACGCTCAAACACGATAAAATTCTGCACCATATCTAGCAAGCGCTCAGGCGTGCACGCACCACGCAGCAGCACTTCCAGCATTGGCACATTGCCAACCTCCTTCTCGCCATCAATCGTCTTCCATGGCATCATTCGCTCCAGCGGACTAGTGATCGTACCCATCTCCGCCTCTAGTCCATCGCTCGTTACGCATAATTCATTAAAGCGGAACAGATCACTAATCTCGCGCTTGTACGTCTGGATTTGCTGATACGCTGCCGCCAAATCCGCCTTCGTATCGGCCGCATTTTTTAGTTCAATCACCACCAGCGGCAAGCCATTCACAAACAGCACAATATCCGGCCGGCGATTATAGTCACCCTGCAGAACCGTCAGCTGATTGACCGCCGCAAAATCATTGTTTTTTGGCGAGGTAAAATCAACCACCCGCACGATATCGTGTTTCACTTCGCCGCTCGATGTGTGATATTGCACCGGCACGCCGGCTACCAGTAGTTGATGAAAATCGTGATTATTCTCGATTAAGCTCGGTTTACTAATCTGCGTTAAACGCCGCATCGCTTCATTTAAAGCTGGTTTTGGAATGTGCGGATTGAGCCGCACCAAAGCACTATATAGCCGCCCAGGCAATACCACCTGCCGCGGCTCACGCTCAGCCATAGCACCATCCGGACCAATATCTGGTCCGTGCAAAATCTGCCAATCGAGATTAGCCAGGATATCAAGCGCGTATTGTTCGATTTGGGATTCGGTCATATCGTCTTCTATTATACGCTACAGCGAGAATATCTCCGCAATATCCTTGTATTCTGCCCTAATGACCCTCTTCCACTTTGCTGTTTCATTTGGTGGACCAATGTCATTTTTTGAATAGGCAATTAATACTTGCACATGCCGCATCTCTTCATTAATAAAGAGCAGGCAGCGATTACCAGATTTTTTAGGAGAAATACGTGTACCAGCCACTGCAAAATCAAGCTTTACCAACTTATGATATCCCACCGAGTAAATCAAATCTGCGCGGTTGAAATCTAACATTCTGTCTATACGCTTGCACACTTCGTCAATATTATAACGCGTCTCTAGCCAGCTATTTTTATACTTTTTGGCAAAAGTTTTAGCATAGTGACGCTCGGCAAACGACATCCATTCATAACTATAGTTTGGCGACATCGGCAGTTCCATACACTTTCTCGGGATTCTCTTGCGTAATTAAACCGTATGGAATCACTTCTCCTTCGCGACAAATACTCCACGGTAATTGTTCGTGCGTAAAGTTGACAATCTCATGCGTCTGCTTACCTTGCCACGATTCACTAATTTTACGAATCATTTGACGCTCTTCTGGTGATAATTTACCGCTAGGTGCAGCACCGCTTTCTGTCATAGACAGCATGAACGCTCTGCCCTTTTCCTCCAGGCACAACACGCCACTTTCTACCAGCTCATCAATCGCCCGAAAATATGTTTCTGGCACAGGTCCTTGGGGTAAACGACGATAAGACATACCAGACATTGGCACTAAATGGTTATAATACCACGTAAAATCTGCTAAATACACCAGCTTAGCTAATTTTGTCTTGGTGATTTTTCCATCTTTATCAGCTCCAGCCTCAAGCGCATTAAGAATCATTTGTTTATATTTTTCCATTGACGTTTCAGTGTTAAAAACAGAAATACCCACGCCACGCAGCTCATCGACACTAGTACGCAATAGCGCCGCCAGCGTTTCTGCCTGCGACAAGGTTACATCTCGCTTTCCAGCCTCTATCAAAGCATATGTTGGTCTAGCTAAGCCAATAGCCTGAGCAACTTGATCTTGCGTCAGACCCCTGGCTGTTCGTGCGGATTTGAGATTATCTGCGAGATTATTCATAGTAATAGCTCCTTGCATTTTCCTTAAGTTATTTTATTGTATCATACTCATACCGCTTATGTCAAGTCTTTTGTAAAATATTTTTACATTTCGGTGATTACATATTGACACGATAGACTTTTACCTGCTATAGTAGAGATATCCGATTAATAAAACTCAAAAGTTAAGAAATCGGGAGTTCGGAGGGTAAATCCTGAACCGAAAAAGACACCGATGTGATAACCGGTGTCCGAGTACATAGTTTTTCCATCCCTATGTGCTCCTTATGTTATCACAAATAAATAACTTAAGCCATATAGGGCAGTTCATAAGGAGAAAAACCAATGAACAAAACGACTTTGGGCGATTCAGCCCTCAACCTACAAATACTAAAACAACACACGACCGTTGTCGTCGAGCCAACGTCGCAAATGGGCGGGACATATGACTCGGCTGAGATAACGACCGTCTTCACAGTCAACAACGATCAAGAGCGTGAAGTGGAGTTCATCCTACCCTACCCAACGGTCAAGTTCAGCGCATCAATTGCTGTTATCTCAGCTGGAGAACAAACTTACGGTGAGCGAATAGCACAAGTGAGTCGTATAAAAGGTAACCTATCTAGGATCAAGCCATACTTACAAAAGATTGGCCTATCCGAGGACCAATACGACACTGACAAAGAGCTAAAGTCTATAGCCAAGCAGTTTAGGGCCGGAAAACTGAGGTTGCCACAAGGTCAGGTAACTATCAAAATTCAGTTATCGGCTGTCATTGATGGAGTCACTGGTGAAGATGGGGTGAAGTACTATTCATTCAAAGCCTATTCTCCGCTACCGGCGTTTAGTATGGCTGGCGGTAGGGTGCCGCTGACGCTCACGGCCCTATTCAAGGGAGACGAGGTTATCAAGCCACAAGATATTACCTACAATATCACTAATCCCTTTGGCGATGGCACGAATCCAGTGACGGAGCTACCAAATCAACAACTCGGCGAAGATATTACTTTCTTCTGGAAGTGGCAAACTGACCCAGTGGTTGAATTTAGGTATCGCTATTAACTCACAGTTAGGCAATATTAAGGTCAAGCAAAACGTGTGCTTGACCTTAATTCTCTATCACTCTAACTCTCAGATGTACTCAGAATAAACCTAGTTCTTTTTTGTATAAAGCAATATATCTATTCATCTGGTATATAACGACTAATCACACCCTTCTGCTTTTCGCTAAGATTAGATGTATCACCAAACTTTATTCTTTTCTCGTCAATGCCTATAACTAGAGGTTTTATCCATTCGATATCCTCAAAAAGAAAACCATATCTGAGCAATAAAATTTCTTTTTCATCTACCGTTGCATACCGTATGAGCTTTCTCATCTTGTCGGCTCTTACATCTTGCGTTCTTTCATAATACAAATCAAAAACTGCATAAAATATATCAGATAGACAAAAACCCCATATTTTATCAATATAATCATACGTATCATACATAACTAAATCATAGCTCACCTCGTGTGCTCTATATTTATCTATAGAAAACAATGGATACTCTTTTAGATCTTTATTTGGCAGACCACTTTTCGGCGCTGGTGTAGAGTACGCAGGATATATTTTATTACACTTTAGCCCATAGACGCTATCAGGGAGATTCCTTCTAAGCATTCTTCTTTCACTAGTTTTTGCTATATATGCAAACCTTGAGCTGACTATAGACCTCAAACTGTGACCAGAGATTTGTTGCAGAAAAACTTCAACAGCGGTTCTTATTACACTAAACTCAGCATCGGTAGGCTGCCTGCCTTTCAAATAAACAGCGTATAGTTTACTGAAGCTGTCTGTTACAATTTTCCTTTTCGCTAAGTCTTTATATTTTTTGGTATCAAAATTGCCGTTATTGTTAAGAATATTGTTTATAATATTTTCTATATAAACATCGTTATCAGCTTTATTAAGACGCTCAACTTGTTGGTAAGTTAATCCATAATTATCGTTAAGTTGTCCGCTTCTAATAGCGTCCTTAAACTCTTTGATATCGGCGTCGTCAGATTCGTCATCTATATCAATGTTAGAACTATTAGATATTTCAACGTCTATGTCGTAGATATTTCTAAGGTCACTCATTGCACCTTTGTTAACAATCACTCTACCGAAGTCAAACTCTGGCTTCTTAGTACTTCTACCAGCCCTTCCAACCAAATTTTTAATAAAAAGTGGATTATTCTTGAATCGCTTTATATATACAATATCAAACGGCATGTTAATACCTTGATATAATGTTGACGTAGCAAAACAAATTCTGCAGTGTCCATTACGAACAAACTCCTCTACCAGATACCTAACATTCAATGGAAGAGACCCATGATGGATTACGACACCCTTATAAAGTAATGCTAGTAAATCGGAATAGTGCTCGCTGTCTTTATTGGAACTTCCTCCGATCAGTTCTTCGATGTTTTTTATAATTTCAACCGCGTTATCATCAACATTGCATAATTCGCTAATATAATCGTCTAAATCATCAAATACTTCCCCGTTGTATATACTAGCTTTTGTAGTATAAACGAGAACTGACCCCTTATTTTTAATACACCTACGGATAGGGTCATAATCTATTAGGTTTTTATACTTTGATAACCTGGCTTTATCCAATGCAAAATCCCAGAATCTTCTCTCATTATCGACGCAAGTAAATAACTGTCCTACATTATTAAATTCATAATTCCTATTATTCTCATCCGAGGGGCTACCTAATGAATTACGCTCAATCTGGGCCTCTGGATTCTCAATGAAAGGATGGGCAAACAGCATTTTAGCATCAGGAAAATGTTTGCGCATTCTTCGAACAATTGAATCAAAATACATTCCTCTACGCTGATCATCATCAACCATCTGAGCTTCATCAAACAGTGCAAGACCTATGGTCAAATTATTTATCCTGAACAACTCTCGTGCTCTCTCTGGAGTTAAAATAAACACACTTCTCTGAGCAATATCAGTATTTATAATGTCCGCAAACGTTAGTACGTTAACAGTCTTATCAACCATTTCTCTAACATTAATAAAGTACTCATTTATTAATGCTCTCGACGGGACGATGATTGCTATGTTTTGATCATATTTCTGAATAATATCTCTGAACACATAAGATTTTCCAGTACTTGTTGCCGAAGAGAAACTGAATACTTGCTGATTCAATATACTTTCCCGCAAATTAGCCTGCATGGGTGTATATCGTTTTCCATACTCAAGTTCAATAGCATCACCCATCAATCCACAAACAAGTCCTCTTAAGTCATTTTTATCGCTTATACCCTCTTTAAAGAATAACCCCATGAGGTTGAGTACTGTTTTTTCGTATTTACTAAAAATTTCAGGTTGATACAATTTAATATAACTCAGAACCTCCATATCACTGCGACTGACTGGCCCCAACTCATATAGACGGGAAATAATCAACCGAATCTCAGATTCAATATCACCGCCCTCTTTTATATTCTGCAGTAAACTAACCATTTATATCAACCGCCACCAATACTAATTCCTTATGATTTTGAGAAACTAATTCTCTGAAATGAGCATTATTTTTGATGTTGTTGATTAATTTTTGCTCATTAAATCTTCTGTTCGCAGTCGAGAAAGCAGCTGAATAGCAAAACTTATCACGATCGCTCTGACAATTATTGACATTATTCAATACGGACTGGCTCAAAAACTTATCAATATCCGGAATATCCTTTAGGTGTTTCTTATCAGCTATAAAGTCAACTATCTGGCTAATAGCTTTATTATAGGCATTATTATTAGATTCATACTTAGCCTCTCCAAACACTATCATCAATTCGTCTTTTTCGTGATGAAAATCAAACCCAGGATTCCTTTTAACCTTTTGTTTGATTAATTCTGCTATCGGTAGGGCTTTATATTGTAGAATCCTCTCTATTGCCGATCGAGCACTTACACTAACAACAGTCTCGCCAATCGTTTCAATCGTTTTCTCGTCGCAAGAACCCAGATAATTAGTCAGCTCTTCAATCAGGACATCAATTGTTGGTTGAGCTCTTGCCATAAAAGATTCTTTGGAAATAGAAGTAAGGCCTTCTATCCATGATACATCCGCTATTATTTGCATAATTTCAGCTACTGTTTCTTGTAAATTATCTATAGAAATTCTAATAAACCAAACCTGTGTGTCGTTTAAAGTAAACTTCTGGAGGTTTGATATTGAGAAATTGGCTCCAGGATTTGATGGCTTCATATTTCAATCTCTCCAGAAATTAACTTCGGTAAAAGTGAGTCGCGAATGTTGGATAAATAATCTATTTGCTTCTTGTTTTTATGTATCATATCAAACAATGGTCGCACTCTCTGCTCGAAATCATTAAACTCGCATTCTGATAAATCAGTAATCTCCAAAAGCTCTATGTGCTTTGGATAAATATGCGGCTGACCAGAGCCAGTTTGCATATCGTATATCTCTTTTTGCTTGTTCTTGAGGAATAAATAGTAGGTATAGACATATTGGGTAATTGTTGAGTCAATGTACGAAGAGTCTGCCGACCAAACTGGTTCGCCCCAGACAGATACAAAACCAGCATTTGCTCCAGATGCACTTACCGTAATAACTGGCGCAACTGCGTTTGCTTTATTATGAAATCCAGCCGGCTTCAGACCACCACTAATAACCGGTATGTTACCATGAATCATATTTTTAGACTGTAAACTTTTGCCTCTTTTGGGACGAATCCTTTCCCCTAGAGGTAAAGTCTGGATATTGTTGCCTCGTTTAGTTTTATCAACAAAATAATGACGAAAGAGAGCTTGACCGAGCTGCTCGAGGGCTTCGTTCATGCGGCGATTGAGCTCGATTTTTTCATCAAGACTGCCGAGGATATTGGCAATTTTCTTTTGTTGGTCGAGTGGCGGTAAGCTAAGCTCCATCTTTGCCAAAACATCATTTTGCACACGCTGTCTGCCAGATGTGCCGACCATAGACTTTATAGCATAGTCCCGAAATGCTGGGCTTATTGATAAATAATAAATATAGGCAGGATCGGTTAATCCTTCAATGTTGCGCAAAATAACAAATTCAGTCGAACCAGCCGCAACCTCTAAGTCATCAAGAAAGTCTACGAAAGCAGTTTTGCCATTTTCTAGACAGGGTGTAATTCGAGCAAGTAGCGTGTCTCCGTTTGTAAATTTTGTACCAGAAGAGAACTTCCTTTTCTCATATCCATTAGGTACTTTTGTAAATGGGTCTAGCTTATCCATTGAGATAAATTTTACAGACTGCCCTTTATTAACTTTCGTCGAAGGGTTAATTTGAACTACATCACCCAATAGAACTTTAGTCATATCACATTCTCCCGTTCTGTGGCATCGCGTATTTGATAGAGTAATCTACTTAACACTTCGGTATCGTGAATGAATTTGTCTAAAAGCTCTTCTTTAATCTCAAAATATTTACCAGCTGCATCCTTTCTTCGGTGTAGAATTTGTGTTCCACTACTTCCAGTAATTGGATATGCATGAAAGATATCATTACGATGATTATTTAGTAGTTCAAATAGACCAGCTACATTATCAAGCACTTCGTGGATTGATCGTAATCTATTTTCAGCTTTAACTCTATTTGTAGTGACTTTGAATGTTTCCAAAATCTGACCAGAGGTTTTGTCTTGCAGGGATGTGTGATTATATTCTTCTGGATTAATAGTCGAAATTATTTCACAAAGAAAACTATTTACAGAAGCAAAACTATAAATTGCCACACCTAGTTTGTAGATATAAGCGCCATCCTCTGGCAAGGTTACACGAAATTGAGACCTTATTGGGTTGGTGTTTTTGTTCATCTCGTTTCCTCAATACTCTTTTACACAGATCTGGCGATTACAGTTTTGTGTGGCACCTTACCTAACTCACCAACAACACCTTTACCGTATGTGGCCACAAATTTATCAACATTATACACCCAATCAGCCGTACTCATCATTTGACTTCTTTCTCTATTTTGGCAAGATTTTCTTTTATTTTTACCTCTAACTCATGACTCTTCGCAAACTGCCCTTCAAGCTCAGCCGTCAGTCTGGCAAATTTCTCGGCAAACGGCTCATCGTCTTCCTCGGTCTCTTCAACACCAACGTAACGACCAGGTGTCAGCACATAGTCATGCTGCTTGATTTCTTCTAGATTAGCGACTTTACAGAAACCCGGCTGGTCAGCGTAATCCGCACTAGCGGTTTTATAATCATGATATGTCTTCGCCACCCGAGCAATGTCTTCTGCGGTTAGCTCACGGTTACGGCGGGTGACCATTTTACCCAAATTACGCCCATCGATAAACAGCGCTTTGCCGTGACGATTGGTACGATCGCGCGACACAAACCACAGACAGCACGGTATGGCTACGTTGAAAAACAGTTGGCTTGGCAGTGTGACGATGGCGTCAACCATATCATTGAGCACTAACTGCTTACGGATATCACCTTCGCCGCCAGTTTGACTGCTCATACTCCCGTTTGCCAACACAAAGCCTGCCGTACCGCGCGGGCTCAAATGGTGAATCATATGTTGAATCCACGCAAAGTTAGCGTTACCCTTTGGTGGCAGACCATACTTCCAGCGCGGGTCAGCCTGCAAATGTTCTTGACCCCAGTCGCTAATATTAAACGGCGGATTGGCCAAGATGTAATCAGCTTTCAGGTCAGGCAGCTGGTCGTCCATCAGGGTATCGCCGCGTTTGATATTCGCGTCAATTCCCCGAATTGCCATGTTCATTTTAGCGAGTCGCCAAGTGGTTTCGTTCAGTTCCTGACCATACACCGCAATGTCGCTGACACGCCCAGCATGCTCCTCGACAAACTTCTCGCTCCAGACGAACATACCACCACTACCGCAACATGGGTCGTACACGCGCCCGCTGTACGGCTCAAGCATTTCTACCAGCAGCTTCACGATGGAGCGCGGCGTGTAGAACTCGCCGCCGTGTTTGCCCTCACTGTCGGCAAACATACCCATAAAATATTCATAGACTTGACCAAGTAGATCTTTGGAGGTGGCAGTATCAAATTTGATGTTTGTAAACAAATCGATAAGCTCACCCAAGCGGCGTTTGTCCAGGGCTTCACGAGCATAATTTTTCGGCAAAACACCCTTCAAACTTGGGTTGTCACGTTCAATTGCCTCCATGGCGCTGTCGACTAACACGCCAATTTCTGGCTGCTTGGCATTTGCCACGAGATGCTCCCAACGAGCCTCCTTGGGAATCCAAAAAACATTCTCCGCCAAATACCAATCCCGGTCTTCAGGATCATAATTCTCATCAATCGCTGCCTGATATCGCACCGAAAACGCATCCGAAACATATTTTAGAAAAATCAGTCCCAGCACGACATATTTATAATCCGACGAACTGATATTACCCCGTAGTTTATCCGCCGCAGCCCACAACTGCCTTTCAAGTTCCCTCGTATTCATAGATAGATTATATCAGATTTGGGAATCGTTTACTCTGAGTGCATCAGGCTCTTGTGACTAGTTTTCGTGACAATAATATGATCATTAAGCGTAATGCCAAGTAGTTTTCCCGCTTCCACCAACCTATTCGTTACTTCTTTATCAGCCCGACTCGCCTCCAAGCTCCCGCTCGGATGATTATGCGCCACGATGACACTGGCAGCGCGGTCGGCGATGGCGTCGGCGAAGACCTCGCGCGGGTGTACCAAGCTGGCGGTCAGCGTGCCGATGGTCACCACCCGCTTGGCGATCAAACGATTCGCACCATCCAGCGTCAGGCAGACGAAATATTCCTGCTTTTTGTCGCGAATGTCGGCCAGTAGCTCGACGGCCTTTTCTGGGCTGTCGATAATTGGTTGGTCGCTATCTAGCAAGTACCGCCGCGCCAGCTCCAAACTCGCCAGAATCACCGGAATTTTCGCTTCGCCCAAACCAACCACGCTCCGTAAATCATCATACGAAACATCACCGCCTTTTTGACGCACAATTTTCAGTACCTCGCGCGCAATCTTACCGACATCCGCCTGTTTATTGCCGCTGCCAATAATCGCCATCAATAGCTCCAAGTCGCTCAGCCGCGCCGTACCGTAACGCGCTAGTTTCTCGCGGGGACGGTCGTTGGGATGGCGGTCAGAGATTCTCATATAGACAGTATAGCAAGCACCCTAACTAAACTAAAGTTGTCAGGCTGCACGCACACCTACTGTTCAATCGGCTTTGTCAATTCAACATTGATAGAGATTTTATCAACATTAAACATCTCCGCTAGTTCGCGCATGAGCCGTATTTTTTGATTCGTATTTGTTGCTACGTCAACCACAAGCCCTGTGTCGTGAATCTTTACGGAATTAAAAAATCTTTTAGAATCATTACTAATCCAATTTTTCGTCTTTTCGCTGTTCATAATCTGATCAGTAAAATCAGGATTATCGTCGTACAGATACTCGCAATAGACGCCAAGAATTTGCGACCAGCTCGTTACTGGATAAGAATCATCACCGATATAGAATATTTTTACCGCTGCGCCTGTAAAATCAATATCGTCGAAAATATTAACTTTCGTATCAAGTATTGGCGGTTCAAACGTACTTGTTGGCAGCGGCCAAATTTTAATTATTTTATCAATCCACCACCGCTGACGCTCCAATATTGCTGTTTCATTCCACGTATCATATTTAGCAACAGTCTTATTAATCTTAAGCGGGCTATCAGCAAACCCGTCTGGCATATCACGCTTTTCCCGGAAACTCTTGTTTGAATATTCAGAGTTATATCCCGTCAATGTCAAATTCGCTAGCCCGTGCAAATACGTGCCATGAATTTCATCGGCACGGTCACCGAGCTCATCCCGCCAAGCATTGGTCATGGTTTGCGGCATAATATGTTCAATTGTTAGGTGTAGCTCTTTGTCATTAATCTGTTTCAGTAATGACACGTCCTTAGATTCATCGTCGACCGCAGTTAACAAATACATGACATTGGAAGAGCGCTGATTATAGGTAAAGTTTGCTTTTATCGCTGTTTCTATTTCATTATCTCGGGGCAATCGGATCTGCCTGTTTTTCGAAAGCACGGTATATTTCAGTACTTCAAGATATGCAGCATTGTCCTGCTCAGCAATTGACAATATACTTCTGTGTAATCCGGCGAAATATTTACCTAAGCCTGTTGTCGATAAGTTGATAACGATACGCCGCGAAAAGTAGACACGCAGCACATCAAATACCTCAGCAATTTCATCATCAGACAAATGTCCGTCTTGCCAATATTTCATGACTGATACGGCATACGGGAAGAACGCTTCAATCCTCAGATAACGCATAATGAACGCTGCCGAGTTCAGTTTGGTAAATTCATTATTGTCATCTGTGCCAAACTTTAGAAAGCGATAATATTTTAGTATTCTCAAAATCTCGCCGTAAAATTCGTCAAGTGATTCGTATGACTGGTCATTAGAAATACTTTTAGCGAATATTCTTTTGAATTCCGGATATACTTTATCGGTATTCACGACCGATTGGTTCTTGGCAATCAAATAGACGCGGAAGAAGTCTGTAATATCGTCACGCTGCGGATCGGTTAGGTATGTTTCAATATACTGCCAATAGTTAGTCAAAATATAATCTTGTTTTTCGGAGGTGCGCAACATTAACGAGAAGTTTCGGATTTTGTCGCCATCTGTCAATGGCTTGCCAGTTGAGTTAATACTTTCAAAAACTTTTTGTGGATTATCGTCATCTTTGTCTAACACGATTGTGACGATTTCAAAATCATCAAGCGTGTTAATGTACTGTTCTAAATGATCACGATTTCTAAAGTAGTCGTAAAATTGGAGGTAGGATTTATACAAATTACTTTTCTTTTCATATTCTGTCAGTTCTGCCTGGCTAAATATTTTCTCAAATATTTTATTGTCAGTAGTTACCGCCCGCAGTTTGATACGGTTTTCCTCTGATCCATATTGTTTTGCATATCTATTGTATAAATACTCGTCCTTGATTTGCTCGGCTATCAGTTCAATCTTTTCAGGAGATTCCAGCGCCAAATGGTAAATTGCAGTAATCATCAGCAAAACTGTCGTTGCACGCTGCTGACCGTCGATAATGATACTTCGGTCGCCGTCGTTGATATACACGATACTGCCGAAATAATGCTTTTTATCTCCACGCTTCACCTCTTCAAGGTCGTCTAAAAACATTTGGACATTATCGACTGTCCAAGAATAAGGGCGTTGAAAATTAGGTATTTCAAAGAATTTGTTTGGCGTATATAAGAATAATTTAATGTTAGTTTGCAGCGCTTTCATATATCTAATTATACTACTTCATTGCTACCTCTTTAGGCGGTGTGTTTACTAAACTTTCACTGACTGCCGGCCGCGCACCACGCACATCGCCACTACAAACATACCAACCAGCCGCGACACCAATGACGTATCGTCCGCGCTTGATTGAGCCGTTGACGCAAACTCTTCTTCTGGATTGAGCCGGCTGTCGTCTGGCCATAGGCCAGAGGATAGACGGCTTTTTACGACCAAAACATTATCACTCACGGCACTCGTCTCGCTATTATAACCGTAACTGTCAACCGCGCTGTCAACCGCCAAATCATTCTGCTCGTCCAATTCAGATTCTACTGCCTCAGATACTTCAGTAGCAACAAGTTCTTCTTGCGCTTCGGGTAAATCAATAGCTGGCTCTACATCGCTGGCATCCGTAATTATAGCTTCAACTTCATCATCCGTGCGCGGTAAATCGCTTTTTTCCGATGCTTCCATAACTATATTGTCACACTCCTCGCGAGGCATGATGCGCTCCTCTAAAATTTCCACTGCTGGCTCATCCAGCTCGACATCAGGTATTAGCTCAATAGCCGGCGAGACAGGGATAGCTATCTGCTCCTCTGGCTCATAATCATTGGTGATTTCAGGAACTGATACCGCCTTAGAATTGTCCAATTGCCCCACGGAATCCATATCAACACCAATCTCGTCGTCTACAGAGAGTTTCAAATCACCATATTCTTCACACACCGTAACGACTTCTGCCGGCGATATCACCGCGGCTACTTCAGTTAAGGTTAACTCTGGTTCCACCCCCGGCAAATCCTGCTTCACAAAGAATACCTCTTCCTCAGCCCAAATCCTATCTTCACTGCGACTAATGTCCATAGTGGTGTCATAACAATCAAGCTGCCTAAAGACAGGAATTTGCGGCTCGCTCGCATCCGTATCAACCGCTAATTCATCACCCAATTTCTGTGGCAGATCAACGGCAAGTTGAGTGCCATTTCTATCAACTGCTGTGTGCTTATCTGGTAGATTTGGCGTAATGTCTATCATTTCTATAGATACCGCTACATCAGTTTTATCTGTTGTATTTACCACATCATTCGCTACGAATACATCTGTTTCTGTATCATCAGTCTTCGGCTGTACCAAATTACTATCAAAGTTGGCATAGTCGTTGATAGTCAAAGAGTCCTCGCTACTTTCGACAAGCATCTGCTCCTGTGACAATATAGCTTGCGGTGCTCCGCCAGATTGACCAATAGAATAACTGCCTGACGATTGATACGTCTCGTTTTTATCGTATTCCGCCGGCACGCTAGCCGCGACCGTTCGCTCCTGAGGTAGCAGCACATCATCTACGTCCGGCGTCAAATTCCCGGGCTGTACATTATCGGCGCCGTCAAGAGTTTGGATAGAGTCATCATAACCTGCCGCCATGCCAAGTTCAGCTTCGTGAGGCTGCGTATTTTGTAGCGGCTTTACATTAGAACCATCAATTGATTCTGCCGCCAGCTCATCCATCTCTGTTGCATCAAATTGCGCCGCCGACCGCTGTTCAGAAGCTGACGTGAAGCTGCTTGCTGCCGTTTGTCTCGGTTCAGAATCAGACAGTTTTGGCGCTGCCGCAACAACGTTATTTTCTTTCGGATGTTCAATTGATGATGGTTTTATGTCAGACACCGCAGCAGCATCATCGCCATCATATGTATTTTTCACAACACTAGCAGCAACCTTATCCTCGCTAGCCATAGGGTAAACAGTTTCATTTTCCAGCGAATTGCAACTCTTATCACCAGTTTGAGTATCCTCGCTTACCGCTGGCGATGACGGCACAGTTCTCATTTTCGTTTGCATCGTTATGTCTGAAGACTCGAATGCTGGCTGCTGGTTTTTTTTATCTGCTGCACCAGAAATAACATCAAAAGTCTGCTGTTTTATTTCTATCGACGGACGATTTTCTTCTGTTGGTTCGGCAAAATACTCCTCGCCAGATGTATTAACGAACGCTCCGCTAACATTTTCTGGCTGGGCTTCTCTAATCTCATCAACATCATCAGCGGCATCTTCCGTAGCAATTGCTGGTTCCAAAAACGATTGTTCCGCCTCCTTAATATCCGCAGGTTCGTCTGGAGATTCTGTTGTTTCACTAGTCGGGATTTCATTGCCTTGATTAGGCAGCGCAACCTGCTCAATTAGTTTATCCATCTTATCATCGCTTGTTTCAGTGATATCTACATTTGTTGAATCCGCCCCGCTATCAGGATTAGCGTAACCCGCCACGACAATGCCATCATCGTCATCATTCAGCAGATCTCTTAGATACGATTCGCGTTCCGGCGCTGGCTGTAAATTTTCATTAGCAAAATTGCGCATACGTAAAATCGGACAGTCGTCGCGTGCCGCGCAACTAGCACAGGCGGCGCTCGCCACACCTTGACATATTGCTGCCCTTTGCTCATCATTCATCCGGTTTTCCGACGAATTAATCTCGCTTTTGCCGGCAAGCGATAACGCGTCAACCGGCGCAGCAGGCATATCTTTTAAGTCGGTGCTGCCATCCATGAAAGTATCAAGCTTTTCTTTGCCGCCAGCTACCGCTACTAAATCAAGGCCGCTTACCGCTTCATCTGTATCAGCACCAACCGCTTCTTCAGCACCAGACGAAAAAAAATCCTCGCCCCCAGCATCACCCCTCAACGACGCAAATACATTAAACCCTCCGCCAGCCTCGCATATTGTCGACGCTCTGTCCAAAACTGGTGCCGCCATCTCGCTCATCGTTCAAAAAACGTCTCCGTTGAAATATGTGATTCATTAACACCAGCGGCGGTTAGTTTTTGCCAAACATCGCGTACAAACGGCAAGCTGCCGCAGACCAGAAAATGCGCATCATTTGGCACTTCACCAACAATTTTAGCCACCTCAAACCGCGCGTTATGCCAGCCGTCTCGTTCCTCAACCTGCTGACGAGTGCTAAACTTGTTGACTTGAATGGATGAGGCCGCCAACTCCTCCGAGAACACCATATATTCCGGTGATTTTTGACTCAAATAGAGAAAAGTCGGCTGCTTGGCGTCCGCCAAAATACTCCAAATCGGACTGAGTCCGCATCCCGCCGCGATGCCAACCAATGGCCGCTCGGTTTGCGGGTTGAAATCGCCGTACGCCCGGCTAATGTGTAGCGTGTCACCAACCTGGCGTGAACACAAATAGCTCGAAAATTCGCCGCCCACATTTTTCACGGTAATCGACATCAATTCCTCATGCGGGCGCGAAGAAATACTATAGGCCTTGCCTTCGCGCACCTGGCTGCCCTCAATAAACACCGTGATATATTGCCCCGCCATAAAGTCAAACGGCCGCGCAAAATACAGTGTCGTCACCTCAGGATTTTCCTGGCGCACCCGCACAATTTCGACAGTTAGTGAATCACGCATTCCTCGACATACCTTTCCATTATTTTTTTGGCAGCTCTAAATTCTTCGTCGGTAAAGGTGTGGTAGTTGGCAAATTTCGGACTAATGGTGGTGCCGGTGCGAAAATGCTGCAAAGCGAAGCGCTTGGCGCCCTTGACCAACTCGCCAATCTTTTCAAAATCCGCTACCTCCAGCTGCTCGCGGACGATGGTCGTCCGAAATTCATGACCAATCCCTGAATCAATCATCAGCCGCACATTAGCTTTAATCGCTTCCAGATCAATCGGTCGCGCCGCAATCTCCACGTATTTTTCTAATGGGCCTTTAACGTCCATGGCGATGAAATCAATCGTCCCCTCCTCGACCATGCCGCGCACCATATCCGGGTGCGTGCCGTTGGTGTCCAGCTTGACGTCAAAGCCAAGGCTCTTGACCATCCGGCACAATACCGGCAAGTCCTCGTTAACCGTCGGCTCGCCGCCAGAAATCACCACGCCGTCTAGCCGGCCAACACGCGATTTTAGGAATATCATCGCCTCCTCGACCGGAATGCTCGGCGCTAACCGCTCAGGTAACACCAGCTCCGGATTATGGCAATAGCCGCAGCGCATATTACAGCCAGAGAGAAACAGCGCTGCCGCCACGTGCCCTGGATAATCCACCAGCGACAGCTTCTGAATCCCGCCGATCGACACCTTAAGCTGGGACAGCGACGGCGCAAGCTCGCTGGTGTTCGGCGGCATCGTCATAATGCTCCCTCATGTCAAATTCAGCTTGCTTGCCATTATTCCACTGGGAAACTGGGCGCAAGAAACCAACCACCCGCGAGTAGACCTCGGTACTTTCACCGCAACTTGGGCACTCTGGATGTTCGCCAACAATATAGCCGTGGTTAGCACAGATTGAGAAGCTTGGCGTAAATGTAAAGTACGGCAATTTGTAATTTTCGCAAATCGTCTTGACCAGCTTTTTCAGCGTCTGCGGGTCGTCCATGCGCTCGCCCAGGAAGAAGTGAATCACCGTGCCGCCCGTGTATTTGGTTTGCAAATTATCCTGCAAATCCATCAGCTCAAACAAATCATCAGTGTAGTTGACTGGTAAGTGGCTGGAATTGGTGTAAAACGGATGCTTAACCGCCGCACCTAAGCCATTAGCAAAGTGCGCTCGGTCGGGGAAGCTAGCTTTGTCGAGCCGCGCCAAGCGGTAAGTCGTACCCTCAGCCGGCGTCGCCTCCAGGTTGTAATTATTGCCCGTTTCTTTCTGATATTCCACCAAGCGGTCGCGCATAAAATCAAGCGTTTTCTCGGCAAACGCCTTACCCTTTTCGGTGCCAATATCAACGCCCAGCAAATTCAACGCTGCCTCGTTGGTACCAATCAAGCCGATGGTTGAGAAATGATTTTTCCAGTATTCATTAAAGCGCTTTTTAATATCGCGCAGATAAAACTTGGTGTACGGATACAGGCTGATATCCGAATCGGTCAGCTGTTCCAACACCTTGCGTTTGGTCTCCAGGCTGTCGCGCGCCATATCCATCAGCTCGCCCAAGCCCTTGAAAAACTCTTTCTCGTTCTTTGATTTCAGCGCCAAGCGCGGTAAGTTAATCGTCACCACGCCGATCGAGCCGGTCATCGGATTACTGCCAAACAACCCGCCGCCGCGATATTCCAGCTGGCGATTATCAATGCGCAAGCGGCAGCACATCGAGCGCGCATCTTCTGGATCCATGTCGGAATTGATGAAGTTGGAGAAGTACGGAATGCCGTATTTGGCGCTAGCTTCCCAAAGGTTTTCAATGACCGGATTATCCCAGTTGAAATCCTTGGTAATATTAACTGTCGGAATCGGGAAGGTAAAGACTCGGCCGTTGGCGTCGCCCTCAGACAACACCTCGAGTAGCGCCTTATTAAGCATGTTCATCTCTTCCTGATAATCGCCGTAGTTGGTATCCTGCATCTCGCCGCCGATGATCACCGGGTTGCCAGCCATGTGCTTTGGACATTCCAGATCAAGCGTGATGTTGGTAAACGGCGCCTGGAAGCCAACCCGAGTTGGCACGTTAACGTTAAAGACAAATTCTTGCAGCGCTTGCTTGACCTCATCATAGCTTAATTTATCGGCGCGAATGAACGGCGCCAGTAAGGTGTCAAAGTCCGAGAACGCCTGAGCGCCAGCCGCCTCGCCCTGCAAAGTGTAGAAGAAATTGACCACCTGTCCAAGAGCTGAACGGAAATGCTTAGCCGGCTTGGAAGCAACTTTGTTTTTAACGCCAGTGAAACCTTGGCGCAGCAAATCCATCAGATCCCAACCAACACAATAAACGCTCAGTAGGTTCAGGTCGTGAATATGCAAATCGCCCTCTTTATGCGCCCGGCCGATTTTCGGCGAATAGATTTTATCCAGCCAGTAGGTCTTAGTAATTTCCGCCGAAACGTAGTTATTCAGGCCCTGCAAACTATAGCCCATGTTGGAGTTTTCTTTGACTTTCCAATCCAAGTTATTGACGTATTTATCGATCAAATCGACGTGCGCGTTGGATGTAATTTCACGCAGTTTTTTATGCTGGTCGCGGTAAATGATGTAGGCCTTGGCGGTCTTCTTGAACTTGGAATCAATCAAGATATCCTCGACGACATCTTGGATATCTTCGACGCCTGGCAAGCGTTTTTGGTTGCGGGTTTCTAGTACCGCCAGTACCTTATCGGTCAGTTTGACAGCCTGCTTGGCGTCAAATTCGCCAGTCTCCAGGCCCGCCTTCTCGATGGCTTTCTCAATTTTTTTACGGTCAAATTTAACAGTCCGACCATCGCGTTTTTTGATTGATTTGTACATACCCCTCCTTATTATGGCAATAGCAAACCAGCCCCAACCTCCCCGAGGGGCTTGTGTTGCAAAAAACGTTATTTATTTTCTAAGACACCATATGTAGTGCTTAATATAGAATATACACGCGATATATAGCGTTTGTCAACGAAAATACATTGTATTATTTACATGTGAGATACAGATGATATCGTCTCCTCTGATAAGGCCAAAACGTCGCTGTAAATCAGATCAACAATTTCCGCCTGAGTCAGCTTCTCACCAATTCGCTGCTCGCCTGGCACGTCCAAAACGTCCTGATCTTTCCACCACTGGCGCATCTCCGATTCGCCAAATTCATGAGCGTTTGGCTTGGTAGCGTGGCGGCGCACCGTTTCCTCAAACGATATGTCAAAATAATAAATCAGTTTTTCGCCCTGAAAATCATTCAGCAGCCGGTGCAGCATCGCGCCGTATTTTTTATTGCTCAAAATACCTTCCAAAATCACCGTATAACCAACTTTGTTGCCGTACATACATAGATCATACATCAGCTGAATTGCCGGGTTGCTTTCACTGTCTTTCACACGAAGCATTTCCCGCCGTACCATATCCTGCGACACCAACATCGTGCCGTAGCCTAGTTGACGCTGGAGCAAGCGTGCCGTGCTGGTTTTACCACAGCCAGAATTACCACGGAGAATGATCAGCGGATGAGAGACAGTCACGTACGCTCCAATAAATCATAAGCGGTAGCTGCCGACAGCGCCTGCATTTGGCGAAGATTATCGCCCGGCTGGAGCGGCGGCTTGAGGCTGCGGATGAGATAAAAACCGACAAATGCCGACAACATCTCCGCATTGAGTTCATCCAACCACGGCGTTACGTCCTGACCGTGCCGCGCCATGTCGATTAAAAACTCCGTCGCACCAGAACCCCGCGGTGCATAGGAAGCCCAGTTCCAATCAACCAATTTCAGCTCACCAGTTTGCGGCTGAAACGCCAAATTATCACTGCGAACATCACTGTGATCAAAACGATCTTCTGACTGCTTGGCGAATTGTTTAGCGCGTACCGAAATATCGGCTAATTCATCACTCCTACTCAATAATTCCATCATCTTCTGGCAGCGCCGCTGGTTGGCTTCTGATTGCTCCGGTAATAATGTTTGGTAGTTATCAATCAGCTGACGGCGAATATCAGCCTCGGCAATAACTCGATCAATGCCGTCATCCAAGCCAAGCTCCGCCGTCGTAAATGGCTGCAATTGCAATTCCTCAATCACCTTATGTGGCAAATCTGTTTTTTCCAACTCGCGAGTTGCCGCTACCACCGCTGAAATATATCGTTTCACCACAAATTTTTCCGCTGGCGGCTGCCATAGCCAGCCGTCGGCTGACGCATAACTGGTTGTCATCAGCACGTACCCGTCGCCATCCAGTTTTATCCAATAGGCAACATATTGCGGGTGAAGTTTCTGCAATAACCTTGTCACTTCATAATCTTTTTTCAGCCAAGCTAATTCCCGCTCGCCATCGTCCGGCAGTAAATCGACATCAACCTCTTTGACAAAAATTGTCTTATCGCCCGCCGACACCAAGGCGCGGCGATTGCGCGAAAAGCCGCCGCTCACCGAGGTAATTTGTAAATCAGATACATCGGCACCGAGCTCCGTTGCAGCACACTGCAATGATCTGTCGGTCAGCAACTTATCAGGGCGAGGCAAGGTTTCCATATGGAAATTATAACATTTACCATATACCTGTTCTATTGCGCCATATAATCAAACAGATCTATGTCAGTCATATAACGTCAGTTTCCTGAATTACACTCCCGTATCTCGCCGATAAAAGCCAATCGCTGCCACGCCAAGCGCCGCTAAGCTCACAAAGATTAAGACTACCAATTTTCCTAGGTCTAATCCATCCATCAAACTGCCCGGAATGTTGTAGTAATGGATCAGCGACCAAATGTCGTAATCTTTCCAACTTTCGATCAACTTGGCGGTAATCGACAGGGCGTACATTGCTAGAAAAATTAGACTACCAACGCCGACGGCCAGCCCGCGCCTACCTGTCACTGCCTGGGTGACAAAGGTGAGGCTGCCAAAACTAAGCCCCAAAAGCCACAAGCTCACACAGGCCCCGGCAACGTGAGTGAGGTTTGGATGAAAGTCGAACAGCGGACCGATGAGTGCAATGGTCATACACAGCATCACTGGAGGAATCACCAACAATCCTGCCATCGCCACATATTTTTGCAGCACTATCGTCACGCGAGTCCGCCGACTAGCAAGCAACAACTCCAGCGTTCCCGAATCTTCTTCCCGACCAATTACCCCAGCACCCAAAATAATCGCCGTAATCACCACCCCGACCATCGCCACCAGCGGAAACAGCTCAATACTCAGCCAGCCCTCTGGAGTGGTGCCAATCGCCAAATCGCCAACTACCGCTTTCATGCCGGCTGGCATCATATTGATGAATGGACTTAATTGATCGCTAAATTTATTGAACAACGCTGAAAACAACACCGCCACAACGCTAATGCCAACACCCAAAAACAGCGGTAACTTGTAATTTTGCCGCACCGTCTGCCATATCATCGCTTTGCCTCCTCGCCCTCATAATACCGCATGAATAATTCTTCTAGTTCTAACTCTGATTCACGCAATAGTTTTGGTTTGTATTCGGCAATGAACGAAACAAACTCCGTTGCGTCACCTTTGACAGTGAATTCATATTCGTCGCCGCGGCGTTGAACATCGGTGATGGATGGCAGTTTTCTAGCTGCCACTAGGGACGGTTTTTTAGCAAATGCCACAATGTAACGGTGTGTTGACAGGTGTTTCATGGTCGCGATATATTCAATAGCGATCAATTTTCCATCGCGGATAAAGCCGGCGCGGTGGCAAATTTTTTGCACTTCAGCCAGGTCGTGACTGCTGACAAATACCGTCGAGCCTTGTCTAGAAACTTCGCGCACCAAATCGTAAAATACCTGCTTCATCAGCGGATCCAGCCCACTGGTCGGCTCGTCCAAAATCAGCAGTTTCGGGCGGTGCATAAAGGCTTGAATCAGACCAATTTTCTGACGATTACCCTTGGAAAGCTGGCGAATTGGTCGATCCAGCGCTGCCTCAAAACGCCCAGCCAATTCATCAACATAGCGCCAATCAACCTTTCGACCCATTCGCGTCAAAAACTTCAGCAATTTCCGACCAGTCATAGTCTCATATAGCGCAATGTCACCCGCCAGATACCCAACCTGATCATGAAGCGCCGTTCGTTCCTTAGAATTCCGTCCGCCCAGCAACTCTACCCAGCCATCCGTCGGCCTTAAGAAATCCATCACTGACCGAATCGTCGTGCTTTTACCCGCACCATTGGGTCCAAGAAACCCAAACACCTCGCCTTCATGCAGCTCCAACGACACATTGTTGACTGCCAATTTATGACCAAAGCGCTTGGTAAGTCCGTGTAACATCAGCGGTGAGGTATCACTCATAACGACTCCTTTTCATAGTCATTATTTGCTATGGTTTCAGTATATTA
Source organism: uncultured Candidatus Saccharibacteria bacterium (assembly GCA_963548835.1). Taxonomy (GTDB): domain Bacteria; phylum Patescibacteriota; class Saccharimonadia; order Saccharimonadales; family Saccharimonadaceae; genus Nanosynbacter. Next base: position 34,667 of record CAUUVO010000008.1, read on the forward strand.
TAGCCATACTGAAAGATTAAAGCAATGAGCGAACTTCCACTGCTAGCACGCCATAATGTTTTTGGTCAGCAGCAGAATAATATTTGTTGTATTCGGCAGCGGCAGCTTCGGCACTGGTGGCGCGCGGAATAACACGGTGGTAACCCTCGGCCTGCACCATTTCTAAAAAGGAATTGTAGTGGCGGATAGCGATAATCTCCACGCGTGCTTGATCTGGTTCGCCGTCGTGTAGTATTCCTTCGGCATCGCGAATATCGCGGCGCAGGTGAATCTTATCGCCGACTCGGTACTCGGCAAACTTTCCGCGATTCAATCGACCTTCAACCGTCTTCCGCCCGGCGATAATATCGTCGAGTAATTTTGATTCTCGTCCTGAGTGCCAGATTTTCATAATTCCTACAGTGTTATATCTTTTTTATAGTTTTTCTTAAATCCTAGCCAGCAGCGGTGTCATAGTAAAATTATATCACAGCCTATAAAGGTGTTTCTGCTAGACATACCTACCAAACTACAATAAAATCTTTAGGTTAGGTAAACCTTAAACAGCCATCGCCTGCGCCTCCGGCCAAATTCGCTGCACCAGTCGTTTGCCACGTGTGGTTAGCCGCACCCAGGCGTCGCCATAGGCCTGGTCGATTGCCATTAATCCCTTATGCCGCAAGTCCGCCAGCCAATCGTCCAGTTCATCTGCATCACCGTCACTGGCCTGTGGATTTTACAACCAGTCGTCATATGGCTGCTCATCCAACTGCTCGGGACAAGCAGCACACTCAGCCAATAGCCAACCAGTAACATCATGCTATTGAGTGCCTCCAGCGACACGATCACCGACCCGCGCGTCTCGCGGTTGCGCCGCTCCAGGCGGCGACTAAACTGACGTTCGATAAGCTCTGGCAGTTGCTGAGCGTGTTCGCCTGGCGGCAACGGCCGACTTAATTGCACGGAAGTGATGGCATAAATAATCACACTAAAGGCCAGCGACAACGTCATGATCACCGCCAGATAGCTCAGTGCCAGGCGTCTAACGCGCTGCTGTTTCATGATTTATCCTCCAGTTTATAGCCAAAGCCCGGGACGGTGTAGATCAATTTTGAGCCGAATGGCTTATCGATTTTGCGGCGCAAAAACATGATGAATAGTTCAACGTTATTCGGCAAGACGTCAGCATCAAAATCCCACACGTGCGAGATGATTTGCTCCTTGGACAGAACCTTGCCGGCGTTACGTATCAGATATTCCAACACAGCGTATTCTTTGGCGGTTAGGCTAATTTCCTGATTCGCCCGCATTACTTTTTTCAAACTCGGATCAAGCGTCAAATCACCAACCCGCAAAATTTCTTCCAGTTTTTCGTTCGGACGACGCAGCAGAGCACGAATACGTGCCAACAACACCTCAAAACTAAACGGCTTCGCCAGATAATCATCAGCGCCCATGCCCAAGCCTTCGACAATATCCCGCTCGGTATCACGCGCTGTCAACATCAAAATCGGCGTCTGATTACCGTCTTGACGCAGCGCCCGGCACACTTCATAGCCATTCATTTCCGGCAGCATCACATCAAGAATAATTACATCATAGTCGTCCGCCGTCGCCGTTCGGTAGCCCTCGTCGCCGTCATGCGCCACATCGACCGCATAAGCTTCATCCTCCAGACCCTCTTTCAGCGACCGCGCAATCGCCACGTTATCTTCTACTAGTAAAATTCTCATTAGCTAACTATCCTCTTTCTCGACTTTAGTACATAGATCTGAAAAATTGCTGAAAGCTCCCCGCTCAAAAAGAAATTAATCACCGCAACGAATGACAATTTTAATATCATCTCCCGCTATAACCTTGCACCTGCCACCCACCGGATACGTGAACTTCGGGTCAGTGTGGCCAAAATCGAGATTGACCACCACTGGAATCGTGGGATCGATATTCTTTGAAAGAATGATGTCGCTAATCATATCGTCAGTCGCCCGAGATTCGCCCTGAAAACGCCCAACTAAAATTGCTTTTACTTGACGAAAGAAAGGCTGTTGCATCAACGTCTGCACGTGGCGCTCAAACGTTTCAGGGATTGAATCATAGCTATCGTCTTCAATACACAAAATAATATCGCCTTCAATTTTCGGAAAATATTCCGTACCGTTCAATAGATTTAGGCTACACAAATTACCACCAATCATTACTCCTTCAGCCGATCCACTCTGCACGACTCGCGGTCCATTATTTTCCAAAGCTTGGCGCGGCGAAGCTTCATCATAATTCCACGGAAGATCGTAAAATATTTCCGATTGCTGAACGACAAGTTCTGTTGGCTGATTGGCAAACAAACACCGCCGAAAATACTCCAACGAATAATCGGCTTCTGGCGGCAAACCAAAACAATAAAAATTCGGCATCGCATAGGTCACCAACCCAGTTTTTGCCAAAATCGCGTGATTAAGAACGGTAATATCAGAAAAACCACCAAAGATCTTCGGATTGTCTTTAATAATTTGCCAGTCAATTTTACCAAGCAACTGGTTGGAATTAAATCCGCCAATCGCCGCCAGAATACACTTCACGTTTTCGTCCATAAACGCTTCGTGTAAATCTTCAACCTTCTCGTCGTCCATCGGACAACCTCGCTGATTTCGAGAAAAAGCATTTTTGCTAAACGTAACCTTTAGCCCCAGTGATTCTAACGCCGCTTTCGCCCGATCTAAAACTCTTTCGTCAATATCGCTCGCTGAGCGCGCCGGCGCAACTATTCTCACTTCATCACCTGGCTTTAATTTATCTGGTATCATACATTTCCTTTCCTAAAATTAATCAATCAAAAAACCTCCCGCAGGAGGCATAACACAGCAACAAAACACCTCCTGCTTACACGTGGAGATGATGGTGATGTTGTGAAAATAATTTCGCCATATGAAATAGTATAGCAAAGATTGACTTGATCGGGGAGTAGGCGGTGTGCCAATGACTCAATTAGCGGTCAATCTATCTCGCTAGTACCAGATCGCTTGGGACGATACTACTCCACCGCCAAATCCGTAATCACATCAATAATCTGCACATCGTCTGGTAATGGTATAGGCTGCTTACAATAGTCGTTTTTTATAAAAAAACTGTTTACCCCAGCGTTAATGCCAGCTTCGTAATCATAATAGTAGCTGTCGCCGACCATATATACATTTCTAGCATCAAGATTAAAATCTCGTACAATATATCGTATCACATACGTTTTGCCATTCCTATCGCTACCGTCCGAACAGAAAAACCCATCAACAAACCTCTTGATATTAAGATTAACAATTTTGGCTTTTAACTCTTCAAGTGCTTCTGGCCCTGGGACGGGGTGAGCTGAAACAATAAATATTTTATATCCACAAGCCCGAAGATTTTTCAGGAAATCATACACGCCATCGACTAAGCTTAAGTTGTTATGGCTATGTCTCTCAACCTGATCACCTTTATAGATACTATCTGGCCGGGAATTTTTATCCGCGCCAGTAGGCCGCCAAAGCGTGCCGTCACCATCAAAAATTACTGCCTTTGCGTTATCTCTACTCATACTGCTCAATCTGTAAAATTCGTATAACCTACCCCAGCATCTCGCCTAACGTATCAAATGTTCGCCCATTGCGGATAGTGATTAGTGGATAAAACTTTTCTTTCATCAATAACTTATGGTATGAGGTACGCAAAAATTCTTTCTCCGTATACTTGCCCCAAAAGACCGCCTTTTTGCCAAAATGAACGATCTCATCATGAAGCGGCATTTGGCTAATCCTATCTTTCATATTCTCAGGGTCAACATCATCGGTATAGAATAATACATCTTTCCGCGCCAGGGGCTGGTGCCACCACTCTGGCAGATTAGATACTTCGTTTAAATACTCATCTTTCGTCAAAATGACGTGTTTGATAGTAAACGGAAAACGCCCTAACATGACAGCAATATTTTCTTTGACTGTCGTCAGGTCATCATCAGTATCAAATATGGCATTACCACTATTGATATAAGTGACGACATGCTGATATCCCAGATCTTCGAGGCTTGCCGTAAGATCTTTCATGGAGACTTTATTTTTACCGCCGACATTGATACCTCGAAGCAACAGGATATATCTCATATTCTTTAGTATACTATTGCCTGCATCTCTGGCCAAATTCGCTGTACCAGCCGCTTACCGCGCGTCGTTAGTCGCACCCAGGCGTCGCCATAGGCTTGGTCGATTGCCATCAGTCCTTTATGCCGCAAGTCCGCTAGTACATTCATCGCCGTTCGACGTGGCATGCCCATTTGTACTGCCAACATGGCCGCATCATCGCCGCCGTCTTCGTAGACTTGTTGCAATACCAGCGCCTCGTTAGTGGTTAAGTTGATTTCGTTTGCTTGCACCTTGTTCATGATCATCCTTTCTGTTAGTGATAAGTACATGATAGCCAAACAATCTGTAATTTTGCTGTAAAGGGTTGCGGCGCGGATATTGCTCAATAGCTAGTTTCGCCCGCGCGCCGAGGCCGAGAACTTGCTATCACCCAGGTAGAGCCCGCGGTCACCTTCCAGATTACCGCACACAAAAGCAGCGCCCGAGGAGGTAGACGCTGCTTTTGTGTTAGTTCGCCGCTGGTTAATTGGTCTGCGGTGCGGTGTTGGTGGTTGGCGGCTGTGCTGAACCGGTTTGATCCGACGGGGTGGCTTGGTTATTTTGTACGGCACCGTTGCTACTCTGTGTCGCTGGCGTTTGTGAGTTTTGACCAGTCTGACTCTGACCACCACCCAGTGCACCGCCCGTTTGTCCACCTGGCCCGCCTGGCTGGCCATTCTGACTTCGACTCATACCTGGCGGGCCACCAGCTTGGCTGTTCATACCGCCATTTTGCGAACCGCCGACCTGCATACCGACGACAAAGCTGAGTGCACAGGCCACGACGCCGCTGACCGCTAGGCCGGTGATCGCCCCGGCACTTAACCCATTCTTGCCAGAATTCGTGCCATTCGGACGTGGCGCGGGCGGCTGATCATATACCGCTTCTGGCGTGGTGAGCTGTGCTTGTTTGGTTTGTGAAATTGCCATAATTTCTCCTTTCGTTAGTTTACTCTCTAGATAATTTGTATAGTGTTACATCGCTACCTCCATAATTAACGACGGTGCCGGTCTGTTTGACCCACGCCGTGATTTCATTATTACCGCCGCCATGACCATGTGAGCTGATGGCGTAATAGTTGACCTTGCCGTCCTTCACTAATTGCTTAAATTGCTCCAGCGTCAGCGGCGTATCGCTACCGTTAAATCCACCGACCGCCATCACCGGCTGGCCACTGGTCAGCTGAATTGCCGCCGACTCGTTGGCGCTGGCTACTGCTACCAACCAGGTTGCGCCATTTTGATTACGTAAGAGATATTGCACTAACTGACTATCGGCCTGTGATGTTTCGTTATTACTACCCTGTATCGCCGTCGAACTCGGCCCGGCCGTCGGAATACTACCAGTGTGCGCGACGTTGACTGTCGCTAGGGTATACACCGTCGGAGTGAGCGTGCAGGCGGCTATGACAGCGACAATTGCCGAGTTTTGCAGCCACCGGCGCGGCGTGTAAAGGTTGATTAGTAATCCAATCATCCCCGCCAGCCCCAACAGACCCACTATCCACATCAGCCAAATCATCGTGCCAGTATAACCGAGGATAATCACCGCAATTATTGCCGTCGCACCGACCAACACCGGCAGTAACCACGCATATGGTTTACGTCTGGTATACGCGCCCCACAGGAACGGCAGACTGATACCGACGAGGGCCGCCACCGCTGGCGTCATCACCACCACGTAGTACGGGTGAATCACGCCGCTAGTCATACTGAAAATCACGACGTGAATCAGCAGCCACAGCATCCAGAAAATCACTGCCGCCCGCCCACGATTCGTCCGTGGCGTTTTGCGTAAAATCCATAGCAATAATCCGCCTCCTGCCAGGGCCAAAACCAACAGTCAAGCAATATTTGGCCCAAAATCATTATTAAAGATCCTGAAAATTCCTGTTTGCCCACCAAAACCTGTACCACCCGGCCCATGTCCGCCACCAGGACCACCGCCCATACCACCCGGCATCATACCGGTGCCATCTGCCATAGTCTGCGTGGTACTACCAGCAGTTTGAAGTGTTGTAGCACCGCCTATTCCACCACTTGGTGGCGCACCACCACCCGGGCCACCACCACCGCGTCCGCCAAGCAATCGACCAAAGCCGTTATAGCCAAAAATCAAGCTCCAAATATTGTTATCGTTAGTGCTACCCACCCACGGCCGGCTACCAGCTGGCGTCAGCCAGACCAGCACACTCCACCATAGCGTCGACATCGTGGTGATGACGCCCGCAAACATCACGTGCAGAAACCGCGTCACGATCGGCGACTTGGCAAACACCAGATAGACTAGCACCATCGCTGGTAGCACTATCAGCCCTTGCAGCATCTTGGTATTAAACGCCAGCCCCGTGAATAACCCCGCCAGGCCCAGCCACAACAGTGGTCGTTTACCCTCCAGCGAGCGTAAAAACGCGTAGCCACTAGCGGTCAACATCAATGTCAAAATCGCATCAGGATTATTAAAGCCAAACATCAGCGCCGCCACTGGTGTTAGCATCAGTGTCGCTCCAGCAATAACAGCACTGGTGAAACCGAACTGCCGTTTTACCGCCCCGTACACCAGCCACACAGAACCAACGCCCGCTAGCACGCTTGGTAGTAGCATTGAGAAACTCGAAAAACCAAATAACCGAGCGCTCAGCCCCATCACCATCGTCGCCAGTGGCGGCTTATCAACCGACACATAATTGGCCGCGTCCAGACTGCCAAACAACCACGCTGTCCAATCCTGACTAGCCGCCTGCACCGCCGCCGCATAGTAACTATTCGCCATGCTGTTATGGAGCGCGCCAAACAAATACAACGCACCAGTCAGCACCAACAACACCGGTAGTGTCCACTTCTCAAACCACGACCGTTTGTCTAGCTCCTTGTTGACGCGGTATAGCCCCTTCAGATCATCGACAGCCGTTTTCACAATTTTCACGCGGCTATCCGTATCCTCAATCCAAGTCACCGGTTGCTCATGAATCGGCACACCCGCCCGCTCAGTTTTAATCAACAATTCAGTGTCAAAAAACCACTCATTGTCTTTGATTTTTGGTAGAAACTTCGCGGCAACATCCCGGCGAATCGCCTTGAAACCACACTGCGCATCACTAAACTTGGTACGCAACGTCCATTTGATAATTCTGTTATAGCAACGCGAGATGAACTCCCGCTTCACGCCACGACTGGTTCTAGAATCTTTCATCAGCCGCGAGCCAATCGCCACGCCAGCCTCACCCGCCACCAACGGCTGAATCATCGGCAGAAAATCATCCAGGCTAGTCGACAGATCAACGTCCATATACGCCAAAATATCCGCTGTACTATTCTGCCAGACCTGTTTGAGCGCTCGCCCGCGACCGCGCTCTGCTAGGCTCACCACCCGCACTGACCGGTGCTTTTCCGCTAAGTTCTTGGCAGTTTCTAGCGTCTCATCCTGGCTGCCGTTGTCCGCGATGGTGATTTGATAGCGATACGGCAGGTGTTTCGCCATATACTCATCAATTGTCATGATACTTTTTTGAAGAATCTTTTCCTCATTTAACACTGGCACGACAATGTCAATGAGCGGACGGGCAATCGCCCGAAACGACGGCTGGCTCTCAGGAGCGGCCAGGTGCCGCGGCCGAGTCAGTGGTTGGGATATGGTTGCTGCTTTCATGCAAACAACTATATACAGCTACTCTGTAAAATTGCTGTAAGAATATTTATACTTACGGCACAATTAAGTCAAAACATATACTATCTTCAGCTCTTACTATTAATTTTTGTTCAGATCATCAATCTGCGCTCGCTAATATAGGAGTTCTTTTACATGACCACTCCTAGCAACACCAGTCCTCTGGTTATTATTCTTGATCATGTTTTTGGCAAAATCAATACAATCACATATATGTAAATAGTAAAATACTCGCTTCAAGAAGTATGGCTAACCACCAATCGTAATGGTTTTAAGCACCCTACGTTTGTATGGATCTTTGTTCGGAAACATATCAACAATGCTCAAGGCGGTAAATTGTACTTTATCACCTTTATTAAGTCGTGCATGTCTCTGGACAGTTGCGTGTGGAAGAAATCCATCGCGAGCAAATTGTGGATCGTTAAGCTTGAGACCACCCTTTTCAAGTACAATCAAGATGTCTTGATGGAGCTTAATCAAGCTGCTTGAACTGTTGAGTAATACCACTCGGATCTGTCTATTCTCGCCAAATAATCTATCGTCACCTGCCTCTGATTTGGCGATAGCATGATCTTTCAGGACTTCTTCCAATTGATTAACCATCTCATCGACTGACCAAGTAATAGCAAATGTATCCACGATTGTAGAGTGAAGTGGCCAACTATCAGACGAGTACTCATAGCCTTCATAAATATCGTCAAAAAACTGAACAATGGTGTATTTTTGGGTGAATGTTTGCACTAAATCTATATCCTCGTAATCAACTCTTTCTTTATTAAGTATACATTTATATTGATACACTTATCTAGCGGATAGACTTATACCCGGTCCGCCCAACGAACCTAAAAATAACAAATTAAAACAGCAATTAGATGCAATGCGGCTAAAAAACACAACTAAAGAATAAAAAGAACAGCTCCTTGTTTAAAATAAGTAGTGTAACAATCTTAAATCAAGAAAGGATACTGTTCTCATGAATAGTTTAGCAGATATTCCTTCAGAGTATCACTGCCATCGCAGATTCTATCAATGTATTTGGGGCGAAGTATCGAACTAGTATCGCTAGGATATGAATGGTTCGCTTGCAACCACTCTAAAGGATTTTTGGACCGACTAATCATATTGAAAACCTCTGGAGCGTTATAAGACGCACCTTGCGATATATCTACTTAAAAACTAGAGCTTTTCCGGGTTAGTTTGGTGAACCTGATGAAGATAGTTCTGAATGGGATTCCATAGCACCAAATGTAGTACCCATACCCACCGAGATAGGTAGGCTATTCTTTACGTACGTATACGAACCTATGGCTGAAAAATATAAATCTTCGGATGTAAACAACCCGTAAAGATTCACTTGACAAATAAAGAAAAAACAAGTAATATAAGGTTTACAATATACTTTTTACTAGACATAAGGAAGAAACAAGCATGACGCAAAATTATGAGTATACTAGTGGCAGCGAAAATCCAGATGCTGCTGCTTGGGCCGAACTTGGCAAAGAGAACGGACCGGTTCATCTGGACGTATCTACGTTAGATTTTTCAAATATACGAGAAACTTACAGCAAAGTCCAAGACCCTAGTAAGGCTGTTGAGGTTGAGTTTTCAGAAACTACTCAGGAGATAGAAACTATTATTACAGAAGAAGATACAGAAGAAGACGGAACAGAGCGAGTCGAAACAGTTAACACAGCAAATCCTGGCGATGCAATTGTTACGGGCAAGAAAGGTGAACGCTATGTTGTGAGTGCTGAGGATTTTAGCAAGCTCTATGAACCGCTTACGGATGAGAATGGCGTGATTACTGATGGAAGGTATTTGCCTAAAAATATTGTGAAGTGCATAAAGAACCCGACTGGCCAGGAGATTATTATTGATGCACCGTGGGGCGGCAAACAGACAGGCGGGGCTGATTGCATGATTGTAGAAAGTCAGATTAATGGCGATAGGTATATTGTTGAGAGAGGTGCTTTTGAGATGACGTATGAGAAAAACGGCCCAACCGCTGAAAGCAATGATAAAGGATAAGCTAACTTACGTAAAACGAGACTTTTATAGAACGCGAAATACGCAATCTCAATAAACTAAGATACCGGATAGGCTTTTCATAATATTTAGTCCAAATCGACCCTAAAAGGCGTAAAGTCAGTCTTATTATCGTAGGTGTCGACTTTTTCAATCTGCTTCATTTTGGCAATCACGCGGTAGGTGATTGGTAAGCACACGACTTCCACTCCGGTCTTAAACAGCCAACCAATTAAAATATATACCAGCATGCCTGTACCCTGAAGGATGCCGCCGAACGCCACCAGAGCAAATACTACGGTATCGAAAAATTCGCCGACAAACGTCGAGCCGATCAGCCGCAGCCACAGCTTCTCACCCTTCGTTTTAACTTTCAACTTCGCCAATACAAACGAGTTCAGGAACGAGCCGGTCAAAAACGCTGCCAAGCTGGCTGCGACTATCCTCGGGAAAAATCCCAGGACTGCTTCGTACGACGCCTGAGCGGTATATTCCGGGGCTGGCGGCATATAGCGCACAACTGTAAACGCTGCCACTGCCAGCAGCATAATACCAAATGCCGCCCAAATCGCCCGCCGCGCGTATTTATAGCCGTAAATTTCTGTTAAGACGTCGCCCAAAATATAGGCAAGCGGAAACAGCACCGCGCCGCCATCGGTAGTGATCGAACCGAAAGCGATCAGCTTAGTGCCTGCCAAATTAGAAATCAGCAGCACCGACGCGAACACCGCCAGAATAATATCGTAATATTTGAAAGATTTTTGCATAATTATATAATTTACAGGCTATATAAAACTGCCCGCGCGGGACAGTCTTCAGCCAGTTTCTTGGCTCCGGGGGCGGGGTTCGAACCCGCGGCCTATTGGTTAACAGCCAACCGCTCTACCGCTGAGCTACCCCGGAATACGTGTCGTATTATAGCGAGTTTTCAATCAGTTGTAAAGTTACCGGCGGACAATTTCCAGGGCTTTTTTCAAGATTTCCGCTTCCGAGTGCGATTTCTCATCATCCGCCACTTCCCGCTGCTTAATCTCCTTTGCCAAATTTTGCCACCAAACCTCTTTTTCCGCCTGGCATAGCACCAATGACCGCACCTCGCCGTCGCGCTTATCTAACATCCCGGCCGCCACCAAATTATCGACATGCTTTGCCACCGTCGAGACCGACTTATACCCCAGCGCCCGCATAATTTCCCGCAGCGTCGGGCTATAGCCATTGCCTTTGATAAATCCATCGATGAAATCCAACATCAATTTCTGCTTTTTCGTCAGTTTCATGTTCATTATTATACGCTAACCAAGTCCTGGTACGCCAGGCAATATTTCCGCAGTAGTTTGTTATAATAAATACATGACAAAGATGCTAGTCACGGGAGGCGCGGGATTCATTGGCTCGAATTTTGTGCATTATACCGTCAAACACAAGCCAGAATATGACATCACTGTTATCGACAAGTTAACTTATGCAGGCAATCGCGCCAACTTGGAGCCAGTAGCTAGCCAAATTAATTTTGTCGAAGGCGACATTTGCGATGCCGAGTTGATGGACAAATTAGTCGCTGAAAACGACATCATTGTGCATTTTGCCGCTGAAAGCCACAACGACAATTCCCTGCGCAATCCGTGGCCGTTTGTCGAAACCAACGTCATCGGCACCTACACCATCCTGGAGGCTGTCCGCAAGCACGGCAAGCGCCTCCATCACATCTCGACCGACGAAGTATTTGGTGACTTAGAGCTCGACGATCCAAACCGCTTCACCGAAGACACGCCATACAATCCATCCAGCCCCTACTCCAGCACCAAAGCTTCCAGCGACATGCTAGTAC
>CAUUVO010000009.1:0-43015 GCA_963548835.1 uncultured Candidatus Saccharibacteria bacterium
AGATAGCGGGTGGACAGCCGCGCCGCCGCCACGATGGCATCGTCAGAAATTTTGACGCCGTGATGAACTTCGTACTTTTCCTTCAAACCGCGCAAAATCGCCACGGTGTCATCAAAACTCGGCTCGCCAACATAGACTGGTTGAAAGCGCCGCTCCAGGGCTGCGTCTTTTTCGACATGCTGGCGATATTCTGCCAAGGTTGTCGCACCGATCATGTGTAGTTTACCGCGGGCCAGGGCAGGTTTGAGCATATTGCCGGCGTCCATGCTGCCTTCGGTTTTGCCGGCACCGACCATGGTGTGAATTTCGTCAACGAACAAAATAATTTCGCCGGCGGCTTCTTCAACTTCTTTCAAAATTGCTTTGAGGCGCTCTTCGAATTGGCCGCGAAAGCTGGCGCCCGCCAGTAAGCTGGAAATCTCCAAGCTGATCAGCCGCTTGTCTTTCAGCGACGCCGGTACGTCGCCCTTGACGATGCGCTGCGCTAAGGCCTCGACGATGGCGGTTTTACCCACGCCCGGCTCGCCGATCAGCACCGGGTTATTCTTGGTGCGCCGGCTGAGGATTTGCATGGTGCGGCGGATTTCCTCATCCCGGCCGATGACCGGATCCAGTTTATGTTCCCTGGCGAGCGCCGTGATATCGGTGCCGAATTTCTCCAGCGGCTGCTCAAGCTCTTCTTGCATATTTGGTGGCATAGATCCTCCTTTGATTTTTTGGGCTTTTCTAAGTCCGTATTTATGATGCGCCGCGGTAAGAGACAGAGCGGGGATAATTGATATGATTATCATAGCAAATTGGCACTCTCAGCGCAAGAGTGCTAGAAATATCATTTAATATTTAACGATGATCTTGCGCGTCCCCAGCGGCTTATGTCATTATTAACCATATGAAATCATTACGATTTTTTACAGTAATGTGGCCGGCTTTTTTATGCGGAATAGTCTGGCAAATATTGCAGTTTATGTCGCAGGAATGGAGTTTCGCTAAACAGCTGACAGATCCGTTGACAACGGCATTTATTCTGATCGGCGCTTGGCGCTACAATCGGCTACACAGTGCTGAAGCGAAGATATTATTGGCGGCTTTGGTGTTGTTTGTGATTGCTGGAGCAATTTTTGCGTTTTTGCCGTTTAGTTATTTTATCGCTGGCTTGGCGGTGTTTTTGCTGGCGCATGTGGTGCTTTGCATCATCAATTTTAATCGGCTGCGTGCAGCTTGGCGGTCAGGCTGCCGACCGCGTCTGTTCATGGTTATTTTAGCAGCAATCTGTTATATAGGATTAGTAGGATTTGTATTGCAAACAGTATTACCGCAAGTTCGCGATGCCGTGCTCGCCAATGCGATCGTAGCGTATACCGCAGTAATTACCGTAATGGCAATTAGCGCGGCGGCAGCTGCAGCGACACGATATCAATCGCGCTGGTGGTGGGCGGCAATCGGCGGCGGCATGATGGCAATATCTGATGCTTGTCTGGCGCTGCGCATGTTTGGCGGCGTATCTGAAGCATGGGTTGCTTATGTTATTATGCCGTTGTATTGGGGCGGTATCATATGCTATGTTGCTTCTGCTGCGCCGGCACGCCAGGAAAATAAAGCTATCTGATCTTATTGAGGACTTATTCACAAGCCAGTTTTATGGAAATAGCAGTGGTATAATGGTGTTATTAGGAATCATAGCGAAAGGGGTACTTCATGAACATTCTCGTTACTGGCGGTGCTGGGTATATCGGCAGCCACACCATCATTGAACTGCTGGCGTCGGGACATGGCGTGGTGGTGGTTGATAATTTGTCAAATTCATCCGCCGAGAGTTTGCGCCGAGTTGAGGAAATTACCGGCCAGTCGGTGCCGTTTTATGAGTTTGATCTGCGTGATCGAGTGCAGCTGGCGGAGTTGTTTAGGTCTGAGACAATTGACGCAGCGATTCATTTTGCGGGCCTAAAGGCTGTCGGCGAGTCGGTGGAAAAGGCGCTGCTCTATTATCAGAACAATCTGGAAAGTACATTGACGCTACTGGATGTCATGCAGGAATTTGATGTGAAAAAGCTGGTCTTTTCTAGCTCGGCAACGGTGTACGGCGACCCAGCGCGGCTGCCGATTACCGAGGATATGCCGCTGTCGGCGACTAATCCGTACGGCCAAACCAAGCTGATGATTGAACAAATTCTGCGCGATGTGGCGGCGACCAAGCAGGGTTGGCAGTTTACCTCGCTGCGCTATTTCAATCCCGTTGGCGCCCATCCGAGCGGCCGTATCGGCGAAGATCCGTCGGGCATTCCGAATAATTTGCTGCCGTTTGTGTCGCAAGTGGCAGTCGGCAAGCGCGATCACTTAAGTGTGTTTGGCGACGATTACGACACGCCGGACGGCACGGGCGTGCGCGATTATATTCACGTGGTTGATTTGGCGCGGGCGCATGTGGCGGCACTGGAACATTTGGGCGAGCCGGATGAATATAAGGTGTATAACATCGGTACTGGCCGCGGGACTTCGGTGTTGGAGTTGGTGAAAGCGTTTGAAAAAGTGTCGGGCCGGGACGTTCCGTATCAAATCACGCCGCGCCGGCCGGGCGACATTGCCGCGTGCTATGCTGACCCGGGATTGGCAGAAAAAGATCTGGGCTGGCGAGCGGAATTGACGATTGAGGACGCCTGCCGCGACGCCTGGAATTGGCAGAGCAATAATCCGAATGGTTTTAACTAGTTTGATTGCTAGTTTTGGCGGCCGGATTTTGAAAAGATTTTTTTCTCGTAATAATTTGAGCGTTTTGACAATTCGCTATTTAGCTGGTCGATCCCGCCAAGCTGTTCGGTCAACGTTTGTTTATTAGCAAATAAGTTAGTTCCCAGACCTAGCCGTTCGCCATCAATCTTCACGCCCAGCGCTGCCAAAGTTGACGGATACATGTCAAATGTCGTCATCAGGCGGTTATGGGTTTTTTCTGCGGCGGTTGCCGGGTTGATGAAGGCATTATAAATAGTTCGCTGATAGTTCGGTTCTGAGATTTTTTCGTCATAATATGAAGTTTGCATGCCCAAGTGATCGCCTGACATGACAATCGTGGTGTTTTCATAAAACGGCTGAGACTGTACCCATTTAACGAATTCTGCCACTTGTTTGGACGAGCAAGCGTGGACGTTATCGTATTGATTAGCGAATGTTTTAGCGCACGTTTCATCTAAATAGCCGTCGGTAAAATGCGTGTCGGCAGTCAATAGCTGTAAATTGAAGGGCTTGTCTGACGAAGCCAGTCGCGAGGCCTCTTCGCGGGCAAATTGGAATAATTTTTTATCCTCATAACCCCACCAAACTTTGTAATCCTCAGCAATTTGACCGTGCTGTTTGGCATAATTATAATCCTGGATATCGTAGCTGCCGTGTTGCGTAAGCAGCTTATCGCGCCCGCCAAAACTCGACTCCGAGCCCATAATAAACGTTTGGTTATAGCCTTGCTGTTTCAAAATATCGCCCAGAGTGTAGGCGCCCGGTAAAAAATTATTAAGCATGCCCATGCTGTTATGATCTTGTCCGAAAATATTTTCTTTCAGCGGTACGCCGGCTGACTGTGCTGCCATGCCGCCGACAGTGAAAGCTGTGCCGTTGGCTGACATCGCGCCGCCCAAACCGGAGGATTTATTGGAAAAGGAAGTATTGTCTAAGGCTAGTTCTTCCAGCTCGGGAATGATAGATTTTTCAGATTGGCCGCCGTTATTCTTCGATGCAATGGTATTTTCCATGGACTCCATGAATATATAAATAAGATTGCGTTTTTTGGCAGGAAATGTTAATTTGGCGGTTTTTGGATTGACATAATATTCTTCGTATAGTTTGGTTGATTGCATGAGCGCGTAAGCATAAGCTGGCACGCCGAAGCTTTGCAGTAGCAGCGTAAATGATAAAATGAACGCCACTAGTGCGTAGGCAAATTTATAGCGCAGGCGAATAGCGCGCCGCGCTGGTTTTTCAGGTTTTTTCAGTTTATTTCTAAGGCGGTTAGTCAATCGATGCGAGTACGACCAAGCTTTATCGATCACCGGCAAAGACATAATAGTGAAAGCTATTAGCGCCAGCGGAATGTTCTTAAACACTGCTTCCCAAATATTGTCCGATTTGCCGCCAGCTAATCCGTTGGTGAAATAGAAAATGATTTCGTCGATTTGCGAATCTTTAAAATGAGTAGATTTATATTGGTTGGCAGTTAAAAAAACCGCCGCTAACAGGAGCAGCATGGTAACAGACAACCGCGCTAAACGACTTTTCGTTAGCTTGAACTCTCGCATTACTTTGTCTATTATACCATTTTTATTAACATTTGCGGAAAAATAGCGTATAATTGCAAGCATGAGCAAGAACAAGCGATTGGCAAATGCGGGCTGGTGGATTGGTCTGGTGCTGTTTGCTGGGATGATTTGCTTGATGCTGGGCGATATTTTGCAGCGCGACGGCGTGATTGGCTCGAAAACTGATGTGTTGGTGATGGGGACAAATGCCGGCTTTAAGCCGTTTGAGTATATTGATAATAATGAAATTGTTGGTTTCGATGTCGATTTGGCGCGGGAAATTGCCAAAAGTATGGGCAAGGAATTGAAAATTGAAGATATGTCGTTTGACGGGCTGCTGTCGGCGCTAGACAGCGGGCAGATTGATATGGTGGCGGCGGGCATGACAGTCACGCCGGAACGGGCGAAAAATGCGCTGTTTTCTGATCCGTATTATTCGGCGTCGCAGCGAATAATTGTTAAGAAGGGTAGTCCGATTCGCAATAGGTATCAATTGTCGGGGCGGAAAATCGGCGTACAGCTGGGCACGACTGGCGATACGCTGGCATCGAAAATTGCCGGCGCGGCGGTTACACAATTCCAGACGGCGCCGAGCGTCTTGCAGGAACTAAGCGCCGGGAAGATCGAGGCGGTCATTCTGGACGATGCTCCCGCAAAGCAGTACACGGCTGGTTTTCCTGGTTTGGAAATTTTGCCGGGCGCGCTCAGCGACGAAAGTTATGCCATTGCCATTAAAAAAGACAATACGGATTTGTTAGAGAAGGTTAATAAAGAAATTGCCAAGATGAAAAAGGACGGCCGCTACGATAAATTAATCCGCAAACACTTTGGCGAGGAGGCGAAACCGTGAATTTTTGGGAAGTGATTTTCGGCGGCAATCGCTGGTTATTCTTATGGCACGGGTTGGAAGTAACGCTGGTTTTGACAGTGCTGTCGCTTATTTTAGGCTCGATAATCGGCGTAATTATCGCCTTAATGCGCACCTCGAATTTTCGCCCGTTTGGCAGGATGAAGGCGGGGAAACTTGCCAAATTTAATCCGTTAGCTAGCCTGGGCAAAATCTACGTTGATATTATCCGCGGCACGCCGCTGTTGGTGCAGCTTTTAATTATGTATTACGTGGTGTTTGGTTCATATCAGTTTATGCCAAAGATTTTTGTGGCGGCGGTGGCGTTTGGTATCAACAGTGGCGCTTATATTGCTGAGATTATTCGTGGTGGTATTCAGAGTATTGATAAAGGGCAGATGGAGGCGGCGCGGTCGCTGGGTCTGAGCAATTGGCAAGCTATGCGGCTGGTTATTTTACCGCAAGCGATGAAAAACTCGCTGCCGGCGCTAATTAGCGAGTTTATTGCTTTGCTAAAGGAGACGTCGGTGGTCGGCTGGATTGGCTTGAACGACATTATGCGCGGCGCTGACAATATTCGTTTTCAGACGGCTACCGCTTTTCAATCGCTGTTTGCCGCAGCGGTGATGTATCTGGTTCTAACAGCGATTTTTACGCGGGTGATGGCGCGAGTAGAAAGGAAATTGAAGCATGACGATGATCAGCGTTAAAGATTTGAAGAAAACATTCGGTAAAAACCGCGTGCTGCGCGATATTGACGTGGAAATTGACGAGGGTGAAATCGTCGTGGTAGTTGGCTCCAGCGGCTCCGGTAAATCGACGTTTTTACGCTGCTTGAACTTGTTGGAAGAGCCGACATCTGGCGAGATTATCGTCGATGGTGTTAAAATTACCGATCCGCATGTCAATTTGAATGCTTTGCGCCAAACTATCGGTATGGTTTTTCAGCAATTTAATTTGTTTCCGAACCTGAGCGTGATTGAAAATATTAAACTAGCGCCTAAAAAACTCCGCAAATTATCGGATAAAAAGGCGACGCGCTTGGCGCGAGGTTTGCTGGACGATGTCGGGCTGCTGGATAAGGCGGATGCTTCTCCCGATAGCTTGTCGGGCGGCCAAAAACAGCGGGTGGCGATTGCCCGGGCGCTGGCGATGGAGCCGAAAATTATGCTGTTTGACGAGCCGACATCGGCGCTGGATCCGGAAATGATTGGCGAAGTGCTGGATGTGATTCGCAAAGTTGCTGAAAAAGGTATGACGATGGTAATCGTGACGCATGAGATGAAATTTGCCCGCGAAGTCGGCACGCGGATGATTTTTCTGGACAAGGGCGAAATAATCGAAAATGGTACGCCAGCCCAGGTAATGGATCATCCGAAAACCGAGCGCGCTAAAAAATTCTTCGCCAAATAGCCCGAGTAACCTCGCTATAATTCGCTTAGAACTGGGACTTCTGTCAATTTGTTAACCAGCTGGTCCAGGTCAACCTCTGTCAGATAACTCGGTAAAATTCGCGTCGTTTTCGGATCGACAAAGCCGCATTCCGCCACTTCCTCGACGCCGTGCGATGTTTGCTCTAGGTTAATGTGCTGGTAATCTTGCCAGTTGGTGATGAGGAAGAAAAATTCTAATTGCTCGTTTGGGCCATGTGCTGATTGCTCGCCCGATTCGGCGAATTGTTGTATAAATAACAACTTGCCGATTTCTGGTTTGACGCCCGTTTCTTCAATCATCTCTCGGCGTAAACCGTCCAGCAAGCTTTCGCCCATTTCCAAACCGCCGCCTGGCGTACACCAAAAATTCCGACCGTCGCTATTCCTAGCGGTTAGTCTTTGGCAAAAAATCTCGCCCTGATCGCTTACGATAATTCCGCGTACGTTAACTCGCCGCCGCATATAACCTCCTTTAATTTTATAATTGCCAGAGGTTCTAGTTAGTGAACGTGCGCTTCAAATAATTTCCATGGTCGGGGTGATCCGATTTGAACGGACGACCTCACCGTCCCGAACGGTGCGCGCTACCAAGCTGCGCCACACCCCGACGCTAAAAATAGTATAAGCCGAGTGGGTGATTTTGTCCAATCACCGCCCGCCGGGGTGGGGTTGGGCCGCCGCTTAGTGCTATAATAGAAGTTGGCTTTAGGTGGTAAAGGAACAAAAGAAGTTGGCTTTAGGTGGTAAAGGAACAAAATGAAGCATATTTTACGAATTTTTAGCGGCTACTGGCTGATGTTCATCATCTTGGTCGGTTTTACCTATGCCATGGTGATGGCGAATTTGTGGCTGCCTGACAAAATGTCCGAGATTGTCAATAACGGCATCATCAAGCAGGACATGCCGGCGATTTGGCATAACGGTCTAGCGATGATTTTAGTGACGGCGGCGGGCGGGCTGTGCTCGATTATTATCGGGTTTTTGGCGGCTCGGATTGCCACTGGTGTGGCGCAAAAACTACGAATGGAACTATTCGAGCGGGTCGAGAGTTTTGCGCTGGCGGACTTTAACAAATTTTCCACCGCCTCGCTAATCACCCGATCGACCAACGATATTCAGCAAATTCAGATGACGTCAATTCTGCTGTTGCGTCTGGCGTTGATGGCGCCGATCATGGCAATTGGCGGTCTGCAAAAAGCCATTCATAACGCGCCAGATTTGAGCTGGATTATCGCGCTGGCGGTGTCGGTGTTGCTGGTGGTCATTGCCGTGTTGTTTGTTATTGCTGTGCCGCGGTTCAAAAAATTGCAGACGCTGGTGGATAAGCTCAATTTAGTGACGCGCGAAAACCTGGTCGGCTTGAAAGTCATTCGCGCCTTTCACAATGAAAAGATTGAGCAGAAAAAGTTCCAGCAAGCCAACACTGAGCTAAACAAAATGAACTTATTTGTCAATCGCTTGATGATGCTGCTTGACCCAATCATGACGCTGGTTATGAACTTTTCTAGCGTGGCGATCGTCTGGTTCGGCGCGCATTTGATCAGTAGCGGCAATCTACAAATTGGTAATATGATGGCGTTTTTGGAATACGCCATGCAGGTGATTATTTCTTTCTTGCTGCTGTCGATGGTGTTTATCATGGTGCCGCGGGCGGCCGTGTCGGTAAAACGGGTGGGCGAGGTGCTGGATACGCTGCCGTCAATTGTTGATCCGTCGTCGCCGCAGCAATTGCCAGATGACGCTACGGGTAAAATCGAGTTCAAAGACGTCACTTTTACCTATCCAGACGCTGATCTGCCGGTTCTCTCCAGCATCAATTTCACGGCCGAACCAGGGCAAACCACAGCGTTTATCGGTAGTACTGGCTCCGGCAAATCAACGTTGATTAATTTGATTCCGCGCTTTTATGATGTGTCGGCGGGGCAGATTTTGCTGGACGGCGTGGATATTCGCCAGCTCAAGCTGGAAGATTTGTATGATCAAATCGGCTACGTACCGCAAAAGGGCGTGCTGTTTAGCGGGACGATCGCCAGCAATATCAAGTACGGCAACGCCAAAGCCAGCCAAAAATTGGTCGAGAAATCTGCTAAAATCGCGCAAGCCGCCGAGTTCATTAGCGAGCTAAAAAACGGCTACAAAAATGAAATCGCTCAAGGCGGCAGCAATGTTTCCGGCGGTCAACGGCAGCGTTTGTCGATCGCCCGGGCGATTGCTGTCGAGCCGAACGTCTACATTTTTGACGATTCGTTCTCGGCGCTGGATTTCAAGACTGACGCCAAATTGCGTTCGGCGCTTGCCAAAGAAACCAAGCATAAAACCGTGCTGATCGTCGGCCAGCGCATCAATACCATCATGAACGCTGACAAAATCATTGTGCTGGACGAGGGTAAGATTGTCGGCCAAGGCACCCACCAAGAATTGATGAAAGAGTGCCAAGTTTACCAAGAAATTGCCGCCTCCCAGCTCTCAGAAGACGATTTGCAGAAAATGTTGGCGACGACCGCGAAAGGAGCGGCATGATGGCTCAGCAAAGCATGAAAAAACGCCAGCCAGTGAAGATGGGCGGTCCAATGGGCGGCGGTATGGGTGCCGGCGAAAAAGCCAAAGATTTCAAAGGCACGGTCAAGAAGTTAGCTAAATATTTAGCAGAGTTTCGCTGGCAAATGCTCATGGTGGCGATTTTCGCGGTCGGTAGTACAACGTTTGCGATTGTCAGTCCGAAGATTTTGGGCGGTGCCACCAACCAAATCGTCGAAGATTATGTCAGCATGAAGGCTTATGAAACCATCACTAGCAAGCTGCCGAAGGGGGCTTCATTGCCAGCTGGCACGACTGGTGCTGATGTACTGAAGCGGCTCCCGAACAAGTCGGAAATTGAACGCCAAATCCCGTCGAGCCAGCTCGATACGATCAAAAAACTTGACCTCAGCCAGCGTCCGGAATTTCACTTTGATGCCGTTTGGCGGGTCGTCAGTTTGCTGATCGGTTTGTATATACTTAGCGCCATTTTCCGCTACATTCAAACCTGGCTGATGACCCAAGTCACGCAGACGGTTACTTTCAGGATGCGCCGGCAATTGTCCGAGAAAATCAACCGCCTGCCGCTGAGTTATTTTGACAAGCAAACCTACGGCGAAGTCCTTAGCCGCGTTACCAACGATGTCGATACTATCAGCCAGACACTCAATCAAAGCCTATCGCAAATAGTTTCCTCGACGGTGATGGTGCTGGGGATTTTGGCGATGATGTTTTCCATCAGCTGGCAAATGTCGCTGGTGGCGCTACTGGTGCTGCCGCTAGCTGGCGGTGTGGTGACGCTGATTGCCAAAAGCTCGCAAAAGCAATTCCTTCGCCAGCAAACGCAGCTGGGTGAATTGAACGGCCATATCGAGGAAATGTACGGTGGCCATCAAGTGATGCGGGTGTTCAACGGCCAGAAAAAGTCGCTGGCTAAGTTTTCGCGGGTGAACGATCAGCTGCAGGAAAGCGCCTGGAAAGCTCAATTTTTGTCGGGACTGATTTATCCAATCATGAATTTCATCGGCAATATCGGTTACGTCGTCATGGCGATTTTGGGTGGTTGGCTGGCGATTAACGGCCGGCTGAAAATCGGTGACATTCAGGCCTTCATTCAATACATCGACCAATTCAACCAGCCGCTGGTGCAAGTTGCTAATATCGCCAATGTGCTGCAATCGACCGCCGCTGCCGCCGAGCGGGTGTTTGAATTTTTGGATGAGTCTGAGGAAAAGGTGGAGGGCAAGGATTTGGTGAAATTGGCGTACGTCAAGGGCGAAGTCGAATTTGACAACGTGGTCTTTGGCTACAAACCTGACCAAACCATCATCAAAGGGTTATCAGCGCACATCAAGCCAGGTCAGTGCGTGGCGATCGTCGGTCCGACGGGCGCGGGCAAAACGACGCTGGTTAATTTGCTGATGCGATTTTACGAAATTAACAGCGGCGCGATTAAAATTGACGGCGTCAACATCGCTGATATGAAGCGCAGCGACGTGCGACAAATGTTTGGCATGGTGCTGCAGGACACCTGGTTGTTTAACGGCACGATTCGCCAAAATTTGCTCTACGGCAATCCAACAGCCAGCGAAGAAGAGATGGTCGCCACCGCCAAGGAGGCGCATGTCGATCACTTCGTGCGGTCGCTGCCGGGCGGCTACGACATGGTGTTGGGCGAGGAAGCCACGAATATTTCTCAGGGCGAGAAGCAGCTGCTGACGATTGCCCGGGCGATGCTGGCGCGAACGCCGATGCTGATTTTGGACGAAGCCACTAGCTCGGTTGACACCCGCACCGAAGTGCTCATCCAAAAAGCCATGGACAAATTAATGCAGGGCAAAACCAGCTTCGTCATCGCCCATCGGCTGAGTACCATCCGCGACGCTGATCTAATCTTGGTCGTCCGCGACGGCAACATCATCGAGCAAGGCAAGCACGACGAACTACTGAAACAAAACGGCTTTTACGCCGAGCTTTATAATAGTCAGTTTGCTGAGTGAACAGTTGGACGCCAAATTAATCAATGTCCCTAGTTCAAGGACTTGCTTCTAAAAATAACTAAACTGCCGATTTAGTTGTAGTCGAGCCAATTTATTAGGTAGTTTTTCATGATGAGCCAGTAAACCGTTAATTGTCTCCATTTCTTTCAGTTGTTTACGGATGATACAGTTTTCCACAATAGCTTTTTTCTTGAGATTTGCTTGATTTGTTACAATTACCCGGGGGTTTATGTCGTGTGGAGGACTTACCAGACTTCTTCCATTTAGAATAATGCTAACTGCTGTATTTTTGAGAAGTGCTTCAACTGTTAGTTCGACCTCATACATTGAGATAGGGTCGCGTTGCATTTGAGTATTTATAAGCACTGTTTGGATATTGGGGTGTCTTTTAAGCCAGTTGGCCCACATCTCACGATGAGTATCGGTAATTGCATAGATATGTGGTATTACTGGAACGCCTAGTTTACTTAATTCTTCACAGAAAATAAGTGACTTGTTTAAATTTATAAGATGACCGAGAGGACATTCATATAGAAAAAGCGAAAAATTCATTCCCGTAACAGCATAGAACTCTCCTGAGGCAATTGCTTCAAATAAATTTATTGCAAATCGTTTATACCACAGTTTTTCAATGACAACATCGATACCAGTAGCAAAAAGCACTACCTTTTTTCCTTGGAAGACAGGAGATTTTAGTGCAGATAGGTCAATACGGATGTTGTCACTAATGGTTAAGATGCCGGCGGAATTCTTTCTTGGTCGTGGTGTGATAATATCTCCAATACGCAAGCCTACTATTTCATGTCTAATCGTAGATGGATCACGATTAAACCACTCTTTTGGGATTACCGGGCCCATACTTTCTATCAATGGCGATGGTCCTTGTATCGTCTTGTTTTCAAAGTTAAGTCCGTGCACCTCGTCAATGAAGAGATGTATGTCTTTACAGTGACAGTCGACCATGTTGATATAATTACCGGGGCAGCGGTCTATAATAAGTCCCTTGTCGGATGGTTTAATTAAGGGCGTAAAACTGTCAGCATCACAAAGGTGAGCACCAAATAGTGACGTCTGTGCGTGTCTACTATGAGAATTCCGCATAACAGGCTCCCTGATTGACGACAACGGTAATAACAGAATAGCCGATACCTAATTTAGCGCACAACTCAAGGCGTTTAATTGTTTGTGTAGTGACTTTTCCGACATTCTCTCCACTTAGTGTAGTTAATACGCGAGTAGTTTCGTCAATAACTAATTTTGTGCCTGCTGTTAAATTGTCTTGTGTTAGTTTAACTCGAAAATTAACCGGACATAGGTTATTGATATCCGGTGGTGTATTCGGTCCACCGCCGGCACCACCAGCTAGACCAGTATTTGTCTTAGGGCTTGCTGGCTTGTTGATACGAAGTGTATCGCTTCGTTTGCGGGTACTACTTGATCCCATAATTACCTCCATTGGTCATAAATCTTGACCGATTATGCTATATTTCGTAGAATAGAGGTATACGAGGGTCGTTAATCTTGTATACCTAAGACGCCAGTCGCTTCTGGCGTTTTTTTGCTATTCTAGACCCTCCGCATCAGCTCGCACTTTTTATGTTATGAACCTGATCGGTAGCTCTTATTATAGCAGTTTACGTAACGATTGCAAGTATATTATGTAAATTATTTTACATGATTATTGTAAAATGCCTTAGGACATGCTACAATGTGTATACGTTAAAAAGGAGTGCTATGGGTTTTGGAAAGAATCTTATCAACCTGCGCAATAATGCTAATCCAAAGTTGAGCCAGGATGAGGTTGCTCGTGTTCTTGGAATGACACGACCAACCTATAAACAATTAGAGACGGAAGAAAGGATACCATCAAATGCCGAGCTACAGGCTATAAGTGAACTTTTTGGTATTAGGACTGAAACCCTTCTCGACCCAAATGCTAATATTGTGGTAAACGCGGCACCAGTTGGGGGCGTTGAATTTATTGAGATTGACGAGGCTAAATATAGAAATCTTATTCTTTACTTAGCTGAGCGTGTTGGTGCATGGCCAAACGTTGGTGAGACAGTGTTTTATAAGCTGATCTATTTCACAGAGACGCTTGCGCTTAGTAAATTAGGACGTGCAATAGCTGGTGAGCAATTTTACAAGCGCCAATATGGACCGGTACCCGTTTCTTTCCTTGTTACAACGAGGAATATGATTGCAGGCAATGAGCTTGATTTGGTTATGGGTCGCTACTACACGTATATGCAAAGAAAGTATCTTCCTCGAGTTAACTCAAGCGGCCTCACAGAAGAAGAAAAGATGATCATTGACCGTGTTATTAGACTTCTCGGCAATAAAACCGCAACTGAGCTGTCTGACCTCTCTCATCAAGATATGCCTTGGATAAAAGGGACAGAGGGTAAGATTATTGATCTGAGTCTTATTAAAAATACTCCCGCTGATTGGTCTATGTTGATGGGCCGCAATTCTATTGCTTAAGTTCCAGGTTTGTTTTAGAGTTACTGCAGCAAAACGGCTTTTACGCCGAGTTGTATAATAGCCAGTTTGCTGAGTGATTGGGCGAGTGTTGATTATAAAAATATAAATTCTATACTATGATCATGAAAAGAATGATCACTGTTGCTGCGGTGCAAATGGAGATTGCGCCGCTGGATACTGAACGCAATTTGGCAAAAATAGAAAAGCTTGTTGGCGAGCTATGCAACCAACAGCCAGTCGACCTTGTGGTTTTGCCAGAAGACGTGCTGACTGGGCCGATTCCGTATAATTTAGAATACGCCTTGAGCGAATCGTCTGGCGAAGTTATGCGTCTGCGTCAGATAGCGCGTGAAAAGCAACTTTATCTGGTCGCTGGTTCGTTTATTTGTAAAGATGGCGACAATTACTACAATACAGCGCTATTGATTGATCCGTCTGGAGATATACAACTTCGGTATCGGAAAAATCATTTATGGATTCCCGAACGTCGATATTTGATTCCAGGAAATGAAGCCATGGTTGTTGATACGCCGATTGGTAAGATTGGTTTGGCAATCTGTTGGGATTTAGCTTTTCCAGAGTTATTACGTTCAATGATTAAGCAGGGCGCGGAAATTATTTGCATTCCATCGTATTGGTCAACTGGAGGTAATAAGCCAGCGCGCGCTGAAATCAAGGCTTCAAAAATGATGATTGACACGCTTTGTCTGGCGCGAGCGTTGGAAAATGAATGTTTGATAATCTATGCCAATGGCGCGGGAAAAGCTAAATATTACGTGCATGGTAAGATATATTCAGAAAACCAGGTCGGACATTCGCAGATTTGCGCGCCGTTTTATGGCACGGTTGCAAAAATCAGCAGCAATAAGGAAGGTTATATAGTTTACGCTTACGACCGCAATATCGCTGAACGCGCCGAAGTAGTTAACCAGCTTCGTGCTGATATTTCGCGGATGTAAGCCCAGAGAGCTGTCTTTATCCCCGTCGCAAAATATCCAACACACCAAACTTTCCAGTCAGCATGGCCCGGTCGATGATGTGCGGCGTGAGGGCGGCGATGAGTTCTTTGGGCTTGGTGTTGTCTGGTAAATCTAACGTCGTGTCCAGCGCGTACACGTAAAATTGATAGCGGTGCGTGCCAAATGGCGGCTGCGGCCCGCCCCAACCAGGACGACCCCAACTAGTCATCCCCTCGACAGCGCCCGCGGGTAGTGATTCGCTGGTGATTTCAGTAGTTTCTGCCGGCACATTCCAAACCGTCCAATGGTAAAATCCATCGCGCCCAGGCGCGTCAGGGTCGTGGCAGACGATTGCCAGACTTTTGGCGTCTGCCGGTACGCCATCGATCTCGAGCGGCGGGCGTTGATTACCGCCGAGCTTGGAGTAAATTTTTGGTATTTTAGAGTTTTCGGTGAATGCAGGGCTAGATATTTTCATAATTTTATTTTATCATGGTAGCGCACGACGGTATAAATAAAATCCAGCCTACAAGTTGCCACGGTGCATGTATTGAAACGTCAAAAGCCTATACTAATTTTTGTAGCTTTTGGTACATGCAAGTCAAAATCAATGTCAGTTTTCTGAATAATTGTGTAATAAGATGACACTTTTGGGTTGTTTGGTAAGGTGATTATTCTTCTGTCGTTATACAATTGTCCGTGCCCATAAATATTGTGAACAAATGGCACGTTTGATTTTGTTCTTCTAACACGATATAACGCTGATTCGTGTCGTGTGTCGTTGCTTTTAATTACCCTGGGTTGCGTGTGCTATTGTCCCATGATACACAAAGTCGGCAAAGCGTCATCAATATTGAGAATATTTTTGGCAAGCTGTGCTTCTCGTTCTTGCGGGCTTGGCGGTATTGTGGCATCCTCGTCTAAATCATCAAAGAAAGTGTCAATGAAAACAAGCTCTTCAAGCTGATTTTGTCGTAAAAGAATTGCTATCGTTTTTATCATTTCCAGGGACAAGACGCTTAAATCGAAAATAGATTCATTAACTAAGGAAAAGTCGTAAGTTCCGAGCTTTACTGAATTGATGAACGCTGACGCTGAAGGACTAGCCTCGATAGCCAATCTTTTAATGCCCAATTTATTGACCAGTGTAAAGATAACGTCGGCATTTTCTTTGATGCCGTGAATTTCGCCATATATAATTAAATTGGACTTTTGCAGAGTAGGTTGCAATAGATCTAGAGACTTGATATCTATTTGTCTGGGCAGAAAGCTTTGAATAATTTCTTGATTGTTCATGTCTATAGCAGATTGTTGATTATTGATGTAGTTTAATTTTAGCACGTTGTTATATATAATTTGCAGCAAGGATGATCTGTTGAGCTTAAAAGAATATCACATGAATACCAAAACCGCTGCTCAAAAAATACTAGAATTTTACGACAGTCTGAAAAATGCTGACATAAATTTGCCAGAAAAACATCGTCTAATCAATCCGTTTACTGGCGCTAATCAGCAGCGAATAACACAAATAACGCATCGGTTTTATCGTCAGTACTATCATGATAATAAGCGGCGATTTATGATTTTGGGCAGTTCACCAGCACGGCGCGGGACAGCGCTTATTGGTGTGCCGTTTGAAGACGTTAATCATTTACAAAAAGACACCGGGATTTCTATAAATGCTTTTGGAGCGAATAAACGCTCGTCAAGCTTCTTGTATGAAGTGATGGAAGAATACGGTGGGCGCCAGAATTTTTATAAACAATTTTACATGAGTTTTGTGTGTCCGCTAGGTATTGAAAAGATAAATTTGAAAGGTAATTGGGTAAATTGTAACTACTATGAAAATGCAGTTCTAAAAAAATGTTTACATCCTTTTATCGTAGATTCGCTGAGGTGCCAGATCGATTTTAATATTGATACAACCGTTTGCTTTTGCATCGGCAGCGGTGAGAATTTTAAGTTTTTGACTAATATAAATAATAAGCATCATTTCTTTGATACTATCGTACCATTGGAGCATCCGCGGTTTATTATGCAGTATAATGCGGATCGCAAAGAAGAGTTTATTCAAAAGTATGTAAATATTTTCAGACAATACAGCGCGGGGGAATAATACCGACCGGCATCAAGTTAATATATTGCGATATAATGTACCAATGATCACCGACCAACTCCTCGCCAAATATCCCATCATTTCCGAGCAAGTTGACGCCAAAGAGCTCGGCGCTTTGCTGCGCGAGCTAGAAACAGTACTGCAAAGCGGCGCGACTGGTAACGTTGTGGAATTTGGTTGTTACGTCGGCACGACGAGTTTGTTTATCCGGCGGCTGCTGGATGCCTATGATTTTACCGGTGAGTTTCATGTTTACGATTCGTTTATGGGCTTGCCAGAAAAAACCCAAGCAGATAACAGTGCTGCGGGCGAGCAGTTCAAGGCAGGCGAGCTGCTCGCGCCGCGCAAAACCTTCATTCAGAATTTCAAAAAGGCTGGCTTGAAAATACCAACTATTCACAAGGGCTGGTTTGCTGATTTTACTCCTGACGACGTGCCGGAGGATATCATCTTTGCCTTTTTTGACGGCGATTTTTATGAGTCAATTGCCGATTCATTCCGTGTTTGCCGCGGCAAATTTCAGGAAAAGGCGACCATCGTCGTTGACGATTATGCCAATGAAGCTTTGCCCGGCGCGGCGCGAGCGGTCGATGAATGGCTGGCGAATAGTCGGCAATATACGTCGAGAACGGAGTCTAGTCTGGCAATTATTTCCTCTTGTTCAAAAACATAAACGTGTTACAATAGAAGCATTAACAATATAAACAGGGGGGTCTGTGATGGATGAGCCAATTCACATCACGTCTGAAATAGGAAAACTTAAAACCGTTTTATTGCATCGGCCAGGTAAGGAGCTAGAAAATTTAACTCCAGATTATCTGACCGATCTTTTATTTGACGATATTCCGTATTTGGAAGTTGCGCAAAAGGAACACGACGCGTTTGCTCAAACGCTGCGCGATCATGGCGTCGAAGTTCTGTATCTGGACGAGCTGGTTGCCGAAGCTTTGAGCTCCGACCAGCTCCGCGAGCAATTTGTCGACGAAATGCTGGCGGCTTCCAAGCAGGGTTCGCGCCGAATCACGCAGGTTCTGCGCCAATTCTTATTGGATTTGCCGACTCACGCTATGGTTCGTAAGATCATGGCCGGCGTGCGCAAGGACGAAATTACGCTGCCGCCGGAACATCATCGGCAGCTGCATAATATGATTGAGAAGAATCATTATCCGTTCTATCTCGACCCGATGCCAAATTTGTACTTTACGCGCGACCCGGCTGCAGCCATTGGTAACGGTCTGACGATCAATAAGATGCATTGGCCGGCACGCCGCCGCGAATCGCTGTTTATGTGCTATATCATCAATCATCATCCGCGGTTTGCTGGTAAGAATGTACCGGTGTGGTACGATCGCCACGAAAAGTTCTCGATGGAGGGCGGCGATGAACTAGTATTAAACGGCAAAGTAATGGCGATTGGCATATCAGAGCGTACCACGGCTGAGGCGATTGAAAAGATGGCAACCAAGCTGTTTGCCGGTTCCAACTTTAAGAAAGTCGTTGCCATGGAGATTCCGAAGTCGCACGCTTTCATGCACCTGGACACGGTGTTTACCATGATTGATCGGAACAAGTTTACTATTCATCCGGAAATTCGCGATCGCGGCGGTAAGATGAACTGCTTCGTGCTGGAGAAAGTTGAGGGCCAGCCGTTCCCGCGCATTACGCATGAGACGGATCTTGAACACGTCTTGCGAGTAGCATTGGAGGTGCCAAATGTCACGCTGATTGAGTGCGGCGGCGGCGATCCGATTGCAGCAGCCCGCGAGCAGTGGAATGACGGTTCCAATACCTTGGCGATTGCGCCGGGCGTGGTGGTAACGTATGACCGCAACTACGTCACCAACCAAAAACTGCGCGAGCACGGCGTTGAAGTTATCGAAGTCAGCGGTGCTGAGCTTGGTCGCGGCCGCGGCGGTCCGCGCTGTATGAGTATGCCGCTAGTACGGGAGGATGTATTTTAATGGCGCAAAGTTTGAAAGGCCGGTCGCTACTAACCTTAAGCGATTACACGGCGGAAGAAATTCGCTTACTGCTGGATACGGCGCGTGAATATAAGCGGCTGAAATATGCCGGCGTGCCGCATCGGATTCATGAGGGAAAAAATGTGGCGTTGTTGTTTGAAAAAACCTCGACCCGCACGCGCTGCGCCTTTACAGTGGCAGCTAACGACCTCGGTGTCGCGCCAGAATACCTCGGTAAAGACGACATCCAGCTCGGCAAGAAGGAGACGGTCGAAGATACCGCTAAGGTACTTGGGCGGATGTTTGACGGTATTGAGTTTCGCGGTTTTGCGCACAAGGCTGTGGAAGATTTGGCGAAGTATGCCGGTGTGCCAGTGTGGAACGGATTGACTGATCAATTCCATCCGACGCAGATTTTGGCTGACTTCATGACTATTGAGGAGCATGTTGGCAAGCTGAAAGATACGAAGCTGGTGTTCGTTGGCGACGGTCGTAATAACATGGCCAATAGTTTATTGATTGGTTCGGCAAAAATGGGCGTTGATTTTCGGATTTTAGCGCCGCGCGAACTTTTCCCGGACGACAGTTTGGTGCATAAGGCTAATAATTTTGCCCGGCAAAGCCACGGTAAAGTCACGATTACCGACAACTTTGAAGAAGCTTTGCACGGCGCCGACGTGATTTACACTGACGTTTGGGTATCAATGGGCGAGGAAGATAAGTTCGCTGAACGTATCAATTTGCTGCGTTATTTCCAAGTAAACCGCGACATGCTGAATCTGACAGGCAATCCGGAAGTTAAGTTTATGCACTGCTTGCCAGCCTTTCATGATGCCTTAACCTCTACTGGCAAGAGCGTTCAGGAAGAGTTTGGTTTGGATGCAATGGAAGTCTCGGACGAAGTATTTCGTTCGCCAAATTCAGTAGTATTTGATCAAGCGGAAAATAGGATGCATACAATCAAAGCTGTTATGGCTTTGACGCTGTAGTTGTCGTAATAAGGGAGTTAAGGAGGCTTCGGGACAATGGTAGAAAAAATTAAAAAAACAAAGCAGAAACTCCGGTCGCCATCGGCGTTTACGATTTTGTTTGTCGTGATTGCTATCATGGCAGCGCTCACATGGGTTATTCCATCGGGATTATATAAGACAGATAAAGAGGGTAATCGCATCGCGGGGTCGTATCATGTGGTCAATAAAGACCGTACTGTCAAGGAAAAGAAGGATGGTAAAGAGACTGAAGTTGATAAGCATGATCGACAAGGTCTGTGGGATATCTTCACTGCGCCGACTAAAGGGATGTCCGGCAAGCTTGATGTGATTGTTTTCGTCATGGTGCTTGGTGGATTCTTGGGTGTTACTATGAAGACCGGTGCCCTTGATGCTTCTCTTGGTGCGCTACTTCGCAAGCTTAAGGGTAAAGAAAAATGGCTCATTCCAATTTTGATGACGCTGTTTGCTATCGGTGGTACAACTTACGGCATGCAGGAAGAAACTGTGGCGTTTTACGCACTAGTCATACCGATGATGATTGCTGCTGGCTACAATGCAATGACTGGCGTGATGGTAATCGTGCTCGGTGCTGGTACGGGCGTGCTTGGCTCGACAATTAATCCATTCTCCACTGGTACTGCTGCTGCGACAGCAGATGTAAAGCTGGGTAGTGTAATTCCAATTATGTCTATCATCTTGGTACTGTGTCTGATCGCGGCGATCATCTTTACTATGCGTTACGCTGCAAAAGTAAAAGCAGGCAAATACAAGGAAGATGTTCGTTATAAGCCAGCTACAGCCGCTCTAGATATGGAAAATATACCAAAGCTTACCACTCCGCGAAAAGTTGTTATGGGAGTGTTCGCTATTACATTCGTGTTAATGATTCTTTCATTGATTCCGTGGGGAAGTTGGGAGATTACTTTCTTTGACGACATGTTTAAGCAAGCTTCAACTTTGCCAGTTATCGGTGCATTACTCGGCGTGGTTCATAGTGCCGCCTTTGGCGAATGGCTGTTTGGTGAAATCACTACGCTGTTCTTGATGTCAACTATTGTCATAACTGCAATTTACTATAAAGAGTTCAAAAAAGAAGGCGTTTTCCCAGTTGACACATTCATTGATGGCGTGAAGGATATCTTGCCAGTTGCTTTGATCATCGCAGTAGCAACGGGAGTCTCTGTCGTGATGGCCAATGGTGAAATTCAAGACACTATCATTAGTTGGGGTGAAGCATTATTGAAAGATGCTGGCGGTGGTGTTGTCGGTGTGTTGGCATATCTGTTCTACTTGCCAATGTCATTCATTGTGCCATCATCGTCAGGTTTGGCAGCAGCAACTATGCCAGTTATTGCACCAATTGCTGATCTGGTTGGCTCAAGTAAAGAGGTTATGGTGGCCGCCTTTGCTACGGCGTCAGGTTTAATTAACATGATGGCGCCAACCATCGCTTCCCTTATGGGTGGTTTAGCATTAGCTGGTGTGTCGTACCGCGACTGGCTGAAACGTTCAGCGCCAATTATGGCAGTATTTGCGATTATTAGTGTTGCGGTTATTGCAGCGTTTGGAGCGTTATAGTTTTATGGATAATAAACGTACAATAGTAGTCGCGCTCGGAGGCAATGCCCTGCAAAAGCAGGGCGAGGCCTCATCTGCGCAGCAGCAGCGGGTGGCTGACGAGACGGTTCGCCAGCTTTTACCGCTTATCCAGGCAGGTCATAATGTGGCGATTGTTCATGGCAATGGTCCGCAAGTCGGCAATATCGTCCTGCACGAAGAAGCGATCAACACAGCTGATGTGCCGAGCTTGCCGCTGGAGGATTGCGGTGCAATGAGCCAGGGTTTGATCGGTTTCTGGCTGCAGCAGGCGCTGCACGATGCGTTCGCATCTAACGGTATTGACCGCAGTGCAGTCAGCATGATTACGCAAACCATTGTCGATTCAAGCGATCCAGCCTTTCAGAATCCGACCAAACCAATCGGGCCGTTTTATTCCGAGGAAGAAGCTAAAACTGTCGCCAGCGAGCGCGGCTACACGGTGAAAGAAGATGCCGGCCGCGGCTGGCGGCGCGTCGTACCTTCGCCGAAACCGCAAACCATTGTCGAGGCGGATGTTATAAAATCGCTGGTTTCTGCTGGCGTGACAGTAGTTTCGACTGGCGGCGGCGGTATTCCTGTTTTACAGGACGAAGCCGGACAATTGAAGGGCGTGGCGGCAGTGATTGATAAAGATTTTGGCGCTGCCAAATTGGCGGATCTTCTGGACGCAGATACGCTGTTGATCTTGACATCGGTTGACGCGGCTAAGATTAATTTTGGCAAGCCGGACGAACAATCGCTTGAAGAAGTCTCGATGGCAGAATTACAAAAGCATATTGACGACGGGCAATTTGCAGCCGGCTCTATGCTGCCGAAAACCCAAGCAGCTCTAAGCTTCTTGGCTGGCGGCACCGGACGTACAGCAATTATTACTTCGCTGGAAAAAACCGCCGAAGCGATTACTGGTACGGCAGGTACGCGGATTAAATCGTAGCTTGTAGATTTATCTAAAATAAAGTCTCCCCGTTTTTTCGCGAAGCGGGGAGATTTTAGTACGACAAACTACGATCAAGATTGCCAAAACATAACAGTTTATCGTATAATTTTTTCATGGTGGTGGGCTACTTTGAACGGCGATCGCTGTCTGAAAATTTGGCGCAAACCAATATCATGCACGCAAATTGCTGGGTGCATGTTAATGGCAAGCTTGCTGGCACGGATATAAATGATCTGGCAGACGGTTTTTCGCTGAATCCTAATATTATTCGCGATGCTGCCGACGTCCACGAACTGCCGAGAGTTGAACTTTCCGGCGGCGTTGAATATATTTTTGCCCGCGTACCGCTCGGCGCGGTTGATTCCGGTAAGACCGTACCGTTCCTGATGATTATCCATAAAAATCACTATATTACGATTGCGCCGCAAGCGAAGTTTTCGCCGCTTGATGTCAGAGATTTTTTGGCAGCGACTACTGAACGTCCGGCTGGCATTTTTAGCGCAAATCTGGCGTATATTATTTCGCAGTACGAACAGCGCGTCCATTCGCTGACTGAGAAAATTAGCGGCGCCAGGCAGCGGCTGAGCCGGTATGAGGTGCAAAATGCCGACTTTATTCAATTTGTGGCCATAGAAGGCAGCCTTAACGGCTATCGCAGCAGCCTGGAAGGTATTTCCAGCGTGATAACTCAATTGAGGGATAATCGCCACGGTTTATTTAATACGCGCGATTTGGAAGACCTTGAGGATATTGATTTGCATATTCGCCAAATCTTGGTGGCTATTAGCTCCAGCGTGCATACGATCTCCAGTATCCAAAGCGCTTATTCGACAATTGCCAATAATGTTTTGAACCAGCGCATGAAAGTTTTGACCGCTATTACGATTTTACTGGCGATTCCGAATGTTTTTTACGGTATGTATGGTATGAATATCGGGCTGCCGTTTCAGCACGAGCCTTGGGCGTATATGGGGATTGTCGGCTTTACCATAGTATTAATCTTGTTTGTGTCGGTTTTTGCCAGGCGAATCCGCCTGTTTTAGCTAAGGATATATAGCGCATTCCGCTTGACGCGCCTAAAATCGTTTGGTAATATTGGTGACGTGTCTCGCGCCGAAGCATTCAATTGCTTAAAGATGGGTAATAAAGGTCGAAGCGCGTGAGGCTGCGCATAAGTACGAGGAGTACAAAACACATGCCAATAGCAATCAATTTTGTGTCTTCCAGGCGCAAAAAGATAGCCGTTGATGTGGTGCCTGCCGAATGGCAAACATACATAGCACAATAAATAATGTGCAGTCGCTCTTGATTAAAGTAAAAGGGGGACGACTATAAATAAATCCCGCTCCAAAGGCACCGGAGCGGGATTTTGGTATTGATAAGAAATTAATCTTTAATTTCGACGCCAGCGCTTTTTAGAGCGTCTTTGATAGCCGATTCAATTGAGCCAGTATTGTCCATCTGGACATTCTTACCATTAACGTAAAAGGTTGGCGTAGCCTTAACGCCGTGCTGCCGTCCGACTGCCAGATCAAAGTCGATTTTATTCTTTACCTTGGCGCTAGCGATGTCCGACTTATATTGGTTAATATTAAGCTTTAACTGTTCGGCGTACGACTGGAAAATATTGCTGCGTTCGCTGGTGTTGGCGTTATTCCAGGCGTTTTGGTTGGCATAAAGGAGTCCATTCATTTCCCAGAATTTACCCTGTAATCCAGCCGCTTCAGCTACCGCCGCCGCTGCTCGCGCGTTCGGGTGAGAGCTGGCGATCGGGAAATTACGGAAAATCAACAGCGTATTATCCTTATACTTTTCAACAACGCTTTTCGCTTTTGGCGCAGCAGCGCTGCATCCCGGACATTGGTAGTCGGCGTACTCAATGACGGTTACCTTGGCGTTTTTATTGCCGTATGTATGGTCGGCGATGTTGCTATTACGTTTCTCAGCGCCGATTATTTTATTCATACTTTCTTCGGTAATATTGCTAACATCCAGCCGGTCTTGGGTTGACATATAAATCATCCCGGCAATTACCATCCCGACAATTATCATAAAAACTATCCAACTTTTTTTATTCATAGTTCCTCCAAATTACTCTAGTCAGTATAGCATAATATAAGGTACAATTAAACCATGATGGTTGTGCTGCCAGTTGTCTATATTGTCGTTTTTTTATGCCTTTTGGTGGTGTTGGGAATTCATCCGCAATTGTCGTCGCATAGCCGGTTTGAGCTGCAGCGGCGGGTACACGCTGGCGATAGCGAAGCAGAGCTGTTATTAAAGCGCCATATGCTGCTGCGCGATATTTTTTCTTTGCAGCGCGTTATCTCGGCAATTTTATTGGTGGTGCTAAGTGTTATCGGCGTGGAATTATTCCATTGGGCGGTCGGCTTTTTCATATCGATTTTAATCGCGCTGGAAGCCGGTGCTTTGGCGCGGGTGAGTTTGTGGCAAAAGTATTCGCAAAAATTGTATGAAAAATACGAGGCTAAAATTTTGGCAGTAATTGAAAAATATCCGGCAATATTCAGAACAATTCGTTCAGTTGCGCCGATTCCTAATGACCATTACGATATTGAATCGAAAGATGAGCTGTTGTCGATGGTTAAGCAATCCGGCGACGTGTTGACGAAAGATGAAAAGCGGCTGATCGTCAATGGTTTGAGTTTTAATGAAATTTCTATCGACACAGTGATGACGCCGCGGAGTATGATTGAGTCGGTCAAGTCAGACGAGCTGCTTGGGCCGCTGGTACTGGACGATTTGCATAAAAAGGGCTATAGCCGGTTTCCAGTGGTTAAGGATGACATTGACCATGTGGTCGGTATTTTGTACGTGCAAGATTTACTAATGATTGATCCGAAGTCCAAGTCGCGCCGCGCGGATGCGGTTATGGATAAGAACGTGTATTATATTCGCAATGATCGTTCGCTGAAGTATGCGCTGGCGGCATTCTTAAAAGTGCAGCGGCATCTGTTTGTGGTGGTGAACGAGTTTCGGGAGACGGTTGGGCTGCTTAGCCTGGAAGACGTTATTGAAGCGCTATTGGGGCGGAAAATTGTTGACGAGTTTGACGTCTATGAAGATTTGCGCAAGGCTGCCGGGGCGAATCCGCAAAAGAACAACCTATCGACTAAAAAACGCCGCGACATTTAATGCCAGTTAGCGCCGGCAAGTGTGTCTATAAGTTTAAGATAGTAGCATTAGGAAACGAACTTTCGTTTCTGTTTTTGGCGACTGAGTGTTTGCCGCGGCGGTTGCGGTATTTTGGCTGGTGCTGCCTCGGCTTTGGCGGTGCTATTGTCGTCGCTGCTGCCAGGGAAAGGCACAGGGTGAGATGAGTTTTTCTCGGCTGACTGTATTAGGCGGAGCAATCTTTGTCCGTCGATAAGCATGATGTTACCCGTATGTTTTGGGTTTTTAGCAAATCGCTTGGCGTCCTCTGAAAAACTATTTATCGTTATGATAAAGGCGAAACCTCCGTTAAGACGGCTGGCAATTGGCTCGTAAAAATCTTTGACAGTGCTGGCCTCAACTGTGCTAATGTTGTGTTTTTTACATTGCACATAACTTTGCAGATTATTTTTGCGCATGATGATATCGATACCGTTATCGCGGTTATAAGGTGTAACTTTGGTCTGGTATCCGAATGATTGGAATATTTCTGCTATGTATTTTTTAAAAGAATAAGCGTCGAGAGTGCGAATTTTCTCTAATAATTCTTGGTCTGCTGTTTTTAGGCTATTTTCTGGTGCTGGCTGATCTACGGCGGCTGGCGCCGGCGCGGCAGATAAAGGCTCGTTTTCTGGGCGGCTACTCGGCTGTTCTTTAATATAGCTATCTGCGGGCCTTCGTTTTGCCTCTTTTAATTCAAGCTTCTTAATCCTCTTAGATAAGGATAAATACAGATAGGCGAGAAAAACCCACAAGCAGACGCTTACAGATAGGAGAATAAACCCACCGCTATTCATAAAATCATTATAACAGCTAATGTGCTATAATAACAGATATGAAAAATAGAGTTTTGGCGGTAAAGACCTCTGATGAAGTTGGAAAAAATATTACAGTGGCTGGCTGGGTGCACTCCCGGCGCGATCACGGTGGACTGATTTTTATTGATTTGCGTGACCATACTGGCTTGGTGCAGCTGGTGATTAATCCTGAGCAGGCGGAAGCGTTTCGTCTGGCGGAGAGTCTGCGCGACGAGTTCGTGATTCATGCCAGCGGCGTAGTGACGGAGCGCGGCGAAGGTTTGAAAAACCCAAATATTGCCAGTGGTAATGTGGAAATTGTGGTGGAAAACTTGGAAATTTTGAACCGTGCTGAAACCCTGCCGATCCAGCCGTTCGCCGAGGAAAACCAAGCGGGTGAGGACTTGCGTTTTAAGTATCGCTACCTTGATCTGCGTCGCCCAAAGATGCAGCAGATGCTGAAAAAACGTGCTGAAATGTACCGCCGGATGCATCAGTATATGGATACTCGGGACTTCATCGAGATTCAGACGCCAATTTTGGCAAATTCTAGTCCCGAGGGTGCGCGCGATTTCTTGATCCCAAGCCGTCTGCAAGAGGGCAAATTTTACGCTCTGCCGCAAGCGCCGCAGCAGTTCAAGCAATTACTGATGGTTGGCGGCGTGCCGCGGTATTACCAGTTGGCGGCGTGTTTTCGCGATGAAGATCCGCGAGCCGATCGACTGTACGGGGAGTTTTATCAGCTGGATCTGGAGATGAGCTTCGTTGAGGACGGCGAGGAGGTTCGCCGTGAGGTCGAACCGCTGATGCGGCAGCTCGCGACTGATTTTGCTGGCAAGAAGTTGCTGGATTTGAGTGGTCTAGCAGTCGGTGACGGCAGTCCAATTCCGCGCATTTCCTACCGCGACGCCATGGAGACCTATGGCTCGGATAAGCCAGATTTGCGCTTTGGCATGGAGCTGATTGAGTTGACCGATGTGTTCGCCAATACCGAATTTGGTGTGTTCAAAAACGCTGAATGCATCAAGGCAATTTGCGTCAAAAAGGGCGCCAGTCTTAGCCGCAAGCAAATCGACCAATTCACTGATATTGCTAAAAGTGAGGGGGCGGGCGGTTTAGCTTACATCACTTACCAAGATGGCGAGGCAAAATCACCAATTGCTAAGTTCTTGAGCGAAACAGAGCTCACGGCGATTAAGCAAAAAACTGGTGCGGCTGATGGCGATGCGGTTTTCTTTGGCGCCGACACTCGCCCAGTCGTCAACGCCGTGCTTGGTCGCCTGCGTAACGAATTTGCCGCCCATTTCAACCTGAAAGACCCGAGCGTGGTAGCCTTGGCCTGGATCATCGATTTTCCGTTTTATGAATGGGACGACCACGGCAAGAAGCTTGATTTTGGCCATAACCCATTTAGTATGCCAAAGGGCGGCCTAAAGGCGCTGGAATCGGCGACGACCGATGCCGAAAAACTGGCCATCGTGGCTGACCAGTTCGACATGGTGATGAACGGCTACGAAATCTGCTCCGGCGGTGTGCGTAACCACAACCCAGCGGTGCTATACAAAGTGTTTGACCTACTTGGCTTTAGTGGAAGCTACGTCGAGGAAAAGTTTGGCGCCATGCTAAACGCCTTCAAATACGGTGCACCGCCGCACGCTGGCTGTGCCTTTGGCGTTGATCGTATCCTCATGGAACTCATTGACGAAACTAATGTTCGCGAAACCTTAGCCTTTCCAAAGAACGGTTCGGGCGTTGACGTGATGATGAATTCGCCATCAACGGTTGATTCAGCGCAGATAAAGGAATTGGGATTATGAGCGCAATGTACGATCGACACGAAGTTAGCGTAAAAGTAGCGCTGTATAGCAGCGACGGCAAGCGTGTGCTACTGATGTATTATCCGCACGATGATGGTTTTGGCCTGCCGGGCGGGCATATTGATGCCGGCGAAACGCCTGACGTGGCATTAGAGCGGGAGCTGCGCGAGGAGCTGGGTATCACAATTGATGCGACGCCAGCTGATTTCTATATGCGCTATCCGCGAGGTAGTGCCGTCAAAGATCATAAAATTATTCTTGGCTACACGGCCATGGTTGACGGTAACATCGAAATACCGGACCGAGCGTGTGATGGAGGCGAGGAGCGTATAGTTTGGCTGACGCGAACAGAAGTCGAAGCTACTGACAAAATTGCGCCAGGCTACCGGGATTTTGTGCTGAAGTGGTGGCCGCAAGAAGCGTAATATCTTAGGAGGTACAAGCAGGCTATGAAATCAATTTCCAAACGAACACTGAAATTCATTGACTCATGGCTAACACTGCGCAGTCAATGGACGCGCTGGCCAGGATTTACGGTGGCGATAGCCAAAGACGGCGAGGTGGTTTTTAATAAAGCTTATGGACTGGCAAACATAGAAAATAATGAGAAATTAACAACCAACCATCTCTTTCACGTTGCTTCGCAATCAAAAACATTTACTGCCACGGCCGTGATGCAGCTGCAGGAGCGCGGCAAGTTGCGCATCGATGATTCAGTGACAGAGCATCTACCGTGGCTGGCGCAGCACAGCGACCAGCGTTGGCGCGATGTGACCTTGCGTCAATTGTTGAGTCACTCAGCAGGTGTAATTCGCGACGGCCAGACGTCAGGCTTTTGGCAGTTCCAAGGAGAGTTTCCAGATGAAGACGAGTTCAAGCAGCAAATTATGCAATCACAGCTAGTGTTCGAACCAAATTCTGAATTCAAATATTCCAATTTTGGTTTTGGCTTGCTGGGCTTGGTGATTGAGCAAGCTAGCGGCAAATCGTACGCTGATTTTGTGGCGGAAAACATCATCACGCCGCTTGACTTAACCCAAACCACCACGGAATATTCGCCAGAACTTCGTATGGCTAATGGCTACAGTAGGTTTGATTTGCAACAGCAGCGTCGACCCTTTCGACACGTTACAACTGGTGTATTACAGCCAGCCACGGGATTTTGCTCAACGGCGCATGACTTGGTGAAATTCTTTGCTGCTCTGCAAGTCGGCTCAGGCAAACTATTGAGCGATACTTCTAAAAGGGAAATGCAGCGCCCATCATGGCAAGTCGCCGACGAAGCAAACGCAGGAAGTTACGGATTGGGTGTTGATATCGCAAAAGCTAAAGATGGTAAGCGGCTCGTCGGTCATAGCGGCGGTTATCCAGGATTTGTCGGCCGTACCTGGTCGCGGATAGACGACGGAATAACTGTTTCGGTGCTGGCGAACGCGTATGATACAGCGCCAGGAATAGTCGCAAATTCGATATTAGGAATTATTGATCAATTTGGTGACGTTTCTGATAAAAAACGTCGAAAGTTTGAAGCGCGGTTCGTTAACGATTACGGCGTGTATGAAGTTATTAATACAGAAAAAGGGTTGAGGGGTTTATGGTCTAATGATTGGCAGCCATTCAAAATGGCTGAAGAGCTGGAAATAGTCGATGACGCCACCTTAAAAATTGCGAAGGGTAATCATTTTAGCTATTTTGGCGAATTGATGAAATATGAATTTGACGCCAAAAATAAACCTTCCGCCATGTACCGCAGCGGCGCTAAGAATTATGTTAGTTTAGACGGCGATGTGAGGATTTAAAAGGATTTTCGTGTCAAACATAGGTAGAATAAATATGAATAAAACGAAATTACCAACCGAAGCTCAAATCAAAAACCCGCACAAAAAATACGCCAAAAATGATACTGATTTTGCGCTGATTTACGCTCACTGCCAAGTGGTTGACGCAATTGCGGCGCAGCTTTTAGATGCTAAGACGAACTCGCGAGTCGACCGCGATTTACTGCATGTTGCCTGTATGCTTCATGATATCGGCGCGTATGATGTTTTGGAAAACGGTAAATTTGTCGACGGTGT
Organism: uncultured Candidatus Saccharibacteria bacterium; assembly: GCA_963548835.1. Lineage (GTDB taxonomy): Bacteria > Patescibacteriota > Saccharimonadia > Saccharimonadales > Saccharimonadaceae > Nanosynbacter. The sequence continues at coordinate 29,992 of CAUUVO010000009.1, forward strand.
TCGCCACGGCGTGATTGGCGAGCAGATTCTGCGAAATGAAGGCTTTCCCGAACAAATTTGGCGGTTCGCTTCGCATCATACTGGCGTAGGCTTGACCAAGCAGGATGTAATTAACCAAAACTTGTCCATTCCGCCAGCCGATTATACCGCTAACACACCCGAGGAGCGGCTGCTAATGTATGCCGACAAATTCCATTCCAAAAGCAAACCGCCCAAAGAGCTGCCATATTTTTGCACGTTTGAATGGTATTATAATCTGGTGCAAAAATTTGGCAGCGATAAACAAGCCAAATTTCAGGCGCTAGCAGATGAGTTTGGCAAACCGGATATTGCGCTTGTCGCCAGTAAGTTTGCTTTTAGTATTAAAGATGTAAATTAGCGTCAGGATAATTGCCGGTATGTTTGCACCGCTTTAGGCAAATATGTATAATCTATACAGATTATGAATGATAGCGAAGTACCCGCGGTAGGCAAGCAGGTGATCGTTGCCTGCGCGTTTATTCATCACAATTTTGACGGCGTTGAGAAAATCTTTATGCCTAAGCGTGCTGCGACGAAGAAATTTATGCCAAGCGTATTTGAACTGCCTGGCGGTCATGTGGATTTTGGAGAAGATATCGTGGCTGGATTGAAGCGCGAAATCCGCGAAGAATTTGGCAAGACTATTACAGTTGGTGATCCGTTTGCCGCCTTTACGTATCATAATTCGGTGAAAGGTTCGCATTCAATTGAAGTAGTGTATTTTGCACAATTTGACGATATCGGCAATATTCAACTAAATCCGAAAGACCACAGCGAATATAAATGGCTATCGTTTGATGAGCTACCGAAGGTATTTGGGAATGGTAAAGATGAAACTGACGAAGAAATCCAGCTGATAAAACGCGGCTTTGCTTTGCTGGATGGTGTTCAATTGAAATTTTAGCCAAATGCCAGTCAATATTAAAAAATCCAGAAAAGATATGTCGGCTGTCTTTGCGTGCGTGAAAAATTTGACTAAGTATTTGCGGCATGATATAAGTAATTATACAATGCACGATAAATTACGCTGCGTCACCGCTGAAGAGTTTTATACGGTAATAAGTCATTCTATGTCAGATGACGATAGAAGATGCTTTTTATCTGATTACTCATTAGACAGTTATATAAATATGGATCGTAGAGTTCTTATGCATAATAATCTCGCTGGTTTTGCCGTTAAGGAAGGCGATATAGTGAGTGTTTTTAGTTCAAGGCAAAACCCAGTGAAGCAATCGCTTGATATTATGATGCCGTCTGCAATTTCTCTGGGGGGGGGTAAAACTTGATTGTCTCGGTGGGCCGTTACGTCGTAAGTATGCTAAGTACGGTTTTGTAGCGGTGGCTGCCGTACGATTTCTTGACGAATGTGCTCCAGATAACTGGGATTATGATAAATTTGGCAGACCTGATGTCTATTTTATGGCGCATGAACAACAATTATCATGTAAGGCTCGCGATGGCTTAACGGGGGGCATACCCTACTTATCTTACGATGAGGCTTATGAACATAGAGAAGACTTGCTTGGTAATGTGCAATAATCTCCTCATTCATATCCCGCATGCTTCATTGCATCTGCCACGGGATTTTTGGCGCGATGTCGTGGTTGATCAGAAAATTATCAAGCACAATCTGCGTTTTATGGCTGATTATAAAGTGGACGAGCTTGCCAGAGATATTGATTGCCATAAAATAACAGCCAAGTATTCGCGGTTATATTGCGATGTTGAGCGGTTTCGGAATGACACCGATGAGCCGATGGCGAAGCTGGGGATGGGTGCGGTATATACGCATTTGCCAGGCGGTGCGCAGTATCGCCAGGTAACATCTGGGCGCCGCGAGGAAATTATCAGGCAAGCGTATGAGCCTCATCATGTACAGCTGAACAAATTGAGCCAAAAAATTGTTGCTCAGCATGGCTCGTGTATGATGATTGATCTGCATAGCTACAGTGATGATTTGGTGCGAAAATTGTTTGGCTATACGGAAAGTCTGCCTGATATCTGCCTGGGATATGACGATGAATGGTTTAGTGAAAATGACGCCCTGAAGCTAAAGTTATACATAGAACAACTGGGTTATAGCTGCGCGCTAAATTATCCGTACGCGGGTGCGCTGGTGCCGATGGACTTTTACCGTAATAAAATGCCAGGACTGCGCTCGGTGATGCTGGAGGTTAATCGACGTGTTTATCTGGAGGGTGAAGCGGTGCGCCAAGAAGCGGCGCGCGACATTGGTCAGATAATCAAATATATCGCTAATGAATTTTAAGGGTTATAACTGAACGCCCAGCCACGCCGCTAATACATCACCGGCAAAGTACGCCAGTCCAGCGGCGACCGCTCCCAGGAGCAAGGTGATGGTAGATTCCCGCCACGGTGATTGCTTACCGACTTTGCCCTTAATAAAGCCGATTGTTAAGAAAGTAATTGCCGTTAGCAGCGAGCTGATATAGAATAAGGCCGTACTTGGTGCTTTCAGGGCTGCAATCACGTCGATTAAGTAGGGTAGTACTGGCACGCTGCCGACCGCCACGAAAGCCAAGAATGTAACTAAACCGATAATTTTAGGAGAAGCTCGCTTTTGGGTATCGCGGGCCGATTCGTCGTGTTCGGCGCTGGCTGCCAAGTAGGCGCTGGAACCCATTGAAAAGCCATCGGCAATTAAGTTGGCCACGCCTAAAATAAGAATGACCGCACTAGAAATTCCCGCGCCAGCCGACGCCGCCACCACGGCAAAGGTTGTCACGGTACCGTCAACTGCGCCGTAAACAAATTCTGGAATATACCGTTTGAAAAATGCCCGCATAACCATAGCCAGTGTAGCATATTTGGGCTGATTAAGCTGAGTTTAAGCATGGGAGTATCGTAAAACGAGCCATTTTCGCGGCCGTTACCAGCAAACTATTGACATTTTAATACGCTTATGCTACAATAAGAAATGTTGGATTATCTAACACAAACAACCAAAGCATGCTAAAATAAAAACATAAACATTGTAAGCTTCGCGGAAAGGTAGAACGTGGAAGACGCACAAACAATCATCGTTCTTTTAACAATCATCGCTGCTTTATTGTCAATTGTCATCTTGGTGCTTTTAGGAACAATTATCTCTTTGCTGATAAGAATAAACGCCATCATGAAAAAAGTCGATAAGATTACGATGAATGTAGCTAGCGCTACCGATTGGTTGTCGCCAGCAAAAGTATTTAGCGAGATTACAAAGCTGTTTCGTAAAAAATAAATAACAAAGGAGTAAATATTATGAAAAAAGTATTAGCAGTTCTGGGTGCAGCAGCGGCAGGCTTTGCAGCAGGAATTTTAACCGCACCAAAGAGCGGTAAAGAAACTCGAAAAGACCTGAAAAAGAAAGCAGGGAAGCTGAAATCTGACGCAGAGAAAGTTGCTGATAAGGCGGCTGCGGCTGCTAAAAATAGCGTTGATTCATTAAAAACTGGCTCGCAAAAAGTTGGCGATGCAGTAACAGAAACTGCAAAAGGCGTCAAAAGCAACGTTGAAAAACAGTTCAAGTAATATTTGACTGCAGCTAAGAAGACGTGAGATAATAGGATAGATGAGAAAATTTATTCTGTATCTTGCGTCTTTTTTGATTGCTGGCGGTCTGCTGATAAGTCCTCAACCGGTTTTGGCGCAGTCAATCGAAATGCCCAATTCGGAGATTACCAGCATCATCAGGAAGAACTGCAGCTCGCTGAAGGTTACTATAAAACAGATTCATACTAACGACGCTTTAGCGAGGGTTAGTATCGGGCAGAAATACAATGCCGTGTCGACGAAGCTGATGGCGCGGTTTAATAGCAGGTTGTCGCTTAATAAAATGGATAGCTCAGGGCTTGTTAGAATTACCAGCGATTTTGAAACGCAGCGGCTGAAGTTTAACAGCGACTATAATAAGTATGATACGGCAATGACTAACCTAGATAAAGCGAGCTGCAAAACAGATCAGGCAAAGTTCTACGAAAAAATCATTGAGGCGCGCGACGCCCGCAATTATTTATCTGACAGCGTAAAATCAATGAACGGGCTGCTGGCGCAATATAAAAGCGAAGTGCGCTTGATAAAAGATTCTTTGTCGGGAGGCGGTAATGAATAATATAAAAAAGTTTGCCGGCAGGTACAATAAATTTGCGGTTTTTATTGGATCGACTATTCTAGTTTCGGTTCTTCTGGTGTCAATCTCGATGTTTGTTTATTATCAATCGGATGCGTACCGGCTGGATTTAAGCCGTCCGGAATACACATCTAGGCGGTCGGAGATTAGCAAGAATTTGGAGGATAAGAGCAAAGATTTCGATGCGCAAGGTCCGGTTAATGAGCAGACAATTAATGAATTTCTGAAGTTATACGATGACGAATCGAAGGGCATTGCCAAAACGAAGGCCTTTTCTAACGATGTGCTAAGCGATAAGGAACTGCTGGGCGTCAGCAATAACGACAATAACAATGCTACTGCCGGCGATTAACTGTTCAAGCTATAAATTGGCGCTTTTATAGAGGTGCTGCTACTTTTTACTGCTTAGAATTGGTGCTGGTAGAGTTGCTAGTAAAATACCTTCTTTGTCGAATTTTTGCAGCAGTCTGTGACGCATTTCAGAAGTGACAGCCCATTGGTCTGACGGCTGGGTTTTGCCAGAAATAATTATCTCAGTACTGCGGCCGGTAATCTCGCCGACTGATACAAATTTCGGCGGGTCGATAATCTTTTTATGCCAAGCTTTTTCCTGGGCTATCTTTTCTCCGGTAGCGTTAATAATTTCCGTAGCCTCGGATATATCGGTGTTTGGGTCTAAATACAGGCTGAACCGCGATATGCTGTAGCCCATAGTTTTATTGATAACATGCTGGATTGTGCCGTTTGGGACGTAATGGACGTTACCTTCGGCGTCGCGAACGACTGTCGTGCGAGTACCGACGCGTTCGACTTTGCCGGACGCTCCCATTATATCGACAACATCGCCAACGCGGTATTGGTTTTCAGCGATAATGAATATGCCGGATAAAAAATCCTTGACAAGCGACTGCGCGCCAAATCCGAGCGCCACGCCGACTATTCCAGCGCTAGCAAACAGCGGCGATAAGTCGAGCAGAAATAACTTGTTGGCGATAATAGCGGCAACGTAAAAGATCATTAAAATCCGCCAAAACCCGCGGCTTAATTGGATGAGCGTTTTTTCTCGTTTTTCAATATCCTTGCGATGCCACGAGCGGTGCTTGGCGGTGGAGCGGATCGTGTAATGAATGAACCACTTAATGAGATGTTTGCCGATGAAGTAAATGATGAACGATCCGATAATAATACTGGCTGTCTCCAGCATGCGGTCGCTGATCAGCCAGCCAAGGCCGTTATTATGCAACCATTCGTCGGCAGCTGATATATTTAATATTTGTTTTATAAACGTATCCATCATATTTAGTATAATGAAAGGTATGAGTTTTGTCGATCCAAATCAGTTTGTTATCGCCCGCAAGCGTAAAAAATACAAATTTGCTAAGTTTCATAACGCCGAGAATTGCTTCGAGTTTGACGAATGGCGCGACTTTTACCAGCAGCGCCAGCCGGGTATTTTCGGGTTAGAGATTGGCGCTGGTACTGGTTTGTTTAGCGTCGAATTAGCAGCGCGTTATCCAGATAAGTTGTTTGCGGCGATTGACGTTAAGGCTGACCGTTTGCAAAAAGGCGCTTACATCGCGTTAGAGCGAGGCTTAAAAAATATCTATTTTATCCGGGAGCGCGCCGACCAAATTGGCGATTTGTTCGCTTTGTCAACACTAGTAAATATTTGGGTGACTTTTCCTGATCCGTTTCCGAAGAAGCGGGCTGCCGGGCGGCGGTTGACGCATCCGTATTTTTTGCGCCGTTATGCGCAATTATTGCAACCTGGCGGGGAGCTGCTTTTCAAGCATGACGACCGCGACTTTTTCTGCTGGAGTTTGGAGCAATTGGTGGCAGAAAAATGGCAAATTACAGAACTGAGCTTTGACCTGCACGAATCATCTCTGGACGACGAGTATAAAATCATGACGACCTACGAACAGCGATGGCTGAACGAGGGCAAGGCGATTAATTTTGTGAGGGCTACGCGTTGATGCTGTGTTATCGTGCCAGTGGAAGCGGGTTAGCCCTCGCTAGCACCCTGCCAAGCAATGTCAAACAGGCGCGTTTGCACCGAGGCTAGGCTGGCGTTGTCGATGATTACTCCGTGCATAGAGTTATATTTGTCCAGAGTAATAATAGCCATTTTACTGGCATACAATATTGTGTAGCAGCCGTCATCTAGTTTTGGTCCGGCTAAGTAGCGGCTGTCCGCTAAGCCTGTCGTTATGCGCAGGGGCTTGGCGTAGCGCAAGACGCGTACCCGTAGATTTCGTTTGGCGCGTTCGCGGCTAAAATTCGGAAAATTGTTGTACAGATAGCGGCTGACGCGCGGCGAAGAAATTACGCGGTACAGGCTAACCTTTTGCAGGCGGCAGGTGCTTAATATATCGCGCAAAATATTTGCCAAGCCTTCGTCGCCCTCGTAAAATGCCGCCATATGCCGGGTTTCGGCGATTTTGTTTGCGGTTCGCAGGCGGACAATGTATTGATCAAGCTGCTGGTTGGCTACTTGCAAAGCTTGCTGCTTCTCGTGTAAAATTTCTGCCAAGACAGCTGGATCTTCGGCGCGGTAGCGCAGCTGCTTGCCTTGGGTGACGCTGTTGACAAGTCCGGCTGCGCGCAGGCTTTTGATAGATTCATAGACGCTGCCGCGATTGATATTTGTGGTTTCTGCGACGGCTCGCAGCGAACTATTAGGAACTGCCAGCAGCGCTTCATACACGCGTTTGTCACGAGTAGACAAGCCGATAATAGAAAAATCCATATCTGTAATATAGCATAAATTATAAAATTGTCATAAAATATCAACCATTTTGTCTGGAATCGGCAGCAGCAGTACGATATGATTTGCTGGTAACGAAAGGAGAATGTTGTGGCAAATATTGAAAGATTTGATTCGGGTAGTAAAGACTCAAGCGTAAGTGTCTTGACGGGCGAAAGTGCGCGTACTCTTTCGATTCGCGGTGTGCCTGGGGAACAGTTTGATGTCTTGTGTAAAGAAGTACTGATGAGCGAAGGAGAAGAGACTATAGGTAGTATTCTTCGCAAAATTATTGATGAATATACCAAAGAAGTCTTACGAGACCCAGAGTTTCTAGAGAAAATCAAAGAAATCTTACGAGACTCAGAGCGTCGAAAGGAAATGGGTAGACTGGTTGTTCTCTTAGAGATATACGGCCAGCCGGATAATCAGGATTACGCTGAATAGTGCAAGATAGCAATTATTGCTATAATACAAACAATAGATAGGGGGAACATGAATTTTCAAGATTATTCGCAAAAAGCTATTTCAACGCTGACGAGCGATCACGCCTACGGCGATATCAGCGCTGATTTGATGGCGCAAATACTAGGTTTGGCTGGCGAGTCGGGCGAGGTGATGGAAAAGTTCAAAAAACTAATCCGCGATAAGCAGGGTAAATTAAATGACGATGATCGCGCAGAAATTATCAAAGAATTGGGCGACGTGCTGTGGTATGTTAACTCGGCGGCGCATTTGCTCGGGTCTAGCTTGGAAGAGGTGGCGCGGCTTAATAACGAAAAGCTAGCCAGCCGCCAGCAGCGCGGCCAGCTGCATGGCAGCGGCGATAATCGGTAAAACTTGGCGTTGTCTGCTTAAACTCTTAGTTGAATTATGCTAAATCGCGGCTTGAGCCGGCGAAACTCTAAATCTTCAGATGCTGCCGCAGCCACTCGTCAATGGTGCCAGCGCCCATGCAGAGGACGAGCTTGCCATTTGTTCGAGCGTCTTCAATATTATGCCAAAGCTCATCGTTCAAATTAGCGTAGCTGATTTGTTCAGGATTGGGCAGGTTTTTTGTTAATTCTTGCGGCGATAAAATTGGCAAATCCGGATTTTCGCGCGTCAAATATGTCGGCAGCCAATAAATTTTCTCGGCTTGATTAAAAACCTCGGCGGTGTAATTTTCTTTGATTTCATGTTGGCGAACATTTTGGTGCGGCTGGTAAACAAGCACGACATGATCAGATAGCTCGCGCGCCATTTGCAGTGTGGCTTTAATCTCGGTTGGGTGATGGCCGTAATCGGAGTAAAGATTATCGGCTAATTTTTCAAAGCGCCGCCCAGAGCCAGGAAACGACTCAATGGCTGCTTTTGCCTCAGCTAAGCCAACGCCGCTATTTTTTAGCTCGGTTAAAACTAAATAGGCGTTTTCGCGGTTATGGCGTCCTGGCAAGAAAAGGCTATTGATGTCGTCAAGCGCTGCGCTTTTATCTATCGTGTCAAGCGTTACGCCGCTATCTTTAGCGATGTCTAAGCCGTTCAAATCCTGCTGGTACATAATACAACGCTGGGACTGGCAAATAAATTGCCGGAAAGCCGCCAGATAGTCCGCTCTCTCTGGATAAGTATCGGGGTGGTCATAATCAATTGATGTGATGATCGACAGCCACGGCTGGAAATGCAGAAAATTTTTATCGAATTCGTCGCATTCGTAAATGAAGAATTGGCTAGCCGGGTCAAATCGGCCGCTCGGCCCGAAGCTAAGAATCGAGCCGACGGAATAACTGGCCGGAATGTTTAATTGCTGGAAAGCCCAAACCAGCATGCTAGTGGTTGTAGTCTTGCCATGAGTACCAGCAACCGCGATGAGTTTTAATTTTTTATCGGCAATGATATGTGCTAGCAGTTCGTCGCGCTTGCCTGTTTTTATACCTAGTTGTTTGGCTAATACTAGCTCGGGATGATTATCAGGCAGCGCTGCCGTGTAAACAAACCAGTCAAACGGTGATTTTTCATGCTCTGATCGTAAAAAATCTCCTGATTGATCAAATGATATCTGAACGCCGCGTTTTTGCAGCGACTTGGTCATGGGGCTGGCCTGGCGGTCGGAGCCGTATACGTCGTATCCGGCATCCAGCGCAATTTCCGCCAGCGGCCCGATGCCAACGCCGCCAATCCCTGAAAAATAAATCCTCATATAGATAATTGTAGCGCAAAACCGCCAGTTCCGCATCTGCCGGTAGTTTGATATACTTAATATAAATAAGGCGGTGGGTTATGGTGATAGATAAGCGCAAGACCAAATTTAGGATTAAGAAGCTTAGCCAGATAAAGACTTGGCAGCTGGCTATTTTACTAATTATGGCTGGTTTTGTGGCGGCGACTTTTTTACGGCTGAATAATGTAGGTATGATTGAGCGGCGCGAAGCGGTGGAAGACGCTGACAAATCAGGGGATGTGATCGCGCTTAGCCAGCGGCTATATGATTTGCAGCGCTATGTCTCGGCGCATATGAATGCCGATCCGGGAAGAATTGCCCTGGATCATACGTATAAGCGGGTTTATGACAGAGAGCTGAAGAACTTTGAGGAAGCTATAAAAAATAAGTCCAACAATGACACTATCTCCAAAGTTCGGGCAGTATGCGACGCCAGGGCGCAGCAGGGCGGCTACGGCAGGTTTACGACTCAGGCCGACCCGCGCTATGTTAGCTGCATTAATGAAGAATGGTCAAAATATCCGGCTGCCAGGACGTCTAATATACAGTTTGAAGCGCCGTCCACCGAGCCGTATTACCACACGTTTGTTTCGCCAGCGTGGTCGGCTGATTTTGCTGGCTGGTCGCTGGTGGTAGCGGGAATGATACTCCTGGTAATCGTCGTCCGCCTGGTGGTGCTTGGCGTATTGAAATTGCTGCTGAAGAGAAGAAATAATCCTTTTTGACTTGACAGGGGTGGCTGGGAGATAGTAACCTAGAGTGGTATAGCATTAACTAGGAGGTATAAGACCAATGGCTTACAAGCATACGAATTCAAAGGGCATTACATACTATTTACATAAATCAGAAGTTACGTTGCGCGGCGGCAAGAAACAGACGATTTATTTCTTCACTAAAACAGAGAAGAACGCCAAGGGCGAGCCATGCGATTTGCCAGAAGATCGCATTGTTGCCGAGAATCCTCGCAACGGTTTTTTGACTATCAAAAAGAAGAAATAAGCACTTGCATTATGCGCCGGTTTGTTAGTACAATGGTAGTATAAAATAAACAGGTGCCTAGGAGCTCCCGTCTACCGCGGGAGTTTCTTAATGTTTGATGATAGGCTACAAAGAAATAACCCCTTCTGAGCGAAGAGGTTATTTCTTTGGTTGCGGGGGCAGGATTTGAACCTGCGACCTTTTGGTTATGAGCCAAACGAGCTACCAGGCTGCTCTACCCCGCGGCACATAAACAATGGTAACAGATTGGCAGATAATTCGCAAGGCCAGGGAGGCTACTTTTTATTACGGCTATTGCCGCCGAACAAAAAATTCATCCATTGCTGGAAGTTACTGCGAACTGGCGTCGATCTTACGCTAGTCGTTGCCGCCTGCTGTCCGTAGGAATCGTCGGTTGACGGTACGATCAGCTGTTTTTCTCCTGGCTGTCCTTTTCCAGTGCGCTGGCGTGCTGCTAATTCTTGGTATTCGTCGCTCTCATAATATTTTGACTCATATTGTAGTAAGGCGACTTTTATTTTTTCTATTTCAATTTGCTGCCGCTTGTTGTCGATAGATCTTTGCAACTCGTAATTTTGCTGCATCGCTTCAACTGACCCCCAAGCCCAGCTAAAGGCAACCAAAATAGCCGCGGCAGTAACCAGATTATTCATGGTCAAATAATCGTGCCGCAGTGCGTAAAGCTGGCGTTTTATGAGAATAATGTCCATTTTATACAGTTTACTGATTATATTATAGCAGAGTAAGCGGGTAGTTTTTATGTCTTGCTGATATGTCCTTGAGGAGTGAAACCTTAACTAATCTCCACGCCCTGCCGCATTAAAAACCTTTGCGCCGCATCGTCCAACCTGCAATTCATAAAGCGCGATCGCGCCGCCAATTCGCCGCTACCATAAACAAATTGCGTTTCCTCGTCGTATTTCATACCGCGAAAGTCGCAACCCTCTGCCTCAATAATAGCTTTCACGCTGCGAAAATCTACATTCCGAACTGATGAATTGGTAAAATAAATCGGCTGTCCGTAAATATGCTTTGCGCCGTCCAGATTACAATTCTGAAACACGAAAAATCCCATGACAAACTGGTCAAAATCAACACCAGAAAAATCCTCATCTATAAACCGAACAATCTCGCCCTCTTGGATAGCAGGGTAGCGCTCGCGCTGGTAGGCTGGCAAATCGTTGGCGCGAATGGCGACGGTAATTCGACGAGTAATAGGGTTCATAAGTTAAGGATAGAGTAGCTCGTCGCGCGCCATGCAATAGTCCTAGTACGCTAGTATTGTCGGTCTTTATGGAATGTATTACAGATAAAATTGTTGAAAGTAGGCGCGTCTATTAGGTATGATAAAGGATTTCATGTAAGATGGGTAAGATTATTAGTTCTGCGCTACGAATCAGGACGAAACGGTCGTATGTATATGCGTGTTTAATAACAGTTCGCCAAGCAAGTCTGGTGTTATAGTATCTACAATCTCCTTGCGCGTTGCCTTGAGGCCAAAGAGTTCGTACAGGATAATTGGCGAATTGACAAACCAGTCATCGGTTTGAAATTCATGCTGGTACTGTTGAATGTCATCGGCACAGCCACCGGCTTGGAATAATCGCAGGGATTCAGTAATGCGATTCTCCAGTCTAGTTGTATCGGCATCTTTGCTAATTGTGTAATATACACTTGTTATCGCTCGTCCATCTTCAGTCCAAGCTCCTGAAGTTTCGTTCAGATATAGCGGCAAGGGGTCGAGCGCGCAATTATGCACAATGTCGCATATCGGCAAGCGCATGGCACACCAAGCTCGCATGAGCTGTTCATTTGGCAGTTCTGTGACGATGTCAACCTCTAGCTCCGCGAAGTCTTGCGGATTGTAAAACATGGAAAAAGTTTCTTCCGTGCTGGTTTTTGATGGCTTTAATTTTTGAGATATAAAGCAATATGCAAGTTGTTTGATATGTTGTATCAATATGTCACGGTTTTTAATCGTTATGCTACACCGTGTCTCTGCTCCAATATGCAGCAAACACTCGTCAACAAGCAGACTAATATCATTACTGTCACTAAGCTGTTTTAGATTGCTCTCAAACAGTGCGATAATATCTGCGTTATATACGCCGAGATCAAAGAATACGCTTGAATCGATAGTCTGGCCATTAAGTCGACCAAACAAACCGCGATGATGACCGGTCTTTTGCAACTGTTTCAAAAAACGACGGTTGACAACATGCTCAAACAGATGGCACGTATCGTGATCGAAGGGTAAGTCGTAAGCGGTGTAGAGTTTGCATATCATGATAATAAAGTATAAGTGATACTGGTGAAATGTCCCAGCTCTCCGAAGAAAGCTGGGGCTTCGAATTGTCAGAAGCTCTTGATCTCGCGAAGTGAGACATCTCAAGCCCAATGGCTTTGGGCGAAACGCCGGCTTCTACGATTGCAAAAGCTGATATATATCACTAATAGAATAAAATATCAATAGATTTTGTCAAAAATGTGGTATAATATTTCTATCACTTCTGTTATAATCACAAAAGATTTTTATGAAAATGGCAGCTGGCGTGCGGCGCGGATGGCTGCCTCTATGCTGTTTGCGGAAAAGGCTGCCGTTATGGCTTGCTTGGGGCGTTCATGGAAACGCTTACCCCCGCCCCCTGCAATATCGCTCGTAAATTCGCGCTTGTTACAGTCTTCGCCAAATCATCTTTGGTAAATGGTGCGGCGGTTTTCTGGTAAAAATAAATTGGCGCGGAATTATAGAATGGGTCGGTTGTAAACGCTTTGGCGAGATCATTTAGGCGGCTGGCGTGCGGCGCAGGGTCAAATGTTCGTAAATAGTTTTGCGCTACTTTGCCTGCATTTTGCCAATCAAAGGATTTTTTCACGGTGTAGGTTTGGCTGACCGAATTGCCGTCATGGTAGGCGGTGAATTCGCTAT
>CAUUVO010000010.1:0-31850 GCA_963548835.1 uncultured Candidatus Saccharibacteria bacterium
AAATGCTAATTCTTTCATATAATTTCTCCTTTATTTAATACTTTACTTTTCTAATCATTCTCCGCCGCTATATTTTTAGCTTGAACAGATGAATGAGCACGATCAGCCGGCTCGTCTGTGTCGTGGTGAGCCAATCCTAAAGAAATAAACACTGTTGACAACATAAAGAAAATATACGCCTGAATTCCGCCGATAAACAATTCAAACAAATAGAACGGCTGCAGCGCCGCCGGCGACGCAAGTTTCGCCATATACGCAATGACCGCCAGCAAAATCTCGCCGGCAAACACATTGCCAAACAGCCGGAAGCTCAAGCCAAGCATCCGCGAAAATTCCGCCACCAGCTCCAGAATGCCAACGAAAGACATAATCGGATCTTTCAAAGGATTCACAAAATAACGGCCCATATTTCCCTTAAAACCCAGATATTTGAAAGCGTAAACCTGCACTGCCACAATCGTTACAATTGCCAGTCCAAACGTCATATTAAGATCCGCTACGCCGCCGCGGAACAGGGGAGTGTGATGTTCACCAATAGTAATCGGACCGACGACCGGCAGCAGCCCTAGCCAATATTGCGCAACGATGAAAAAGAATATAGTGATACATAGCGGCGCTACCCGGCGCGCCCATTTCTGGTCAGGGATAACCTGGCCAACCGTTTTATATAACCCGTCAAACGTCCAGTTCATCAGGCGCGTCATAAAAGTAGGCTTTTTCTTACCCAGCGCTGCCGCGCGCGTTCGGAACATCAGCCACATCAACACAACCAAACCAACTACGCCAAGCATGTGCGAATTAGTAACCGGAAAGCCGAATATAGTAAAAATCTCGTCGGCTTTTACTGAAACATGCAGGCTGGCATTTGCCATAATATCTATCATTTCTTTGACTCCTGCCGTTTAATTTGGGCAATCTGTAGCCACACCAGACTAAAAGACACCGCAAACCCCAGCGCAATCCCAGCAACCATCAGCCACGGCTTCGTCCCATAGCAATAATCAGCCGCCAACCCAACCAGTGTAAAACCGATCGTCGGCACAAACATTCGCCACGTCGTTCCGGCAACAGTTTTCATCATCAATACAGATGCATCCGCCTCGCTTTTTTTGCCAGTCTTAACATGAGTCTTTTTTGCCATTACTTATTAATATACCAATCTGCTATACTGTTTGGCAAGATGCCGCGCCGAAATTATCCGAAAAACCGCCAGAAAATACCATCTGCGCCAGTGAAATCGCCAAGCGCTGCTGTCAATTCCGCCTGCCGGCAAAAACGCCGCTTTACCTCTGAAAAACAAGCCAAATCTGCCGCCGAAACCCAAGAACTGCTCAGCCCAAGAACACACCTGCAAACATACCAATGTGAATGGTGCAGGGGATGGCATTTAACGTCTAAGCGGCACCCCGATAATTTCATTGTACATTAACCGCCAACCATAAACAATATGCTATACTTAGATAAAATATCTAAGGAGGGAATTTATGAGTGACGATAAAACTGTAATAACAGATAATCAAACAACAAATAGTCAAGACGACGCAGCGGCAAGCGGTCAAAATGCCAAGGTCATCGTCTATAGCACCAGCTGGTGCGCATTTTGCCACACGGAAATGGAGTGGTTGAAAAAACTGGGCATCGATTTTACCGCCAAAGACATCGAGGCTGACCCAAGCGCCAAGGAAGAATTGCTCAGTAAAAACGGCGGCAATTTCCAGGGCGTGCCAGTCACCGACGTATGCGGCGATATCATCCTTGGGTTCGACCGGCCGAAACTGCAGGACGCGCTGAAGAAGAATGGTTTGATGAGCGAGTAACTCATCTGCTAATCTGAGCAGCAAAACTCACTGCTTACATTATTACAAGCAGCGGGTTTTGTTATTGTCGAGACTCCGCGCCGAATCTATCATGATAAGCAGCAGCTTGGTTGTGCCGTGTTTATGCCGCACCAATTTGCACGACCTCGCCGCCAATTTCTCGCCGGAAATAATTGTCGTGACTGACGTACAGGATGGCGCCAGAATATTTCGCCAGTGCCGTCTCCAACTCCTCGATGCTCGGCAAATCAAGATGGTTGGTCGGCTCATCCAAAATCAGCAGCTGCGGGTCATTCGCCAGCATAGCAATGATCTGAAAGCGCGCTTTTTGACCGCCCGACAGGCGCGCCAGTGGCGTCATCCGATCCGCTTCAGTGAACAGATAATCGGCTAGCAATTGGCGAATTTTGGTATCAGAAATCGGCAGGTCACGGCTGAGATACAATTTCTCAATAGCCACCTCCAACGGATCCGCCAAATACCGCTCATCAATTTCTTGCTCATACACGCCCACCCGGACCTGCGGGTCGAGGAAGAGATTGCCGGAGTAGAGGATAGGAGCGGCAGGTGCGACACCTCCTCCGCCAGAGACTGTGAAACGTTCGTGAGTAACGGACGTTTCAGCCGAACGCTCGCGAAAAATCTCCGGTGGAGATTTGAGCGAAGAGTGTGCTCTGGCGGAGGACGGTGGAGTGACTGCCGCGGTTCGGCTTCCAGCCGTCTCCTCCACAGCCCCCAGCGCAGGAGGTGTCGCTGGTGATGGCGCATCTGGCACGAGCGGTGTCTCAGATTCCTTCTGAGCGTATTCGAGCTGGCTCGTCAAACTCTTTTTCTGAAGGCTTTGCCTTTCCGGCAAAGGCGCGCCAAGAGCGCCAGCTGAATCAATTGGCGGCGCGCCGGCCTGAGGAAAAAGATGTTTGCGAGACGGGCGAGCCACATCACCGCTTGCCAGCAACATCCGAATCAGCGTCGTCTTGCCAGCACCATTCCGACCGTGCAGCTCCACCGCCTCACCCTCACGCAAATCAATATTCACGCCCTCAAACAATATCCGCTCGCCAACCCCAACTGCCGCATCCTCAACCCGCACCAACACGTGCTGGCTGCGGCTAGCCGCGTCCTTCATCGATAGCCGAATATTGCGCGCCTTGAACTTGCCGTAGCGCTCAGCCGACTTATAATCAAGCTGCCCAGCCGACTGCTTGTCAATCCAAAACGTCGGCTTGTCCATCTCTGATAATTCCGCCAGCTCGGCCCGCGCCTCATTTTCCAGCCGCTTAAACTTTTGGATGGTGCCGGGGTTTCGTGACTTTTCCTTTAGCCGCTGATAATCCAGCACCTTTTGTTTGAGGTTAGTCATCCGCTTTTCAATGTGCTCAAAATTATTCATGCCCGCCGCCGTCGCCTGAGCATTTTGCTTGAGGTAGGCGTCATAATTACCGCGGTAACTGACCGCTTGGCCGTCTTTAAGTTCGACAATTCGATCCACCCGACTCAGCACATCGCGGTCGTGGGTGATGATCAGCATGGCCTGGCGCGGCTGCGAACTCATCCAGTCGATAAACTGCTGCTTGGCCACATAATCCATGTGGTTGGTCGGCTCGTCAATCAGCGCCAAATGCGCCCCCGAGTGCATAATCTTCACAATCTCCACCAGCCGCTTCTGACCACCCGACAGGGAACCAAGCGGCCGCTCGCCGCACCCGCTCAGCTGAAAATTATCGAGCTCCCGCCCAATCTTCTCCTCAATCTGGTAAAAGCCTTTTTGGTCAAATCGCTCCAGCGCCTGGGTGTACTCCTCGATCTTTCGCATATTATCGCCCATCGTCTCGGGATATTCATTGATGATTTTCTTTAAGCTCACATATTCCGGTAGCCCCGCCAAGATGTAGCTCAGCACCGTCTGATCACCCAAACCATGATGCTCCTGCGCCGTACTAGCCACAGTAATGCCGCGGCGAAAAATCACCTCGCCAGTATAATCACTGTCCGTACCCGCCAAGATACCAAACAGCGTCGATTTGCCGACGCCATTGCGGCCGACCACGCCGACCTTTTCGCCGTCATCCACGCTAAACTTGACGTCGCGCATCAACGTCTTGTCGCCAAAGCTCTTCTCGGTGATGTGAATGTCGGCTATCATCCGCTTTATTATAACAGAGGAGAATTTCAAATGCTATTGTAATTTAGTAATAAATATAGTATAATAAAAAGATATGGATAAGCCGCCAGAACATCAAGATGCAGAGATAGTTCAATTGTTCAGACAATATGAACCGGAACTCCCAGAACCCCCAGAACCCCCAAGCGCACGTATAGTTGAATTACCAGACACACCCCGCAGACAAAGCGGCGATGAAGGTTCGGACACCTCGCCAAAAGGACAACCCCAAGATGCAGAAATTATCGAGTTTCCGAGTACACCGACCAGTCTCCGCCAGCAAGCCAGCGAACTAATTGGTAAAATTCTCGCAGGAGAAGAAAAAGAACACAGCGACGATCCGCAGCACAAAAAGATTGATAAAGAAGAAGCTGCCAAAACCATTGCCGAATTATTAACTAAAGCGCACGAGAAATTAGATGACAGTCCCAGAAATAATTGCACAATAGAGTTAGGAAGATTAGTAATGGCGCTAGTAGCACTTGATTCCAAGGCGGCCGAAGCTTTGAACACCCCGAGCGTCCGCAAAGAACTTGAAAGAAATATTGGGCTTTCTAGACATCCAGTTCTTCGAAGCTCTAGGCTCATAGCGAAATGCGCCCTACGATATTTGGAAGAAAACAAGCCGAAATCTAGCGCGGAAAACAACACCGACCCGGAACCGCCTAGTATTGCCTAAATAAAAATTGCCTGACCGCCTGCTATTGACAATTCATGAATCTAATACTATCATCTTTATTTATATGAAACTAGCACGTCAACCAGCCTTTTACCGTCCTATCAAGAATCCGAAGGAAGTTTGCGGACGCCTAACGGAAGGTATCAGGGAAGCATTACCAGAGATCCTATCAACAAAAGCCTCCAAGGACGGACTGCGCGCTATAATTAAACAGAGACAAGAATGTCCATCGCTTCATTATTCTATATTCCCAAAACCAGAATCAATAGAATCAGCGCAACAAACACTCCGTTTTCGAGTGACCGGTTTACATACAATAGTAAAAGCCGCAGAACAACTTATCTGTTTGACATTTGAAGACCCTAACGAGATTTTATCCGAAGAAAAACGAAAAATAGCCAAACTGCTTCAAGATTGTTACAACAAAAAAGATAGACATACGTACTGGCAGATTATATCATCCGGCTCCGAACCCTACATCCCGATCGCTACCGCTGGTATCGGTCTGCCAGAAAACAGCTTAAATGAATATGCGGCAGAAAGATTAGAAGGCAAGGATTTGCATGTAGTGCTTGGAGGATTGGCAGTATCGCCAGACATGCGCGCCAGAACCAAAAATAAAGAAGATCGTACGCACCGCCGCAGGTCTCCTGGGGTAACGTCAAAAACCCACAAGTCTAATTCAGCATCAACCGAGCAGACGCCATCAGGAATTACTGTGGTCCGCTTGCCAGACTGCCAGCCTATACCACAAGGCTTCCTGAAGACACTCAAATCTAAGCAATGACTTTCTAGCACCGAAACCGCAGCCATAGCAGCAGACACCATTAAAACCTGTTATAATCACCATATGACTAAAAAACCTAGCGCCAAAACGAAAAAACTCAATACGCCCGCGATTGTTAATCGCCGGGCCAGGTTTGATTATGAGCTAGGCGAGGAAATAGTTGCCGGGCTGGTTTTGACGGGAATGGAAGTACGCGCCGCCAGGGAAGGACACGTCCAATTGAAGGGTGCTTTCGTCAGTTTGAAAAATGGCGAATTATGGCTGAACAATGCCAGTTTTTCGCTGCGGCTGAACGAACGCGGGCAAGCGAATACCCGCAGTGTCGACACTTCGGCGCGGAAATTATTAGTCAGCAAACGGCAATTAGCACACTTTACCGAGGCTAAAAAGCAGGGTATGACCATCGTGCCAACGAAATTATTGACTGGCGGCAAATTTATCAAAATTATCATCGCCCTTGGCAAGGGCAAAAAAACTTACGACAAGCGCGAGACTATCAAATGCCGCGACCAGGACAGAGAAACCAGGCGGCTCATCGCCAACCGATAAATTTATCAGAAAATCCCGGCAATTCCTGAGATATTATCTCTAACTTATTCCAAATTTTTCCGTGTCTCTATCAGGCTTTGGTAGAGTTTTTCAAGCTTCTTCACCTGGCTGCGCTCGGTAAATTTACGGGCAAGTTTTTTACTTTCAGCGCTAAATTCCGCCTGTTTTTTCGGGCTTTTCAGAATTGAGATTACTTTTTCAGCCACGCTTTCTGGAGTATTTTCTGCGAAATAGCCATTAATTCCATCCTTTACAACCTCGGAAACTTCCGTATCGATAATAACTATCGGCTTACCGGCGTGCGCAGCTTCATGCAGAACCCAGCCCTGAGTGTCTTTTAACGATGGAAAAGTAAACACTTTCATCACTTCATATGCCACGCCCAAATCTTCTCGCGGCATAGCTCCAGTGAATATAATCCTATCCGTGAAATTCGTTTCAGCGGCCATTTTTTCCAAAGTCTGACGATATTCAAAGTCGCCGACAAACAACAACTTAGACTTCGGCCGGGCTGACGCGATAAACTTATCAAACGCCTCAATGAGAATCGGCAAATTCTTCTCCTCGCCTAAGCGCCCCACAAAACCAAATACTTCATCCTTTTCACGCAAACCCCATTGTTTCCGAAACTCTTTTATCCGCTCCGTCTTCGGTTTCGGTAAAGCGTTAACGCCGTTTGGCATTAAAGTAATCTTATAGCTGTAATCTTCCGTTTGCCAAGATTGCAATTGGTCGCGGCTTTTACGCGACAGCGCGATAACCGCATCCGCCTTGCTGTATAAAATAGTAACGACACGTTCGATAATATCCTTGTTCCACTTCGTCACACCGTTGCGCGGACGATACAACTTGGCCACCTCTAATAAATCCTGCCCGTTCAACTTAACAGATAGCGGAAAAACTATCCCTGCCAGAGCCAAGACTCCCGGCAAAACCGCTGGATAATGGTCAACAAATTCATACAGATCGGTACAATGTTGAACAACAAGCGGAATATTATTTTTATTCGCCGCCTTTACACCCAACAGTCCAATTTGCGAAGGGGTAAAAATATGCACAACATCCAGATTCATATTAGCAATTTGACGCTGCACCACCGGAGGGAAGAACACCGACGTATCATAATCATCAAAAAACGCGCCCTTAATTGAGCGAAAACGGATAATCCGGCTGTTATCGTCTTCGTGAAGCAGCTCAGCTTGCTTAGCAGGACTAATAGACTTCGCAGGACAAAAGACATAGACCTCATGCCCTAAAGCTTCTAGCTCGCGCTTTAGCGACTCGACTACATAAACGATACCATTGATAGACGGCCTATAGCTATCCGTAAAAAGTCCTATCCTCATAGCCTCATTATACCATTTATATCAAAGATCGATAAAACTCGACCAACCGCTCAGCACCAGCACTACTGTCAAACTTCTTCGCAATCCGTTTAGCTCCGCGCTGCGCCTCACTATACGCCTGCTTATCTCGGTGCAGCATATCAATCAAATCCAAGAATTCATCGTCCGTTTTTGCCATAATAGCGTCGCCCTTAAATGTGTCATCATATTGAGGAATGTCGCGCAGAACAATTGGCAATTCAGCGCCGGCAGCTTCTAAGACGCACATAGGATGGTTCTCTTGCACTGACGGCAATACAAATATATCCGCCGCAACATAATAATCGCGAACATCGTCCAAAGGAATTACGCCAGTTATTATGAGGTTATCTGGAGCATTCTTCATCATTCTTTGCATAGCGCCATAATCGGCTCCCAAATTCTTAAAAGGAATTCCTCCCACCCAAAAGAATTTTACGTCCGGCATTTGCTTGGCGGCTTTTATTAATACATCAAGCCTCTTACGCGGCTGCACTTGACCATTGCCCATTACCACGAAATCGCCATCTTTCAAGCCCAGCTTTTTTCGTGCTGTTTTCTTTTCCGTAGCAGTATGTTTATACCTCGACATGTCAATTGTATTGTAAAACACCTTGGTTTTAGGAACATTCATATCATTTATAAGCTCCTCGGCAACCATACCAGAGCAGGCCAAAACCAAATCTGCTTTCCTATAAAAGAACTTTAACCACATTTTACTTAAAGGCTTCCAATATTTTGCACCCTTAATTGAGCCAATAAAACTATCTGGCACAATATGAGCTGAAACTACTTTCTTGCCGCCTTTCTTCATCAGGCGTCGAAAAGAATATAACCCCATGGTTTGGATATGAATTATATCAGCAGGACGATCGGTGTTTACCTCAATATCAATGTCTTTTCTTTTACGCAGCGCGTCCGTAATCTCCTTATATGCTGTATGTACGCCATGACCCTGAACAGTAAACTCGCTTTCAGAAATCATATTAACAGTTAATTTCTTGTCATTCCTCTTACTCATAGCTACAGTATAGCAAACTATTCTCCTGACAATATGAATCTTGAGACTAATTCTGGACTATCCAGCACCGACAAGTGTCCTGTGTCAAGTTCTGCAAATCTATCAATTTTCACTCCAGACGGATAAATGGGACAAGTAATTTTATCAAACTTTCCCACGATAACCCCTGTAAATTTCTGCCCAGAGACAATCATCTTCTCTTTTCTGGAAATATCCCGCGCGATCTTCGCATGCTCCAAATATTGCCGCGGCGTCACGCAAGTTTGTTTCGTTAGCCATTTTATTAGATTTATCGTACTCCTTTGTTTATTTTTCGCCAAACATATACCGCGCAGTACTGAAAAATAATAGTTTAAATAGATGTGTCGATTTATCCAACGAACACGATATAAAAATGCAGAAGAAGTCTTCGCCATTACTGGAGTTTTAACCGGAGGATTAACATACCAAATCTCCGAACATTCCATCTTGCTAGCCGCCAAGCAACCCAACGAATGAGCAATTATCTCATCAACCTGCAAGTTTTTCTGCTGAAAAGCCAGCAGTAAATTACTCGCCCAGCACTCAATATCGCTAATTTCTACATCTGTAATCAATTGGCTCTTACCGTGCGACGGCAGGTCGACAAATAGCATATTTGCGCTATCCTTCAGATAATGCGCCAGCGGAATCATTCCATGAAAGTCGCCGCCAATGCCATGAATCAATAGGATAGTTTTATCCGAATTTCCGTCATAAAAATAATAAGCAGTTTTTATACCTCCCACATCTATAAAATCACTTGAAATTTCGCTCAAAAACTCATTATACATTAGCAGCATCTTCATTAAATTATAGCATCGCGGTATAATAACTGCTCGAAACTATTATACTGACAAGTTGGTAGTATTTCACCTCAAACAATCTATCCCAAGCCTCGTCCGCAGCAACCAGCCGCCCGCATTTTACTTGGACATTCCGTTATATTATAATTAGCATTATGAGGGCCGAAATAAAACTGGCTAAACTGGACGATCCATTGCGTATTGCCTTAATACTAGACGATATTTATCCGGCGTCAGGCGGTATTGGGCGTTCAGTTCAGATACAAGTTAACGAACTGGTCCGGCTAGGCCACAAGGTTACGCTATTAGCGCCGCGGCATTACTTAGAAAAGCCAGATAACTGCGAGACAATCGTTATACCATCGACATACATATCAGGTATGCCAGTGCAGACATGCACTATCAAACAAAGCTGGCGCATAGCCCGGCGCATCTGCCGCCGTCATCAGTTTGATATCATTCATAGCCATACGGATCGAGGCGGGCTGGCGCTAGCAGCGCGCATCGCCAAGCTGCAAAACATCCCGCACGTCCATACTTTTCATGCCAATTTAGCTGGAGCGCATGCTTCGCAGCCATTCATGGCAGTCTGGGGTTCTCTGGCTTACATGCTCCTCATCAGCCCAGTGATTTCTCTAATTGCCAAAAAACGGCACAATCAGCCGATCCGCCTAGCGCCGAAAAGCCCCGACGCCACTGGACTGCTAGCGCGATTTGATTGGCGCTCCATGGCAATTATCGCCTCGCAGGTTGACGGTTTTACTGCGCCAGCCGATTTCATGATACAGCGAATTACCGAATGTATTGGGCGGATTAGTATTCCGTCCCGCGCCATACCGACCGGTGTTAATCCTGAATTGAGCCGCGCCATTAGCCGAGTTAAGCGCCATCGTTCTGACCGCGCCATCCGCTTTTTAAGCATTTGTCGCTTGGCGCCAGAAAAACGAATCGATACGATTATCCGCGCTTTTATAAAAGCTGACATTCCTAATTCAGAACTGCGCATCGCTGGCGGCGGAAATCAGCTTAGAAGACTTCGCCAATTAGCAAAAGGACATGACAATATTATCTTCCGCGGACACATGTCTGGCATTAATCAAGTAGCCGAGGCGTTGGTTAACGCAGATGTTTTCGTTTTAGCGTCTTATGGTTTTGACACGCAAGCTATGACCATCGGCGAGGCAGCGACTGCTGGGCTACCGATTATTTATTGCGATCCGCGACTGACGGTTGGAGTGAATAAAGACAATAGTATTTTGACCGACGGGCCAGAAGTTGAGCACTTTGCCGCTGCAATGCAGCAGCTGGCAACCGACCCGAAAAAACGACGAGCAATGGGGCAGGCGTCGCTTAAACTTGCACCAGAACTCACACCCGACCGAATGGCTGAAAAATATTTGGAGTTGTACCGAGACGTTATTAGCAAGCGAAAGGTCTAAAAAAGTATGAAGCTATTTTCCTGGAACGTCAATGGCATCCGCGCCGTCATCAACAAGGGCGAGTTTGCCAGCTTCCTGCAAACGTACGATCCAGACATTCTATGCCTGCAAGAGACCAAGGCCGCTCGCGACCAGGTAGAAATTGATCTGCCGGAGTACCACGAGCATTTCTATTCAGCCGCCAAAAAGGGCTATTCCGGTACGGCAATTTTCTCGAAAATCCGGCCGCTGCATTGGCGCGACGGGCTGCCGCCGGCTATCATTGAGCGGTTCAACCTGACCGGCGATCAGTATGGCAATCCAGCGGACGAGGGGCGCATCATCACTGCCGAGTTCGACGATTTCTGGGTGGTGACCTGCTACACGCCAAATTCGAAAGGGGATTTGAGCCGGCTGAACTTGCGCCATGAACAGTGGGATCCGGCAGTGCTGGCCTATCTGGAGGAATTGGAGCTAGTCAAGCCAGTACTATACTGCGGCGATATGAACGTGGCGCATGCAGAAATTGACCTGGCAAATCCAAAGCCTAATGTCGGCAAGCACGGCTTCACTGACGAGGAGCGAGAAGGCTTTCAGAATTACCTAGACGCTGGATTTGTAGATACCTTCCGGGCAGCTTTCCCTGAGAAGACCGAAGCTTACACCTGGTGGACGCACTGGGCCAACGCCCGGGCGCGCAATGTCGGCTGGCGGATTGACTATTGGCTAGCGTCGCGCGAAATCGCTGAGCGCGTCATCAACCCTGAGATCCACCCTGAACAAATGGGCAGCGATCACTGCCCGGTGAGCATTGAAATAAACACCTCAACTCGCTGATATCCATAGTCCGCTGAACCTAATTCTTATCATTTTGGCGGCGATCACTACTGTACAGCGAGCGATATTCAACCGGGCGCCCCTCGTCCTCAGCCCGCTTAATGCCTTGTTTCATGCCTGGCGAGATACCTCTATCCGTATAAACAACCGTCCTATCAGCTAATCGACCTATCAGCAATCCAGCTTCAATTCCCATACGGCGTTCACGTTCATCAGCATCGTCAAGCATTTGCGGGTAGAGCAGGTGGCTAGCAAACGGCGCCTCCCCGCGATATAGCGAATCGCGCATCGCTTCTTTAGCATATGCTATATTTTCGGCTTCTTCCGCGGGCGTGCTGCCCTTGAAAGGAGATTCAATGATGACAATTTCGCCTTGCACTATATTTTGCCTTCCTGACGGTTTTCTTCAATCGCTACCGTCAATTCATACAACCGCTGCACGCCATTTTCTAGCTGGTAATAATGCCGAATGTACGCCAATTCTAGCACAAACAAAATCAGCGCCAATAGTCCCAGCAAGCAATTCATCGCCAGCCCCATCGCTGCGGTCGCCAAAAATGCCGCCAAGGACGCTAAAAACAGGCCCGCGAAGAAAAATGTCACCAACAGATGAATCAGCCGCTCGTGCTGGAATTCTTGCACGCGCGTGCGGTGATAGCGCGCCAATTCCGCTAGATCAGTTTGCGACTTGGCTGCCGCTAGACGCTGCGATACGGCTTGATAATGCTCGGCAATGTGTTTTTCCATAGCCTAAATTGTACGCTAGCCCGGCGGCTGCGGCAAGCGCTTGAGCTGGCACGGCCGCGCTTTTCGCGCTACAATACATTCATGGAATTAGCATATTGGCAGCGCGCCAGCGGGGCAGCACAATGAAACAAAACAGTAAAAAGTACACCACGCTGCTAGCCGCAGCTGTCGTGATAGGATTAGCGAGCGGCGGCATTATTGCTTACCGAAAATTAAATTCGCCGCAGCCGCCAAACACCCAAAAAACGCAGAACGATACCGCCAATTCCAGTAAATCTCCGGCAGAAAAACTCATCAAACTGACCGATTCCATCTCTGTTAAGCCAGCTGCTGGCGATTATACCGCCGACAATCACATTTGGCGGCTAGTCAATAAAACCCACCCGCTGAAAAACAGCAAATATCGTCCGAAAAACTTGCAATTGGCAACGGTGGATTCGCGGCCGGATAAACCGGAAGAGGAGCGGTCAGTTCGCGCTGATATTATGCCAGACGTCGAACAGCTGTTTGCCAGCGCCAAAGCAGCCGGACATAACTTGCAAATCGGCAGCGGTTTTCGCGGCTATGAACTGCAAAACACTTATTACAGCAGCTACGTCAACGCCTACGGGCAAGCGGCCGCTGATAAATTTAGCTCCAAACCTGGCTACAGCGAGCATCAAACCGGATTAGTGATGGACATCGCCGCCGCCGACCACAATTGCTACCTTGAGACGTGTTTCGGCGAAACAGCTGCCGGCAAATGGCTCGCCAAACACGCCCACGAATACGGCTTCATCTTACGCTATCCGAAAGGCAAGGAGCGTATTACCGGCTATCAATACGAACCGTGGCATTTCCGCTATGTCGGCCGCGAACTAGCAGCGGCGCTGAAAAAAGCGGACATGACGCTCGATCAGGCATCGCCAATTTTACTAGGGAAGTCATCGGCAGAAAAATCCCGCTAGTAAGCAGCGCATCACTCAACAGTTACTTTAGCTGTGCCATCCAGCCACTGCCGGACTTTTGCCAAGCGTTCTTCAATCGTCGTGCCGTGCAGTTTAGTTTCATTCACCGCTTGTTTGAGCGGCTGCAATTTCAGATTGCGGCGCGCCAGTAAATTCTGCACCTGCCGGTCAGCTGGCGACCACTCGTAACTCATGAACGTCGGACGGAATTTGACGTCGGAAATTGAAATACCTTTATCTGTTTTGGCGAGCTTAAACTGCGCCACGCCGCCGGTCAATTCGTCAACTTGCAGCTGGCTGGATAAAAAATTGCCAATCGAATACCACACTAGCGTTTTCCCGCCGCCAGCTCGATCCAGCATGTCGGCTTTTTGAATCATGTGCGGACCGGTACCGATTACCACATCTGCACCCAAATCAGCAAATAATTTGGCAAATTTCTGCTGGTCGGCAGTTACTGTATGCGAATCCTCCGTACCCCAATGCGCCGACACAATCACCGCATCCGCATGCTGGCGCGCCTCGGACATTAACTGCCGCACTAGCGCCTCGTCATGATATGTATTAACGCTGTAAGCGTTCGGCAAACGAACGTTGCTGAAATCGGCAAACGCCAAGAACGCCGTCTTTATGCCATTTTTCTCAAAATATTTAACCTTTTTCTGCTCGCTAGCATTACGATTAGCGCCAGCTGCCGCCAGGACGGGTAGTTTCTGCCACTCGTCAAGCGTGGCATTAATCGCCGCTTGGCCCTTATCTGCCATGTGATTAGTCGCCAAATTGATAAGATTGCAGCCGGTTTTACTCATATCGCGAGCCAGTTCAACTGGCGCGTTAAACGCCGGATATCCGGAAATCCCGTACGCCGCGCCAGCGCTGGGCGTTTCCGGATTGCAAAAGAACACGTCGCTGCCGCCATATAACGATTTGACAGAGGTAAAATACGGTGAAAAATCATAGCCATTATTCGTTTTAGCTTGCTTGACGACCGAATCATGCGCTAAAAAATCGCCCGCCGCCGAAAAGGTCAGCGACCGTTCGCCTGAATTGTGCGGTTTAGTTTTCACGGTACTCGTAGCAGCTGGCTGATTTTTTACAGGCACGCCAAGCTGCCAAACCAGCACTTTATACGTTAAAAATCCTGTACCTGCCATTAAAAACACCGCAGCGATTAAACGCGAAATTGCTTTCTTAGGCGAACTATTTTTAGCGCGTACCATAATGCAAGTATAGCAAAAACTGCCCGATAGCGTATAATACATATCATGAAGAAGGGCGGGAAAAACATATTTACTTATTTGCTGGCAATGGTTCTATCAGCATGGGCAACGTTTACTTTTTTACTGGTCGGCGGCATGTACGAGGCCAGCGACACCTACGACCAAAATCAAGCGCAAATGGCAGCTCAGCCAATCACTCCGCCAGTAAGAACCGTAACCTTTACCGGCGCCAATAACGCGCAGTTAAAACTAAAAATCCCATCGCAAAAGTTATTACAGACCAGCGGCATCTGGGCTTACGTATCAAAAACCCAGGGAATTAGCGAAGATTACCAGCCGAAATTAGCGAACCTAACAGTCGAGCACGGCGACTGGCTGGAAGATAAGCGGGCTAGCGCCATAATCCAGCCAGAGCTAAAAGACATGTTTGCTGCCGCCAAAGCCGCTAAAAACGACTTAATCGTGACCAGTGCCTACCGCTCGGCTGCCGACCAGAAAAAACTCGTCACCGAGTCGAAAGCCAAAAGCGGCGCCGCTTACACCGAAAAATACGTTAATCAAGCAGGGCACAGCGAACATCAGCTTGGCCTGGCGGTGGACTTATCGAGCCTTGATAAAGATTGCAAAGCCAATTTTGCCCGCTGCAGCCTGAAAAAAGAAACTGCCGCCTGGCTGGCAAACAACTCTTACAAATACGGCTTTATCCTGCGCTATCCAGAAGGTAAAGAGGATTTGACTGGCATAGAAGCCGAAAGCTGGCACTTCCGCTACGTCGGTAAAGACATGGCGAAATTAGTCCGCGACTCAGGATTGACCTTTGATGAAATATATAAAAAAATTTCCGGAAACGATAAGCTATCTGCCCAAAAATCCGTCAAACCCGAACAGCTCCGGCCTGTCCAGCCGCGCGCTACTTGGCGGTAATTTTCTCTTCAATCAGCACCGTCAAATCGTGTAATTTCTGAACGCCATTCTCCAGCTGGCAATAAAACGGCTCTAATGCGCTACAATTAATACATGGACATGAAGTTTTGGCGCAAGCAGGAACAATCAAAACCATTGTTCCCGGATATTGAATGGAATAAGCCGGAGCGCCGCAGCCAAGCGGGGAAATTGGCGATAATTGGCGGCAATAAATTAGGTTTTCTGGCGGTAGCCGACAGCTACCAAGAAGCCCTGAAAACTGGCGTCGGCGAAGTCCGCGTATTGCTGCCAGACGCGCTGAAAAAAAACGTTCCCGCCGCCATGTCCGACGTATTGTTCGCGCCGACAAACCCTTCGGGCAGCCTGGCTCGCGAGGCTCTGCAGCCAGCATTAGCCTTGGAAGATTGGGCGGACGCGCTGCTGCTGGTCGGCGATGCCGGTAAAAACAGCCAGACGGCAATCGTTTACGAGGAACTGATTAAAAAAACCCAGCGTCCGGTCGTTGTGACGCGCGACGCCGTAGACTTGCTGCAAAACAGCTTCGCCGAAATTCTGGACAATCCGCGCCTTATTTTCGTCGTCTCATTCGCCCAAGTCCAAAAATTATTGCGCGCGGTCTATTATCCAAAAATCCTGACATTCAATCTTCAATTAGCGCAGTTCGTCGACATCCTCCACAAATTCACCATCACTTATCCCGTTACGATCTGCGCGTTTCACGCCGAGCACCTGGTTATCGCTCACGGCGGCGACGTCGTAACTCAGAACTGGAACGAACCAATGTCAATCTGGCGCGGCATAGTCGGCACCCGCATCGCCAGCTACCTGGTCTGGTCGCCAGAATCACCGCTGGCTGCCGCCAGTACCGCTATTTGCGCGGGGTAAATTTAGAATCAAATCTAAGCGATTTTAGCAGTATCCTTGCTTGAGGTATACAAATAGTTTGTTGGTTTCATCAGGATAGTACGTTGCTATTTTCCGGCTTTTTTCGTCATTTCACGTCATTTTTTGCATAAAATTCAAGAAAATTGCCTAAAACTATTGACTTTTTGTTCGATTATTGATATATATATTAGCTTTTCGCTCAAAGGTAGTCTTTTAGGGCGAGGAGCGTCCTTTACTTTGAGTGAAAGCTTCCTCGTGAAAGGGGAGAGTCATGTTCTTTCTGAGACTGAAGATGTCGGCTATGACCGATATCTTCATTGTGGTGATGTCGCTCGTCGCGACGAGCATTCTGAGACTGTGTGAGTACACAGATTTGATGCCGTTTGCTGTCATCACGGCCCTCGCTATCGAGGGGATCTTGTCCATGTCCAGAGCATTCGAACTGCAGGACATGTTCCGACTTTGGAGCATGAAAAAGAAGGAGGTTGACCGCCTGAATAGGTTGGTCAGCCGACAGAGTCTCCGCTGCCAGAAGAAGCCGCTGAAGCACAAGGGCTAACGCCCGCCAAGAGAAAATAGCTCGCCTCGTAGGCTTTGATGCCTCGGCTTGAGCCTCTTGGCGGGCTATTTTCTTTGTCGAAAATTTGAAAATTGATTATGTAAGCGAAATATTATATTATATTATACAATACATACTGCTATTTAAGAGGAGTTTACGCGAATGAGACGGCAACCAAAGCTAGTTGACTACGACGGTCTAAGAACAACGCTAGAAAACAGCACAGAACATCCTGAGTTATTTAAGCGGCTCATAGAAACAACCATAAGACCTTGTAAGATCCATGACTCATTGCAATACGGAAGAGGAGTCAACTGGGCAAGCTTATCTAACAAAGACAGGTTAGACCTAGCGAGTGGGGCTGAATGGCGCTGCCATGCGTATTTTCCAGACATAAAAAATTGCGTATACGCGCCAGACCAGGTTGTTGAAATATGTAATCCGATAGGAGTTTGGGAAGATTATTCCAAAGAAAAAATTCAAGATAATCTTCCCATAATACTAGGTCTAGCGAGCCGAATACCCGAGGAATTCTACCAAGAAGACGGCTGTTCGTATGAACGCATAACCGTTGATAGAGATAGCGGGCGGTGGGCTGACGGCGACACCTATATTTCAGCTGCATTCACTGGGCTTTGTGTTGCAGCAGGGCTGCTTGAGTACATAAACGATCCTCCTTCAAGCTACCAGGAATACCAGACTCGGCAGAACCCAACTCTTGTGAGAGCAACGCCTGGATTTCGACAGTATATGAAACCGTATCATGAGGCTCTGAAAAGCACAAATAGCGAGGGGTCTCTACAGCACGCGCGAGCTATAGGAGAGTATATTTTGACAACTAAAGTTGGCTAAAATAGCATTAAAAACCCGCCCCAGCCAAAAAGCGAAAGGGGCGGTTTTTCGTTTGAAGCAGCCTCTGGTACCGCGGGCCGGACTTGAACCGGCACGAGCAAATGCTCACCAGATTTTGAGTCTAGCGCGTCTACCAATTCCGCCACCGCGGCACGAGAGAACGCTTCAAACTACGGTAGAGATTGTACCACAACAGCCGCCGGCTAATCAAGCGCCGGCTTTTATTTTTTACCGTTTTCGCTTATAATTAAACCAGTTATGAACCCGACGGATGATCAGTCAAACGGTCGAGTGGGCGCACCGCTATCAGATCATAATCGACCTATCGTGCTACCAACTCGCGATCAGGTGTCGCCGCAGAATACTGCCGCGGCTAATATTATTCGCGGGCAGCTGGACGCTATTTACTCTGGAAAATCGGGCGAGAACACGCCGCACACCACGCCAGTTCAGCGTCCAGTCCAGCAGCCAACCCAGCAAACTCTGGAAAAACCTCGGGCTCAATCAGCGCAAACCAGCTCGTCTCAGGCGGATAACAATCCGCAGAATACAGTCCACGCCATGCGCACATCACCGCCAGATAACCAGCCGGCGTCTCAACCGAATAAGGATAAGCCGACTGCGCGTCCAGTCCAGCAGCCAATCGACCCGGCGCGCACGCAAATCACCAGCGACCAGTGGAAGCAATATCACAGCGCTTGGCAAAAATATTACCAAATGTATTACGAGCGGTATTATGCCAATCATTTGACAGCCAAAGAACAAGAATTATCCCGCCTGCAAAAAACTCCCGGACAAACTTCAGAAACGGACGCCGATAATAAACCAGTGGATTTGCAAGCAAACGCCATGAAAGAGCTGCGCCAGCAAATCCAGCAGAAAGTCCGCGACTCCGCTAAAAAGGTTAAAAAATCCCGCCACTTCATGCCAGCCATGGCAGGTATTACCGTTTTACTAGTATTTATGTTTTTACAATATAACCGGATTATTTTCGGCGCAGTTGCCGCTTACACCACGCCGGGGGCGATTGACCCGCAAAACATCATCGTTGACGCCTCGACGGACGTAGCAGTTAGTCCCGAGCCGCGCATGATTATCCCGAAAATCAACATCGACGCGCCAGTAGTTTACGGCGCTGCCAGCGACACGCAGTCGCAGAACGCTGCCATGCGAAACGGTATCGCGCACTTTTCAATTCCCGGCGCAAACGCCGTGCCAGGGCAGGTCGGCAACGCCGTTTTCGCTGCGCACTCCAGCAACGACGCTTTCGCTGCCGGCGATTATAAATTCATCTTCGCCCAGAATGAGAAACTCGTCAAAGGCGATATTATTTACATGAACTACCAAAGCAAACGCTACACCTATAAAGTCACCTCCACGGAAGTTGTCATGCCGACCGAAGTTTCCAAGGTACAGATAAAGACCAGTAAGCCGATGCTAACACTCATCAGCTGCGTGCCGTTAGGCACTGCTGAAAAAAGACTATTAGTCTTCGCCGAGCAAATCAGCCCGGATCCAAACGGCGCTCAATTATCTGACAACGCTAGTTCCGGCAACTCTAAAAGTTCAGCTTCCGCCGCTATTCCCGGCAAGCCGTCGCCAACGCTTTTAGAGCGATTATTCGGCGCAAGTTAAATTTTATCCACGGAATTTTCCCTAAGCTACCCCAGACTAAAACCCAAACCAGCCGACCGAGCCGTTAGTCATGTTCATCTTGCTTAGAACCAGCTTGCCGGACACATCGGCAGCCAGCGCATAAACATACCGCTGATTAGACGACAAAACCATGCCCATTTTCTTGTCCGCTGGCAGTAGCTCGTGAAAGTTCGTGCCGTCATATTCTTGGATCGCCGTTTTACCGGAATTTGCCGCCGCCAAGAGGTGAAAATCATCCAGCCATTTTATTTTCTGACCGTCGCCCAGCTGGAATTTACTAGACAATGTCGACCTTTCCAAGTCGTAACTCTGCGCCGACGAACCAATTTGCGCCACGATAAACCGTCCGCTGTTATTCAAAGAAATATCCTCTATGCTGCCGTCAAGCTGCAGAGTTTTGGCAGTCTTCAGAAACTTGGCTTGGCCTTCTTTGGAATCGGAAATATCCCCCCGGTATATCGTCAATTTTTTACCAGCGCCCAGAACGACCGTGTCTTTATTAAAATATCCCGAAACCCGAATAATAGGCGCTTCGTCAGCCGTAAAAGTCCTAATCACAAACGGCTTTTTCCAATCCTTTTTCCAAATCCCGGCAATCTTTTTACCCTTGCCAGAATCCGCCGCCACATACGCCAATCGGTCGGTGCCGTATAATTTGAACGATTCCACGCCTGTTATTATCGGGCTGGAAATCACGGAACCATCGACGTTGACATGCCTAAGCTCGCCGCTCTCCTGCAGGACATACAGTTCATTGCCGCTCGTGCCGACGAAATGCGCTTGCTTAATATCAAAACCAGTTATCGCCGTAATATCAACGATTTTTTCCGGATTCTCGCGGTCCAGCCGCAGCCATTGTACATCCTGAGCGCCATCCTCGCCGCGGTAAATATGCTTCACCAGCAGATACCGCGCGTCCTTGTCCCACTCGTTAACTATAAACGAATGCCCGTCAGCCGACCAAGCATAGCCAGCCAACACTTCCGTGCTGAGCGCATATTCCTTAAATTTCTCATTATTAGTGTCGCGAATGTCGCCGAACACCGCCACTGGCGTCTTATCTTTCTGGCCGATTCCCACCACAAAATTTCCCGCTGGCGACAAATACGCCGCCTGTATATTCTCAAAAGTTTTAACCGCAGATGCTGTCCGCTTGACTGGAATCATTCTGACATAATCAATATTGGTGACTGTGTTCGATTTTATCTCCAGCGTCTTTTGCCACGGCTCGTAATCATCCAGCTTCATAGAAAAAGTATGTATCCCGGGCAAAACCGCATGCTTCGCCTGAGTACGACGCAGCTCCATGCCGTCAACCGATACCATCGCGCCGCTTGGATACGACGTATATTGTACCAGGCCAGTTTGCTGCAGCTGGCTGGTATTTGAGTTAAATGTGTACCCAAGCATATTAAACATCAAGAAAATCAGCCCGCTAATCATCGTTACCACCATCAGCGTATACACAAATGTCCGGCGAGCAAGCTCTTTAGTACGAGTTTTCTCCTGAGTCATAATCACGACAGATTATACCATATTTTTACTCTTGAAAAAACCTTAGGCACTTTGTAAAATAAAATAGAGAAATAAGCATAGGGGGATTGATGGTAAATAAAAAATATGTCGTAGTCAACGGGCGAGCCTACAGCGGCACCACCGGTTTGCCGATGGACGATATTAGAGTCGACCCGGCAAAATTGCAATTAATAAAAAAACCAGATAGCCAGACGGCAGCACGCAGCGCTGCACCGTCGAATATCCACGCGTCCCACACCCAAAAATCGATCACGCTGAATCGCCGGCACGTTAAGCAGCCGGCAAAAGTCCCGCTCGCTGCCCGTCCGCAAAAAGTCCGCGCGCCGATTAGCCAAAACGCCGCCGTTAATAAGTTCGCGCCAGAAGCCGGAAAAACGCTTGAGCAGAAAAATACCCAGCCCGACCGCCCAGCCGAAACTCATCCGGTGGCTCATCGAGCTAAAGAACATCAAGCCAGCATTAACACGCAGCTGCGCAGAGAACGGCAAACACCGCCGACCCCAATCATTAAAAGAGACGAACCTGCCATCGCTAAGCCCGCTGAAACCACAGCGCCTGCTCAGCGTCCAGCGACCGTAAAAGCCGTAAAAACTGCCAAAGAGCTGAAGAATGACGCTATCGCCGAAGCGCTAGCCAGAGAAGTCGCCGACACTAAAAAGCACCGCGTCAAACACCGTCCGAACCGGTTTGCCCGCATAACCAGCATCTTTTCCGCCGGACTGGCTATCATGCTGCTCGGCGGCTACCTGACATACCTCAGTATGCCGAATATCTCCATTAAAATGGCAGCCGTACAATCCGGCATCAACGCCAAATATCCCGGCTATAAACCAGACGGCTACGCGCTTAACGGCCCGATAAAATTCAAAAGCGGGGAAGTGAGCATGAAGTACGCGTACGCCGACGGCAGCTCGGAATATACGCTAACCCAGCAGAAAAGTAATTGGGATTCAGCAGCAGTTAAAGAATATTTTACAGAAAAATCAAAATCACCGACCACCACCATGGTTGACGGCTTGACAATTTACAGCAGCGGTAAAAACGCGGTTTGGGTTAACGGCGGTATTTTATATCAAATCACTGGCAGCGCCAACCTTTCCAACGAGCAAATTCAAAAAATTGCCACCAGCTTATAGTTATTTACCGGCGCCCGTAAAGCAGCGCCGCGTAGGCAGCAATCTCCACGCTTACCAGCGCCGCGCGCCCGTGATATAATTTACCCATGACTATTAGAACTCGTTTTGCACCTAGTCCAACTGGCTATATGCACGTCGGCGGTATGCGTACCGCGCTATTCGCTTGGCTCATCGCCCGGCAATCAAATGGAAAATTTATCCTGCGTATAGAAGATACCGACCAAAAAAGGGAAGTATCTGGCAGCGTAGAGCATATTTATAAATGCCTAAGGTGGCTCGACCTTGTACCAGACGAAGGCCCCGACGATTTTGGCGGCGAATTTGGACCGTACAAACAGTCAGAACGGCTCGACATTTACCAAAAATATGCGCAAAAACTCATTGACGCTGGCCGCGCTTACGCTGATCCGTATACACCGGAGCAACTAGACGCTTTTCGCGAAGAAGCCAAAGCCCATAAAAAGCCCTTTTTGTACCGTGATTACCGCCCAGAAAACCCGCCGATCTGGGATGGCAGCCAGCCGCTGCGTTTCCGCTCAGAACCGAAGCCCTACACCTGGCACGACGAAGTTATGGGCGAAATGCACGCCGGCCCAGAAGTAATTGACGATTTTATATTGGTTAAATCCGACGGCTTTCCGACGTACAACTTTGCGCACATCGTCGATGACGCCGAAATGGAAATCACCCACGTTATCCGCGGACAAGAGTTCCTTGCCAGCACGCCCAAATACCTTAATCTCTACGATGCGCTGGATATACCTTGGCCGATATTCGCTTCGGTACCGCCAATCATGAACGAGCAGGGTAATAAGAAATTATCCAAACGCGACGGCGCCAAAGATATCCTAGCCTACAGAGAAGAGGGCTATCTGCCGGACGCCATGCTCAATTTCCTCGCCGGCCTGGGATGGAACGACGGTACCGAACAGGAAGTTTTCACCAGAGACGAATTGATCGAAAAGTTCAGCCTGAAACGCGTCCAAAAATCAGGCGCGCGGTTTGACGAAAAACGCTTGTTATGGCTTAACGGCGCTCATATACGCAATATTCCTGTCGATAAGCTTTACAATTACGTGTCGCCATGGGGCGATAACCCGCAAAAAGACGGGGGACAGACTGGTTTCTGGCCGGAATCCGCCTACACTCCAAATATAACTAAGGAATACCGTATGAAAGTGCTGGCTTTAGCGCAAGACCGCCTGAAAATGTTCGAAGATTTACGCGGATTTGGCTACTTTTTCGCGGAGCCTGAAATTAATATGGAGCTTATTGACGGCAATAAACAGCTAAAGAAGTTGTCTGGCAGCGAGCGTCGCGAACTTTTAGAAACCGCCCGACACGAGCTCGCCAAACTCGCCGATTGGACGCCAGAATCAATCCAAAATTGCCTAAACGAACTACTGGAAACTACTGACCAAAAACCGGGCATTCTCTTCAGCCTGATCCGCATTGCCGTCACCTGGGCGCCGTTCAGCCCGCAGCTGAACGATACGCTGGCACTGATTGGCAAAGAAAAAACCTTGCGCCGGCTGGACATATATCTTGATAATTAGCCTTGTCGAAACGATGTATGGATATCAACTGGACGCGACGGGTTTTCTAACGGATAGAGAAACGGTAGCTCACGGTTTGCTACCACGCTATAATAACCGCTATACTTTGGGTTATCAAGGCTCTGCCTATTTCCAGAAATAAAATGCAACGCGGGACTTCTATCGCCAGTCCTAGCCGGCAATAATCCAGCCTCTACTCTTTCATCAGATTCAATAGCTAAAAAACCACATCGCGCTAAAACTAAAGCCATCACTGGCTTTCTAATCACCGAAGTTTCTCCAACGCTTAAGCCAAGTTCAGGACAAAGAGAATTTACGAAATAATCAACTATCCTTTCTCCAGGTCGCGATCCTGGCGGTGCATCACGGAATAGCATACCGGCAAGTAAAGCCTTGCCGCCTGCTTGATGAAATGACAATCTGGGTATCCGGCTGCAATCAGTTATTCCCATTTCCTCGGCGCACCCAAACACAACCCGCCAGCGCTTGTTCTCGGTGCGATCAGCATCCACAGCAACTTCCGCGAGCTTTGCTGGCAACTTCATGCCATTCGCCAGAATCAATGGCGGTAAATCATGCTTCATATCTTAATATTATAGCATATATTAGCTTAATTTACTAGTAAATTGTCCTGATCATTTACAGAGTCGCGATTGTCGCTATTCAATACGCCCAGCAGGCGATAAGTAGAATATTCCCCTCTAGTTTCTGGATCGCGTATAATAGTTCTTTCTAGGTTTTTAAGTAAGCCAGCTTCTTTCAACTTTGCCGTCAAATTAGTAATCGCTTCTTTGACCACCGTTTCAACAGTCCCCCATAAACACTCTTTCTCTGCGTCGCTAGCCTTAACAAATCGCTCCATAAACGCTTGGCATAAATCTTCAATTGACATTGGGTACGGATTTTCTTGCATCAGCAAAAGCGTATTTGATGATAATTTTGGCGACCTGTCTCCAATTTGCCTCTTCCACTTAGGTCGAGAAATTGACATCACAGATCTGCCATCCGTATACCTAGTTACAGATAAACCCCAATCCGTCAGCTTCACTTCTTCTGCTTCCGGCGGACGATCAATGTACCTTGACAGACTATTAAAGTCTAACCACTCTGAGTTGATTGGACGCCCAGAAAGAACTGGCTGTAAAGCCTTTCCTCCAAGTAATGCCGCTGTTGGATCAGAGTTATCTGACCGCTCAAGACGACGCGCACCTTCCCGTCTACCTGGATACCTGTGTCCTGGAATCCTCCTTAATCCCAACCGACCCGATCGGTACTGACTTCCCCCAGCTGGCTTTTCCTCAGATAACCCTGAACTATTAGACTGTCCGCACCTAAGACTCATAGACCAGGCTGCTAACTTTATTTCTTCCAATTCTCTGGGACTCATCTCATCGCTATCTTCGATAATAAATTTCTTTTTCTCACCGCCACCTTTGACAATAAACCCTCTACCTTCTACTTCACCTTTTGCAAGAACAGTTGCCATAAATCCCTCCTTAGTTATCTATCAATCATACTATAAAATCGGCATGCCTCAAACCATAACCGGCAGTTATTTTCCATCATGCTTGTGCTATAATATTGCCAT
The DNA here is from genome assembly GCA_963548835.1 of uncultured Candidatus Saccharibacteria bacterium. Classification (GTDB taxonomy): domain Bacteria; phylum Patescibacteriota; class Saccharimonadia; order Saccharimonadales; family Saccharimonadaceae; genus Nanosynbacter. The sequence continues at coordinate 25,064 of CAUUVO010000010.1, forward strand.
GGAAGTGAAGAAGCCCCGGTCAGAGACGCCAAAAGAAAAATCGTCGTTTAAGAAGTGGTTCAAGAAACATTTGGCGGCGATTGTACTGATCGTGGCTGCCAGTGTTATTGCTGCCGTTTTTATTATCGCCGTCAATTCTGTTAAATACGATGAAAATCTTCCCACCATATCCACCAAGCGTAAGCCAGCGCCTGTAAAATATTATTCGCCGCTGACAGGATTGCCAGTTGCCGATGAGGCCGCCACCAAGCTGCCTGTGACCGGCATCATGATCGAAAATAGCCCTGAGTCCAGGCCGCAGTCGGGTCTGAAGAATGCTGGCGTTGTATACGAAGCCGTAGCCGAGGGCGGTATCACCAGGTTTATGGCGTTATATCAAGGCGCAAAGCCAGCTCTAATCGGGCCAGTTCGCAGCTTGCGTATATATTATCTGAATTGGGCAGCAGCTTATCAAGCCTCCATCGCCCACGTTGGCGGCAGTCCTAACGCCCTCGCTCAAGCCAGAAGCGGCGGCTACCGCGACATCGACCAATTCTTCAACGGCGGCTCGTATTGGCGCGCAAGCGACCGCCAGGCGCCGCACAACGTGTACACCTCCGGCGAAAAACTTGACCAGCTAAACAATGCTAAAAAATATACCCAATCAGATTTCACCAGCTTCTCCCGCACCGACAGCAAGCCAGCTACCAAACCAAACGCCACCACTATCAATGTTAACTTCAGCAGCAGCCCGTTCAACACATCATACGCGTATGACAAGGCTTCTAATTCGTACATCAGAAGCCTGGCTGGCGGCGCCCATCACGACCGTGAAGGCGGGCAAATCTCGCCAAACGTCGTCGTCGCCCTGGAAGTCGGCGTAGAGGCGCGGGCGCAGAATTCCGACGGCTATGAAGACGTAAAAACCATCGGCAGCGGCAAAGCGTATATTTTCCAAAACGGCACAGTAACTACTGCGACCTGGAGTAAAGATAGCGTTACTTCGCCATTGAAACTGCAAGATTCGAAAGGAAAGAATATCGCGCTTAACCGCGGCCAAACTTGGATAGCGGCTTTCACGCCCGGGCGGGGAAGTATTGCATGGCAGTAAGCCCGAGCGCAGAGCCTCTGCGCGGCTATCGGCAATATTACTATAAGAAAATTATCGGCGTGTTTGCTCTGGTGTCATTAAGTACGCTGCTAGCTTTGGGAATTATACTGGCAGCGACTGGCGCAGCACCGATACATAAGCTAAATTTTTGGCTCATTATTTTAATAATTTTTATAATAGAGACGGCGTCATTTGCGGCAGCTATGAAAGTTATCGCCGAGCCGCTCCGCCAAATCTTAGCCGCTTTATCCCATAAAGCTGGCGTATCATCCAGCGAAACGCCGCCCGACATTAATGATAAGATTTACGAAAAATCCGGTTTCAAAGCCGTACTACAGATCATCTACGACAAACCGACGACGGTGCCGGCAAATCATCACGTCGGATCAGAAAACTCCTTTTTAATCCAATCGCTTAATCGCACCAGTTGCGGTATCGCTATCTTTAATAGTAAAAAACAAATTATTTTTGCCAATTCTGCCGCGCCGATCGCCCGGGGAATTGACGGCAAGGATTATTTGGCGCTGGAATTTCTAAACGAACCGTCAATTTCCGAATGGCTTGACGAAATAAGCGATAAGGAAACCAAAGCCGAGCAGCGCTGGTACCGCATAGCCACCAATCCTGAAGTTGTTAAAACTACTAAAATTTACGACATCGTGGCATCGTTTGAAAAAGGCGCAGAAGGGGAGACGGTTATTTTTCTCATCGACAAGTCCAGCCGGTACGTGCCGGAAGAAGAAGATTTGAATTTTATTTCCTTCGCCGCACACGAGCTGCGCGGACCGATTACAGTGATTCGCGGATATCTGGATATCATCGCCGACGAGTTTGCCGACCGGCTGCACGGCGACGAGACTCAGCTGATGGACAGGCTAATCGTCTCGGCCAACCGGCTATCCAGCTACATTGACAACATCTTAAACGTATCGCGATTTGACCGTCACCATCTGAAAGTTCACCTTTTAGAAGACACGATTCATGACATCTATGACTCAATCGCCGACGACATGCAGCTGCGCGCAGCGACCCAGCACCGCTTGTTAAATATCAATATTCCAAACGACCTGCCGACCGTAGCAGCCGACCGCGGCAGCATTAGCGAAGTAATCGGCAATCTAATCGATAACGCCATAAAATATAGCTTTGAAGGCGGCGTTATCAGCGTCACCGCCGAGAGAAGGGGCGACTTTATAGAGGTTTCTGTCGCCGACAATGGCATTGGCATGCCCGCCAACGTCGTTAATAATTTATTCCACAAATTTTACCGCTCGCATCGATCGCGCGAGGCAGTCGCCGGCACCGGCATCGGACTATATATCTGTAAAGCCTTCGTCGAATCGCACGGCGGCTCCATTACCGCTCGCTCCCGTGAAAACGAGGGTTCGGTATTCTCATTCACCTTGCCAATTTACGCCACTGTCAAAGATAAACTATTAGAAGACGGCCAGTTAAATAATCAATTGATCAGAAAAGGCGGCGGTTGGATTAAAAATCACGCCATGTACAGAGATTAGGAGGGAATATGATAAAGACAATTTTATGCGTAGAAGACGATCGGTTTATCGGCGAGATGTATGTACGCAGTTTGCAAAAAGCCGGCTATGACGTGACGTGGGTGGTTGATGGCAATGACGGCTTAGTGGCGGCGCGCAATCAGCATTTCGACCTGATTATCCTGGATTTGATGCTGCCAGAACAGCGCGGCGACCAGATTCTTGACGCGCTGCGTAATAATGACGTCGATTTGATTCCTAATAGCAAGGTGCTGATTATGACCAATTTTGAGCAGGACGAAGCTTCGCGCAACTCCGTGATGAGTCGTGTTGATGGATATTTAATCAAAGCCGACATCACACCGCGAAAGCTAATAGAAGTTATCGGACAAATTGACGGCGCAGCGGAGAAGTAGGATAAAATATTTTGCTCCCGCAATCGACAATTGAGTCTCCAGAATAATGAGCAAAACTAAACCCATACCGCCAAAGTTGTTTACAGCGCTGACTACCAATCCATACATTAACAAACTGTATATTTTTGGTTCGCGGGCAACGTCGGATGGCGACCAATTTTCCGACATTGACTTGACGGTTATAACTGATTATCCAGTAATTGCCGAGGCATATACGAGCAAAATCCTTAACGACCAATTTGGTATCATTGCAGCCTACACCATTGCTCAGAATGATCACGAAGTTGCACGCTCATTTTTTCTAAGCAGCATGAGCTTGTTTCATAAAATTGACATTGGTTTTTCACTGCCTGATAAAACTAAGTTATTTCCAAATTCAACATTAATTTTTCAAAACGACCACGCAGACCAGCCCGCTGAGAAGTCCGATAAAATATGGACAGAATCAGACGAACAACACAATTATCTGAATGTGCTGATGGGTTCGCTGCGCTATGTTAAGCATCAGTATCGCCAGGAATATTGGTCGGCATATAAATGCTACCGAGGGTTTATCGAGCAGCTAGCCCAGTCGCGAATAGAAAGTCAGTCATCCACGAATAGGCATAAGGAGCTAGATAAGAAGCATAACGATGAAATCTTAGGACTATTCTTTTCTGGCAATCTTCACGCTAAAGAGCAGAAATATTATGAGTTTGTGAAAAAGTTGATTGACGAAAAGCAGCTTTTACCGAAATTCAGCGATGGGGTTTTGAAAATTTGGAAAGAGTATTATTTGGATAAGTAGTTTACAGAAGAGTTATCATTTCAACTTCTTCGCCATCTCAACTTCATGCGCCGTAAGACCATATTTTTCGTAAAACGCTATGGCGGTCTGGTTACCGCTCAGTACTTTTAGCCGCAAGGTATCGCAATTTTTACTCTGGAAATAGCGCTTCATTTCATCTAGTAAGGCCCGTCCGATACCGCTGCCGCGCTGCTCTGGCTCGACATAAAGCAGTCCGATCCAGCCGTCTTTTCGCGGCGCGTGCACCGCATCGAAAACGGCGTCCTGACCAGGCTGATGATCGATAATCACGCCCTGAATAAAGCCAATTACCTCGCCATTCTCCTCGGCAACATACATCGCGCCGTCCATATTCTCGCTATCGTCAATCATCCGCTGCATGTAGCCGTGCGCGTCTCGCAGGTTAGCGAACGGCAGCGATTCCGCCGTATCGTCAACTTGGGCAAAATACGCGTGCAGCTTAATAGCCAGCTCGTCAATTGCGGCACGGTCTTTAGGATGGAAGGGGCGGATTGTCATGATACTTATTTCTCCTTAGCGTTAAAAATTACTATCAAATCCTAGAAGTAACATGGGCTGGTTATAAATATCCATATAGCCAGGATATCACTTTGGAATATCAATAGCCAAGCTCACAATGTATTAAATCAGACTTTACAAGAAACAAGACCATTTTCAGCTTTCTCCATCTTATAACAAACAATACCACTATATTCGTTAGACAGGAACGGATAAAACGATTCGCCGCCTTTTTCTGCTAGCACAAAATCTCTAAGAGTTGGATCATGTTCGCCATACAATTTGCCATAGACATTGTAAAACTCAACATTTTTATCGCCGCAAACTTCCTGACCGCTCCGATTCGCCTCTATAAATCGACGCACCGCAGCGTATGTTAGGTCAAACGCTTTTTTAGTACCCTTTGGTCCGCATTCAAATTCTATAGCCGGCACAGGCATGTGCTGAGCTAACGGTCCGGCAATTTTTGACTTTTCCGAATACCACACAACATTACGGCTCAATCCCGCCGATTTTGCTAATCTAATATTTTCTTCTGTAGGGTAAGGTATGATTGTAACGATGCCGCTGTCTGTTTTTGTCCCGTGAAGATCAATGACAACATCGAAATTTTTGCCGTATTCAATTAGCTCTGCCGCGCGACGAACTTCATATACGGAGCTATTAATATCGCCTGGAGCGCTGCGATTAAGATCTTGTTCGGTGAAACGCGTGTTAGCTGAAAAAGCCTTTTCGTTTCCTATAATCCAATCATAGCCGTATTTTTCCTTAGGTAATTCTTTCTCAAGCTGCCGCATCACCTTAACGCTATCTCGTTCATTACCATGAGTAGCAGCGATAAATAAAACCTTACGCATACCGCCTCCTGTATTCAGCAGCTGCCGCAAAGGCTTTTTTGACTGCTTCTTCTGGCGACGCTGCACCAATCGTCAATATTCGATTACGAGTGTCGAGGTATTCATCAGCGAGTTTATCAGCCCAGCCACCGTAGCCTGTTAGCGCTACCATCGGGATATCGGCTTGGTAGGCCACGGCCAATTCGGTGAGCGTCCCCGAGCCGCCGCTTATTGCAATCACCGCATCGCAACCAGTTACTAGTACGGTTTCTCGACCGCCACCGCGTTCCAGTCCGCAGGGAATGATAATGTCAGCATCTTTTTCCCAAACGTCTTTTCCTTTGCCATATGTAATGCCGACCGTTAATCCGCCAGCATCTTTTGCACCGCGACATGCCGCCGTCGACAGAGAATCGCTATCTTTTTCGGCTCCAAAAAACAAGATCCCGCCTTCTTCGGCTATTAACCTGCCGACTTCGTATGCCGCTCTTTCAACTTCTTTGCTATATTTTAGATCGGCCGCCGAACCCATTACACCGATTTGAAATTTTCTTACCATATTCAGATAAAACCTCCTCAGGTACAATAAATTATATTATTTACCCAAGGAACGAGAGATCAAAAAAGAGACCTCCCGCGGTCCCATCCTTGTTCTATAGTTCATTACTGAATTATAGCGCTCAGTACCGGCTCTACGATGGATCGCGATTTCGGTTGTGTGACTTTACGGCTTCACTCCCGTGGTGTATTTTGACACCCAGCTCGTTCCGGCGTGACTGGAACTCAGACGCTTTATGGTTAGGATTATACACAGCGCTTGCAGTTGGGTCAAGCATCTAAATTAGCTCTACTGCGTAGATTATGGCGGAGATTTTCCATCCTTTGGAGTAAAAATGTATTAGGTTAGAGTGTTTTTACATTTTTCTCGTAGGCTTTTCTTAGTTCGCTTGACAAGGACTCGTCCAGCAATCCATCGGATAATTCCATAAAATACGCATATTTATCTCGAAGTTGTCTTTGCATATCGACTGGCGCCAGATGATAATAGTAGCTATTCTGAATAAGGTCTGCTGCGCGAATCGACAATACATCACCGCCAAGTTCAGCTGCGCGAATAAAAGACTACTTGACATCTTGAAAGAATAAGGCTCTTTCTATTTCGTGCCTATCGTATTGAAAGTTTGAGATATGTTTTCGCTTCATACCGCCTTTTTCTCGTACTAGTAACCTCAAATAATAGACTGGTTTATAACATCTATATGAATAGAATACTACGCCGTAACATCAATAGCAAAATTCATGCTGCCGCGATATTTCTAGTCTTAGGCAGAAACTACCCAACTACGCTACTATTGTTGCACTTTCTGTGCTAGCTGGCTTAACAATTAGCAAAAAATAGCTCGCTACCAGAAGCAAACGAGCTATTTCAAATGCCGAACAGAATATAAATCCCTTTATGGTGACCTTACCGGGAATCGAACCCGGATTGCCAGGATGAAAACCTGGTGTCCTAACCGTTAGACGATAAGGCCGTAACAAAGCAGATTATAACACGCTTCAGCGCAGTTTGTCTATTGCCTCGTATCCAGATCCCCTCAACTAATCCGTCACAACCGTAGCTCTTAGGTATGCCAGCGGGGACT
>CAUUVO010000011.1:0-27254 GCA_963548835.1 uncultured Candidatus Saccharibacteria bacterium
CAGCACAATGGAGAAATTGTTGAGATATTAGATATTTGATTGTGTTATGAAGAATAAAGCATTGACTGAAAATATAATATCTACTCAAGCACGTAAAATTCCTAATTTTAGTAATGTCAATTAAATAAAAAATAGTATAAAAACAGTAAATCAAAAAAGGTTCACTGTTTTTCTTACTCATTTTTCATAATAAAGCGTCCATAAATATAAAAAGTCTTCAATAACAACAACCTTGCAAATCTATACCCACTCGACCGAAGCAGAAAAATCAAATGCACTTCTCGCTGTAACCGATAAAATTTACAATAAACATAACGACAACGATCAAGCAAAACATCCTTATAAACGATAAAGGAGTCTAAAAGAGGAGTCTGTTACAAGAATAGACTCCTCTTTTAGCGAAAAAAGGCTATATTACTCCTATAAAATACAAGAACAGGCAAGCGAGTCTGTTAGCTCCTAAGGCATGCGTGTCTACCAATTCCACCACATCCGCATACTCAATTGTTAAGGACACGCTCCGTGTCTACTAATGACTTACGTTACCCGCGCAGTCACCACATCCTCATAACTAATTGTTAAGTACGCATCCGCGCACTTCCAAATTATATCAAAGCAAAATGTACTTATCAACTGAGCGCGCTTATGCTAAAATTAAATCAATAGACCAAGGAGGATTGATGAATAAAATTGCGACATATCTGAATGAGCATTTGGCGGGTGAAGTCATTACTCATGATTCTGTTTTACGCCAAGCCGAGACAGACGGCAGCATTCTGGCGCGGCGGCCGGATATGGTGGTGCGGGCGGCTGACATGAATGATATTCGCAAGGTGCTGCGCTTTTGCTCGCAGTTGGCGGAAAAAGGCCACGTGCTGCCAGTTTTCGCCAGAGGTAGCGCTACAGACGCGACGGGAGCGGCGATCAATAAAGGCATCGCAATTGATTTGAAAACACATATGAACCGAGTGGTGGGCAGCGATCCGAAGCAGCGGCTGATTCATGTTCAAGCCGGCCTCGCCGTTTCGGCGGCAAATGCGGCGCTGACGACGCACAAAGGATTAGGTTTGCCAAACGTTTCTTACACCGACGAAGACGGTACGATTGGCGGCGCGATAAACACTTCTCCGGCTGGCACAATGACAGGCGCGCACGGCTTTTTCGCTGACACAGTTCAGCAGTTGGAGGTAGTCTTAAGCAATGGCGACGCTATTCAAACCGGGCGGATTTCCAAGCGTGAACTGAATAAGAAAAAGGGCTTGTCGACATTTGAGGGCGAGGTTTACCGGGAAATTGACAACTTGATAGCTGATAATGTGGAGCTAATTTCTCAGCTTGATCCCAGTTTGCCGGATACGGCGGGTTATAGCGCGATTGCCAAAGTCAAGCAAAAGGATGGGTCGTTTGACCTAACGCCGTTATTTGTGGGCAGCCAGGGCAGCTTGGGTATTGTTTGCGAGGCGATTTTACGCGCGAACTTTGTTCATCCGGAATATTCGGTGGTCGCTGCGCCGTTTAAGCATATTGCCGATGCTCAGGAGGCAGCAAGTTTGGCGATGAAAAATAAAGCAGTCTCGGTCGAATTGATCGATGGGCGGATTTTACGCCAGGCATATCTGGCGGGCAAGCGGCTTGAGTGGGCGCCGAAGGAGTGTTTCAGAGGCGCGGTTGTCATCGCGATATTTGATGAATTCTCAGACCGCGCGCGGGTGAAAGCCGCTAAGAAAATGATGAAGAAGCTAAGCGCCATAGACGCCATAAACATTTCATTGATTGACATGGAAGTCCAAGGATTGGCTAGTTTGCATTCCAGCTTGGCTTTGATGGAAGCGCCGAGCGAGCCGCATATGACCGCGCCAAGGGCCTTTTCCGGAATTTGGCTGGCAGATCAGCAGATCGCTGGTTTCGCGGAGGGTTTGAAAGCTCTGGAGTCGACGTACGGCTATGCGCTGCCTATGTTTGTCGATTTTAGCAATAATTATACGGCCATATATCCGAAGTTTGATAGTAAAAAAGTCAGCGAACGCCAGAAAATTTTGCAACTATTTGCAGAGGTAGCGCAGCTTGTTGATAAGCATGAGGGCTCGTTTGCAGCGTTTGGCGGCGATGGCCGGCTGAAGTCGAGTTTTATGTACAAACATATGCCAAGCGACGAAAAACAGTTGTATGCCAAGGTAAAAAAGATTTTTGACCCGATGGGAATTTTTTGCCCGGGCGTTAAGATGGAAACGCCGATGAAGGATTTGGCGGCAGAGATGAACGCGTGGTGTAAAATTCGTAATCAAGCTTGATGTTGGATTTCTTTTGGATTATAATAAGCAGTACGCGGATGTGGCGGAATTGGTAGACGCGCTAGCTTCAGGTGCTAGTGCCAGCAATGGCGTGAAGGTTCAAGTCCTTTCATCCGCACCAGAATTGAATCTCTGTAGTGCTTTTCTGAAGAATAGACTGCGTTTGGCCGCGTGCGAATGTGGTATAATAGTATCATGGATGGAATTCAAATAATTATTTATGACAAGGCTGGAGGCGAGGGAAAAAAGTACTTTTCGCCGACAGACGCAATAAGCAAGATGGAGGTGTATGATAGCATTTCGCAAGAATATTCAGACGATAAAATCAAAAGAATTTGCATACAATACCCTCCTATAAAAGTATCCACGCTTGATAAAGGAAAGATTATAAAACCGATTGATCCAGTAATTATTGACGCTTCAGATAAATTAAGCAAATTAAAAGAGGAACTAGGAAAGTATTATGGATGAAGCGGATATTGTAAGTTATAGTAATTTCACAGTCTTCATTGCATAATTATTCCCGGCGGAAATACTGCCCAGCATCTTGTCGAATGCCGCTTTGTTCTTTTTCCAGGTAGTTTCCGCTGAATATAGAGATATTGCGCGGACAATACCATCGTTTCTGCCGACGACAAGGCGGATTTTTATGATGAACGACGAATACTCTATTGGGCAGCTGACAGTGACAGAAATCAATCCTACGACGCCGTTTGTATCGGATTTGTCAGGTGATTTATTGACGCTTGGCTTCTGTTTGCAACCTATATTGCCAGCCGAGGCAAGTTCATCGCGGATTTGACTTGGGTCAAACTCATTCAAAAGAGATTCCCGCAAGGTTTCATAATATTCCGGCAGGGCATTGGTCGGTGACGTTTGCTGCTTTATCTGGCTGATTAGCAGAACCGACGACGATTTGTTATCCTTCAGCGAACCGTCGCCGTAAATCACTCGAGTTACGGTGTCATCTGATGTATCTCTTGCTTCTTTATTGTATTTTTTCCATTGCCTGGGCAATAACCAAGATGTGCGGTCTAACGAAGTTCGGGTCAAGTCTTCTTCTTTAACCAAATCGCACGTATACACCAAATAACTGAAAGTGGCGACGCCGCTGATGATTGTTATGAGAATGAGTTTGATAATTTTGTGTTTTTTCATGAGGTATTAAGCTCATGATAGCAAATTTTTAGCGTGGAGGGAAGAATGCGGCAAGGGTTTGGCGTACTGCTCGGCTAAGGTGGCATTTATTGTTGCGGCAGATTGTCTGGATGGCTATAATGAGGCTTATGCAAGATACGCGGAATGTGATTGATGAGTTTAAGGGCCGGAGCGAGGCAGAGATTGTGAAAGAGCTGGACGCCAAGGATCACGGACTGGTGATTGCTCTGGAGAACACCGAGCGGGATTTTAATATGGGGACGATTGTCAGGAGTGCCAATGCTTTTGGCGTACGGCAGATTTACGTCATCGGCAGGCGGCAATGGAACAAGCGCGGTGCCATGATGACGGATAAATATTTGCACGTACAGTATGTCGGTTCGACGGCGGAGTTTGTCAAGTTGATGCGGTCTGAAAACAGAGAAATTATTGCGATTGATAATATTCCAGGTAGCGTCAATATGTCAGAGACGACTTTGCCGCGTCGTGCGGTACTGGTGTTCGGTCAAGAAGGTCCAGGGATCTCCGAGGAAATGGCACAGTCAGCAGACAAAATCGTCGCCATCGAACAATTCGGCTCAACTCGCTCTATCAATGTCGGCGCGGCAGCGACTGTGGCGATGTACTGCTGGCTGCAGCAGCATGTGTTAAATTAAGATTTTTCATTCTTTGGCAAGTTTCCTAGTCGATTTTTTGTAAAACAATCCCGGTTCTGGCCGGCAAATACACCTGCAGCTGATGTCCATTTTCCTGGGGCGAGGTAAAATATCGCGTTGAATCGTCTATGCGATTTTGTCCGCCAAACCGCTGGTCGTCGCTGTCCAAAATTACACCGTATGACCCAGCCGCTGCCGGCACGCCATAATCCGTCCACGACTGGCTGGGTGAAAAATTCATGATAAACAGGAGGTCGCCACGCATGAAGCTGACGACGCGGTCGTGCTGGCGAATGGTGAGGTAGTGAATACCTGGGTCGTCAACCGCTTGGACGATTTTCATCAGCGCCGCGTCAAATTCGCCCAGCCATTGATACTTGAGAAAACCATTGTCCCGTAAACTCCACTGTCGGCGGGCGTGTTTGAATGACCAATGATTGCCCTGACGCGGAAAGTCTATCCACTCGGGATGTCCAAATTCATTGCCCATAAAGTTGAGGTAGCCGCCGCCGTGCAGCCCGGCGGTCAGCAGGCGGATAAGTTTGTGCAGGGCTATGCCGCGTTCCACCGCCAGGTCCGGATCGTCTTTGCTCATATGCCAATACATGGCTTTGTCGATCAGCCGAAAAATCAGCGTCTTGTCGCCAACCAAGGCTTGGTCGTGACTCTCGGCGTAGGTGATGACTTTTTCCTCTGGGCGGTGTGAACGTAAGGTGTGCGCCAGCTCGCCCAAGTCCCAATCTTCGTCGCGCTTTTCCTTCAGTGTTTTAATCCAGAGGTCAGGCGCGCCCATTGCTAATCGATAATCAAAGCCCAGACCGCCGTGTTCTGTCGGCGCCGCCAAGCCCGGTAGCCCGCTCATCTCTTCGGCAATGGTCGTGACATCTGGGCGAACGGCGTGAATAACGTCATTTGCCAGCCTAAGATAGACCAAGGCGTCCTTATCAACATCATCGCCAAAATAATCATCATAGCTGGTGAAACTTTTTCCCAAACCGTGGTCGTGATATAACATACTCGTTACGCCATCAAATCGAAAACCGTCAACATGGTACTCGTCCAGCCACCAGCGGCAATTGCTGGCCAAAAAGTGCAGCACTTCCGGCTTGCCATAATCAAACAGCCGCGAATCCCACGCTGGATGGTCGTGAGCTTTGAAGTATTGCGTCGGGCTGCCCGCAAAATTGCCGAGGCCCTCGACCTCATTTTTAGCGGCATGAGCGTGGACGATATCAATGATAACGCGCAGTCCTAGTCCGTGCGCCGCGTCAACTAACCGCTTAAAATCATCGGGCGTGCCAAAGCGCGATGACACGGCGAAAAAATTACTAACATGATAGCCAAAACTGCCGTAGTACGGGTGTTCGGCGATGGCCATCAGCTGGATGGTGTTATAGCCGGCTTGTTTGACACGCGGTAGGATATTGGCGGTAAATTCATTGAAATTGGCAACCTTTTCCTCTTCGCTACTCATGCCGACATGAGCCTCGTAAATCAGCGGCACGTTTGGCGCAGGCGGAATATCATGCTGCCACTGATATGGCTCATCAGGCTGCCAAACGACGGCTGAAAAATCCACCGAATCATCATCCTGGACGACGTAGGTGGCATATGATGGCAAGCGCCAGCCGTCGCCGTTAGGCCAATAGACGCGCAGTTTATATTTCTGGCCGTGGTGCAGCGTGCTCCCCGGCAAATTAACGCTCCATTCACCATGCCTACCAGGCTGCAGGGCAAACTCCTCGCGCTCTTGCCAGTCAGAAAAATCGCCAACCATCACTATGCGTGTAGCGTTTGGCGCCCATTCTCTAAAAATCCAACCGTCTTGAGTGCGGTGCAGTCCAAAATGTAAAAAACCCAGGGCAAAATCTGCCGGCAATTTGCCGTTCAGCACCCTCCGCAGCGTCGACGAAACATAAGCCTCGCGCGCCTTGATGACGGGTTCATGCGGCGCCAGCCACGGGTCAAGGTCAACCAGCGTTTTCTTGCTCATGCTTCTAGTGTAGCGGAAAAAACTGATATAATCTATCAAATGAAACCTTTTTCTTTTGAAATAACGTCTAGGCTCGACGACACACTGGCGCGCACTGGCATTATTCACACGCCGCATGGGGATATCAAGACTCCGGCATTTATCGTGGTCGGCACTAAGGCTAATATCAAAGCGATGCTGCCCGAGATGGTGGCGGATGTTGGTGCGCAGGCGGTGCTGGCGAATGCCTATCATCTGTATTTGCAGCCGGGTCATGAATTGATTGAAAAGGCTGGTTATTTGGGCAAGTTTATGCATTGGGACGGGCCGACATTCACTGATAGCGGCGGCTTTCAGGTGCTGAGTCTGGGTTCGGGCTTTAAGAAAGTACTGGCGATGAGTACGGATGTTGATGAGGAGATCGCTATCGCTAAAAAATCGTCGCGCCACGCCTGGGTGGATGAAAATGGTGTGATGTTTAAATCGCACCTTGACGGCTCGTACCACAAATTTACGCCGGAATTATCTATGCAAATCCAGGCGGGCATTGGTGCGGATATTACCTTCGCCTTTGATGAACTGACCTCGCTGATTGATCCATATGATTATCAAGTCGAAGCCTTGGCGCGGACGCATGCGTGGGCGGAGCGTAGCTTGGCGGAAGTTAAACGTCTGCGTGCAGCTCGTCCCGACAAGCCATATCAAGCGTTGTTTGGCGTACTGCAGGGTGCGAATTACGAGGATCTGCGCAAGCAAACGGCTGAATTTTTAGGTGCAATGGACTTTGATGGCTACGGCATCGGCGGCGCGCTGGAAAAGGAAACTATGGCGCAGACGATTAAGTGGGTCAATCAAATCTTGCCCGAGAACAGGCCGCGGCATTTGCTCGGCATCTCCGAGCCGGACGATATTTTTGCAGCGATTGAGCAGGGAATTGACACCTTTGACTGCGTCAGTCCGACACGCGTGGCCAGAAACGGCGCGGCTTATACGCCGTTTGGGCGGATCAATGTTCGCGGCCAAAAATACCGCGAACTGTTTGAGCCAATTATGGAAGATTGCGATTGCTATACCTGCCGCCATTACACCGCCGCCTACCTCTGTCATTTGCTGCGCGCTCGCGAATCTCTGGCCGGCACATTGCTATCAATCCATAACGAGCGATTTATCGTTAAGTTGGTCGATGACATCCGCGCTAGCCTAGAGAATGGGACATTTTACGAGTTTCGCGAGACATTTCTTCATAAATATTATGCAAAATCATAAAATTCGCCCATAATGCTTTACTTCTGGTATATAAAATAATACAATTTACCTAACTAAACAGAGGTGTTTGGTTCGTAGTATTAACAAGTCCGAAGCGGACGGAACAGGAGGAATAATATGGGTAGTGAAAAAGGATATTTTGGTACGCCAGAAAATTCACTATTAAGACGGGGAGCTGCAGCCGTAGTAGCTGGAATATTAGCATTGTCTCTTTCCGCCTGTAAAACAACAAATGCAACTTACCCAAATAGCGGCAGCGAGGTTTCTACTAGCGTAGGTAATGGCGATACATCAGCGGGGGTAAGCAACGGCAATGAGACAGCACCGGGTGTGAACCATAATAATGATAATGGCCAATGGGAAAAAGTTGAAGCTACAGCAGACACCAACACTGATCCAAGAAACGGTCTTGCTGTAGTCGATGGTGTTCTGACTGTTTGTATTGGAGACGACTTGTACAAATATAATAAGCCGGAAGATGATACATTGAATTCGTTTAAGATTACAACAGATGAAAATCTTGTTTCCGTTAATGACCCGACCTGCATAGGATCTCATCCTGACAATAGTAGCGGATGGGGTACTTATATAGAAAACGATAGCAATGAAAAAGGTGTTATGTCATGTGTAAAATATAAGGACGGAGAAGCAGAGGTTTATGCTGAAACGAACAAAACAGACACGACAGTAAAACGGAATGCAATAAGGGGCGGATGTTATTTTACAAGAAAAAATAACTCACAGTAAATTTTTATAACTAAATTACCTAACCGTTATTTACAATTATTCGGTTATTCGCTATAATTAAACGCATACGCCGTGAGGTCTGTTTAATGGACTGTACCCGCGTGAAAATATAATTAAATAAAGGAGAACTTCTACAAATGGCAGATGCATTTGACCGAAGCAAACCGCACGTTAACGTGGGTACAATGGGCCACGTTGACCACGGTAAGACGACGCTGACTGCTGCAATTACCGCAGTGTTGGCAAAGCGCCTCCCAAGCGCAGTTAACAAACCCGTTGCGTACAATCAGATTGACAATGCTCCGGAAGAGCGCCAGCGCGGTATTACGATCGCTGCTTCGCACCAAGAATACGAGTCGCCAAAGCGCCACTATGCGCATGTTGACATGCCAGGCCACGCTGACTACGTCAAGAATATGATCACTGGTGCTGCCCAGGTTGACGGCGCAATCTTGGTGATTGCTGCAACCGACGGCCCAATGCCGCAAACCCGCGAGCACGTGCTGCTAGCAAAGCAGGTTGGTGTGCCAAAGATCGTTGTATTCCTTAACAAGATGGACATGGCTGACGCAGACATGGTCGAGCTGATTGAAGAAGAAGTTCGCGAGCTGCTTGCTAAGAACGGCTTTGACGAGAACGCTCCAATTATCAAGGGCTCAGCTCTTAAGGCATTGGAAGGCGATGAGAAGTACGAAGATTCCATCATGGAACTAGTCGAGGCTATGGACGAATACATCCCAGAGCCAAAGCGTGATCTGGACAAGCCATTCTTGATGCCAATTGAGGATGTTTTCTCGATCAAGGGTCGCGGCACTGTGGCAACTGGTCGTATCGAGCAGGGTGTTGTTAAATTGAACGACGAAGTTGAAATCGTTGGTTTGAAGCCAACTCAGAAGTCAGTGGTGACTGGTATCGAGGCATTTAAGAAATCTCTTGATCAAGGTCAAGCAGGCGACAACGCTGGTGTCTTGCTGCGTGGTATTGAGCGTACTGACATCGAGCGCGGTCAGGTTCTGTGTAAGCCAGGCACTATTACGCCGCACACAGAGTTTGAGGCTGAAGTTTACATCTTGAAGAAGGAAGAAGGCGGTCGCCACACTCCATTCTCCAAGGGCTACAAGCCGCAGTTCTACTTCCGCACCACGGATGTGACCGGTGAAGTTGAACTTCCAGCTGACAAGGAAATGGTCATGCCAGGCGACACTGTTACCTTTAAGGTTAAGTTGCTCGCCCCAATCGCTATGGAGCAAGGTTTGAACTTTGCTATCCGCGAAGGCGGCCGCACTGTTGGTGCTGGTGTTGTGACGAAGATTGATAAGTAATATCGCGCCGCAAACCTAATGAAATCCCCCGGATTATGCCGGGGGATTTTTGATGGGGAGGTAATTTTATTACTTTGCGAACAGCCAAAATGTAATTATGGCCGATACTGTTCTAGGTAGGTTCTTTGGTCTATTCTCCTTCACGCTTAATTGTATAGAATGTTGGTACCCCAGGCTTTTTGTAATCATTCTTTTCTATTATAATATTTTTATTGTTACCACTACCATTACTGTTTAAATCCGAAAGAACTATCTCTCCTCTTTCTACCAAATTATCGTTTTCTACTGTCTTAAAGCCATATGTTTGATTTCCGCATTCATGGGGGCTTGGTGAGGTGTCTGAATTATAAAAAGAGTTATATCCATTAATTTCCCATTCAATTCTTTGCTTATCGCTAGAGCCTGATTCTAGATCTACATTTGATGATGTAAAACTAACAGCCTCTTCTCCATCGCAGACTACTATGTGGCAAGGACCTGCACCGAGTCCATTTCCATCGGAAAGACAATATCCAACCCAGCCATTTTCTACGCCAGTTGTTGATTGTTCAATAACATTATTGACAGATCGCGAACCCGAGCCTCCGCTAGCAGCAGTGCTTTCGCATCCAGCTGCCAAGCCAGCAGCTGATGCAACTATCGCCACTGCACCAATTACTCTAGCTAACGGACTTCTTTTAAGCTTTTCTAACAAGTTGCCTCCCCATGAAGGATTTTCACCGTTTGCCATAATATTACTCCCTTCGTCCGCCATCGGACAATTATGATGTTCTCTAGACCACCTCGATCTAGTTACCCCAGATTATACACTATTTGTAAAAAAGTAAAAATCTTGACAATTCGTTACAGCTTATGCCAAAATAAATTAGCGAATATCATAAAAATCAAAAGGAGATTTTGGTGAATAAACAAAAATTGGTGATTATTGGTGGCGGCGGAATGGTTGGTGCAACAGCAGCGTATGCATGCGCGCTGCGCAGTGTCGTTGAGGAGATCGTGCTGATTGACCGTAACGCGGATTTGGTTTGGGGTCAGGCAGCAGATATTAACGATGCCATGGGACTTGACCGTAATGTAGAGGTGCGCGCTGGCGATTATAGTGATATCGCTACTGATGACATTGTGGTGATTACCGCTGGAGCGCCGCAACAGCCAGGACAGACGCGGCTGGAATTGGTTGGCGTCAATGCTAATATCATGCGTGATATCGTAAAAAACATTATGGCGGGCGGCGCCAAACCGTATCTGGTCGTCGTCAGCAACCCAGTTGACGTGTTAACCTATGTGGCGTTGAAAGAGTCGGGATTGCCGAAAGCCAGAGTGTTTGGTACGGGTACGACGCTGGACACCTCGCGGCTGAAATCGTATTTGGCGGATGCTCTGAATGTTGACAGTAAGGCGGTTGACGCCTACATTCTCGGCGAGCACGGCGACTCTTCGTTTTCGACTATCGAGACGGCGCAAGTCGGCGAAGTGCCAATCAGGGAGTATCCAGGTTTTACTGATGAGTTGGTGGATAATATTGAGCAAAAAATCCGCGACCGCGCCTACCGCGTGATTGACACGAAAAAATCGACATATTTCGCTATTGGCTTCGTTATTTCTAAGATTGTCTCGGCGCTGCGCCATTCAGCCCACACTGTATATCCGGTTTGTTCGCTGGCTGAAGGTGAATATGGTTTGGACAATGTCGTGCTGGGCTTACCGTCTGCCATTTCTTCGGACGGCGTGAAGATTCTGGCGGGTTATCCGCTAACCGACCGTGAAAAAAAACTATTAGCGCACTCAGCCGAAATCGTCGGCGAAGCCATCCGCAGTCTTGATTAACCGCAAAAAAATTGTTATAATCACCAAGTATTATTAAATTGCCTCGAGAACTCGGCCAGCCGTTAGGAAATAATATCCGCGATGCGAGCAGAGGTTACGGGGTCGCACAAAGGAGGAGCTATGGCTCAAGACACAGGGATTAAAATCCGCATTCGGTTGAAGGCGTACGACCATAAGGTTATCGACCAGTCGGCAAAACAAATTATTGATACGGCAATTCGCACTGGCGCGAACGTTGCTGGCCCAGTGCCGCTGCCAACTCGCCGCAGCACCTACACGGTGGTAAAAAGTCCGCACGTTTACAAAACAGGCGGCGAGACTTATGAGCGCCGCGTCCACAAACGTTTGATCGACATCACTAACGCCACGCCAAAGACTATCGACAGCTTGCAGAATTTGAACTTGCCAGCTGGCGTTGACGCCGAAATTCGTATGTAATTTTACTACGTCAGAAACTTCCGCCTCTTGAACGGGGCGGATTTTTTATGCTATAATTCTATCAAGTTTATGGCAAAACAAAAAAGACCGCACACCTACGCACGCAACCGTTCAAAATCCAGCGAACTGTTTAACCGCAAGGGACGGGAGAAAATTTACGAAAACGATAGCGCATTTTTTACTAAATTGGTAATATTCGTAGTCCTTAGCGCTTTGTGGATTAGGTTGAAAAATCCATTTGAAATAGGTATCTTTTCTATGCAGGCTGTGCCTGCCGGCTTGCTAATTGCGCTTCTCTTAGTCTTAAAAATTGAAAAATATCAATTTAACCGAAAAATTTGGTACGTCACCCTCATTTTAATGGCAATTTTAACCTCGTTTACGCCGGTGGGCGTGATAATTTGATTGACGCTTGCAGTTGAGATGGTTAAAACAAACCTTGGAAAAAGCGGATGTCGTAACGTATATTTGACATTTTAACCATTTTTAGTTACAGTCTAAAACATGAAAAATATTGAATCTACCCCCCATCTTTATCAGATCCATTAGCAGGTGTTAGTGTTTATCCGGAACTCATCGCAATTGAACCGTGGTCTACGCCAGATCCAGAAGTTAGAGCCTATTTTGAAGGATCTCGTCCGGACGTCTGGCCTATACTTCCGCCAAGAGATCAGCTCAGCCCGCATGCGCGGGAGGCGCTGGCTGTTTTTGATAAAGCGGACGAATTGCGGGCAGATCCTGGGTATGAAGAGGCGCTAAAATTGGCAGATTTATGGGTAAAAGCGGCTATTGAAACTCGTAGACAGCAAGCAGCAGAAGAACGAGTAAATAAGGAGATTAGGCAAGGAAAGATATTTCCAGAAGACAGAGAGAGTAAAATAGACTACTACGCAAAGCGATTTGGGTGGGTGAGTTATGAGATTGAAGATCAAGCTCTTTTAGGCGGATTGCCTGAGGATAGCCCTCTATATGAGCCTCTTCAGCCGGGAAGCTCGGCTTTAGGCAGGCTAACCATATTGGAGAGTCTTGGATTTAATGAAGAAAACATCAAAGGCTCTATTGCGTTTGAAGGTATGGATAACTACAACATGGAAAGTCATGGGGAAGTCTTGGGGAGCGAGCGATTCTTCAGTAAGACAGACGATGAGCGCGAGATGTGGCTGGCACAGCTTCTTTATAATGCCAAGTATGTAATTATGACGCAACGGCACGCGGACAAGAAAAAGCGCGAAAAAACTATCGTAGACAAGAAAAAGCGCGAAAAAGCCGCCGCTGATGAGAGAATGTTTGGAGACAATGTAGAAGGAGCTGTTCGGCAGATTGAAGCTTGCGTAGAATCGCTGCAGCAAGACGGCTACATATTGAGTTCAGTAGTAAATCTTGAGTCTAGCAGAGAGAAGGTCGAGCTCGTCAAAGGAAGTATCGCACAGCTGCGTCAAGATTTTTCGGACTTATACTACCCAAACAAGTTAAATGTACTTAATCATTTAACAGAAAATTGTGGTGCAGATGCCGCGGATAAAATAGCAGTATTAGTTGGTGCGCATGTCCTGGGAGTGGGTAAAGTGTCTGCTCTTGGCTCAGATCTGGCGACTGTTTACAGAAAGTCAGATTCCCTAGAAGATCGACCTTGGTTTCGTTGACAGCGTAGCGCCTGGTGTGCTACAATAGGAGAGTAATTTCTATTACGCGTAATATCAACTGTTCTCCTTGATGAATGAGCAGGTCTGGCTATGATTGAAGTGCTTGTCATGGACGCCTCACTCAGAACCCAGAAACCGCACGTCATCAGGAGTATTTAAGTGGGAGTGAGGAAAAGTGAAAACACTTCTCGGTACCAAACTTGGTATGACCCAGCTCTTGGCTGAAGACGGCAAAGCCATTCCGGTGACGCTGATCCAAGCCGGCCCTGTCACCGTGACTCAGGTGAAGACTGTCGAAACCGACGGTTACAATGCGGTACAGGTCGCTTATGGAGAGGGTAAGAACCTGAGCAAGGCCGTGGCTGGACACGTCAAGCCAGCCCAAGTGATCCCGAAGCATATTCGGGAATTCCGCGTCGACGAGATCCCTGAGGGTCTCAAAGTTGGCGACGAAATCAACGTTTCCGCGTTCGAAGTCGGCGATTCTGTCGATGCGACCGGAACCAGCAAAGGTAAAGGTTTCGCTGGAACCATTAAACGCCACAACTTTAAGCGTCACCGTAAGACGCACGGTGGTAAAGGTAATACTCGTAAGCCAGGTTCAATTGGCTCGATGTATCCACAAAAAGTGTTCAAGGGTAAGACGATGGCTGGCCACATGGGTCACGAGCGTGTTACGGTCAAGAACCTGGAAGTGGCATATGTTGATCCAGAGACCAATCTGATCGGGGTGAAGGGCGCTGTCCCTGGGCCACGAAAAGGGCTGATCATTTTAGGAGGTAACAAGTAATGGCTGAATCAACCAAACTTCCTAAAGACATTTTTGCTGTTGAAGTGCCAAACCACGAACTGTTGAAATTGGCATATGACAGCTACCTGGCCAACGCTCGTTTGGCAAGCGCAACCACCAAACAGCGCGGTGAAGTTTCCGGTGGTGGTAAAAAGCCATGGAAGCAAAAGGGAACTGGTCGAGCACGTTTCGGTTCAACCCGTAACCCAATCTGGCGCGGTGGTGGTGTGGTCTTTGGCCCACGCGGCAACGAAAACTACACCAAAAAATTGTCTAAAACCGCCAAGAAAGTGGCAATTCGCCAAGCCTTGACGGTAGCCAATGAAGCGAAGAATATCGTCGTCAAAGACATCAAGACGACTGGCAAGACCAAAGAGGTCGCAACCTTCTTGGCGGACAACAAGTTTGAGCGCCGCGTGCTGATCGTCGTCGACGAAAAGACGCCAGAATTGATGCGCGCCACAAACAACATTCAGAACGTATTGGTAATCCGCGCGAGCTACCTCAGCGTCTACCACATTCTGAATGCGGATACTATTGTCATAACCCCGAAAGCTCTGCCAGTAATCACTGAGTGGCTGAGTAAGGAGGAAGCGTAATATGAAACAGATGACAATTATCCCACGCATTAGCGAGAAAGCCTACGCACAGAGCGCCAACGGCGTGTACGTGTTCCGCGTTCCGCTCAACCTGAATAAAAACGAGATCAAAGCAGCAGTTGAAGCGCAATTTGACGTTACCGTCCTAAAGGTGAAAACCTTAGTCCAAGATGGCAAGGCTGTGCGTTTCTCACGAGGCAAGAACCGCTATCCTGGCACGACTACGCGCAAGGATTGGAAGAAGGCTTACGTGACGCTGAAAGATGGCGATAAGCTCGATGTGTTTGACGCAGTAGAGCAGCAGATGGAGGAGACCAAGTAATGCCAGTGAAAGCTTACAATCCAACCACTCCTGCTCGTCGCGGCATGACGAGCCAGGATTTGTCGGATATCACGACAAGGAAACCGCTCAAAAGTCTGACCAAAGCCAAAAAGCAAAATGCTGGCCGCAACAACCAAGGCCGCATCACCGTGCGTCATCGCGGCGGTGGCGTTCGCCGTCACTACCGTTTGGTGAACCACAATTTGCCGGCTGGTCTGACGCTGACGATTGAAGAAATTGAGTACGATCCAAACCGCTCAGCGCGCATCGCTCGAGTGAAAGATCAGTACAATTTGTACCACTACGTATTGGCCGACACCTCGATGGTTAAGGGCAAGACGATTCAGACTGGCGAGGAAGCGCCAATTGAGGCCTCAAACCGCCTGCCATTGTCTGCAATCCCTGTTGGTACGATGATTTATGCTATTGAACTGACTGCCGGCAAAGGTGCGCAAATGGTTCGCGCCGCTGGCGCCAAAGCTCAGTTGATGGCTAAAGAAGGCAATTACGCAACCATCAAATTGCCATCTGGTGAAGTTCGCAAAGTTCGCCTGGAAGCAACCGCTGCCATCGGTACAGTCGGTAACGTCCAGCACCAGAACGTGAAGATCGGTTCAGCTGGTCGCCGCCGCCGCAAGGGTATTCGCCCAACCGTGCGCGGTGTCGTCATGAACGCCGCAGATCACCCGCATGGTGGTGGTGACGGTGGTCGCCACGGTACTGGTAAAGCACCACGTACGCCATGGGGCCAATTGACGCTGGGTTATCGAACTCGCCGCCGCAAAGGCTCAAATAAATTAATCGTACGCACGCGTCACGACGCGAAGAGGAAGAGGTAAATCACGATGAGTCGTTCATTAAAGAAAGGTCCATTCGTCGATGTGAAGCTTGCGAAAAAAGTCGCTGCTCTCAGCCTTGACGATCGAACCGTTATCAAAACGTGGGCGCGCGCTTCGACTATCACCCCAGAAATGGTCGGTCGAACGATTGCTGTCTACAACGGTAAGATGCACGTGCCTGTGCTGATTACTGAAAACATGGTTGGTCACAAACTCGGTGAGTTTAGTCCAACTCGTAAGTTCCGTAAGCACGGCGGAAAGGATAAGAAGTAATCATGGCTGATACAACTTATACTGTCCGCGCTTACGCCAAAGGTGTTGACCAAACACCACGCAAGGTTAGCCTGGTAGCTGCACTGGTACGCGGCCGCACCGTCGCTGACGCATTGGTTATCTTGGAACACGTGCCAAAACGCGCTGCTTTGCCGGTGAAAAAGGCTATCGACAGCGCCAAGGCAAACGCTATCAACAACCACGGTTTGGACGCTAAAAGCTTGGTGATTACCACGTTGAGCGTTACCACTGGTACGCGTCTGCGTCGCTTTAAGCCAGCATCACGCGGTCGTGCCTTGCCATTCCAGAAAAAGACTTCAAACATTTTGGTTGAAGTAACTGGCACCGAGAAGCCAAAGAAAGCGCCTGCGAAAAAACCAGAGACCAAGGCTAAAGCAGAGACCAAACCTGCCAAGCCTGCAGCGAAAAAAGCCGCCGAAACCACGGCAAAAAAGGAGGAGAAGTAAATGGGTCAAAAAGTGAATCCAATCAACTTCCGCCTACAAGTTCACAAGAACTGGAGCTCTCGTTGGTTTACGGCCAATAAGAAAGAGTTTGCGGAGGCAATTCGCCAGGATCACGAAATCCGCGAATTGATTGAGAAGAAATTTGCCTCACGCCCAACCATCAATCGCATTGAGATTGAGCGGAGTGCCAACTTGATCACGGTAACCATCCACACGGCGAAAGCTGGTGTGGTGATCGGCCGTGGCGGTGCTGGCGTGAATGAGTTGAAAAAGCAAGTTGAGAAAATTGTCGGTCAGGCAGTTCGCATCAACATCGAAGAAGTGCGCCGACCGGAACTAGCAGCCAAATTGGTGGCAGAGAACATCGCCCGCCAGTTGGAGCGCCGTATCAACTTCCGCCGCGCAACCAAAATGACTGCACAAAACACCATGAGTGCTGGTGCCAAAGGTATCCGCATAGAGGTGGCTGGTCGTTTGAACGGTGCTGAAATGGCACGCCGCGAAAAGGTGATTGAAGGCTCAGTGCCGCTGCACACCCTTCGCGCAGATATTGACTTCCACTGTGCTCGCGCCCAGACACCAGCTGGTATCATCGGCGTGAAAGTGTGGATTTATAAGGGAGAAAGGAGTCGCTAAATGCTGTTACCAAAGAAAACCAAGCACCGCAAAGTGCGCATCGGTAAAAACCGTGGTAATGCAACCCGTGGTAATTACATCGCGTTCGGCGACTTTGCACTGCAATCACAATCAAACGAGCGCATCAACTCCCGCCAAATCGAGTCTGCTCGTCAGGCAATGACCCGCTACATCAAGCGTGGCGGTAAGATTTGGATTCGGATTTTTCCACACACCCCAGTTACTCGCAAACCACTTGGTTTGAAAATGGGTGGTGGTAAGGGTAATCCAGAGTTCTTTGTTGCTAAGGTGAAGGCCGGCACGGTGATGTTTGAAATGCAGGGTGTTTCCGAGGAGACGGCCCGCGAGGCAATGCGTCTGGCTAGCCACAAATTACCAGTCAAATGTAAGTTCATCAAGCGGGAGGACGCATAATGGCTGAAACAAAGAAACCGACAAAAGCAGCAGTTGTGAAGACTGTTGACGATTTGAAGAAGGAACTCGTCGAGAAGCGAAATGACCTGCTTCAAGCAAAACGTTCTCACGCTGCTGGCGAATTAGTTAATCCAAAAGCGCTGCGTTCACTCCGCAAGGACATCGCACGCCTGCTGACACAAATTAACGAAAAGGAGAGCAAGTAATGGCCCGACGAACACTGATTGGCGTCGTAACGAGTGCCAAGCGCGACAAGACCATCACTGTGACGGTCACCAGCCGCGAAACGCATCCGCTCTACGGCAAACAGTACACCGTGACTCGCAAGTACACTGCTCATGATGAGACTAATGAGGCAGGCGAAGGCGACAAGGTGCAAATCGAAGAGACTCGCCCAATTTCCAAGACCAAGAGCTTTACGCTGGTCAAGGTGATTGAAAAGTCTCGCGGTTCTATTAAACTAAAGGCTGAAGTTTCTGGTGAAACTGAGGAAGAGGCTAAGGAGGACGACAAATGATCCAACAAGAATCTCGCCTCAAGGTAGCTGACAACTCGGGTGCCAAAGAAGTATTGTGTATCCGCGTTCTCGGCGGTACCCGCCGCCGCTACGCTCGCGTTGGCGACGTGATCGTCTGTTCAGTCAAGGACGCCAGCCCAACCGGCAACGTCAAGAAGAAGTCTGTCGTCAAGGCTGTGGTGGTTCGTACCCGCGACCAAATCCGCCGCAAAGACGGCTCGACCATTTGCTTTGATGACAACGCCGTGGTGATTATCAACGATGACAAGCAGCCAAAGGCTACCCGTGTCTTCGGCCCAGTACCACGCGAGCTTCGCGACATGGGCTACATGAAGATCATCAGCCTGGCTCCGGAGGTACTCTAATGGCTCGTATTCACAAAGATGACACCGTAAAAATCATTGCTGGTAAGAACAAAGGTACGACTGGTAAAGTCCTGAAAGTTAACACCAAAGATCAGACTGTTTTGGTTGAAGGTATTGGCGTCGGACACCGCCACGTCAAGCCAAGCCAGTACAATCCAAAAGGCGGCAAGAAAGATATCCACGTACCAATGGACATCAGCAAAGTCGCGCTGGTTGTCGACGAAAAGTCAGGCAAAACCAGCCGGGTTGGTTTAGTAAAGAACGCTGACGGCGGCAAAACTCGTGTCGCTCGCCAAGCAAAAAATAAGGAGATTAAATAATGGCAGAGAAGAAAACCGTCGTGCCAGCTCCTCGCTTGAAAGCCTTGTACCAGGAGAAATACCTGAAGGAACTGCAAGCCGAACTAGATCTAAAGAACGTGCACCAAGTGCCAGCTTTGGAAAAGATCATCGTGAGCGTTGGCACCGGCAAGAAGAAAGACGACAAGCGTCACTTTGAAATTGTCAAAAACACCGTTGCAAAGATCACCGGTCAGGCACCAGTTGCCCGCCAGGCAAAGAAGTCAATCGCTGGCTTTAGCATCCGTAAAGGCATGGGCGCGCCAATCGGTGTCAGTGTCACGCTGCGCGGCAGCAGGATGTACGAGTTCATGGATCGCTTGATCAACGTGGCCTTGCCGCGCGTCCGCGACTTCCATGGCGTCGGCCTGAAATTTGACAAAGGTGGTAACTACAACCTGGGTATCATCGAGCAGTCAATCTTCCCAGAACTAACTTTCGAAGAAACACAGATTTTGCACGGGTTGCAGGTAACATTTGTCATCAAGAATGGTGATAAAGAAGCTTCAAAAGCCTTGCTAGAGAAGTTCGGCATGCCGTTTGAGAAGAAAGGAGGCGTCAGGTAATGGCTAAGAAATCAATGGTCGCTCGCGACAAAAAGCGCCTGAAGCTGATCGCTAAGTTTGCAGCCAAACGCGCTAAATTAAAAGAACTTGGCGACCTCGACGGTTTGCAGAAATTGCCTCGCAACTCGAGCCCAACCCGGCACAAGAACCGCGACAGCATTTCCGGCCGTCCACGTGGCTACATGCGCCAGTTCGGCTTGAGCCGCATCAATTTCCGCGAAAAAGCAGCCAAGGGTGAAATCCCAGGCATAACAAAGAGTAGTTGGTAAGAAGGAAAGGAGATTCGACAATGTCTATGCAAACTACAGACCCAATCGCCGACCTTCTGACGCGCATTCGCAATGCGAAACTGGTTGGCAAGACGGAAGTTCGTGTTCCGTCCAGCAAGATGAAAAAAGTCATCGCTGAACAATTAGTCAAAAACGGCTACCTCGCAGATGTTAAACTAGAAGACGCCAAGCCTCGCGGTGTGCTGGTCGTGACCATCAACGAAGAAGGTACCAACAGCACCATCAACGAGATCACCCGCGTATCAAAGCCAGGCCGTCGTGTCTACGTCGGCGCTAGCGAGATTCCAAAGGTGAAAAGCGGCCGCGGTTTGGTACTCATCTCAACCTCAAAAGGCGTCATGACTGGCGCTGAGGCAGCCAAGGCTAAGCTTGGTGGTGAGTTGTTGTTGAAGGTGTACTAAAAACGCTATATCAGCAAAAGAGAAGCGCTCGGGAGTCCGAGCGCTTTTTATGACGCAATAATCTCATAGGTGCAATGTATCTAGGATTTGCTTCTGGAATTTACATTTTAAGCAGTTTCATGCTACAGTACTGACACGTATAAATCAAAGAAAAGGAGTTTTACGTAGTATGAACGAACATTCGATGGGGGGGTATTCAGGCGATAAAACAGAGTCGTGGCGCATGTTTGCCGACCTGCAAGATAGAAACGCCGAAGAAGGCGACCCAGCAGTGCCGGCAGAAACCGCTGAGGACATGTTTGCCGACCTGCAAAGTCACGTAAACGATGGAAACACAGAACAAGGCGATTTCGCAGTGCTAGCAGAAAAAATTGAGGGTATGTTTGCTGACCCGGAAGTTATAAAGAAAGCCGCGCTTGTTGGCTACCACTTAGGAGTGAGAGCCCACAGAGAACTTGGCGATGGAGCTGCTAACGTTGATCCAGAGACAGTTGCAAGAATGCTTAAAGATTTATTACTAGAAGTACAAGATGCTGTTTTACGCTTAGCCTCGCAGGATGAACTTAATCAACCAAATGACAGAGTCGTAAGACGAGGCGAGCAGCCAGGTGAAACTAGTTTTTGATAGCAGCACCTCTTCATAAGCGAACTCTTTTACATAAATCCGCTCAGCTACCGTTATCAACCGATAAGCGTGGGCGGATTTTCATTTTATCGGCAATGCTATATAATATGATCCGTATGAGATCGCGTGTCAAACTCCATCCGCTATTTTTCGTATCTTTCGCGCTGATGGGCGCGGGCGCGCTGCTGCGATTGCTAGCACCGAACAAATATGAAACGGTTTGCCTAGTCGCCAATATGACCGGCGTAATAACGTTTCTTATAGCCATGATCGTGCAGATAGTCGCCGGCGAAAACAAGAAGCCGCGATAACGTACGGTGCTAATTACTAGCTATCTCTTCTAGTGCTTGAGGGCTAATATAGAATTCGCTGGCAGCTGGCTCGGAATATTCCTCCCGAGCTGCAGCTGGGCTTGCCTGACCAGTACCGACAGTTGGCAAATCACGGACAATGGTATCGTTGCCGTTATTATCCATTGGATTATTCTCCTTTGAGCCGGTCGAATCATCCATAGGAACTGGATAATTATCATATACATCCCAATCAGTAGACCCGCCAGGATGGTAAAGCATGTCGCCCGGTTTCACCTTTTCCCATAAATCATCCCTAACACCTACTTTCACCTCTCTGCCGGGAGTACCGGGACGGCAGCCTTCGCCTAATGTCATTGTTACTGTTTGCGACTCAGGAACTTCTATTGTTGCATATGTTTGACCCGCTGGAATAATGATTTCATGCTCTGGTGTATGCTGTTTATCAGTAACTTCAGTGGTGCAACCTGGTCTATTAAGTCCCTCTTGTACTGCTGCCGCTTGGGTTTTCATACTTTCATCTATTTCTGTAGCTATACCCACACCGAATTCTATTCCCACGCAAGCTAGCACCGCCGAACCCACAACACTAAAAATAGCAGGTATTCTTTTTCTTTTTTCTCCACTCCTAAGGTTTTCTGGTATTGCTTTCCACTCTGACACTGATTTACGAAGGCTATCAATAATCCCATGTTTCATAATTTTATTCATCTCCTCTCATGAAAGATAATCATATCATGTGTAGGTAAAAAAGTAAACACCAACGTATCGTGCTTTGCTTAAACTTATTTGTAAAGTAGTGCAGCCAGATTAAACGCTACACCTCAATCTGCTCCAAGTCGCGTTTTATCCCTATAAATGTTACACTAAGTAATATGTTTGATCGCCTCATCCATCGCTGGCTGCGTATTCCGTATGTGCTTAATTTGCATTATTTTTCTCATCCGAGCCGACCGAAGGCGACCATTCTCTTGATCCACGGGCTGGGTACGTCGTGGCAAACTTGGAAGCCGCTGGAGCCGTACCTACCGAAGGACACGCGGGTAATCGCCATTGATATGCTGGGTTTTGGCAATTCGCCCAAACCTGATTGGAAGTCTTATGATGTGCGCGACCAAGCCGCCAGCATCGCTGCTACTTTACGCCAAAAGGCAATTACTCGCCTCGACGTTATCATCGGCCATTCCATGGGCTCGCTGGCTGCAGTGGAGCTGGCCAAACAGCATCCGCATTTAAGCCGTTCGCTCATCTTGTGCAGTCCGCCGATGTATCGCCCGCAAATAGACGAGCGTTTTCACCATCCAGAAAAAGTTTTGCGTGCTTTTTATCGATTTATTCGCCGCCATCCGAACGGTTCAAAGCGCATTCTGCAATTTGCCGACCATCATAATATCTGGCCTGACGCTGGCTTTCAAGCCGACCAGGTCACTGCCGATTCTTTCCTGACCGCCCTTAACACTGCCATAATCAATCAAACAGCATTGGATGACGTTGCCCAGCTGAAGCTGCCAATTACTATTCTGTCTGGTAAGCTTGACCCGCTGATCGTCGAAGGGAATTTGAAGAAGTTAGCCAAAGAGCATAAAAATATCATCCGCCGGTCGATGACTATGCAAGGCCACGAAGTAACAGACGCCTACGCCAAACGTTTGTCTGGACTTATCAAGCAGCACCTGGCGGGCGAATACCCGCGCAAGAAGCCGCCGCGGCTTAAAGCTGTTCCGACGAAACTTAAACGTGCAGCCCTGAAAGGAGCAGCTAAAGCGCCGAAAACTCTCCGTGCTGTCCCGAAAAAACTGCGCCCATCCAGTAAAAAACGCCGCAACACCCAGGAGTCATTCGCGGCGAGCCAGAAGTACGCTCAAAGAATAGGCAGGAAAACTTAGTTTTTATAAGTTATTTGCTAAAATATCAATGAAAGTGTAAAATAATAATCATGAGTTTAGATAGAGATTTTGGTAGAAATTTTGATAGCACGGTAACCTCCGTACATAATCCGTGGGTATCGGACGTTGTGCCGCCTATTAAGCAAAATTTGCTTTTTTTGAATTTCCAGAAGATGTCGAGACAGCGCTACGAAATGCAGAAATTTTGCCTGCTCAGGCTGAAGATAGATCGGGAATAATAACAAATCCGATTATAGCAGCCAGAAAAGAACTTAGCGACCTTCCTGAGTTTGACATATTGTCCCGTACTAAGGGTGGTTTTTACGATCATTATAAAGCGGGAGACGCGTCTGTCGCTGATGTTATGCGGTATACTTTAGGAGCTGCTACTGCTAAACCTGAGACCATGAAGCATGTAGGTTTTTATTGGTCGACAACATTTGGTACAGAAAAGCCTATTTTTCCCTCCGATGCTGACAACGAAAGAAATACAAACGTCTCGGCAGCAAGAGAGTGGTTTTCTAATAACCAAGAAGTAATGGCTAATGCTCTAAAAGATCCGCTTTACGAGTTGGCTAGTAAGTTCGTATCTAGCCATTCGAGGGCTTTAGATGAATTCGATTTAATTTGCGGCGCCGGTATTAGCCAGG
Source organism: uncultured Candidatus Saccharibacteria bacterium (assembly GCA_963548835.1). Classification (GTDB taxonomy): domain Bacteria; phylum Patescibacteriota; class Saccharimonadia; order Saccharimonadales; family Saccharimonadaceae; genus Nanosynbacter. The sequence continues at coordinate 23,610 of CAUUVO010000011.1, forward strand.
CTTTGGGCAACCTAAAGGCTTTGCCTTTTGATGATGACACTACAGAAAAAATAAAGATTTCCCTCATGGCAAGAATTCAAGAGGAAAGGTCTGAGTTATTAGAGCAATGCGTGCAGCTAGAAGTAGCCAGTGCTGAGGAAGCAATTGATAAATACAGGGGCGGCATTCTTCTTTCAAGCCCTCGCGACTATGGTTATGCGCTTGACGATTTGCAAAGATGCTTAAGCTATGACGAGGTGCGTTCTCAAATAAATGAAGACGATGCCGCCGCCGCGATTGAAAGCTTAGAGAAATGGCGCGCGTTTGTTACTGATGCGTTCGACGATATTGAGTACATGGACAGTTCAGATATACTTGGCGAAAAATCATTAAGAGTGAAACCGCCGATATCTATTAAAGAAATAGATGAACGCATGTATTCGGGAATAATGACAGAAGCGGAAAAAGGTCAATATCTAGCCCTAAGAGAAAAAATTGTCCAATATGAAAATATAGTAAGAGAATATTCGCCGCTTGGGATGGATGATGGCGATGATTTTTCAGAATACAGACAGGCTATACTTGATGATGAGGATTTTAGAAAAAGGTTTGCCCAGGAAGTTAGGTTCGCAATTGATCCGGTTAGGCTTGCGAGGAAACTTGCTGGCGGCAGCGACTTTGTTTTTGACGATGAATTAACATCTCGCGCCCTTCATGTTCTGGCGTCTAATGACAAGGATTTTATACAAAAATTAGGCCTAACAAGTGAAGCCAAAAAGATGAAAGAAATATTGCAAAGAGGGCGAAACTCCAGAAAATTCGGAGATCTTGATATCATTGACTCTTTGCTTAAAAATAAGTTTACGGAAAAGGAGCGAAAGTGTCTAATGCTTTTGGGGGCAAAGAGTGTTTACGAAAGTATAGTAAATTGCAAAATCTATGAAGATGAAATTGGCGATACAGTCAGTCTCGTGATGGATAGGCTCGATTTGGCTGGAGTGGAACATGAAATCAGCGAGGATGATTTCATTGAAGCTGCGATAAATACTTGCAACAATAAATTGAAATAGACGGCTCATAGTTGTTATAATTATCCTAAAGGAGCAATTATGAATCACACAATTTTTGACGATATCGTGTCAGGTAAAATGAAATCTTGGAAAGTCTGGGAGGACGAGAAATTTTTAGCGTTTTTGACGCCGTTTCCGAACACGCCGGGCTTTACCGTGGTCATACCGAAACATAATCCAGGCGATTATGTATTTTCTTTGGATGATGAATTGTATTCTGAGATGATGTTGGCAGTGAAAAAGGTTGCTAATATTTTAGAAAAAGCCTTCAATACGCCGCGAGTAGCGTTGATTTTTGAAGGTACGGGCGTGGCGCATGTGCATGCCAAATTGATGCCATTGCATGGCGATTTAGCTAGCCAGACCGATGTGTGGAGCAAAGAGACTGAGTTTAGTGAGGTGTATCGTGGCTGGCTAACGACTGCAGAAGGTCCAAAAATGGACGACACACGGTTGGACGAAATTCAGGCACGGATTTTGGCAGTGCAGGGTAAATAATTTGTTTATGTAAATTGGAGGTATAGATATGGCCGCAGCGCTAGGTGGTAAGAAGATAGTACTAATTGTAATATGCGTGATAATTGCGCTGATAGCGGGATTCGCGGCTTGGGCGTTTCTGTGGCCGAGCCGCAGCGCCGACTTGCAGAAAGCTAATATCCAGCGGCGCGATTACGACCAGTCGGTGGCGGATATCCAAAAAGTCATTGCCGATGATACCGCCAACAGCGAAGTGCGGCCAGATTGCCGGCCGATTTTGAAGACTCATGGCAAAAAAACTGCTCGCGCGGTGATGATTCTCCACGGCGTTAGCGGTTGTCCGAACGGCCCAGCGGAGTTGGCGGAGCGTTTCTATCAAGCCGGGTACAATGTTTACGTGCCGCGGGCGCCGCACCACGGACTGAGCGATAAGAAATTACATAGCCAAGTACGCGCCGCCGAATTGGTGAAATTCATGAGCGACAGCGCCGGATTAGTCAGCGGTTTGGGCGACGAGCTGGGTGTTATCGGACACTCTGGCGGTGGTACGTTAGCGACATGGCTGGCGCAATATGGCGGCGGGTTGTTCTCGCGAGTACTGCTGATAGCGCCGTACTACGAGCCGGACGCTTCAAAAGCGCCGAAGTGGCAAATGCCACTGCTGCGCAATGTTTACGGCAACCATCTGATACCAGATCAGTTCTTCGACGATATCTTGTCGTACCGGGCGCTGGCGAATTATGTCATTATCAAGCAGAATTATCGCAACGACCTCAAAGCCGAAGGTCTGAAATATGTCGGCTTGATAATCGGCAGCGAAGACAATTTGATCGACAAAGACATGGCACTTTCCATCGCCGAAGGTATGGCTAAAGCCAGCGGCGCCAGATTCAGCTACGAGACGACGCCAGCCTACATGGGCGCCGGGCACGAATTACTATCGCCGGATGATAAAATTGTTAAAAAGTACAAAAAAGAGCTGTACGACATGTATGTGCGAGTATATGAAAAGTGATTGGAAGCGCCAAAGCTTGCGCTGGAGAATTACTATAACTAAGCATAAGACGGGCGGTCTGGCGTTTTGATGGCGCGCAAAAATACTATTCTCCTCGTAGAAGACGAGCCCACTCTGCGCGCCGGCACCGAACAATTCCTCCGCCAGCGCGGCTTTATGGTGTTGACGGCGACCAGCGGCGAGGAAGCGCTGGAAAAATTTACTCAGGCGGATGTGATTATCCTCGATATTATGCTACCAGGGATGAGTGGCATCGAGACGCTGCGCCAAATTCGCCAGACCAGCGATGTGCCGGTGCTGATGCTGACGGCATTGCATGATGAGCCGACGCAAGTTGCGAGTTTTGACGAGCTGGCGGATGATTATATGAGTAAGCCGTTTTCGCTGGTAATTTTAGAAAAGCGAATCAGGGCGTTGCTTCGCCGCCAGCAGCCTGCTAAGAAAACCTTGTGGCGGCGCGGCCTGGCCTCGGTGGATTTTATGGCCTATCAGGGATTTTATGATGATACTGACGCGCATCTCAAGCCCAAGGAAGTGCAGCTACTCAAACTGCTAGTAGATAATCCAAACATGGTCTGGAGTCGGCAGGCTATCATCGACAAGTTATGGCGCGATGACGAGGTACCGTTCGACCGGGTGATCGACGTCTACATCAAAAACTTACGCAAAAAATTGCACCTAGACTGCATCGTCACGGTGAAGGGAGTGGGTTATCGCTATGAAGAATCTTAAGTTATTTCCCAAGACATTTTTGGTATCAATCGGCCTATTCGCGGCGTTGATCATCCTGGTGCATGTGCTGGTCTACACCTTGATGCCGCAATTTTATCTGCAGCAAAAAGAGCGCGAAGCGGCGGATAATCTCACAGCGCTGACGACTGAACTACGCGGTAAATCGACTGAGGAGATGCGCCGAATCAGCCAAGAGTTCGCTCAGGTGAAAAATGTTAATATCACGCTGACGATTGACGGTCGCGACCAGTATTTTCAAGGGTTTCAGTCAATCAACATAGTGACTGATAGTGGTAAATCGGTCGATACTAGCGTGGTGAAAATCGCTGACGGCCAAACGGTCGATCCACGTTCGGTGATTTTGCAGCAGGG
>CAUUVO010000012.1:0-23136 GCA_963548835.1 uncultured Candidatus Saccharibacteria bacterium
TAACTACAGTCTACGAGGCCTGCTTTTTGGCTGCAAAGGTTTTGAGATGTGTACGGATCCAGCTATGTAAAAAATAAAGTCTTTCCCGTACAGTTCGTAGTTTGGATGCCTTTGGACTTTACGGTTGTGGGAAGTTACAATAGAACAGGATGGTCTTGTTAACGACTTCACTAGAACAAATCAAAGGCGTCGGCCCCAAAACTGCCCAGGCGCTGGCGGCGGCGGGTCTGGAGACGGTGGCGGATGCCCTAGATTTTTTGCCGCGGGCGTATGATGATTATTCGGCGGCGGTCAACATCGTTGATCTTCAGCCGGGCAAGGTGACGGTGCGGGCGCGCTGCGAGTCGATTTCGACGCGGATTGTGCGCCGGGGCCTGAGAATTACCACGGCGGTGCTGGCGGATGATTCTGGCAAGGTCAAGGCCGTTTGGTTTAATCAGCCATACCGTGAGTCACAGCTCAAATCTGACGCCGAGTTCATGTTCTCCGGCCAATTTGGCATGCAATATAACAGCTATCAGATCAGTAATCCGTCGGTCGAGCTCGCCAAGTCAACTGATACATCCGACGTCCACCATACGTTGGGCATTCATCCGGTCTATAAATCCATCAAAAATCTCCGCCCAAAAACTGTGCAGGATTTGCTGAAGAATCTGCGCCCCATCATGGAGTTTTTGCCCGAAACGCTGCCGGAGCACATTGTCCAGAGGCAATCATTAGTCAGCCGCGCGGAGGCTGTCAAGTTTCTCCATGCGCCAAAAAATCATCAGGAAATTGCCCGCGGCCGGGAACGCTTGGCGTTTGAAGAGTTGTTTGAAATGATTTTGGCAGCGCAGTTGAATAAGCAAGAACAAACCAAGCTAACTGGCTGGCGCATTCCGTTCAATCAGCCGGTTGTCAAGCAATTTGTTAAGCAACTGCCATTCCCTTTGACCAACGCGCAGCGCCGCGCCGCCTGGCAGATTTTGCAAGATTTAGAGTCCGAACATCCGATGAACCGCTTGTTGCAGGGCGACGTTGGTTCGGGTAAAACGGTGGTCGCTGGGGTGGTGGCGGCAGAGGTGGCGCAGGCTGGTTTTCAGACGGCCATCATGGCACCGACGGAGATTTTGGCGGCTCAGCACGCCAAAACGCTGGATGAGCTGTTATCGCCGTTTGGCGTGTCAGTGGCGCTGCTAACGGGACATGTCAAGGGTGCTCAGCGGCGTCAGCTGCTGGATAATTTAGCCAACGGCCATATCAACGTAGTGGTCGGCACGCACGCGCTGATTCAGGAAAAAGTGGCGTACCACAAGCTCGGTTTTGTGGTGATTGACGAGCAGCATCGATTTGGTGTCAAGCAGCGGCAGGCATTGCTGCAAAAGGCAGACTACATGCCGCATCTACTCAGCATGACTGCCACGCCGATTCCGCGGAGCTTGGCGTTGACGTTGTATGGCAAGCTGGATATCTCGATTTTGGACGAGCTGCCAGCTGGGCGCCAGCCGATTGAAACGAAAATTTGGTCGCCAGCTTCAGCGCCAAAGCTCTATGAAATCATCGACCATGAACTAGCTCAGGGTCGCCAAGCATATGTCATCTGCCCGCTGATCGACGATAATCCCGACAATGATAAAAAGTCGGTCGAGGCGGAATATCACAAATTGGCGAAAACGATGTTTCATCATCGCCGCGTTGGGCTGCTGCACGGTAAACTGCCGCCAGAGGAAAAAGCGGCGGTTATGCAGCAGTTTGCGGACGGCGACATTGACATGTTGGTGAGTACCACCGTCGTGGAAGTTGGTGTCAATGTGCCGAATGCTACAGTCATGCTCATCGAAAATGCCGATCATTTTGGGCTCAGCCAGCTCCATCAGCTGCGCGGTCGGGTTGGACGCGGTCAGCACCAGAGTTTTTGTCACCTGATGGTGTCGAGCCACGACAAGCCAAGTCAGCGCCTCAGGGAAATTGAGAAGTCTCAAGACGGCTTTTACTTGGCAGAAGTTGACTTGAAACTCCGCGGCCCCGGCGAAATTTACGGACGAGCGCAGCATGGCGCACTGAACCTAAAAATTGCTTCGCTGAGCGACACGCCGCTGATCGCCCGTGCGCAAACGGAGGCCGAGCGTTTTGTCAAAGAGGGGCAGGATTTGCTACAATATAACCATCTGGCGCGTGCCGTCAGTCGCTATCAGCGATTAACCATTTTGAATTAATATGTATGCAGGAACGACAATTAGAGATGGCTCTGGCCGATTTATCGGTGTTCATCAAAAGATAGATCGAGTGGCCAGGCGACATCTGACGCCAATGCTGCCTGATTGGTGTGAGTTTCCTGATATTAAAGATATCCTGCACTTTGAAGGCAAAAACGGCCCTGACGGCGTCAAGCGTAAAAGTCCAGCCGTTGACGAGCCGTGGCACTTCATCAATCCAGACGATCCGAACGACACAGCGCTTTTGGACATGATTGACCAGCATATTGATAACCTAGCGAAGGCGCTGCAGAAAAATAATTCTGAACGAGCTGCCTTTGAAGCGGCGTGGATGGCGCATGCTGTCACCGATGGTCTAACGCCAGCGCATCATTTCCCGCTGGAACAGGCAATGGAGGAACTGCGCGGCGGTGAAGGTTTGGAGACGCGAACCTCAATCCTCAAGAAAAATGTCATGAAGGGCGACACAGGGATTGAGCTCATCAAAAATAATTGGAAATTCTGGGGTGCCAAAGGTATGATGACTATGCATGTGGCGTTTGAAGCGGGCGTGGCGAGCGTGGTGGCCTATCCGCGCTTTAAGGACGCCGTGCCAAGCGAGGCTGAGATTTTACAGGTCAAGCAGCGGGGCTATCGGCAATACTATCTGGAGCAAGTTCACGCCGTGGCGGCCATGAAAATGTATGACAACTTTGGTAAAAACGGCTGGACGACGGATCTGGCGTGGCAAACCAACCATGAGTTGATGCCAATCATCATCAAAGCTGTCATGCTGGGCTGGCTAGCGTCGGTTTGGAAGCTTGAGGCAAAACGGTGAGGGTACGAATTATTGCTGGCGAATTTGGCGGACGATTTATCCAGACACCGCCAGGTTCGACGACGCATCCCATGGGCGAACGAGTCCGCTTGGCGATGTTTAACTCACTGGGTGAAACAGTCCGCGGTGCGCGGGTTTTGGACGCCTTTGCTGGTTCCGGCGCTATTGGTTTGGAATGTTTAAGTCGTGGCGCCGAGTTAGCGGTTTTCGTGGAGCGCAACCGAGTTGCTCAGCGTGTTATTGTCGAAAATATAAGCAATTTGGGTGTTGATGAAAAATCTATTGTAATAAAAACAACGGTATCGAATTGGTTGGAAAGCATGAGCGTAACAGAGAAGTTTGATATCATTTTTGCTGACCCGCCATATCATAACCCCCAGTTTTCCACAGTTTCACGACTGATGGGGCTTCTCAAACCAGGCGGAAGTATGATATTATCACACCCAGGAATAGGTGAGGTGCCAATTCAAAACGGAATTGTTGTGGTGGACAATCGTAGTTATGGGGAGGCGCACCTCACCCGGTTCCGTCGAGAGAAGCAGATTCGTTAAGTAAACACAGCACTTAGGGTTGTGTTTTTATTTTAAGTAAAGACTTCATTGATATACTTGTTTTATAAAGCTGTCTTATGGATTTTAACGCTGATAAAGATGTAGGTTAATCATGGTATAATTTTACTGTGATGTCTATCATGAGTATCATAATGATTTTTGTTGTAATTCTCTTGTCTATGACGGTTCATGAGGCTATGCATGCTTTTATGGGATACTTTCTGGGGGATAATACTGCAAAAATTGAAGGACGACTGACCCTTAACCCATTAAAGCATATTGACCCATTTATGACTATTCTTCTGCCGTTAACCATGGCGCTGCTGGGCGGGCCAGTGTTTGGCGGCGCAAAACCAGTGCCGTTTAATCCTAACAGAGTCCGTTATGGTGAATGGGGAGCTGCTATGGTTGCATTGGCGGGGCCGTTGACTAATCTTTTTATAGCCTTTTTTGCTTTTGGCATTGGTGCTTTGATGAGTGTTGTTAGTAACGGTGGGTTGGTCGCGTCATCGTTTCCTGGATCGGTGATAGCAATGACAGTGTCCGTTAATCTGGGCTTTTTCGTGTTTAATATGCTGCCTGTACCGCCGTTAGACGGTTCTCGCTTGTTATATGCTTTAGCGCCGGAAAGCGCTAGGCGACTGATGGAGCAAATTGAACAATATGGCACATTGGTAGTTTTTTTACTTGTTGTGTTGTTCTCTAGTGCAATTGGCCGAGTAATGAGCGCTTGTATCAGTACTATACTAGATGTATTTATGATGATTTTTAGTGTATAATAGAACTAGCCCTAAGTTGCCTGCGGGTACGTATGATTTTCCTAACATCATATGATAGGGAGCTTTAATGATTTATTATCGTGGTAATAAGTTGCGAGCACCCACCTTGCTTTTAAGCGGGGAATATCAAGTATTTGCAGGATCTTAGGGCTTTTTGTTTGGGATTATATGAAAGTTTAATGTATAATGAAGCGGTAGTCTGCTGAGCGGTCGCTTGGCGCGTGCTGCGCTAAGAGGAAAGTCCGGGCAGCGAAGGATACGGCAGTCGCTAACGGCGACCGGGGGCAACCCTAGGGAAAGTGCCACAGAAACGAAACTACCTTAGTGTTTAATTAAAATACTAAGGAAAAGGTGAAACGAGCGAGGTAAGAGCTCGCAGTTGTCTGCGGTGACGCAGGCAAGAGGTAAACCCTGCTGGCTGCAAGGAGATTTACGCTAGAAGTGATCCGCTTGTAAATCGATAACCGCTTGATTTGCTTGGCAACAAGCAAACTAGATAGATGATCGTTCTCGACAAAACCCGGCTTATAGGCAGGCTGCAACGTAAAATAACCCTGATTACTGGGTAGTCAGGGTTATTTTATTGGTACACTTGGGTAATTACGAAGCTGCTTTTACGATGTCCGCGAAAGCCTTTGGCTCATTTACTGCCAGTTCTGCTAATACTTTCCGATCAAGCGCGATATTGTTCGCTTTCAATCCTGCAATTAGCTTGCCGTATGTCGTACCTTCCTGGCGAGCAGCGGCGTTAATGCGGGTGATCCATAAGCTGCGCAAATCGCGTTTTTTATTGCGGCGATCGCGGTAAGCATACTGTAAAGCCCGGATGACGCCTTGCTTTGCTAGGCGGAAGCTGCGGGTTCTATTGTGCTGCATACCCTTAGCTAATTTGAGCGTCTTTTTATGTTTTGCGCGGGTAGCGACTCCTCGTTTTACTCTCATGATGTCATTAAGCTCCTATCGCTCGGCGGACATTCTTTGCCATTGAGCCAGTTACTTTTGCTGTTGTATTGATAGCGCGCTTTCGACTTTTTGACTTTTTAGCCAGAAAGTGACCGCCAAACGCGCGTTGGCGAGTCAATTTGCCGGTGCTGGTCAGCTTAATGCGCTTCGCAGTACCTTTGTGGGTCTTTAGTTTCGGCATTATTTACTCCTTATTACTACGCTCAGATTGCGACCAGCCATCTGAGGTTTTTGCTCTAATATTGCTTCTTCTTCGAGATGTCCCATGATTTTGTTGATCAACTCATAGCCTATCTCTTTGTGTGCCATCTCGCGACCTTTGTAAACAACCTGTATGCGCACTTTATGTCCGCCTTCCAGGAATTTACGAATCTTCTTTAGCTTGACTTCCAGATCGCCAGCGCCAATCTTCAGTCCAAAGCGCATTTGTTTCAAGTCGCCAGATTTTGCCGAACGTCGATTTCTTTGCTGATCTTTCATCTTTTGATACTGGTATTTACCCCAGTCGATGACCTTAGCAACAGGCGGATTGGCATTTGGTGAAATTTCAACAAGGTCTAGTCCAGCTTCCTCGGCTGCACGAAGCGCGTCGCGAAGCGGCATAATTCCGAGCTGTTCGCCATCTGAGCCGACGACCCGCAGTTCTCGGGCACGGATTTCTCCGTTGATACGAATTGATTTAGTGATCTTCAGCTCTCCTTTGAAGCAATTTTTAGATTAATTCCACTGGTCATTGTAACAGAGATGGAGAACCTTTTCAATATGTCTTATTCAATTCGCAGCGATTTGGCGATACTGAAGACTTTCGGCGACATGGGAGATTTCAACGGTGCGGCTGCCTTCCAGGTCGGCAATAGTTCTAGCGACCTTGATAGTTTTGAAATAGCTGCGGGCGCTCAAGTCTAGTTTTTTACTTGCCGAAATAAGGAAAGATTGAGCTTTATTTGATAGTGATGTATATTTATCAACATCAGTGCTATTTATGCTGCTGTTGTAGCTAGTACTACAATTATAACGGAGGTGTTGAAGGTTATGTGCTTTATTTATTGAAGATTGAATATTGGTATGTTGTGATTTTAACGACAGATTTTTTATCGCTAATTGCTCATGAGGAACTCTGGATACAGACACGGTAAGATCGATTCTATCCAGTAGCGGTCCGGATAGTTTTTTCTGGTAGTTTAGTATTTGGGACTGAGAGCAGGTGCATTGCTTTTCTGTATCGCCTAAGAATCCGCAGGGACATGGGTTCATTGTGGCGATAAGTATAAAGTCTGCAGGGAATTTAAATTTTCCTTTTGCACGGCTAATGGTTATTTCGCGGTCTTCAAGTGGTTGTCGCAGCGATTCGAGTATTGATCGCGGATATTCCAGGAATTCGTCCAAAAACAGAACGCCGCGATGAGCGAGACTAATTTCTCCGGGCTGTATTCTGGATCCGCCGCCGATGATGGAAGTTCGACTGGCGGTGTGATGCGGCGATCTAAATGGTCGTTCAGTAATGGTATTGTTTGTAATGTTACGATCTCCAAGATTGTGCAATTTAGTTACTTCAATAATCTCATCCTGATTGAGAGGCGGTAGTAAATTTTTTAATGCGCGGGCGAGCATAGTCTTACCTGACCCTGGCGGCCCGGAAAGAAGCAGATTATGTCTTCCGGCTACTGCTATTTGGATTGCTCGTTTAGCTTGCTCTTGTCCGTATATGTGATCAAGGGATATATTGTCTTTTGGTGTTTTTGAGCAGCTAAGCTTAGTCTTGCTGGCGGGTTGTATGATCTTTTCTTTTTTTAGATGAAGAAATAGCGATTTTAGATTGTCCACGGGTATTATTTCTATTCCTGAAACCAGAGCTGCTTGATTGGCATTTTGAGACGGAACATACACAGTATGAATTTCGTGCTTTTTAGCGATTTCAGCCGTGATGATGGCAGATCTGATAGGCCGTAGGCTACCATCCAGAGCCAGCTCGCCAGCAAACAGGGCGCCGTCTAAGTCGTTTTGAGACAACAGTCCGCCTAAGCATAGAATAGTTAAGGCTATTGGCAGGTCAAATTGAGACCCATCTTTAGGCAGTTCGGCTGGCGCTAGGTTTATGACTATTTTACCTTTTGGAAAATCTAAGGATGAGTTTTTGATAGCGCCGCGTACTCGGTCGCGAGATTCGTCAATTGCTTTATTGCCAAGTCCAACTATTTGCATTCCAGGTAAGCCTCGTGATATATCTCCTTCGATGTCAATCATTTGACCATGAAATCCGTATGGAGTGGCTGACCGTACTTTACTTACCATGACTTTATTAAACCATACATGCTTAGCCTTTTAAAATATAGCGTGCTATAATAGTGGGGAGATGTGCGGGGCTGATATAGCTTTCGACAATTGGACTTTATCAGGATATTCTGCGAGCCGACGATACGCGTAACGTATGATTTTAGATGCAAGAACATCTTTGAAAGATCGTGTTGCTGCATTCTTTGATTTGTTCAAAGTTGCTCAGCCGGTCGCTATCGCTGCTTAGTTCTTAGCGATCATCCTCGCGTTGTGGCAACAGCCGATGCGTAGGGTGTCATATATATGTTGCTTGCTGTATGTTCGGAAGCGGCGGACATGCGGGACTTTCTCCGCGTAACGAAATTTGGTTTTTTAGACTCATTTTTTAGCCAAGCGACGTTATAAAATTTTTAAATGAGCCTATGTTCGTAGACGAATATCATGATACCAGTTGGACCCGGGGGCAGTACCCGGCAGCTCCACCATATATGTCAAATCTAGCCAAGAGGCTGGTTTTTATTTGGTAAATTATAGCAGCGGATGAGTGTGTAGATTTCAAAAAAACAACCACCTGCGAGTAGTGGTTGTTTTCAAAAGTGGAGTTTTACGAGTTCTGTTTATTTTTGGCTTCTGTATAATTTTTTTATTCAGAAGCTACCCCTATAATATAGCACAAAAACGCTTATGTCAACAATATTTTTATAAAAAGTCTAGGTAAAAAATACTACATGTAAAATAGCGAACAGGATTCTGGGTTAGGGGATACTGGATACTATTGGGGTGGTAGGATGTTTTCTCCTTTTAGAAGCATGACGAAGGTTCATAATAACACAAATAATTAGCTTAAGTTACACGTCGAAGCTATTGACTAAATGGTTTGAGTGTGCTAGTATAAACGTAAGCTTTTACAAAAACAAAAAGCAAAAATACATTAACAATTTTAGTCAGAAGCTTGGCGTCTTTGCGCATAGTCGCGTAAAAGATTTGACGGAAACTCGGCCACGGCATCGTTCGGATTCGCAACAAAACAATAGTTGCTTGAGTCTATGGTGGCATGGCCGAAGCTTCGCCAACATTTGGTTGGCGTCAAGCGCGTATGGAGATAGTACCGTATGCATCCAGTTAATCCTTATCAGAGTGTTTTGGTAATGAAAATACTGGATGCGTATGAGGAACACCATACAAGGACGTGCTCCTTTAATAAGGAGCGGTCAACTGCCTTGAGCGGTAATGAAGCATAGCGAAAATGCCCGCGCCCAATAGTTATTTTTAAAGCGGCGGATGGTTGCATTTGCTTTAGCGAAGTTATCGCTCGGGCTCTCTTGGTATAATTGTGAGTATGGGGATTAAAGTAGCTGTAGCAGTTGGCGTGTCTATGGCGATTATAGTCGCGCTGATTTTAAGTATGACAAACCCAATTGCGGTAGGACCGTTGGGGGTTCTGGCTTTTTTTGCTTGTGCGTATTTATTTTTTGTGTGTTTATTTTTTGTACTTATAGTGTTAGTGCAAAGGATAACAGCTAGGTTTGTCAGAGAAAAAAACCAAATACAACTAACTAATACGTCAAGCAATAACAAGAGCTATTATTATTCTACGGTTGTTGCTTTAGTGCCGGTTATTTACATAGGAATGCAATCTGTCGGCGGTGCAGGGTTGTTCGAGATTATTCTGCTGTCGTTATTTGAAGTGCTGGCCTGCTTTTATGTATATAAAAGGTATTAGCGTCCATATATTTTTAAGCGTTGACATGATACAATAAAAGTATGAATCCAGAATTGCCGCAAGTCAGGCAAAGTATTGAAGCGCCAGTGCAAATGCCGGGCAATGTTGAGCGTGGCTTAGAACAGAATACGCAAAATCCGGAAATTCAAAGAGGTATTGAATCTGGACCCGCTCCTCAGGCGGTGCAGCAACCTCCTGTTATTCCTACAACTTTGCCTGTAGTTACTACTTCTCAGGCCGCGCAAGACGACAATACCCAGACGGTGGCTTCAGATGACGATACTCCCTTAACGGCTGCGGACGAAGATCTTATTGAAAAAGAGTGGGTTGAAAAACTAAAGAAGATAATTACATTAACTAGGGATGATCCATACGAGCGCAGCAGGGTGATTGCGCAACTGCAAGCTGATTATTTGAAAAAGAGATATAATAAAGTATTGGGTCAAAACCAAAATAATGGGTAGGGTTTTATGGGTGCTGGACCTTTAGTTATAAGCTTTATAGTGACTGTTATTATAGCCGTTGGTGTTACGGTAGTTGTGTTTCAGTATCGTAAAATGCTTCGAGAGGCGAAAAATTATGAACGCGGATTGAAGATGGTGCCGTTGCTGATTCACCTGCCGCCGTCTAGCGAAGATATTGATAATTCTAATCGTGATGAGAGAGATCTGACAGAAGAGATATTATCTCAGGCGCAGGTTATGTATAATATTGTATCTAGTACGGCCACTAAGGGATTTAAGAGTAAAGTGTATGGTCAGCGGCATATGTCGTTTGAAGTAGTGGCTCATGGAGGATTGGTGCATTACTATGCTGTGGTGCCTCTCGTTTTAGTTGACGTGATTCGCCAGGCAGTAGCGGCAGCTTATCCGTCGGCTAGGCTTGAAGAAGTGACTGATACAAATATATTTAGTAAAGTCGGCAAAATGAGCGGTACTATTGGTGGCGAGTTTAATTTAAGGAAATCGTTTGTTTATCCGATCGCTACCTATCAGGAATCAAAGCGAGACGCATCGCGAGCTTTATTGAATGCTTTGTCGTCGGCAACTAAGGATGATGGCATTGGCGTTCAGTTCTTGATCCGGCCAGCGCGTGAAGGCTGGTCAAAGTCTTCGGAATCTCATATTGATAATATGAAAAAAAATAAAGGTAAAAAAACTGGTTTGGCGGCTGGCGGCGCAGCGGTTGGGGAAATTATGGAGGCATTGTGGAAGCCGCCGGAGTCAGACAAGGAAAAAGACAGTAAGCCTGAAGACAAGCAGCTTACAGCGCTAGAACAGGCAGAGGTTGATGCAATTAGCGAAAAGGCGCGTTATCCGGCTTATGAGGTTTTGATTCGCGTAGTCATTTCCTCAAACACAGCAGCCAGATCGCAAGCTCTATTAAAAAATATCATTGCAGCATTTTCGCTGTTTGATTCACCGCGAAATAACGGGTTTAAGTTCTCGTTAACGAGAAATGTCGAAGAAATGACCACAGCGTACATTATGCGATTCTTTCCTCAGGAAGTACGCGGTAATATTTTGAATAGCGTAGAAATGGCTACACTGTTTCATTTGCCAGGAGCTGGTGCAATTCCTACATCACAAGTTAAGCGGCAAATGTCAAAACAGGTAGATGGACCGACTGACGTTTTGGATGAAGGGCTGCTGATCGGTTATAACGAATTCCGGGGAATAAGGAAGCCTATTAGAATTGGCACAAAAGACCGCCGACGCCACGTTTATATCATTGGACAGACGGGTGTTGGTAAGTCGGTGTTGCAGGAAAATATGGCTTATCAAGACATGATGGATGGGCGCGGGTTCGCGTTTATTGATCCGCATGGCGACTTGGTGGAATCGTTGTTGGGAAAGGTGCCGAAAGAGCGAGTTGAAGATATTATTTATTTTAACCCGGCGGATATGACCAATCCGATCGGGCTTAATATGTTTGAGTACGACACGCCAGATCAAAAAGACTTCTTAGTGCAAGAGGCAATAAATATGTTGTACGGTTTGTATGACCCAGGTCATACGGGTATTGTTGGTCCGCGTCTGGAGCATATTTTTAGAAACTGCGCCTTGCTGCTGATGGCGGATCCGGAAGGTGGAACGTTTATCGATGTGCCAAAGTGTTTGATTGATCCAGAATTTGTAAAAAGTAAGTTGAAATATGTTAAAGATCAGCAAGTGATTGATTTTTGGACGAAAGAATTTCCAGCATCTCAGCGTTCAAACGAAGCCGGCGAAGTTGTTTCTTGGGTGGTGGCAAAGTTTGGTCCGTTTATTTCCAATGATGCTATGCGTAATATTATCGGTCAGACGAAGTCTGGGTTTAATTTGCGCGATATCATGGATAATAATAAAATTTTGCTGGTTAACTTATCAAAAGGTAAAATGGGCGAGTTAAACTCAAGGTTGCTGGGTATTATATTTGTGATGAAGTTTCAGGCGGCAGCAATGGCTCGGGCAGACATTCCAGAAGACCAGCGAGTCGATTTCTCTTTGTATGTAGACGAGTTTCAAAACTTTGCTACGGATAGTTTTGAGTCAATTTTGTCTGAGGCCCGAAAATATAAGCTAAGTCTGATTATGGGTAACCAGTTTATGACGCAGCTTACTGATAAGATTCGCGAGGCGATTATCGGTAACGTTGGTACGGTGATTTCCGGGCGAATCGGTATTACTGACGCAGAATTGATGGTTAAGAAGTTTCAGCCGACATTTGACGTTGATGATTTGGCAAAGTTGCCGAATTTTCAGTCTATCACTTCAGTGATGATAAACAATGTGCCGTCGGCGCCGTTTAGCATGAATTGGATTCCGCCGATGGGGCAGGTTAATACGCAGTTGAGAGACGCCTTAGTGAGATTGTCGTCAGCTAAGTACGGGAAGCCGCGAGCGGTTGTAGAAAAAGAAATATTCGACAGATTGAAAGATAGTAAGCCAAATAAACCTGTAGCACCACAGACGGGTCGTCCAGGCGGCGTGCCAGCTTCTACGGGCGGGGCAAAATCTGGCGGATCGTCGTTTTTGGACGAGTGGTTGGCGAAAAGACAGCAATTGGGCGGAAGACCGGCAGCTTCTTCTCGTCCTGCTTACGCGGGTGCTACCGCTAGGCCGATGGGGACTGCTACCCCATCTGCTATACCTGTCTCTGCGGCTTCCAGTATGAACTCTGCAGCAGCAATGCCGCCGCTTTCATCAGCGCCAACTTCTTTATCGCCGTCTACTTCCTCTCCGGCTTCTCCTGCTAGTATTAGTGCTATTAATAATAATCAGCAAGCGATACGCAGTAATGTTTCGCAGTATAATAATGCGTCTGCTTCGACGTCAATACAGCAGCCAATCGCAAGTTCTAATAATGCCGCTGCGAGCAGTCAAGAAAACGACAGTATTAGTAGCCTGGCTAAAACTCCTCAAAGTCCGCCAGTTGTTAACAGGTTAGATTTACGCGATAACGATGCCGACGACACAGAAGTGTCTATTAAATTAAGGTAATGAATACTAATAGAGTTTGCTGTAGTGTACGATTTTTAGTGCAGGCAGAATGAACAATTACTTTTAATGTTTAAAAGTCTAATATTAGTCGGGTATCAGCTGGTTTATCTTTTTTGTTTGTTAATTAAGCCAACTCGTCCGTACTCGATGATTGCGCCAATACACCATCCGGCTGCGAAAAGTACAATAGTCTCTGAACCGGATAGGACGTAGCCGTATTTTTTAGCAATTAGATAAACAATTATTGAAGCGATTGCCCCCAGGGCGCCAGCGATTATTAAATTAGGTCTGGCTATGGTGTTGCCAATGGCGTCGCTTGTTTTTTCAACTGCCGAGTTATGAATAACCTTACTGAAAGCACGCGAAGGTGTGGGTAATTGTTTTTGGACATTATCCAGGGTCTTTTTATAAGAAGCTTCGACGTCGGCTTTCGTCAGGGAAGGCTGATCTTTCTTATTTTCTTTTGATTCCCTGGCTTTCTTTTCCTGTGCTGCTTCGTGCTTGCTGGCTATTTCTAGAGCTTTGTTCCTTATATCTTCTTTGCTTTCTGCGGATTTTTCTTTTTCGTTTCTAGCACGTTCTAATTTGTTTTCTATGTTGTCGGTAAGCTGCTCTCTTGCTGATTCTAATACCTCGCCGGTGTTCTCTATAGTGCTTTTTAGTTTTTCTGTCATTTGTCTCTCCTAAATTGTACCGGCAGACATATCATGCCGGATAATCTTTACTTCTTTACTTAGTTGTCGAGAGCGAGCGTAAAAATATACAACGACAGCTGCTATAATTCCTGCGAATGTCATGTTCGCGCCTGGTCCGGTCTTTGGCAGCTCGGCAACGGTTTTTTCGACAACCTTAGGGGTAGGGCACTCTATCTTCGTGCTAATAGTATTGCCGAAGGTGTTGTCGATTTTACAGTCGTATGATGTCGGGTTGCTTTTTCCAGAGGCCATCGCTGGCAGGGTGTTTTTGATTTGGACAGTGAAGCTTCTTTTTTGGGTTTCGCCAGGTTTAATTTTTACTGCTGGCCAAGTTAATATTTTTGAATTATTACTACCAGCGCTACCATCTTTATTGTCTGAGAGAGTTCCGCCGCCAGCGTCGAAAATATCTGCGTACTCTAGGACATCGCTAACGTAATCTTTAAAGATAAACTCCTCTTCCTTAAGCCCTACGTTTTTAACAGATAATGTATAGGTGATTCTATCTCCTGATTTTGCAGCGGTTGAATCGGCATTTGCATTATTTTGCGTTAAATTGACCGCGGTTTTTGACTGAGTAAAAGAGGCTGCACATTTACTGTCGCTGATTAGAAGCGTGGCGTCGCCAGGGCAAGGCTGGCATTTCGGATCGTTTTTTGCCAATTTGGCGTTTTGCGGACATGGCGCTGGCGGTGTTGAACAATTTGGATAAGTACCAACCTGCCCGGGAGGACATTTGTAGGGCGGCGGTGTAATTTTTAAGATAAGGTTACCGCAATTAAGCATGATGGCAAACCAGCCGACCCCAGCTGATTGACCTACGAATGCTTTATATGTAAAGTTGCCCCATAAATTGTGCGGGCGGTAGTAAAATGTTCTGGCGCTTCCTTGAGAAGTCTTAACAACGTAAGAGCCTTCGCCCTTGGCTGCGCCAAAATGAGGAGTTAATCCCCAAGAGTAACTTCCTATGTTACTGCTTAACGTTTGGAGATTGCCAGTGGCGTTCGCCAGCTCAGCCCGACTAATTCCTAAGTGATTATATAAATCGCGAATATTATTAGTGTTAGCGTCGTAATGCGCCATAAGTTGTGATCCGTTGGAGATTCCGCCGTAAATGAGGTCGCTTGAATCGGCAGCATTGGCAGACTCCGGCGGCGAGAATACGGTAAATGCTTGAACGACCAAAGCTAGGGCTGTTAAAACTAGCCCGATTTTTCTGGTGGCTTCTTCTTTGCGCAAGCGCCCAGCATAAAACCCTAGATTGTGAATCATTGAAGGGCTATATGGTATTCGTGAGATTATTTTTTTGAACATTTAAACCTCTTTTTGATTTTTATATAAACTCTGCATGTAGTTTAACATAATCTTTATGATAAAGTAAACAATTTGAGAAGAAATCTATTTTGGTGTATAATAAAGAGGTTGAAAAAGAGCTGATAATTCAGAAATAGCGAGGGAATAATATGGCTAAACAAACAAAAGGACAGGTTTATGATGGCTCGCAGATCCAGGTTTTGGAAGGACTGGAGCCAGTTCGTAAGCGTCCGGGTATGTATATCGGCAGCACTGGTTATGACGGCGTGCATCATCTTATTAAGGAGATTGCTGATAACTGTATTGACGAGGCGATTGCTGGTTACGCGACTAGGGTTGAGGTTACTTTGCTTAAGGATGGCGGCGTCCGAGTTGCTGATGATGGGCGCGGCATCCCAGTTGATAAACATCCAAAAACAGGCAAGAGTACACTGGAGACAGTTCTAACGATTTTACATGCTGGTGGTAAGTTCGGCGGCGGCGGCTATAAGGTATCGTCCGGATTGCACGGTGTTGGGTCTAGCGTTGTTAATGCGCTTTCGACCAAAATGATTGCTGAGGTGCGCAAGAACGGTAAAGTATACCGCCAGGAATACGCGACAGGTGTTCCGCAAGCTGATATAAAAGCAGTTGGCAAGTCTGAAACGACTGGCACGACAATTACATTTTATCCCGATCCTACTATTTTTAAGGAAACGGTTGATTTTGATTATAAGTGGGTTGTCAATTATCTGCGCCATCAGGCATATCTGACTAAGGGCGTATATACTTCCGTTGTTGATGAGCGTACGGGAGATCGCAAAGCATTTTACTTTGAGGGCGGCATTCAGAGCTATGTTAAAAATTTGAATATCGGTAAAGATGTACTATCTGATGATATTTTTTATGTAGAAAAGCAAGTTGAAGATTGTATGGTGGAAATCGCCGTACAATACAATGATACGTATGCGGAGACTGTTAAGCCGTTTGCTAATAACGTGTTAACTCCAGACGGCGGTACGCATTTGGTTGGTTTCCGGGCGGCTTTGACGAGGGTTATTAATGACTATGCGCGCAAAAACGGTTTATTGAAAGAAAAAGAGGATAATTTGACGGGTGATGATATCCGCGAAGGTTTGACAGCGGTTATTCTGGTTAAATTACCAGACCCGCAGTTTGAAGGCCAAACGAAGAATAAGCTCGGTAATCCAGAAATGCGCCGCTATGTTGATCAAGTAATGAGCGAATATTTTGCGTATTACTTGGAAGAAAACCCAGCCACCGCTAAGAAAGTAGTCGGCAAGGCAACTTTGGCGGCACGAGCGCGCAAGGCGGCACGAGCAGCGCGGGATAATGTGATTCGTAAAGGGGCATTTGAGGGTTTGAACTTGCCTTCTAAACTAACCGACTGTTCGTCACGCAATCGGAAAGATTGCGAGTTGTTTATCGTCGAGGGTAATTCGGCGGCTGGTTCGGCTAAAGATGGCCGTGATTCGACTATTCAAGCAATTTTGCCTCTGCGCGGTAAGGTGCTAAATACTGAGCGGGCAAGATTTGACAAAATGTTTGCTAACGCTGAAATAGTTTCGCTAATTAAGGCTATGGGAGTTGGTATTGGCGACCAATTTGATATTAGAGGTATACGCTACGATAAAATAATTTTTATGACAGATGCTGACGTTGATGGAGCGCATATTTCGACGCTGTTGATGACGTTTTTCTTCCGGTATATGTCTGAGGTTATTGAGGCAGGGCATGTTTATTTGGCGAAGCCGCCTTTGTTCGGCTTGAGTAAAGGAACTGGTAGTAATCGTAAAATAGATTATGTCTATGATGAAGCGGCTCTGGAGGAGATACTGACGGTAAAAATTAACGAGCGTAAAGCTGCCGGCACAAAAATCGATGAGAATGCCGAGCGGTTTAAGCAAGCGGGCTATACGGCGCAACAGCGATTTAAGGGTCTCGGCGAGATGGACGCGTCTCAATTATGGGAAACAACGATGAATCCGGAGAATCGGACTTTAGTAAAAGTTAATATTGAAGATGCGGAGAGAGCAGACGCGATATTTACAAAGCTGATGGGCGATAGCGTGGAATTGAGAAAAAGTTTTATTCAAACAAACGCCGCTAAGGTTAATTTGGAAGACTTGGACTTTTAAGGAGGTGATATGGCGGATAGCGATAATAAGAATATAGTAGAAGAGCCGGAAATTCTGAACGACGATCCAGAAGTTCGCGGCATTGAAAAATCGACAGTTGAAAGCGTCATGGAAGACTCTTTCTTAAAGTATTCTATGTCGGTGATTATTGATCGGGCATTACCGGACGTGCGCGACGGTTTGAAGCCGGTGAATCGGCGAATTTTATATGCAATGAATAAGAATGGCTGGCGCGCCCCTCATGCAACTGTAAAGTCGGCGAAAATTGTCGGCGAGGTCATGGGTAATTACCATCCTCACGGCGACTCCTCGATTTATGATGCAATGGTCAATTTGGCACAGCCGTGGAAAATGCGCTATACGTTGGTAGAAGGACAGGGTAACTTCGGTTCAATGGACGGCGACGAGCCGGCAGCTTCTCGTTATACTGAGGCGCGAATGGATAAAGTTGGTAGCGAGCTATTGTCCGATATTGAGAAAGAAACGGTTGATTTTCGCGATAACTTTGACGGGACAGAGAAAGAGCCGGTTGTTTTGCCGGCGGCTGTACCGAATATTCTGCTAAACGGGCAAATGGGTATTGCTGTTGGTATGGCGACGAATATCCCGCCGCACAATCTTGGCGAAGTGGTTGACGCGACAGTGGCGCAAATAGATAATCCTGATATTACGCTGGATGAGCTTTTAACGCATATTAAAGGTCCTGACTTTCCGACGGGCGCTGAAGTGTACGGGGGCGCTCCAATGCATCAAGCGTACGAGACTGGGCGCGGTTCGGTAACGATTCGGGCGGTGGCGAATATTGAGGAGCGCAAGAACGGCCGCTACAGTATTGTAATTACTGAAGTGCCGTATGGTATGAGTAAGGAAAATTTCGTCGACAAGGTTCGAGAACTGGTCCTTGCGAAAAAAATAACTCACATCGCTGATGCGCGTGATGAAAGCGCCCGCGGTAAGGTTCGGGTTGTTGTTGAATTAAAGAAAGACGCCTACCCGAAGAAGATTCTTAACCAACTGTATAAGCTAACTGGGCTGCAAACATCGTTTCATTACAATGTACTGGCCTTAGTGAACGGTATTCAGCCTAGAGTGATGGGTTTGAAAGAAATTTTAGCAGAGTTTATCAAGCATCGGCAGGGGGTGATTCGCCGCCGGACCGAATTTGAGCTGCGCAAAGCTAAGGAGCGGGCGCATATTCTGGAGGGGTTAAAGATTGCACTTGATCATATCGATGAGGTAATCAAGACGATTCGTGAGAGTTACGACGATGCCGATAAGCGGTTGATGGATCGGTTTGGTTTGTCGGAAATTCAGGCGGCAGCGATTTTAGCAATGCAACTGCGTCGTTTGCAGGGTCTGGAGCGCGATAAAATTGAGGATGAACTGAGACAGCTGCACGAATTGATTCGTAAATTGGAAGCGATTTTGGCAGACGAAAATGAGATTTTACGGGTCGTTAAGGAAGAGCTGGTCGCGATGAAAGAAAAATACGGCGATGAGCGGCGCAGTAAAATTATCAATCATGAATTAGGCAAGTTCTCGGACGAGGAATTGATTCCGGAAGAAGATGCTGTTGTGCTTCTTACAACAGAAAATTATATTAAGCGGACGCTAGCTAGCGACTATCGCAAGCAGAACCGCGGCGGTAAAGGTAAGCGCGGTATGACCACCAAAGAAGAGGATATTATTGCGCAAATTGTGCCTGCTAGTACGCATGACTATTTGTTATTCTTCACGAATAAGGGTCGTATTTTCCGCTTAAAGGCTTATGAAGTGCCAGCTGCCGGCTTGAATGCCAAAGGGGTGGCGGCAGTTAATCTGCTGCAATTACAACCAGAGGAAAAAATTACAGCCATTATTAAGCACGAGAAAGGCTCTAAAGATACTGGCTATCTGTTTATGGCAACTAAGAACGGTACTATTAAGAAGACTCCTTTGGAAGATTATGCAAATATTCGGACGAATGGGCTTATTGCTATTAAATTGGATGATGGCGACGAATTGCGTTGGATAAAGAAGACGGATGGCGAGAATGATGTAATTATTTCAACATCTGCTGGACAGGCAATTCGTTTCAATGAAAAAGATGCGCGGCCGATGGGACGATCAGCTCGCGGGGTTCGCGGCGTCCGTCTGCGTCCGAATGATTGCGTGGTCGGTATGGATATCGTAACAAGCGACGGTCAGACGCTGCTGGTTATTAGTGAGAAAGGCTTTGGTAAGCGCACTAAAGCGGCAAATTTCCCAACCCATAAGCGCGGCGGCGTTGGTATTAAAGCGGCAGTCGTTACGGCGAAAACTGGTCCAATTATTTCGGTGCAAACTATCGATCCGGGTATGACAGACGCCATTTTAGTATCGCAGAACGGCCAGACAATCCGTCTGAGTCTGAAAGATATTAAATTACTTGGCCGGACAACGCAAGGCGTGACGATTATGCGGCTGGATGGCAATGATGCAGTCTCGTCCATTGGTCTTATGGAAGAGCGTTCGCAGAGCGAGGATGCTTAATGCGGTATCTGTTGATACCCTTGCTGGCTTGGGCGCTGGCTCAGGGTTCAAAGCATATTTTCCATCTAATGGGCCGCAACCGCCGAGTGTTTAATAAAAATCCGCGCTCTTCCTTGTTACTATCAGGCGGTATGCCGAGCGCTCACGCAGCTACGATGGTGGCATTAGCAGCTACGATTGGGTTGTATGATGGAGTTGATACAGTGCAGTTTGCAATTAGTTGTTGGTTGGCGATGATTATTGTTTATGATGCGGTAATGGTACGTTTTTCTTCGGGGCAACAAGGCGATACGCTGAATCAATTGCTTGATGAGCAAAAAAGTACGCTGCCTCGTATTCGAGTAGCGCACGGCCATACGCCTATTGAGGTGGCGGCTGGAATAATTTTAGGGGTATTTGTGGCTATCGTTGTATTTTTCGCAACAAAATAATAGTGAAAAGCTATTGACCTAGTCAATCAGATAAGGTAAGATTGGTATTAAGTCTGGTTGCTGGAGTGCGAGTTAAAGCAACGATTTACGAATATGTAAAGTGGAGCAAACGATGCTTCAGGCCGGCTTAAGATGAACTTTAACAATTTGATTGTGCAATATCATCGTCAGTTTATATTTTTGTAGAGCCTTAATACTTTGATACAAAGTAGATTTTTAACGGAGAGTTTGATCCTGGCTCAGGATGAATGCTGGCGGCGTGCCTAACACATGCAAGTCGAGCGGCAGCGAGTTCTGCACTATCAACTTGAAGCCTGGACGCGGGGATTTCTGAAGGAAATCAGCCGCATCATTTCGAAAGAGATGAGTGTCTGGGATGACTTCGAACTGATGGTGCAGAATGTCGGCGAGCGGCGAACGGCTGAGTAACGCGTAGGAATTTGCCCCAAAGTGAGGGATAACTGCCCGAAAGGGTAGCTAATACCGCATATGGTCTTCGGATTAAAGGATTTATCCGCTTTGGGAGAAGCCTGCGTTGGATTAGGTTGTTGGTAGGGTAATGGCCTACCAAGCCGACGATCCATAGCTGGTCTGAGAGGATGATCAGCCAGACTGGAACTGAGACACGGTCCAGACTCCTACGGGAGGCAGCAGTGAGGAATCTTCCACAATGGGCGAAAGCCTGATGGAGCAACGCCGCGTGAAGGATGAAGGCCTTCGGGTTGTAAACTTCTTTTATGAGTGAAGAATATGACGGTAACTCATGAATAAGCACCGGCTAACTACGTGCCAGCAGCCGCGGTCATACGTAGGGTGCGAGCATTATCCGGAGTGACTGGGCGTAAAGAGTTGCGTAGGCGGTTTAGTAAGTGAATAGTGAAACCTGGTGGCTCAACCATACAGACTATTATTCAAACTGTCAAACTCGAGAGTGGTAGAGGTCACTGGAATTTCTTGTGTAGGAGTGAAATCCGTAGATATAAGAAGGAACACCGATGGCGTAGGCAGGTGACTGGACCATTTCTGACGCTAAGGCACGAAAGCGTGGGGAGCGAACCGGATTAGATACCCGGGTAGTCCACGCCGTAAACGATGGATACTAGCTGTTGGAGGTATCGACCCCTTCAGTAGCGAAGCTAACGCGTTAAGTATCCCGCCTGTGGAGTACGGCCGCAAGGCTAAAACATAAAGGAATTGACGGGGACCCGCACAAGCGGTGGATCGTGTTCTTTAATTCGATGCTAAACGAAGAACCTTACCAGGGCTTGACATCCAGGGAATTTTTGGGAAACCAATTAGTGCCTTTTGGAACCCTGTGACAGGTGATGCATGGCCGTCGTCAGCTCGTGTCGTGAGATGTTTGGTTAAGTCCATCAACGAGCGCAACCCTTGTGACTAGTTGGATTTTTCTATTCAGACTGCCCCGGTAACGGGGAGGAAGGAGGGGATGATGTCAGGTCAGTATTTCCCTTACGTCCTGGGCTAGAAACACGATACAATGGCTAGTACAATGCGCAGCGAAGCCGCGAGGTGAAGCAAATCGCATCAAAGCTAGTCCCAGTTCGGATTGGAGGCTGAAACTCGCCTCCATGAAGTCGGAATCGCTAGTAATCGCAAATCAGCAAGTTGCGGTGAATACGTTCCCGGGTCTTGTACACACCGCCCGTCAAACCATGAAAGTGACCAACACCCGAAGTCCGATTCGTCGGCCTAAGGTGGGGGGCATGATTGGGGTTAAGTCGTAACAAGGTATCCGTACCGGAAGGTGCGGATGGATTACCTCCTTTCTAGGGAGAATAGATGCCAACTTGTCGAGTAATCGCAAGTTGAGCTAGGTCGGTCTCGTAAATATGCTGAGCTTACATATTTACAATAGTCCTTCTAAGGACGAGACGAAGTTCAAAACCTTTCTCTACGATAAACCGATTGATGAATTGCACAATCAAGTTGTTAAATAGAAAAGTCCCGCCGAGGGACTTTTTTGTTATAGTATAGTTATGACATTCAAGACGAAGCGTAAGAAGTTAATAGTATTAGCGTCGATTATTATTGTCGCTCTAATCGCTAATCTGCTGATTTTATTTATGAATTATTCTTCTAATACAACAAAAAATAATCATCCTGAAGCTAATGAAACTAAGCCGGCATCAGATAGAAACTCAAAGAAACTAATCGATTCGGCAATGGAAAATAAGCAAAAACCATCAGAAAATCAGCCGGAAAAATCGCCAAAATCAGCTCAGGAACAGGAAAGTTCTGCCGAAAATTTGCATGGCGTGGCTATCGGCGCAAGATATAAGCTTGATATAAAACCGCAACTTCAGCAAAAATGGTACTTTTGCGCGCCAACAACAGTGAGTATGATGTTGTCTGCTCGAAATATTGCAGCAGATCAGACGATATTGGCTCAGGAAATGGGAACCTATGAGCCATTTGGGACCCATAATCGCGATGCGATAAGAGTTTTGAATAAATATATGTTTGGTTACGAGCTGCCGCAAGCAGGTCAAGCGGGCTATCGGCTAGAAACGGTAAAAACAGTCGATCAGAAAACGATTGAACTATTTAAGCAAAGGCTTATTAAGAATACTAAAGACGGCTATCCAATGTACTATACGATTAATCCGGCAAAAGTATACCTGGGTGCAAATAACTCCGAGCATAATGTTGCTGGCGCTGGCTATATTGCGACGCCAGACGGTACAGATGTGGCGCTTATTTACTACATTGATCCATATCCTAATTTTCAGGATCCAGTATATGGCGGATTGAAGGTAATGACGCCTGAAGAGTTGCTGCAAGCGACAGTTGGTGTGAGCGAACCAAACTATGCCTGGTAAGGACGAATAATTAATCGATCCGGATAAGATAGAAAAGGTTACGTTGACAGAAAAATCTTACCGTACGCCGTTACTAAAAACAGACTGAACAATCCAGTTGAGCGGAATGGTGTGCAGGCTTAGCATGACCGCGACGCCGATGCCGCAGACTATCAATCCCCAAAATTTGAATTTATCGTAGCTGTTGAGACCGTCAGCTAGGTTGTCGGCAAGCTTTTGGTGATAGATGACGCCAAGAGCGCCTGCGATTAATATTAGTACGCCGACAAAAAATGATTGAACACTGAATTCGTATAACATATACACTATTATACACTTGTCATAACGAAAAAGATACGGTACAATGGAAAAAGTCTTGGCAATGGGGACATAGCTCAGTTGGCTAGAGCACCTGCTTTGCAAGCAGGGGGTCCAGGGTTCGAG
>CAUUVO010000013.1:0-11782 GCA_963548835.1 uncultured Candidatus Saccharibacteria bacterium
AGATTATGGAACATGGTCGTCTTAAAAATCGTCAGTTTGTCAGAATGGATAGCGATACAAAAACAATTATCTATTGTAGTCATGATGACTCGGAGCACACGGTTCGGTACGATGACGGGCAGGTAAAGTTGGATTGGCGGCTGGACTGGCCAGGGCGGTGGTGGCTGCTCGGCGTTGATGTTGAGCCGTTTGGCCGTGATCATGCGACGAAGGGCGGCTCGTACGATACTGGTAAGCGGATTGCTCGTGAAGTTTATGATATTGATGCGCCAGTACCAGTGCCATATGAATTTATTAATCGTACTGGTGATACTAAAAAGATGAGCGCCAGCAAGGGTACTGGCGTGAACGCACACGACGTTGTTGATATGCTGCCGCCTGAGGTAGTGCGCTACTTTATCCTTCGATATTCGCCAGCCAAGCGGTTGTATTTTGACGAGACCGATAGTTTGGTGCGGTTGGTTGATGACTTTGCGGCGATGAGGCAACATCCGCAAAATGAACTTGATGAACGTTTGCTATTCTTGTGTACTGATGGGTTGAATCAGCCAGCGGTTAGTTCAGTTCCATTTTCGCATCTAGTTATTTCATACCAAGCGGCTCTGTGCGACACGGCAAAAACGGTGGAGATTTTGCGGCGTAGTGCGGAATATGCGGACATTGTTGATGAAGAAGAGACGGTGATTATCACCGAGCTAGACTATGTCAGTCGGTGGCTGGAAAAGTGGGCGCCTGAATCGCTGAAATTTCGCCTCGCAGATGAGGTAAATTCAGACGAGTTTTCAGCAGAAGAAAAAGAATACCTGCGGCAACTAGCTGACGATATTGCCGAGGCGCCAGCCGAAGCTGATGGCAATTGGTTTCATCAAGCAATTTACGCCTACAAGGAAAGCGGTTTGCTGCCGCCGTGGGAGCTCTTCACCACCATCTACCGCGTGCTCATTGGCAAAGATTCCGGCCCGCGCGCTGGCTGGTTCTTGTCGATTTTGCCGCGGGATTGGCTGATTGAGCGATTGCGACTAGTCAAGTAGAAGCCCGTCTAGTGATTAAGCTTTTCAGGTGGAAATGGGGAGCAAAACTCTAATCGTCTGGCGGTTTTATTAAAATATATCGGTAGTTTGCCCGTTTTCGCTTGCTTTTTATCGAATAGCCGTATCTGTCGCTTAAAACATTCTTCCTGTTTTCGAAAACAGCTTTTATGTTTTGGAAAAATGCCTTTCTATTTTGTGCGATTTTTACCGTTTTCCATAATGCTAACGCTGTATTATAATTAGACTAGCTATAGTGAAGCTACACCAGAAAGGGGAATTATGACATTTGAAGAAGCGCAAGAGCTAGTGATGAATCATATTCGCGCGCGGAAGTGGGATAAGACGAATGATTCGCGCGGTTTGGCGATATCGTTATCGCTGGAAGCTAATGAATTATTAGAATATTTCCAGTGGGGCGATAAGCATATCGGCACCAAAGACGACATGGCGAGCGAACTGGCCGATATCATTATTTATGCTATCCAATTTGCCGCGCGCTTTGATATCAATATCCCCGAAGCGGTTGCTGCAAAAATTGCCAAGCAAGCCGAAAAATATCCGGTCGAGATTTTTGAGATTGAAGACAAAGCCGAGCAAAATCGCCGCTGGTTGGAAGCTAAGAAAAATTATAAGAAGGATACGACGTTATGAAAAAGAGGGTTGGCATGAATAAAAAAATCATTGCGATTATTTCCGTCATAATTATCCTGTGCGGAGCGGCGGCTGGGCTGTGGTATGACTGCCAGCATACTGCCGAGCAACCGAAAACTCCGTCTACTAACATATCCGACGCTGCCAAATTCAAGTCAGAATATCCGCGAGTGGCGGCGAATAATCGCTTCGTTTATGCTAGCGATGAAGAAGTCCTTAGTGTCTTTGATAGCGGCAGCGGCGTGGTTTTCTTGGGCTTTCCGCAGTGTCCGTGGTGCCAGCATTTGAGCGAATATGTTGACCAAGCCGCTCGCGCCGAGAGTATTGATAAAATATACTATTTGAATATTCGCGCCGCTCGCGCTAGCAACAACGAAGTTTATCAGAAGCTGGTTAAAAAGTTGGAGCCATACTTGGACAAAGACGATAACGGCAAGCCGCGGATATTTGTGCCAGACGTATCGATTGTCAAGAACGGCAAGATTATCGGCCGCTACAAAGAGGAATCAACTGGCGACGATAATATCACGCCGGATAAATACTGGACGAGCGAAAGGATTGAACGGACATCGTCGCAGCTACGCGGATTTATGCGGCAGCTGAAAGGTTAATTTTCTGGATTAGCATCGTCTTTTGGCTGCTGTTTATTGCTTTTGCGCTGGCGTTTCGGCTGGATGCCGACCAGATAACTCCCAATCGTCCAGCCTTTGGCAATCCTTGGTATGATAAACAACTGAATAATAATCCAGACCCCCAACTCCGTAAGATAGAATCTACCAGGTTGTATGGTGTCTATGAAAAACGGATAAACTAGCGACCGCGTAACCACTGAGGCGAAGATAATAAGGGCTATATTGATGCAGCTAGCTAAGAATTTATTGCGGCGATTAGGCGCGGCGTAGTTTTCGTCGCTGAGTTTGACGCTGGGAACTTTATAGCCGATTAGCCATGTCAACATAAATCCGAGCAAGCAGCCAAAGGTATTGGTTATTAAATCATTAACATCAAACAGCCGATAACTACAAGGGTATAAACCGAACACGCCAGTTAGCTGCGTCACTTCTATTAGCATCGATAAAAGAAAGCCGCTTAGCAGCGCAAATTTCCAATGCTTGTGAAAATATGCTTTCATAAAAATGCCCAGCGGCACAAAGAAAACGATATTCATAACTAATTGCAACGTGATATATAGGGTATCCTTGTCAGGATGAACAACGTAGTTAACCCAGTTGAAGGGGATAAGTTGCGGCTGGATGTGATGTGTTTGGCAAAAGGTAATCGGGTCTTTTGGTACTGGCGATAGCGTAAAAAAGATTAGCCCTGTGAAATAGAGAATTGAGCCATAGGAAAAGAATACATACGACCACGTTACGCGCCGGCGCATGATCAGCCGTGAAATGATGAATGGTATGGTCAAGAGGATGCATAAAAAAGGCCAGAAACTCAAAGATCCGATCAGCGGTGCTGAAAATGAATTGAGAAATTTTAGCATTAATTAACGCCACCAGCCTTCAAGATCGCCTTCAGCCCGCTCTCGCCGTCAGCGAAGCCGCTGGTCTGGTAGTCGTTAATTACCATGTATGGCAAGCCATTCACGCCAAGCGACAAGGCTTTTTGCGTGTTGTCATTAATTTCTTGCTGGTGGGAGTCGCCTTTCATGCAGTCGGCGAACTTGGCGGTGTCCAGGTCGGCGTTCTTGGCAGATGTTTCGAAGTAGCTGAGCGGCAGCAGTGGGATTTCCTTTGGCACAGCGACGTTTTTGACACCGATACCTTTATCGAAGTAGTCCGTTTTGATACGCGGCACGATGTCGTGAGTGTATTGCCAGTATTTATCCTGGTCGGCGGCGCAAAATGCGGCTTTAGCGCCTTGTTCGGTGTTTGGTACTTTATCTTTCAGCAAGGTGACGATTCGGTGTTCGTAGCGCAATTTGCCGGATTTGATGTAGTCGTTTTTGAAAGAATCGTTGCTGGTAGCGTCTTCGACTTGGGCGCAGAACGAGCAGAAATAATCGGTGTAATCGATAAATACATTTTTCGCATCTGCCGAGCCTTGCGACATGTGTTCGTTCCATGGTTTACCGTTTCCGATATGCTGGTTTGGCGGCCGGTTGACGATGCCGTAGATAAATAGAGCGACGATTCCGACGACGATGATTGACAAAACAATCCAGATTGGGGCAATGCCGCGTTCTTGTTGATGACTCATGATTTTTCCTCCTGTTTGGCTAATTGTGCATAAACGAATGCGATTTGTCCAGATTTGTAAAGTGATGCCATGCTAAGTACAAGTGCCAATACGAGTACGATAGTGCCAGCAACATTGGCGGCGGTAGCAGCCGCTGCGCCCGAGAAAAACAGAGTAACAATCGGCAAGATTAACGAGGTGCCGCACGGTACGCAGCCGAGGCCGATAGCAGCAGCGATCGAGGCAATACCGCTGACGCTGAGTTGGCGTGCTACATCTTGTTCGTTGCGTTTATTGCGCCGTGCTGTAAATATTACAACTGAAAGCGATAAGCCTTGTAGAATAGAGACGATCAATAGCAGCACGCCGTTTGGCGTGGTGAAACCTTGCTTGAATAGCTCAATAAGCATGCTGCCGGCAACAACGAATTTATCGACAATTGATAGCCGCGACAAAAACAACGGTCCATAAAAATTGCCGTTAATCGTAAAGAAAATAACAGTGGCAAATAGCAAAGAAAACCCCGCCGCCAGCACGCTGTAGCGCGGCAATTTCAATAGCGCGCCAATACCAGCAGCGGCAGTTTTGACAGTTTCTTTTTGCTGTCGGATACGTTCCATATGATTCTTATTATACGCTAAAATTTGGAGAATTGGACTATCCTTGGTTCTTTGTTCTTGGGGCAGGAGGTGGTATTCTGTATGTAAATTATGTTGTTAACTTTTGATACTTCCTTAGCCGTCAGATATACTAGTGCCTCGCAAAAGGTGCGTGTTTTGACCGAGGATTGGGTTGAGCGAATGATTTTTTGTCCGAATTGCAGCCAAGATCATCTCGTAAATTATGAAAACAATCGTCCAGTAGTAGATTTCTATTGCCAAAATTGCCAAGAAGATTTCGAGTTGAAAAGTAAGAACGGTAAAATTGACAAGAAAATTGTTGATGGGGCATACGAAACAATGATTAAGCGTTTGCAATCGGACAATAATCCTAATTTCTTTTTGCTGGGTTATACGCCAGACTATTCCGTTCGCAATTTTATGATTATCCCAAAGCAATTTTTTACTACGAGCATTATTGAGCGTCGAAAACCTTTAGCCGATACGGCTCGCCGAGCTGGCTGGATTGGCTGTAATATTCTACTCAGCAGTATCCCAGATTCTGGCAAAATATACTTGGTTCGTGATGGGGTGGTGATTCCGCGGAGTGAAGTCTTAGTGAAATGGCGGAAAACACTATTTCTGCGCGAGGAAAATAAAATGTCAGCGCGAGGCTGGATGCTTGATATTATGCGGTGTATTGAAAGGGTTGATCGGGCTGATTTTACACTTGACGATATATATGTTTTTGAGAGTGAACTGGCGGCTGCCCATCCAGAGAATAACCATATTAAAGATAAAATTAGACAACAGCTGCAAATGTTACGTGATAAAGGCTACATTGATTTTGTCTCGCGCGGACATTATCGTTTGATTTGATTAATAAGATAATCAATTACACGGACATACGATTTAAGTAATTTGCATGTAGAGTAGATATAAACTATACACCGAGTGTATAAAACTCTTGCAATAACTAAACACTGGGTGTATAGTAAAAGTATGAGCGTTCAATATACCCTGTTAGGTTTTTTAGCGGAAGAGTCAAATTACGGCTACGAGTTGAAGAAAAAATATGACGGCTATTTTGGCAAAGATAAGCCAATTTTAACTGGTCAGATATATTCAACTTTGGCGCGACTCAAACGCGATAACAAGGTCAAAGAGATTGCCGATACCAGCGAATCGGGCGGGCCGGATCGGGTTCGGTATGAAATTACCGATGAGGGCAAGCAGGATTTGCAAGCATGGCTGGAATCACCAGAGGCGCCGTCACCGCAATTACAAGCGACGATGTATATCAAGGCGGTATTGGCGATTTTGAAAGACGGCGATGCGTCACCGTATTTGGATAATCAACGGCAGGCGCACATCCAGCGGATGCGCGAGCTAACAGCGCAGCGGCGCGATAGCAGTTTGTCGGACATGTTGCTAATTGACCACGCACTGTATCATTTGGAGGCGGATTTGCGCTGGATTGAATTAACTATTTCGCGGTTAACGCGGCTAAAGGAGGAAATTTTGCATGAGCAAACCAATAATTAGCGCCAAAAATATTAAGAAGTCGTTCGGGCAAACGCATGCGCTGCGCGGTGTCAGCCTGGATGTCGAGGCGGGCGAAGTGCTGGCGATTATGGGTCCGTCAGGTTCTGGCAAGTCGACGTTGCTGCATAGCTTGGCGGCGATTACCAAGGTTGATAGTGGCGAGATTGATTTCGACGGACGGCGGATCGACAAACTGAGCGATGATCAGCGCAGTATTTTACGGCGCACTAGCTTTGGCTTTGTCTTTCAGTTTGGGCAGTTGGTGCCGGAGCTAACAGCGCTGGATAATGTGGCGCTGCCACTACTGCTTAACGGTGTCAAGCGTAAAGAAGCCTATTACAAGGCGAAAACATGGCTGAATAAGGTTGAGCTGGGTAATAAAGCCGACAGTATGCTCGGCGAATTGTCGGGCGGACAAATGCAGCGCGTGGCGATCGCCCGGGCGATGGTGATTGAGCCAAAAGTGCTGTTCGCTGATGAGCCGACTGGCTCGCTGGACAGTCTGAACTCAGAAAAGGTCATGGAGTTATTTATCAAGACCGCCAAAGAGCACGGCACAACAGTCATCATGGTGACCCACGAGCCGACGATTGCCGCCTATGCTGATCGGGAAATTATTGTCCGCGACGGGCAGATTTCTGGTGTTGATATAGCGGTAAATACATCAAGCAAGCCCGGTAAAACCAATGCGGGGGCTGTCAAATGAGTGTCAGTTGGATGTTATTAAAAAAGTCTGGTCGCCAGTCATTCGCGCGTCTGGGTTTGACTACGGTGGCGGTGGCGCTGGGGATTGTGCTGGTGTGCTACTTTACGGCTGGTGTCAATGGTCTAATGGGGCGTGCTAGTGGACTAGCAATTAATACGGCGGCGTATCAGGCGAGTCGTGGTGCACCTTCGCAAAAACCGATTGCTGGTGTCGAGCCGCTGAAAGTTGGCGGTACCCGTCGCGGTGATGCGTCGAAGTGGCGCGGTCAGTACATCCAGTCTTATTCAATGTATGGTACGGCTAAATCACCGCAGTTTGCCAAACTGAAAACGCCGCGTCCTGGCGAATATTACTTATCAAAAGCGTTGGCTGATGCGGTCGCTAAACACCCAGAGGATAATATCTTGGCGCGTTTTGGTAAAAATACCAAATACCTCGGCGTAATTCCTAGCGAATATACCGCCAGTCCGGATGCATTGATGATAGTGCGCGGTGCTAGCGCCGAGGAAGTGGCCGAGAGCGATGCTTTTACCAAATCTCAGGGACAGCCATCATACTTTGCTGATGTTTATCGGACGGATGCTAACGGATTAAAATCGGACGCTAAAATAGGTCCGGTTGCTGTTATTGTATTTGGCGTCGGCGGGACGATATTGTTGTTTCCAATCGTCATTTTTGTATCAGTAGCAACACAGCTGGGCGCGGCGCAACGCGAGAAACGTTATGCTGCTTTGCGGCTGATCGGTGCGACTAAGCGGCAGGTGGCACGGATATTGATGCTGGAGTCGCTGTTGGCGTCGGTGGTTGGCGTGATTATCGGGCTAGGCACGTTCTGGCTGTTGCAAGCGCCGCTGCAGGATTTCAAGATGGACGGCATGCGATTTAATCCTAGCGATTTAGCGCTAACTGGCATGCAATACGCATTGATTATCGGTTTGACGCTGGGACTAACGATGTTTGTCAACTGGCGGCGGATGCGCCGGGCGCAAATTTCGCCGCTAGGTGTGTCGCGTTCGGTTGAAAAGGTGAAGAAATTGCGCGCTTGGCGGGCGCTGGTGCCGGCACTTGGTATCGTGTTCTTTGCTTGGCTGTCGTCGAAGCCAGGGCGGGATTGGCTGGCGGCTAATAAAGAATCAGCTCTGCCGTCGGTACTATTGATGGCGGCGCTGCTGCTGGTGATGTTCGGCTTGATTCTGGCTGGCGGCTGGCTGACTAATAAGCTGTCGCTGTTGGCAGCGCGCTGGGCTAATAATGCTTCAATGTTGATTGCTGGCAAGCGTACGGCGGTGCATTCGCGGACAATTTTCCGCAGTGTCAGCGGCGTGGTATTGGCGCTGTTTGCGGGCAGCTTTTACTTGACGGCAACTAGCGGTATTGAAGGCTTAAACGCTCAAGCTATCAAGGATAACGGCTTTTCGCAACTGAAGCGCGGCACGGCAGTTGTTATCGGTCGGTCGCTGCCAGGCGATATGGCGGAGCAGCTGAAGCAAAAATCTTACATCACGTCGGTGGCGACGATCTATCCGCGTGAGGACGGGGATGCAATTCGCTGCCAGGATTTGGCAACATATACTGAGCACGCTTGCCCGAATAATGCCCGGCCCGACCAATTTGCGCTGCTGAATTTTGATGCGCCAGTAGTCAAAAACGTGTCGCTAATTAACGATAAGGTTGATGTGAACGGCGTGAAAGAATATTTGGTGACATTAAAGTCAGATAATGATATCGAGAAATTGCGTACCTTGGTGACGGCGAAAGCCAATCAGTACGATTTGACCTATGCCGTGAGCGGCACTGACTCTAAAAAGCCGCATATCAATCCGACGATTCGCGAATTTGCCGACTTAGCCTATGTCGGTATCGGCGTAACGCTGTTCGTGGCGGTGGCTAGCTTGATCGTCTCGACGATTGGCGGGCTGATGGAACGCCGCCGCTCGCTGTATACGTTGCGGCTGTGCGGTATGCGCCTTGCGCAATTGAAACGTTTGGTGATGGTTGAATCGGTGGCGCCGCTGCTCACCACCTCGATTCTGTCGTGCGGTTTTGGCGTGTGGACGGGAGCGGTGTTTACCAGCACGTTCTCGACGACGCTGAAGCCAGTGCTGACGCCAACTTACTTCGCTATCGTTGGTATCGGTCTGGCGGCAGCTATCATTGGTATTTACTTGATCCTGCCGATGGTTGATAAGCTGACGCGGGCGGAAGCTAATCAAACCGAGTAGTGTGCCTTCGGTCTGAAGGGCAGTCTCATAAAAAGCGTTCCAGCTGATGGCTGGAGCGCTTTTAGCTCAAAGTTTTATAATCAGAATTCTATCGCTGTTAAGAACTATAGTCTCTCCCGAGATATCTCTATGACAAGCAGTCAACCTTGCTTTACGATTGTGCTTACGATGAGCTTCAAATCATATCTATACGAGGTGGATTGTCTTTTACATAAAGGGCGATTCTTTTTCAGGTTCAATGTTTCTCTGTAGTAAAACTATCAAGTTAGTGGCGGTAGAGCTCCAGATTATAGTCTACAAATAACACAACAAACACATTCTCTCTAAATATTCCTATCATTCTATGATCTTTACTTACGTACATTGAAAATACATGTTTTACATCAGGAGTGATAGTGTTTGGCAGGGGTACTTTCAACTGATCTACAGATATCTTCTCTGTCCCGCCAGTAGTATGTCGCCCCTTGTTCCGTAGCCCAATATAGTCAAACTGGCTGCATGTATCTATTGTATCTGCAATTCGTGATTTATAATCCTTTTGTTTAGTAGATGCTATTGTATAATCGCTATGTACGTCGCCAAAGTAGAACATTATTTTTTTGAGCCTCTGTTCCTCGAGGCTGGGTTTCTCTGGAGAAATAGTCCCGCAACCCAACTTGAAAGCTTTTCGAGACATTTTACCCTATCTGTGAAGAAAAGTATGCTTTGAGCTTACTATTGGTGATCTCCTCTTGCAGTGGCGTACTCTTCCAAGGTTCTTCCTTGTGAGTCATTTCCATAAGCTTCCAGGCAGAAAATTGTCCAAGCTGCTCAAACACGGAGTCTAACAGATTTTTTGTTTCACCAACAAAACTAAACTCTGCAAGAGTGTATCCAAGCTTAGCCTCTAGCTCGTCAAGATCTACAGGATTACGTCCGAAATAGGATAGCGTTGAGTATAGATCGGGCACCACTGGTCCATACTGCCAAGCTTCCATACGATTAGAAAATAATGGTGTGCCGAAATATGCGAGATGATATCCCTGGGCGTAATATACTAATTTCTGAAGCTTAAGATTCGTGATGCCGTCCTCAATATCACGAGCATCATCAAGACGCACAAAATACGCCGCAACGTCGTATACTGTAACTGATTTTTGCTTAGTATCGTTCATAGTATATATCCCCGTAATACCTATGCTTGTTAATTATGTTCATTTTACTATTTTGATGTATTTTTTACAATCATAAACACCATCAAGTTCCTATATCTATACTAACATAAGCGATTTAGCTGGTACAATATGACCCGGTGTGGGAGCGGTGGTCTCCTGTATTGTCTAACAGCAGGTTAAGAGGTTCTTTATTAGTACTGAAATGTCACCCGGTCATTGGCGACGCTTACTGTTACCTCCATTCCCTCATGAATTCGCCCGTCGATTAACTCCAGCGCTAGTGGATCAAGCACTCGCTTTTGTACCAAGCGCTTCAGCGGGCGGGCGCCAAAGGCCGGGTTATAGCCATCTCGGGCCAACATGTCGCGGATACTATCGTCAAACTCTAGCATGATGTCGCGGCTGTCTTTGACTTGGCGGGCGACGCGTTTCAGCTGAACGTCGACAATCGCTCGCATGGCCTCTGGTCGAATGCGGTCAAAAATAACGATGTCATCAATGCGGTTGAGAAATTCTGGCCGGAAGTGCTGCCTGAGCACCTCAAGCATCTGATTATCCAGTGCCGACAAATCATCGCCAGAAAAATCCATAATCGCCTGCGAGCCGACATTGCTGGTCATGATGATGACTGTGTTGGAAAAATCGACTGTTCGCCCTTGGCCATCGGTCAGGCGGCCGTCGTCGAGCACTTGGAGGAGCACGTTGAAGACGTCGGGGTGGGCTTTCTCGATTTCGTCAAACAGGACCACGCTGTAGGGGCGGCGGCGCACTGCTTCGGTGAGTTGCCCGCCTTGGTCGTAGCCGACGTAGCCTGGCGGCGAGCCAATCAGGCGGGCCACGGCGTGCCGCTCCATGTATTCACTCATATCGATGCGAATCATGGCGTGCTCGTCGTCAAATAATTCGCGGCACAGGCTGCGGGCCACCTCTGTTTTGCCCACGCCTGTGGGGCCGAGGAAGAGGAAGGAACCGATTGGCCGGTTGGTGTCACTGAGCCCAGCCCGCGAACGGCGAATAGCGCTGGCCACCGCAGCGATGGCCTTGTCTTGACCAATCACTTGGGTGCTAATATGCTCCTCTAATTTGGTTAGTTTGCTGGATTCGGTCTCCATCAGCCGCTCCACGGGAATGCCCGTCCAGTGCGCTACTACGCTGGCGATGTCGTCAGGGGTAACTTCTTCACGCAGCAGGCGGTCGGCTGGCGGAATGGCGGCCAGTTCTTGGCGGGCGGCAGCCAGCTTTTTCTCCAGCTCTGGCAAGTCGCCGTATTTGATGCGGCTGGCGGTGGCCAGGTCGGCGTCGCGTTCGGCGATTTCCAGTTGCGAGCGCAAGCTATCCATTTTTTCGGTGGCGGTATTGACGGTCTGGAGAATGTCTTTTTCGTGCTGCCATTTATTGTCAATCACCTCGGCCTGAGCCCGAAGGTCAGCGATTTGCTGATTAATCTCCTCTTTGCGGGCCTTGGCGTGGTCAGATTTGTCTTTTTTCAGCGCGGCTTCCTCAATTTCTAGCTGCAAGCGGCGATTATTCAGCCGATCGAGAGCAATCGGTACGCTCTCCAGCTGCATCTTCAGAGCGCTGGTCGCTTCATCCAGGAGGTCAACGGCCTTGTCAGGCAAAAAGCGATCGGGCAGATAGCGGGTGGACAGCCGCGCCGCCGCCACGATGGCATCGTCAGAAATTTTGA
>CAUUVO010000014.1:0-2935 GCA_963548835.1 uncultured Candidatus Saccharibacteria bacterium
CTTTGGCTAGTCATTCAAACTATTCTGCTAACCACGCAATTTTCTTACCTTACTACCAGCTGATAGCCTGGTATCGCAAATCAGATACCTTCAAATTGCTTTGAAGTTCTCTGACTTGGTCATATGTAATATCACAACCCCTTATTAAGTATTCGTCTATCAACTTATTTGCCTAAATAGGCAAAAACTTAAAAGGTTTGGGCTGTTGCGATTTCGCTCGCCACTACTTTCGCAATCGTTATTTACTTTCTCTTCCTCATCCTACTAAGATGTTTCAGTTCAGATGGTTCCCGCTCGCTTGCCTATGTGTTCAGCAAGTGGCAACATGACATGACTCATGCTGGGTTTCCCCATTCGGAAATCCCCGGATCAAAGCTTGTTGA
This sequence comes from uncultured Candidatus Saccharibacteria bacterium, assembly GCA_963548835.1. Classification (GTDB taxonomy): domain Bacteria; phylum Patescibacteriota; class Saccharimonadia; order Saccharimonadales; family Saccharimonadaceae; genus Nanosynbacter. The sequence goes on from CAUUVO010000014.1 coordinate 384, forward strand.
CAGCTTCCCGAGGCTTATCGCAGTCTTCCACGTCCTTCATCGGTAATATACGTCTAGGCATCCATTTAGCGCCCTTGAGTACCTTTTTATGCATTGACTTAACTAGTAATTGCTACTTTGCAATCACTATTACCGTCAATTAAAAACTCAATTTCTTTTACTCTCAAATTGTTAATGATCATGCCTCGCATTTTGAGTGCACAATAGATTTGTTAAAAACTTAACACATCTGTCTGCATTCAACTAATCATGCTTCACTGCCCTCGCACGTTTTTGCAGTGTATTGCCAGAGGTTCTCCTGAACATTCGCGTAACTAGTAATCAACTATACAGCAGCCGCAGCTGTTTTGCAAGAGTTTTTTCAAAGTTTTTTCGCCTTTTTTGGCTCGCTGCGAAAATCCGCGCCAACTGCCTCGGAAATATGAGAAAAATCGTCCTTTTTCAATAGCTCCACTAAGCCGCGATTGATTTGCCCAACCAGCTGCGGTCCTTCAAAAAACAACCCGGTAACCAGTCCGACCAGGCTGGCGCCCGCCTTAATCTTGGTATACGCATCCTCAGCCGAAAACACTCCGCCTACGCCAATAATCGTCAATCTGTCGCCGTATTTCTTATACGCATGACGAATCAGCTCCAAACTATACTCGCGCGTCGGCTCGCCGCTCAATCCGCCGCGGATTTCATCAGTCAGCGGATCTTTGATGTCAATTTTACTACGGTCTTTTACCAGATTAGCCACTGTTACACCCTGGACGTTATGCTGAACGATAACTTTCAGCAGCGAATCGAATTGTTCTATATCGTACAAATGCGGCATTTTCACCCAAAACGGCACATCGCGCGGCACACTGTCAAGTGCTGTTAATAATTCATCAAGCGGATCTGCCTCAATAAACGGCTCTTTACCAGCATTAGGACAGGAGATGTTAATTTCTACAACACTAGCCAATTTGTTATCATTAATATATTCTGTTGCTTTTTTTACATCATCAATAATTGCCTGCTTGGCTGGACGACCACCAGCCCGTTCAATCGTTGTTTTATTTGCCACAACTGCTACTGACATAACCGTCGGCATGTCATTTAGCCGCCACCGATTACGGCGGACATAGCGGCTAATCTTTTTTAGCCCATAATTTGGCATACCAGCATACACCACCACCGACTTTGTCTTCGGCAAACGATGAAACCACGGTCGTCGATTTCCCTTTCTCGGCTCTAGCGTTACCGATCCGCCCGAAGCAAACCCAAAACCAACATCCTCCATCAGCGGCGACAGCTGGACATTTTTATCAAATCCTGCCGACAAGCCAATCGGGTTATAAAAAGTGATACCGTCAACTTCCTGCTGAAGCGACTTATCATGAAAACTACATAACTTACGAACAACCCAGCGAACAGGCGGCAACGCCTGCGCCATACGACCGCAGAAAACGATTAGCTTATGCGTAAAATCTGGCGTTAGCAGGAATAATACTGGCTTGATAATGTTTTTATACATCTCTACTATATCATTATACCTTAACTCCAGACTTTTAAGGCAACCTTGCACGTTAAATATCTAATCACGTCCCAGCAGCCGTTTCACTCTACCAAATAAGCTTTCTGCGGCCACCCTGGACGTATCAACAACGATAGCCTCGCCAGGAGCTTTTAGACTATCGCCAAAAGTCATCCGCGCCTCTATTTCATCCAGCGCCATACCTCTTTGTTCAAGCCTATGACGTCTAGTGGCATCATCACACTCCAGATGAAGCCATTTCATATCGCAGCCACACATAGAAAATATCATTCTTGCAATTTGGGTTGACACCGGAGAAGAACAAAAACCATTTTTCTTCAGTAAATCCACTTGTTCGCGCGGAGAGCCATAGTATACGCCAATTTCTGGCATATAGGCGAACTCCAAACCCAAAGGACTCTCTATATACAACCCTTGGCGAAAATTGTCCTCAAACTGCCCTTTACTGAGAAAAACACCGTGAACGTCCGGCACCTCGCCCGGGCGAGGCGGTCTTGTTGTATGCGTAGGTATATACTTATACCCGCCGGCAATAGCCTGCTCTATAAGCGTAGTTTTACCCGACGCCGAAGCTCCTGTAACTATAAAAGAAGGTAAATCACAAATCCTATCCATTTTAGCTCCTGCAAGAATAGTTATTATAATACCCTAACTACCAATTCCAGCAAAAACTATTTGGTGGGCGACAAGGGACTCGAACCCCTGACCCTCTCGGTGTAAACGAGATGCTCTAGCCAACTGAGCTAGTCGCCCTTATTAAAAAACACAGCGGGTAATAAATAACCCTCCAAAAGTTCATTATATCGTTTTATTCAATATAATGACGTTATGGTGGGCGATGAGGGACTTGAACCTCCGACCTCGTCATTATCAGTGACGCGCTCTAACCAGCTGAGCTAATCGCCCTCGCACTCTGTCTTGGTGGAGTGCCGCGGACGTAAGCCCGCTTCACCCCATATGGTGGAGACACAGGGACTCGAACCCTGGACCCCCTGCTTGCAAAGCAGGTGCTCTAGCCAACTGAGCTATG